>DASREE010000045.1:0-49521 GCA_035652235.1 Gaiellaceae bacterium | reverse complement strand
TCTCGTTCGTGATGTGCGGGATCACCTGCACCGTCGAGCCGAGGTACTCGCCCTTGCGCTCGCGGCGGATGATGCGGTCGTAGACCGAGCCCGTCGTGTGGTTCGAGTTGCGCGACAGGTTCTGGTCGAGGAAGCGCTCGTAGTGGCCGATGTCGAGGTCGGTCTCGCCCTCGTCCTCGGTGACGAACACCTCGCCGTGCTGGAACGGGCTCATCGTGCCCGGGTCGACGTTGATGTAGGGATCGAACTTCTGCACGCCGACTTTGAGCCCGCGCGCCTTGAGCAGCGCCCCGAGGGAGGCGGCCGTGATGCCCTTGCCGAGCGAGGAGACGACGCCGCCTGTGACGAAGACGTACTTCACCGGATGCTCGCTCACGCCACCGCCCGCCGGAGACAGGTCGACGAGAGGCTCGGGGTCGCGGGGGCTGGGCCGTGCATCCGCGCTGGACGGCTCCCTTCCACCACGGACTTCAAGGGTAGCAGGGCGCGCCCGCGTACCGGATCCGCCTGCCCCAAGCCCACGTGAGGATCGTAGGCGGCGAGCAGGACGGCACCGGCGCCCGCGCAAGAAAGCCAAGCCGGTCAGACCGAGGCGGCCGTCTGGCAGAGGGCGTGTAGACGGGCGAGCGCCTGTCTCATGTGCGCGCCTCAGCCGCGCTCGGCGTCGCTCAGCGCCGCGAGGAACTCGCGGCCACCGAGCATCCGCTCCAGCTCCTCGCGGCGAGCGTCCTCGTCGAGCTCCTGGATGCGCGTGTGCGTCGGGTCGCCGGGCACCTTCTCGACGCGGAAGTGTCTCTCCGCTCTGCTCGCGATCTGAGGAAGATGGGTGATCGTGATCACCTGCGCCCGCTCGGCAAGCCGGACGAGCGCGTCGGCAACGGCGTGCGCGGTCTGCCCGCCGATCCCGGCGTCGATCTCGTCGAACACCATCGTCTCGCCCCCGGCGACCGCGGCAATGGCGAGCGCGGTCCGGGACAGCTCCCCGCCCGAGGCCGTCTCGGCAACCGGAGCGAAGGGCAGGCCCCGGTTCGGACGGATCAGAAATGCCACCTCATCCGCGCCGGCCGGTCCGACCTCGGCGCGGCTTCGGAGCTCGACGCGAAACTCCCCCTCCCCCATCCCGAGTGCCGCCAGCTCCCCTGCGACGGCAGTGGCGAACGCATCCGCAGCCGACAGCCGCCCGGCGGCGAGCCCGGCGGCGAGGTCGGCCACTTTGCCCTCCAGCGCCGCCAGCGCCTCGGCGGCGGCGGCCGCCGGATCGCTCCCCTCCTCGACGGCGCCGAGCTCCGCGCGAGCCTCGGCCGCACGCGCGAGCAAGTCGTCGTAGGTGGCGCAACGGAAGCGGCGCTTCGCGTCCGCGATCCGCTCGAGCCGCCCCTCCACCTCCTCCAGGCTCACCGGATCGGCGTCGAGCGAGGCGAGGAAGCCTCGCAGCGAGCTCGCGGCCTCGCGCAGACGCAGCTCGACGTCGCGCAGCTCGTCGCCGACCCATGCGAGCTCGGGCACGAGCCGCTCGATCGAGGCGACCGCGCGCTCTGCGACGGCCACGAGCGTGGCAGCGCCCTCGCCGTCGTCCGGATCGAGGGCGTGCGCGGCCGCACCTGCCGCTTCCACGAGCTCACCGGCGTGCCGCATCCGCTCCCGGTCGGCACGGAGCGACTCCTCGAGACCCGGCTCGAGCCCTGCCGTATCCGCCACGAGCGCCCGCAGCTCGGCCAGCCTCGCCTCCACGGCCGCTGCATCACGCGTCAGCTCCTCGTGACGGCGCCGCGCGGCCGCGAGCTCCCGCCAGGAGGAGCGGAGCTCCGCGCGGCGACGCAGCTGCTCGTCGCCGACGAAGGCATCCAGGATGTCCAGCTGGTACGAGGGCCGCGCGAGCCGTCGCTGCTCGAACTGACCGGACATCGCCACCAGGCGCTCCACCGCCCCAGCAACGTCCTCGCGGGCGGCGCTCCGTCCCCACGCGTAGGCCCGTGTCCGGCCGTCTGCGAAGATCCGCCGTGCCACGACAAGGCCGTCCTCGCCCTCTGGTCGGAGCTCGGCAAGCGCCTCCAGCTCCTCCTCGTCGAAGAAGCCCTCGGCCGTCGTGAGCTCCGCCTCGACGTAGGCGTCCGCCCCGCCCGGCCCGACGAACGCCACATCGCCGCGGGCACCGAGCAGGAGCCCGAACGCCTGAGCCAGGATCGTCTTGCCCGCGCCCGTCTCGCCCGTGATCACGTTCAGACCCGGCGCAAACGTGAGCTCCGCGGAACGGATGAGCACGAGGTTGTCGATGCGCAGGCTGCGCAGCATGCTCCTGGATCGTACGACCCGGGGCGGGCCCCAGCCACCGTCCGGACCGCGCACGGCCGGGGCGGCCCTCGCGCAGACCGACTGCACCCTCGCCTTCCGCCGACCGCCGGACATCTCCGCTTCGGACATGTCCACCCGGAAGGAACCCCCTGACTCCTCCCCACTGCGAGCATCGTCAGCGCCCACGCACACGTGTGTGACGGAAGGACGCCGAGACCGCGCCGAACAACTCGCAAACGGCGGCCGTCCCGGAACGCGCGGCCGCAGCGAGCCCCGGGGGTGGCCGGCCTGCGCCTCGCTAGTCCGTGAACGTGGTTCGGTAGCGATGGAAGAACGTCACCTCGGGAAGCGTCGCCAGCAGGCTTTGCTGCTCCCCCAGGCGAACGACCGCGCTCGAGGCTGGTGGCAGCCCCCCCACCTGGCGTCCGTCGAAGAGCACGGTCGCAGCGACATCCGGCGTCCTGTTCGTCACCACGACGTCGAGGCCGCGTGGCACGACCATCGAGCGCGTACGCAACGAGTGCGGGGCGATGAAGGTCACGGCGATCGCGTCGAGCCCCCAGACGAGGACAGGCCCGCCGTTCGAGAGGTTGTACGCGGTGGAGCCCGCCGGCGTGGAACAGATGATCCCGTCGCATGCCTGACGCCCGAGGTCCTCGCCGCCTACGGTCCACGCGAGCTCGACTGTCCGGCCGACCGACGAGCTCGCTGCAACGACGTCGTTGACGGCGAAGCGCTGCTCGCCGTCCAGCTCGAGCTCGAGCGTCGGCAGCTCGATCACGCGGTAGCCGCCCGCGAACACGCCGGGCAGGCGCGCCTCGAGCTCGGCCTCTGCGATCGCCGTCAGGAAGCCGACGCGGCCGAAGTTGACTCCGATGGCAGGGATCCCGGTGCCAAGCAGGCGATGGAGCGCCCGCAGCATCGTCCCGTCCCCGCCGAGCACGACGACAAGCTCCGCGTCCACGAGCTCGTGGGGCGCCTCGTGGATGGCGTGCTTCGACACTTCGTCCGGCGGAAACACGAGCTCGACGCCGGCGGCGCGCGCCACCGCCTCCACACGACTGAGGGCAGGGCCGATCGTCCCGGGCCTCCCGTGCGTGATCACCGCGGCGCGGCGGACCGCCTCAGCCGACAGCCGTGTCGATCCAGAGGTCGAGGTCATGCGGAAGGGTGGGGCGCTGTGCGTGGACGAGGTACAGGAAGAACTCCCGGTTCCCCTTCGGCCCCGGGAGGCCAGAGTCTACGACGCCGCGGGTTTCCGCCTGCCAGGCCGTCGCGGCCTCCACCAGGCGTCTGAGCACCCGTCGGTGCACGGCGGGGTCGCGCACGACTCCCTTCGGGGTGTCGCGTCGACCCGCCTCGAACTGCGGCTTGACGAGCACGAGCGCGCGCCAGCGCGGCGCGGCGAGCGCCAAGACGGTCGGGAGCACAGCCTCGACCGAGATGAAGGACACGTCGCAGGTGACGACCTCCGGCGGAAAGGGAAGCGCGTGCAGATGGCGGGCGTTCTGCCGCTCGATCACCGTCACGCGCGGGTCGCGGCGGAGCCGCGGGTGCAGCTGCCCGCGGCCGACGTCGAGCGCGACCACGCGGGCAGCGCCGGCCTGCAACAGGCAGTCGGTGAAGCCCCCGGTCGACGCGCCGACGTCCAGGCAGCTCGCCCCTCTGACGTCGATGCAAAACGCTGCCAGCGCGCGGGCGAGCTTGTCCCCGCCGCGGGAGACGTAGCGGGGGCCGCGCTCGACGACGAGCTCGGCGGCAGCGTCGACGCGCTCGCCCGCCTTGGCGTGACCGCGCACCAGCCCCGCCATGACGAGCGCCTGCGCCTGGGCGCGGGACTCTGCGAGACCCCGTTCGACGAGCAGCAGGTCGAGCCGTTTCTTCATCGCGGCAAGGCTAGTAGACGAGCAGTCGTTGGCCCGACCAGCCACACCCCCGGGCTCGACAGGGCGGGGTCAGCGCGGCTCCAGGAGGTCGAGGAGCGCCGTCGCCGCCCGCCAGCAGTCGTGGTGCGTGTTGTACAGCGGCGCCGGCGCGAAGCGGAGGACATCCGGCTCCCGGAAGTCGCACACGACCCCGTGCTCGTCGCGCAGCCGCACGGCCAGCGACCGAGCGCCGTCGGCCGAGACGGACAGCTGGCAGCCTCGTGCCGCGGGCTCGGAGGGAGTGACGAGCTCCAGCCTGCGCACGCGCGCGACCTCGCGCACCAGCTCCTCCAGGTAGCCGGTCAGGCCGAGCGAGCGACGGCGCAGCGGCCCGAGCCCGACGCGGTCGAACTGCTCGAGTGAGGCGGTTAGCGGCGCGAGCGCGAGCACGGACGGCGTCGACACGGCCCAGCCCTCGGCTCCGGCGCGCGGCGCGAAGTCGGGATCCATGCGGAAGCGGAGGGTGGGATCGGTGCCCCACCAGCCCGCAAGCCGCGGGAGCGAGCCGTCCGTCGCGTGGCGCTCGTGGACGAACGCGCCGCCGGGGGCGCCCGGGCCTGCGTTCACGTACTTGTAGTGGCACCAGACGGCGAAGTCGGCGCCGGCGTCGTGGAGCGCGACGGGGACGTTGCCAATCGCGTGCGCGAGATCCCAGCCGGCCACCGCGCCGACCGCGTGCGTGGCCGCGGTGATGGCCGCGACGTCGAACACCTGTCCGGTCAGATACTGCACGGCGGGCAGCAGCACGACCGCGAGCCCGCGCCCCTCTCGCTCGATCGCCCGAACGACGTCCTCGCTGCGTAGCAGCGCCTCGCCCGGACGGGGCCGCAGGCGAACGACGGCACTGCGCGGGTCGAAGCCGTGCAGCGCAGCCTGCGCCTGCACGGCGTGCGAGTCGGACGGGAATGCCGCGTCCTCGATCAGGATCCGATGGCGCTCGGGCGTCGGCCGGTAGAAGGAGGCGAGGAGGAGGTGCAGGTTGACCGTGAGCGTGTTCATCACCGCCACCTCGGACGGGTGCGCCCCGACGAGCCGCGCCACCGGCCCGCGCAGCGCGCCCGCCCGCTCCAGCCACGGCTCGGTTCCCTCGAACCAGCCCTCGACTCCCGCCGCACCCCACTCGTCCAGCACGCGCGCCACGGCCGTGCGGGCGGCGAGCGGCTCGAGGCCGAGCGAGTTCCCCGCCAGGTAGGCCCAGTGCGGGTGCCGCCCGTCCCGCCACGGCGGAAGCGCGAACTCGTCGCGGAGCGAGCTGCCGCTCGTCGCGTCGAGCTCGAGCGCCCGCTCCTCGTCCACGTCAAGCCGTGCGCGCGGCGAGCGCGGACACGATCTCCGCCAGCACGGACGTGTCCGCCGGGATGTCCGCGAGCCTCCGCTGCGCGCGCGCCGCCGCCTCGTCGGCGAGCCTGCGGGCGCCGTCCGGCCCGTCGGAGACGAAGTAGCCGTCCTCGTCCAGGATGTCGTCGACGATCTGGAAGAGCAGGCCGAGCTCCTCCGCGAACGCGCGCCACGGCGCCTGCTCCTCTGCCGGGAGCCCCGCCGCCCACAGCGCCATCGACACGGACCCGTAGAACAGGCGCCCCGTCTTCAGGCGGTGCACCGTCGCCAGGTCGGCGCCGGGCACCATCGTGTCCAGGTACTGGCCGCCGATCATCCCGAGGGTCATCTCCGCGAGCTCGCGTGCCACCTCCGAGGTCGGGTAGGAGCAGGCGAGCCTGAACGCCTCGGCGAGAAGGGCGTCGCCCGCGAGCACGGCCGTCCCGACCCCGTACGCCGCCCACACGCTCGGCCTCCCGCGGCGCTCGGCGTCGTCGTCGAGACCGGGCAGGTCGTCGTGGACGAGCGAGAAGTTGTGGACGAGCTCGATCGCGAGCGCGGCCGGCATCACCCGTTCGAGCGGCGCGCCCAGCGCCTGCCCCGTCGCGAGCGAGATGACGGGACGCACGCGCTTACCGCCCATCTCGACGAGCGCGTACCGCGCCGACTCGCGCTGCCCGTGCAGCTCCGGCCACAGCTCCAGCGCCTCGAGCTCGGCCTCGACGATCGCCTTCAGCTGCTCAGGGTCGTGCATCCGACTGCCTCCGTGCTCGCTCGATCTCCGCATGCGCCTCCCTCGCCAGCTCCGTGATCTCGCCGAGGAGCTCGACGGCCGCGTCCGGGTCGGTCGTCTCCTCGAGCCGTGCCCGCTTCTGCTCGAGTCGGGCGAGGAGCTCCGCCGCCCGGTCGAGCGGGTCGGTGGCCGAGCTCACGCCGCGCGCTCCCGCGCCACCCGGGCGAGCACGCCGTTGACGAGCCGCGCCGCGTCCTCGGACGCATAGCGCTTCGCCAGCCCGACCGCCTCGGAGATCGCCACCTCGGCGGGCACCGTATCGCCTTCGAGCTCGGAGATGCCAATCCGCAGGATGTTGCGCTCGAGCACACCCAGCCGCTCGGCGGGCCAGCCTTCCGACACCTCGTCGATGCGCCGGTCGAGCGCCTCCCTCCGTTCGACCACCCGCTGCGCCAGCTCGCGCGCGAACGGGTCGACGTCGCCCTCGAAGTGCGCCTCGAGCGCGTTCCCGGTCAGGTCCCACTGGTAGAGGAGGAAGAGCGCAGTCCGGCGCGCCGCCCGCCGGCCCCCCCGACGGGCGGTCGTCATCGCGCGGGTGAGGGGAGCAGGCCTTCCATACCGGCAACCTAGCTCGTGCGGTCGCGAGTGGTGGCGAAGGGAGCGCTGGCCAGGATGTCGAGGCGCGCTCCCGCGCCGTCGCCTGCCCGCCGATCTCGAGCTTCGAGAGGGTGGGCTTTGCGTGCGTGATCCGATCGGGCGAGCGAGCGAATGCACCCGCTCTTCACGCTGAGCGGAGTCAGACGGCGGGAGGCCGCCCGTCGACCGGCTCGAGCTCGAACAGCAGCTGCCCGTACTCCACCGGCTGGGCGTTCTCGACGTGGATCCGGCGCACGATCCCCTCCACCTCGGCCTTGACCTCGTTCATCAGCTTCATCGCCTCGAGGATGCACAGCGTCTGGCCGGCGACGACGAGGTCGCCGTTGTCGACGAAGGGCGGCGCCCCCGGCTCCGGCGCGCGGTAGAACGTCCCCACCATCGGGGCCTCGACGCGGATCAGCTGCTCGGCGCCCGGCGCGGGCTGCGCCGCAGCCGGCTCCTCGAGCACTTCTGCCGCCGCAGCGGCGCCCTGCTCGCCTCGCGCCTCGTCGCCACGGCGGCGTACGGTCACGCGCAGCCCGGCGTCCTCGATCGTCACCTCGCCCACACCCGACTCCTGGACGATGCGCACGATCTCGCGGATCCGCTCCGCGCGCGTCTCGCCGAGGCCGTCGACCGCCTCCGGCTCGTCGCGGCGTGTACGGTTGCGGATCGTCTGCAGGAGCCGCTCCGCCGAGCCGCCGAACAGCGCGAGCAGGAGCAGCTCCTCCTCGCTCGCGGCCAGGCCGTGCGCCCGCGCGCGCACCTCGTCGAGATCCGCCTCGGGCGTGAGCGCCGGCCCGTCGCCGGAGACGAGCCGGACGGCCCGCCGCACCGCCTCGTCGACCGGTCCCGGCGGCGTGCCGAACTGCCCGGCGAGCAGCGCACGCAGCTCGTCGACGACGGTCTGGTAGCGCGCCGCGGAGAGGACGTGGACGAGCGCCTGCGAGGCGAGGATCTGGCCGATCGGCGCGCCGAGCGGCGGCCAGCCTGCCTCGGCCCGGATCGCGATCAGCTCGTCGAGCACCTCCTCCATCCGGTCGCCGGCCCCGTTCGCGCGCAGGTGGAGGTCGAGCGCGGCCACCAGGCCCGGCGGCAGCCTGTGCTCGGCCGCGAGCGTCGCCACCCGCGGCGGGATCGGCGAGACGGGCTGGTCGCCGATGTGCGCGTCCACGATCGCCGACGCACGCCAGAGCGCCTCGACGTCGACGCCCGTGTCCAGGCCGATGCCGGCGAGCGCATGCGCCGCCGACTCTCCCGACACGCGGTGCAGGGTGAGCGCGAGCGGGTAGACGGCGCACGCGATCAGGTCGGCCCCGGCCCGCGCCGCCTCGAGAGCGGCCGCCAGGGCCGCGCCTCCCGCGCCGTGGCAGTAGAGCCCGACCGGCAAGCCGCTCGCCTCCCGCAGCGAGCCGATCAGCTCGGCCGCCTGCGCGGGGTCGAGCGCGCCCGAGGCGTCGTGCACGAGCACCCGCGCCGCGCCGAGCTCGGGCAGGAGCGCCGCCTTGTCCGCGAGCGAGTCGGTGCCGCCCGCGCGCCCGGGGCTGTGCACCAGTCCCGCGTCGAACTCGAGCTCGGCGGCGGTGACCGCCTCTGCTGCCTCGGACAGGTTGGAGACGTCGTTGAGCGGGTCGTGCAGCCGGAAGACGTCGATGCCGCTCTCGGCCGCGCAGGCGACGAACCGGCGCACGACGTCGACGCTGGCGGGCCGCGAGCCGACGAGGAAGCGCCCGCGCAGCGCCAGCGCGAGCGGCGTCTGCGTCCTCGCCTTGAGCGCCCGGATCCGCTCCCACGGGCTCTCGACCCCGCGCCTCACGGCGCTGTCGAAGCAGCCGCCACCGGACACCTCCAGGTAGGCGAAGCCGGCGCCGTCCAGGACCTCGGCGAGACGGAGGAGCTCCGAGGTCGGCAGCGAGCCGGCCAGCGGCTCCTGGCCGAGAAGACGCAGGGTCGTGTCCACGAGACGCGGCATGCGAGCTGAGCGTACCTCGGCCTGCCTCCCTCCGTTGGCGCGCCCGGTGGCCGCGGTGCGCCGGCGGCGGACGCGGCGACGAGGAGCGACCGCTCCGCCGTTCGGGCCGCGCGATTCGCGGGATCTGACCGAGGCGATCAGGTGCAGGCGCGACGGGCGACGCGTGCCCGGCTACGCCCGGGAGATGTAGCGCTTCTCGCGCGGGTCGACCTTGAGCCGGTCGCCCACGTTCACGAACAACGGCACCTGCACGACCGCGCCCGTCTCGAGAGTTGCCGGCTTCGTCACGTTGGAGACGGTGTCGCCGCGGACGCCGGGCTCGGTCTCGGTCACGGCCAGCTCCACCGCGGCCGGCATCTGCAGGCCAACGGGACGGCCGTCGACGGTCAGCATCGGCACCGAGCTCGACGGGAGCAGGAACTCGAGCTCGTCCTCGACAGCCCGCCGCGGCAGGCTGAACTGCTCGTACGTCTCCTCGTCCATGAACACGACCTCGTCGCCCGCGTCGTACAGGTACTGCACGTTCTTCACCTCGGTGTGCACGCGGACGAACTTCTCGCCGGCGCGGAAGGTGCGGTCGACGACGGCGCCCGACTCGAGGTTCTTCAGCTTCGTGCGGACGAAGGCGCCCCCCTTGCCGGGCTTGACGTGCTGGAACTCGACGATCCGCCACACGTCGCCCTCCACCTCGATGTGCATGCCGTTCTTGAACTGGTTCGTGTTGACCGTCTCCGCCATCGCCCCCAGCCTAGCCGACGGTCACGAGCTCCTTCGTGAAGGAGGTGAGCACCTCCGGACCGCCGTCGGCGACGACGACGAGATCCTCGATGCGCACGCCGCCGAGGCCGGGCAGGTAGACGCCCGGCTCGACCGTGACGACGTTCCCGGCGGCGAGGACGCTCGGCCGCTCGGGGTTGAGCCACGGTGCCTCGTGGATCTCGAGCCCGACGCCGTGCCCGAGGCCGTGGCCGAACGCCTCGCCGAGCCCCGCCGCCGCGATCACGTCCCGGGCGGCGCGGTCGACGTCCTTGCTGTCCGCGCCCGGGCGGACGGCAGCGAGGCCCCTCTCCTGGGCCCGCCGCACGACCTCGTAGGCGCGGGCGAGCTCCGGCTGCAGCTTGCCCGTCGCGAACGTGCGCGTGCAGTCGGAGCAATAGCCGCCGACCCGGCAGCCGGCGTCGACGACCACCGTCTCGCCCGGCTCGATGCGCCGTTCGCCCGGAACGGCATGGGGGGAGGCGCCGGTCGGGCCGGCGGCGACGATGATGTCGAACGCGGCTTCCTCGCCTCCCAGGTCGTGCAGCAGGCACTGCATCGTCCAGGCGAGCTCGCGCTCCGTTCGGCCGACGAAACGCTCGCCGGCGAGCCGCTCGTAGGCGGCGTTCGTCACGGCCGCGGCGCGGCGGATGACGGCCAGCTCCTCTGCGTCCTTGACCGCGCGCTCCGCCTCGATCACCCCGGGGCGTGGGACGAGCCGGACGCCGCCCGCTTCGAGCAGGGCGTAGCGGTCGTAGGTGAGCACGGCGGGCTCGAAGGCGATCGTGCCCGACAGGAGCTCGGCGAGGCTGGCGTACACGTCCCGCCGTGTCTCCACCACCTCGTCGATCGTGCCGAGGGCGCGGGCGCGCTCGAGGTAGCGAAAGTCGGTGTACAGGCGCGAGCGGCCGGCCTCGAGCAGGAGGGCAGCGTTCGAGCTGTCGAGACCGGTCAGGTAGCGAACGTTGACGAGGCTCGAGACGAGGAACGGCTCCTCGAGGCGCGCGTGGAGGCGGGCGAGGCGCGTCACGGAGGCGAGGGGCGTCGTCACGGCCGGGCGGAGCGCGTCGTCACGCCGGCCTCGCCGCGCCGGCGAGGAACGCGAGCGCCTCGCGGTAGCCCTCCGCCCCACGCCCGGCGATGCGGGCGGCGACGAGATCGGAGAGGACGGAGACGCGCCGCCAGTCCTCGCGCGAGTCGACGTCGGAGAGATGCACCTCGACCACGGGAACGGTCAGGATGTCGACGGCGTCCCGGATCGCCCAGCTGTAGTGCGTCCAGGCGGCCGGGTTGAGGACGACGCCGTCTGCGACGTCCAGCGCCTCGTGCAGCCACTCCACGTACTCGCCCTCGCTGTTCGTCTGGCGGCAGCGAACACGCAGGTCGAGCTCGCTCGCCCAGGCGTAGATCTGCGACTCGAGCTCGCGCAGGGTGAGAGAGCCGTACACGGCCGGATCCCGCCGTCCGAGCATGTCCAGGTTGACGCCGTTCAGCACTTCGACGCGCACCCCTCTGACTCTAGTGGCCGGAGCTTCAGGGGGAGACGACGAGCGAGGCGAGGGCCGCGCGGACGTGATCGTCCGGGAGCTCGACCCCGCGCACGGGCTTCCCCGGCGCCTCGAGGAGCACGAGACGCGGCCTCCCCCCTTTCGCCTTCTTGTCGCGACGGAGCGCGGCCCACGCGCGCTCGAGGTCGACCCGCACCGGTTGCGGAGCCAGCACCGCCTCGACGTCGTCGGCGACCGTGCGGTCGAGCCCAAGATGCTCGACGGACAACCGCAGCGCCGCCGACAGGCCGAGCGCGACCGCCTCGCCGTGCGTCACCTGCTGGTAGCCGGCTCCCGCCTCGAGAGCGTGCGCGAACGTGTGACCCAGGTTGAGCACGCTCCGCTCGCCGCGGTCGGACGGGTCGCGCAGGCAGACAGCCGTCTTGTACAGCGCCGAGCGGCGGACGAGCTCCGCGTCCGGGAGCTCCCACATGGGCTCCCCGGCGAGCAGCCCGGTCTTCACCACCTCGGCCATCCCGGCCCGGCGTTCCGAGTCGGGCAGCGACCGCAGCAGACGAGGGTCGATCACCGTCCGCTCCGGCCAGTGGAAGGCGCCGACCAGGTTCTTCCCCTGCGGCAGGTCGATCGCCGTCTTGCCCCCGATGGCAGCGTCCACCTGCGCCACGAGCGTCGTCGGCACCGCCGCCCACGCGATCCCGCGCAGGTACGTGGCCGCCACAAATCCGGCGACGTCGCTCGTGCAGCCGCCGCCGAAGGCAACGAGCATCCCGCCTCGCTCGAGGCGAAGCTCCTGCCACAGCCGCTCGCATGTCGCCAGGGTTTTCGCCGTCTCCCCGCGCGGCACGACGTGCGTCGAGGCGCGGCGGTCCGCGAGCGCACGCTCGGCGCGGGCGCCGTACAGCCCGGCCACGTGCTCGTCGGCGACGAGCGCCACCGGCTCGTCGCCGGGGAGCAGGCCGTCGAGGTGCTCGAGCGAGCCGGCGGACACGTGCACGCCCCCGGCCGCCAGCACGACGTCGTCGGCATCGGTCGCGGCCGCGTCCGCGACTCGCGAGTAGAGCGGCGCTCGCAGCTCATACCGGCGCCGGAACTCCATCTCGTCCTGCGCGAGCGGCCGTCTGCTTCCGGCCACCCGCCGCCATGCCGTCTCGACGTCCACCTGGAGGTGGACGATGAGCGCGTCCAACTCCTCGAGCAGCCTCCTCGTCTCGACCGCGCCGCCTCCCACCGCCACGACAGCGGGCTGGCGCCGGCTGCAGACCTCGCGCAGGAACCGCGCCTCGAGCTCGCGGAAGGCCGCCTCTCCCTCACGGGCGAACAGCTCCCAGATCGGCCCCTTGGCCCGCTCGACCTCCTCGTCGACATCGAAGAACGGCCGCCCGAGCCGGCGCGCGACCTCGGCGCCGACCGTCGTCTTGCCGGCTCCCATGAAACCGACGAGGACGAGATGCCGGTCTAGCGCGGTCGCCAGTCGATCCGCTCCAGGTAGGCGCGGTGGGCGGCGACGAAATCGCCGACCGCGTCACCGCCGAACTTCTCCCGTGCCGCCCGCGCCAGCTCGAATGCCACCGTCGCCTCGGCGACGACCGCCAACGCCTCGACCGCGGCGGTGTCGGAGCGCTCGACGAGGGCCTCCGCCGGCTCGTTCGTGGCCACGTCCACGGTTCGCAACGGGCGCATGAGCGTGGGGAGCGGCTTCATCGCCGCGCGCGCGACGATCTCCTCGCCGTTCGAGATGCCGGCCTCGATCCCGCCCGCGCGGTTCGTCGCTCGGGCGAGCCCCCCTGGTCCGCGGACGATCTCGTCGTGCGCGTCGGAGCCGCGCCGGCGGGCGAGCGCGAAGCCCTCGCCGATCTCGACCCCCTTGACCGCCTGGATGCCCATCAGCGCCCCCGCGAGCCGAGCGTCGAGCCGATCCTCCCGCGTCGCGTACGAGCCGAGGCCCGGCGGCGCCCCCTCGACCCGCACCTCGACGACGCCGCCGAGCGTGTCGCGATCGGACCGGGCAGCGTCCACGGCGGCACGCTGCGCCTCGTCGCCCGAGGCGCCGCCGACCTCGAGGACGCAGCTGCGCACGCGGATCCCGATCTCCCCGAGCAGGGCCTTCGCCACCGCCCCGGCCGCCACGACGGCCGCCGTGTGCCGGGCGCTCGCCCGCTCCAGGGCGTTGCGGACGTCGGCGAACCCGTACTTCATCATCCCGGCGAGGTCGGCGTGGCCCGGGCGGGGGACCGTGACCGGTCTCGCCCCCTTCCCCTGCGGCGGCCCCTCGGGCGGCCACGGGCTCATACCCCATGTCCAGTTCCGGTGGTCGCGATTGCGAACGACGAGCGCGAGCGGGGTGCCGAGCGTCAGCCCGTGCCGCAGGCCGGCGAGCACCTCGACCTTGTCGGTCTCGATCCGCTGCCGTGGGCTTCGGCCGTACCCCTGCTGCCGGCGGCGCAGGTCGTCGTCGATCGCCGCCCGGTCGAGCCGGAGCCCGGCGGGCAGGCCGGTGACGATCGCGACGAGCGCCGGCCCGTGCGACTCGCCCGCCGTCGTCAGCTCGAGGGTCATTAGCTCGAAGACTACGGACGGACGGCCGCGCGCATCACGTCGAGCGGCGCGGGGACCCCCGTCCAGCGCTCGAACGAGGCCGCTCCCTGGCGGACGAGCACCTCGAGCCCGTCCACGACCCGCGACCCGGCCGCGCGCGACGCGGCAACGAGCGCCGTCTCGCGCCCGTCCGGACGGTATGCGAGGTCGATTACGGTCTGGCCCGCACGGGGCTGAAACAGGAGCTCGTCCTTGACGGGCGTGGCGTGCACGACGAGCTCCACGGCCTCCGTCTCCGGCGGCCACGCCGCGCCGCGCGCGAACACGCTGACTCGTGTGCCGCGAGCCTCGAGAGCCGCGATCCACGCCCTCGCCGCGCCGCCGCCGCCGACGACGGCCGCCGTCTCCGCCTCGACGGCATCCAGCGCCTCGGCGTCCGTGCTCGAGCCGAGTACGCGCCCGTCGCGCACAACCAGCGTGTTGACCGAGCCTGCGCGCGCCGCCGTCTCGTCCAGCGCGTCGCAGCAGGCGGCGACGGCCACCTTGTGCGGGATGGTGACGTTCGCTCCCGCGAAGCCGAGGGCGGCCAGGCCCCGGACCGCGGCGGAGACGTCGCTTGCCGTCACCGGCAGGGGCACGTACACCCAGTCGAGCCCGCGCGCCGCGAAGGCGGCGTTGTGCATCCGCGGCGAGAGCGATCCCGCCACCGGGTCGCCGATCAGGCCCACGACCCTGGTCGCGCCGCCGATCATCCGCTGCCCTCCATCGCATCATCCCGCAAGCTGCCCCGCACCAGCTTTGCCCGTACGAGACTGCCCCGTACCAGACTGTTCCTTGCGAGGGAGCGATGCCGGTCTCTCTTGCCAGTGCCTCCTTCTCGCCGCGCGCACGACATTGCAACAGTCTGTTACAAGGAGAGGATGCGTGCGAGACGAGCCGTCTCCGTGCGCCGCGGAGCAGCGTCCGCAAGCTGGCGGCGCTCAGCCGTAGCCGTGTGCCGCGAGGTAGCGGCGGAAATCGGCGGCGCTCGCCGTGAAGTAGTGGTGGCGCTTGTCCGGTTTGCGCACGTAGTAGAGGTAGTCCACCCTGGCCGGATGCGCGGCCGCCTGCATCGAGGCGAGCCCCGGGTTGCAGATCGGCGTCGGCGGGAGGCCGCGGAAGCGCCGAGTGTTGTACGGCGAGCCCGAGGCGAGCTCCACCTTCGTGATCGACTGGGTCGGCGGGATGTGCAGGCCGTAGCGGAGGGTCGCGTCGATCCCGAGCTGCATGCCGAGGCGCAGGCGGTTGTAGATCACCGCCGCCACGAGCCGCCGCTCGCTCGGCACGGCCACCTCCCGCTCGATCATCGAGGCGATGATGAGCACGTCGTAGGGCGTGAGGTTCTTCGAGCGGGCGTAGCGCAGATCGACCCGGCTCCACGAGCTCCTGAAGGCGGCAAGCTGGCGGGCGACGAAGCGGCGGGCGTCCTCGTTCGAGAAGAAGGCATAGCGCGCGGGGAAGAGGAAACCCTCGAGCGAGCGCCGCTTGCCGTCGCCGGCGAAGCGGCCCGGGTACGCCGACGACGCGGTTGCCGCCAGGTATGCCTTCGCCGTCAGCCGCGGCGTCACGTGGCGGCGCACGCGGGCGATCTCCCGGACGGCCGTGATCCGTGCTGCCATGTCCTCCCGCGTGAACCCCTCCGGGAAGACGATGTGCAGGACCTTCGGCGCGCTCGCGGCGAACGTCCGCGCCGTCGAGCCGGAGCCTCCGCCGCCGCAGCCTGCGGCGAGCAGCACCGCGCCCGCCGCCGAGGCGCCGAGCAGCGCCGGCCGCGTCAGCGGCCGCGCGACCACTCGAGGTAGCTTGCGAGCAGGTGCGCCGCCGCGCGCGCGTCGTCTCCGTCCGCGAGGACGGAGGTGAAGCGCTCGTCGTACAGCTCGACCGGGCACGGCAGCCGCTCGCGCAGCGCCGCGGCAAAGCGCTCCGTCTCCTCCGCCTGCGCCCCTCGCTCCCCGCGCAGCGTCAGCGGCAGCCCGACGACGACGCGGTCCGGCGCGTGCGCGGCGACCAGCTCGCGCAGGCGCTCCAGCCCCCGCTCCGTCCCCGCCGCCTCGACAACTCCGACCGGCCGCGCCACCGTCCCGGTGGGGTCGGACACGGCGACGCCGGTGCGCGCCGAGCCGTAGTCGAGCGCGAGCAGCTTCACGTCAGCGCCGCCAGGATCCACTCCCAGGCCGAGTCGAGCGCGTCCGGCAGAAGCTGCGGGTTCCTGCCGCCCGCCCGGGCCATCGTCGGCCGGCCGCCGCCGCCGCCGCCGACAGGCGCCGCCGCGGCGCGCACCCACTCGACGGCGTTCACGCGCGACTCGAGCGAGGGGTCGACCATCGCCACGAGGCTGACCTTCTCCCCCTCCGTCGAGCCGAGCACGACGGCCGCGGGGCGGCGCTCGTGCTTGAGACGATCGCCGACGCCGAGCAGGTCGCCGCCGCGCACCTCGCCGATGACGACGTTGACCCCGTCCACGCGGTCGTCGTGGCGCGCCACGAACACGTCCTGCGGCTCGACCGCCTTCTGCGTCCTCCTGCTCTCCCGCCGCAGGCGTTCGAGCTCGCGTCGCAGCTCCTCGAGCTCGTGCGAGCGGCTCGCGAGGAGCGCATACGCCTCGCCCGAGGTGACGGCCTCGATCCGGCGCGTGCCGGCGCCCACCGAGCTCTCCGTCAGGATCGCGAACGGCCCGATCTCGGCGGTCGAGCGCACGTGCGTGCCGCCGCACAGCTCCATCGAGAAGCCGGGCACCTCGACCACGCGCACCTGGTCGCCGTACTTCTCGCCGAACAGCATCGTCGCCCCGAGTCTGCGCGCCTCTTCGATCGGCACCACGTAGGCACGCACCGGCAGGTTCTCGAACACCTTCTCGTTGACGATCTGCTCCACCTGCGCCCGCTCGACGGCGGTCATCGCCTCCGGGTGCGTGAAGTCGAACCGGAGCTTGTCCGGGCGGACGGCCGATCCCGCCTGATGCACGTGCTCGCCTAGGACGCGGCGGAGCGCCTCGTGCAGGAGATGCGTGGCGGTGTGGTTGGCCATCGTCGGGAAGCGCACGCTCCACGGCACCACCGCCCGCACCCGGTCGCCGACCGCGAAGCCCTCGCCGCGGAAGGTGAGCACCTGGTCGTCGCCGACGCGCGTCGCACGTACCAGCTCCGCCCGCGCTCCCGTCTGCTCGTGCTCGATCCAGCCCGTGTCCGACACCTGGCCGCCGCCCTCCGCGTAGAACGGCGACTCGTGCAGCTTGGCGTCGAACAGGCCGTCCTCGCGCTGCTCGAGCGCCGAGATCGCGGTCAACACGTCCGTCTTCTCGTAGCCGACGAACTCGGTCGGCCGCTCCCCGATCAGGCGCACCTCGAACGCCGTCGCCGCACGCGAGCGCTCGCGCTGCTCGGCCATCAGCTCGTGGAAGCGGTCCTCGTCGACCCCCAGTCCGCGCTCGCGCGCCAGCTCCTGCGTCAGCTCGAGCGGAAAGCCGTACGTGTCGTGCAGTCGGAAGGCGTCTTCGCCTGAGATGTCGCCTCCGGCCGCGACCTCTTCGAACAGGCGCAGGCCGCGGGCGAGCGTCTCCGAGAAACGCTCCTCCTCGGCCGCGAGGATGCGGTGGATCTCGGCCCGGTGCTCGCGCAGCTCCGGGTAGGCGTCGCCCATCTGCTCGACGACCGCGTCGGCGAGGCCGGCCAGGAACGGCGAGTCGAGCCCGATCCGCCCGGCCTGCAGGAGCGCGCGGCGCACGATCCGGCGCATCACGTAGCCCCGGCCCTCGTTGGACGGCGCGATGCCCTCGGCGGCGAGGAAGGTCATGCCGCGGCCGTGGTCGGCGAGGATCCGGTGCGCCTTCGTCGCCTCGGGGCTGTCGCCGTAGGCGACGCCCGACTCGGCCGCGATCCACGCCATGATCGCCTGGTAGCCGTCCGTGTCGAAGACGGAGTCGACCTGCTGCAGGATGCGCGCCGAGCGCTCGAGACCCATGCCGGTGTCGATGTTCTGCTTGGGCAGCGGGGTCAGCGAGCCATCGGCGTGCAGCTCGAACTCCATGAAGACGAGGTTCCAGAACTCGAGGAAGCGCTCGCACTCGCAGCCGGGCGCGCACTCCGGGCGCCGACAGCCTGCCTCCTCGCCCCAGTCGTAGAACATCTCCGAATCCGGCCCGCACGGCCCCGGCCCGCCGACCGACCAGAAGTTGTGCGCACGCGGCAGCCGCACGATCCGCTCCGGGGGCATGCCCATCCGCTCCCAGGCGGCGACCGCCACCTCATCCTCGCCCAGGCCGAGCTCGGGGTCGCCGGCGAAGACGCTGACCCAGATGCGGTCGCGATCGAGCCCCATGTGCTCGAGCATGAACTCCCAGGCGAGCTCGATCGCCCCCTCCTTGAAGTACTGCCCGAACGAGAAGTTGCCGAGCATCTCGAAGAAGGTCAGGTGGTAGCCGTCGAGCCCGACCTCGTCGATGTCCGGCGTGCGGAAGACCTTCTGCACCGTGGTCAGGAGCGGCGCCGGCGGCTGCTCGCGGCCGAGGAAGAACGGCATCAGCGGCTGCATGCCGGCCGAGGTGAGGAGCGTCGAACGGTCCTCGGGGCGCGGGATCAGCGGCCACGACGGCCGGAAGACGTGGCCCTTCGACTCGAAGAACTCGCGGTAGCCGCGGCGGAGCTCGGCTGTCGTGCGCATCCGTTCGATTCTAGGCGCCGCCCGGCCGCTCTCCGGCCCGACTCGCCCTAGAACGCGCTCGCGTCGGGCGGTCCGGGCGGCCGCCCGGCCTCGCCGAGCTCCTCGGCGAGGTCGGCGACCCGGCGCGCGGCGGCGTCGCGGGCAGTCCGCAACGCCTCGTCCAGGTCGTGGTGCGTCCGGTACGAGGAGACGCCGTGGCGGAGCCCCGCAGCCAGGCCCGCGAGCGACTGCACCGGAGCGGCGACCACCGAGGAGACGGCACGCACCGCCCTCTCGACTGCCCCGACGGCGACGACGGCGCTCGACGTCATCTCGTCGACCTTGTCCAGCTGGGCGTTGACGCGGTCGATCGTCCCGCCGGCCTTCGTCAGCACGGGCAGCAGCTCGCGCTCGGCGTTCCGCACCGTCCGCCGGAGCTGACCGAGCAGGGCGCCGAGCCACCAGAAGGCGTAGACGAGGGCGAGCCCGACCGCGACCAGGAAGGCCGCCAGGACGACGTCGAGCACCTGGCCCGTGCTGAGCGCGAGCGGCACGGGCCGATTCTATGCGGCCGAGGTCACGACGCCGGCTCCCACGACCGCGTCGCCCTCGTACAGCACCGCCGTCTGGCCGGCGGCGACGCCGTACGCGGGCTCCTCCAGCGAGAGGCGAAAGCCGCGCGCGGTCCGCTCCACGGAGGCGGCGACGGCCGGCGAGCGGTAGCGGAGCTTCGCCTCGACGCGCGAGGCGTCGACGTACAGGCAGCCGCGCGCCGCCACGCGCCGCCGCGCGAGGGCTGGACGCGGGCCGACGACGACCGTGTTCGTCCGCGGCAGGGTGCGGATCGTGTACAGCGGCGCGGCAGCCGACACCCCGATGCCCTTGCGCTGGCCGGGCGTGAAGCGCCAGTACGCGTCGTGGCAGCCGAGCTCCCTCCCCTGCTCGTCGACCACCGGCCCCCGCTCGCGCCGCAGGCCTCGGCGCTCGAGGAACTCGCGGTAGTCGCCGCCGCCGAGGAAGCAGGCCTCCTGGCTCTCCGGCCGTGCCGCAGCCTCGAGCCCTGCGCGCGCCGCTTCCGCCCGCGTCGAGGCCTTCGTCTGCTCGCCGAGCGGGAAGACGATCCGGTCGAGCCACGCCGGATCGAGCCGGGCGAGCATGTACGACTGGTCCTTGGCGGGGTCGGCGGCGCGGCCGACGAGCAGGCGGCCGCCGTGCTCGACGACCCGCGCATAGTGGCCGGTCGCGAGCCGCGACGCCCCCGCCCGGCGCGCGAAGGCGAGGAGCTCCGCGAAGCGGAAGCCGCCGTTGCAGCGGGCGCACGGGTTCGGCGTCTCGCCGCGTGCGTAGCCGCGCACGAACGGCTCGACGACCGCCCGCCGAAACGCCTCGCGCAGGTCGAGCGTCACGTGCGGGAGCCCACGCTCGTGGCACGTGCGCCGCGCCGCGCGCACGGCCTCCGGCGAGCAGCAGGCGCGCTCCACGGCCGGCGCCCGCGGGTCGACCCACAGCCGGAGCGTGACGCCGATCGCGTCCGGGCCCGCCCGGAGCAGCGCGACGGCGCTGTCGATGCCGCCGCTCATCGCCACCGCCACCCGCGCCGGAGCGGGCGCCGCCCGGAAGATCGGCCCGAGGGCCGCGGCGAGCGCGTCGGTGGCGAGGTCGTCGCCGGGGACGGCCGCCGCCTCGAGCAGGCTGAGCCCGCGCAGATCCTCGGCCAGGCCGTCGGCGTCGGCGTCCACGATCCGCTCCCCGTCGACGCGCAGGCGCACGGATGCCCACTCGCCGCACCGGGAGCTGTCGCCGAACGCCTCGAGCATCGGCTCCAGGGTACGGGAGCGCACCCGGGCGCGGCGGCCGCTCGCGTGCGGCACGCATCCACGATTTGGCTACAGTGGTCGTGCTCGACCCTGCGCGTGTCCGGCGGTTCCAACGTCGAACCAACGCGACGTGAGAGGGAGCCCGCGTCGGGCGGACGGCGTCGCCGGAGGCCCGCAGGGCACCCACCTGGCTTGCCAGGTTCACGAGGCCGCCGGTCATCGGCAGGGTGGAGCACGTCTCGGGTACCGTCCGCGCGCCGGCCGAGCCGGCCGCGGGCGTGGGCTCCGCCGGTGGGATCAGCTCTCCAGCGCGACGAGGGCGGCGGTGACGATCGCCTCCGCGTCGATCCCGTACTCGCGGTAGACGGCCTGCTGGCTTCCTGCCTGGCCGAAGCGGTCGACGCCGAGCGGCACGCAGCGGACGCCGAGCGCCGATCCGAGCCAGGCGAGGGCGTGCGAGGCGCCGTCGACGACGGTGACGACCGGGACACCGCGCAGGTCGTCGCCCACGAGCCGCTCGAGCTGCGACCCGGCCGGGCGCCCGCCGCTTCGCAGCGGCTCCGTCCGCGCCCGCTGCCAGTCGCGGTACAGGCGGCTGGGCGAGGACAGGACGAGCACCGCGGCGGCGACGCCCTCCTCCTCCTCGAGCAGCGCCGCGGCGGCGAGCGCCTCGGGCACCATCGCCCCGCAGGAGGCGAGCAGGACGCGCTCCTCGCCGGCCCGGGCCTCGCGGAGCAGGAAGCCGCCCGCGACGACGTCCCGGCGGACGCGCTCCTGGCCGAGGCGCGCGACGAGCTCCTCGAACGGCGCCTGCTCGACCGGCTTCGTGGACAGGCGCAGGTAAAGCGCCTCGCCGTCCTCTGCCTGCAGGCGGCGCAGCCCGTCGAGCAGGATCCACTCCAGCTCGCGCGCGTAGCAGGGCTCGGCGTAGGCGAGCGACGGCGTCTCGATGCCGATCCCGGGCGTGTTCAGCGACTGGTGCGCGCCGCCCTCGCGCGAGAGCGAGATCCCGGACGGGGTCCCGACGAGCACGAAGCGCGAGCCCGAGTAGACCGAGTAGACGATCCCCTCGAGCGCGCGCATGACGAACGGGTCGTAGAGCGTGCCGACCGGGAGCAGCCGCAGCCCCTGGAAGTCCCAGGCGAGCCCGAGCTGGCCGAGCAGGAGGACGAGGTTCATCTCGGCGATGCCGACCTCGATGTGACGGCCCGACCGGCGCACGCGCCACTTGAGCGGCGAATCGGCCATCTCGTCGTAGACGGGCTCGTCCTGCGGCCCCCAGACGCCGACCTTGTTGATCCAGCCGCCGAGGCTCGTGGACACGGACACGTCCGGCGAGACCGTGACCAGGCGCTCCGCCAGCTCTCCCTCGCGCGAGAGGTGGAGCATCAGCCGCCCGAAGGCGGCCTGCGTCGAGGCCGAGCCGCGCTCCGGGCCGCCGATCGCGTCGGGCACCGGCACGGGCGCCGCCCGGGGCCGCGGCGCTCGCTCGAGGCGCGCGCGGGCGGCGGCGAGGAGCTCCGCCTCCGGCGAGCCGGGCGGGAAGCGGTCCCACTCCGTGTCCGGCGTCAGGCCGACCTCGGCGCGGAAGCGGTCGACCTGCTCGCCCGTGAGCAGCGCCGAGTGGTTCTGCGGACGGCCGGCGATCTCGAGCCCGTAGCCCTTGATCGTGTACGCGAAGATCACCGTCGGCCGGTCGTCCGCCGTCCGCGCCTCGCGCAGCGCGCCGACTACGTCGCCCAGGTCGTGCCCGCCCAGGTCGGAGACGAGCTGGCGCACGCGGCCGCGGTAGTCGGCGAGCAGGAGCCGCAGCCGCTCGCGCTCGTCCGCCTCCAACCCGGCGAGGAGCGTCTCCACGATCCGCTCCTCCCCGGCGCCGAACAGCCCCTGGTACTGCTCGTTGGGCATGGCGTCGATGCGGCGGCGCAGGACGTCTCCGCCCTCGCGTGCGAACGCCTCGCGCAGCCGCCGCCCGTACTTGAGCTCGAGCACCTGCCAGCCGGCCAGGCGGAAGTGCCCCTCGAGCTCCTCGGCGCGGATCCCCGGGACGACGCGGTCGAGGCTCTGGCGGTTCAGGTCGACGATCCACAGGACGTTGCCGAGCGTGCGCGTGAGCGGCTCGGCGAGCGCCTCCCAGATCGAGCCCTCGTCCAGCTCGGCGTCGCCGAGCAGCGAGATGAAGCGGCCACCGGTGGAGGCGCCGAAGCGTCCGCCCGCGTACGCGTCGGCGAGGGCGGCAAACAGCGGAGCGGCCGAGCCGAGGCCGACCGACCCGGTCGAGAAGTCGACCGGGAACGGGTCCTTCGTCCGGCTCGGGTAGCTCTGCAGGCCGCCGAAGTCGCGCAGGCGCGTCAGGTAGGCGCGGTCGAGCCGGCCGAGCAGGTACTCGATCGCGTGCAGCACGGGCGAGGCGTGCGGCTTGACGGAGACCCGGTCGCGCCCGTCCAGGTCGACGAGGTAGAGGGCGGTCATCAGGCTCACCATCGAGGCGGAGCTCGCCTGGTGGCCGCCGACCTTGAGCCCGTCCTCGTTCGGACGCTCGCGGTTCGCGTAGTCGACGATGCGCGTCGCGAGCCAGAGCACGCGCCGTTCCACGGCCGCGAGCGTCTCCAGGTCGAGAGGTTCGGCGATGCTGGGTGTCGTGCCGACGCTCGTCGCGGTCTCCGTCTCCGCCGCTACCTGGGGTCGACGACGAGCAGGCGCTCTTCGCTCATCTCGCGCATCGCCCAGCGCACCCCCTCACGGCCGAGGCCGGAGCGCTTGGCGCCGCCGTAGGGCATGTGGTCGACGCGGAAGGTGTTGACGTCGTTGACGATCAGCGCGCCGACCTGGAGGCGGCGGAAGGCGCGATGGATGACGCGGATGTCGTTCGTGAACAGGCCCGCCTGCAGGCCGTAGGGCGAGTCGTTCGCGCGCTCGATCGCCTCGTCCACGTCGCGGTAGGCGGAGAGGACGACGATCGGCGCGAACGCCTCCTCGGCGCACACGCGCAGCGACTCGGGCACGTCGACGAGGAGCGTCGGCGCGACGAGCGTGCCCTCGCGCGTGCCGCCGCACAGGACGCGCGCACCGGCGGCCGCCGCCTCCTCGACGAGCGCGATCGCCTTCTCGGCCGCCGCCTCGTCGATCAGGCCGCCGACGACGGTGTCCTCGTCGAGCGGGTTGCCCGTGCGCAGCTCGGCGATGCGCGCGAGCAGCTTCTCGCGCAGCGCGTCGACGATCGTCTCGTGCGCGTACAGCCGCTGCACCGAGATGCACGCCTGCCCGGCGCGCAGGAAGCCGCCGAACGCGCAGCGCTCGGCGACGTAGTCGAGGTCGGCGTCCGGCTCGACGATGACCGCCCCGTTGCCGCCCAGCTCGAGCGCGACCCGCGGCGTCGCCGCGATCCGGCGCAGGCGCCAGCCGACCTCGGCGCTGCCGGTGAAGGACAGCATCCGTACGCGCTCGTCGCGCACCATCCGCTCCGCCAGCTCGCTGCGGCACGGGACGACGCTGACGGCAGCCGGGGGTGCGCCCGCCTCCAGCACGATCTCGCCCATCGACAGCGCCGACAGCGGCGTCTTCGACGCCGGCCTGACGACGCACGGGTTGCCGACCGCGAGCGCGGGCGCGAGCTTGTGCGCGACGAGCAGCAGGGGGGCGTTGAAAGGCGTGATCGCGAGCACGGTCCCGACCGGGAAGCGGCGTGTGAGGCCGATCCTCCCCTCCCCGCGCGGAACGGCGTCGATCGGGACGAGCTCCCCCTCCGCCGCCGCCCGCCGCGCCTCCTCGCCAGCGATGTGCAGGATCTCGGCTGTCCGCTGCACCTCGAAGCGGGTCTCCCAGACGGCGTTCCCGGTCTCGAGCGTCATCTGCCGCGCCAGCTCGTCCACGCGCCCGCGCACGATCTCCGCCGCGGCGAGCAGGATCTCCGCCCGCCGGTACGGCGGCAGCGCGGCGACCTCGGCCTCCGCCTCGGCGGCGCGCGCGAGCGCCTGCTCGACGAGCGCCTCGTCCGCGAGCCACACCCGTGCCGCCTCGCTCGAGTCGTACGGGAAGACGACCGGGGCGCTCTCGCCGCCGGCGGTCGGCCGGCCCGCTACGAGCAGCGGCCTCGGCTCGGTGGCGGTCGTCGTCTCGGGGACCGTGGTCACTTCGTCACCTCCTCCGGGTGGCTGAGGATGATCGTGCGGAGATCCGGGTCCGCCTGCCACCAGCGGTCCCACTCGTCGAAGCCGATGGCGAGCTGGGCGCGCTGGAGGACGATGTCGTGGTGGAGGTACTCCTGCGCGACGAGCGCCAGCACCGGGTTCCGCGTGCGCACGGCGCTCGCGTCGCCCCGCAGCGGGATGTGGGCGATCAGCGCCTCCTCGCGGTCTGCGACCACGGTCAGCATGCGGCCGCCGATGCGCTCGGTGACGATCTGCTGGTAGCTGTGCACGAGCCAGGAGCCGATCGGCGGCGCCTCCACGCCGTACAGCATCCCGAAGATGCGAACGCCGCGCCCGTGCGCCTCCTCCAGCTCGCTCCGCAGGTGCTCGAGGTCCTCCGCCCACACGGAGATGAACAGCTCCATCGCCGCCGCTTCGACGATGAAGCGGCTGTTCTCGCGGATCGCGTCCAGGCCGGAGACGGTGAGCACCTCGCTCGCCGGCTCGAACGCGGCGAGCGCGGGCAGCGTCCGCTCCAGGTACTCGATCGGCTCGCCGAACTCGGCCCGGAAGCGGTGCACGAGCTCCTCGGGCGAGATGCACAGGTACTGGGTACCGGAGCCCGTCCGCACCGAGTGGACGATGCCCTTCGACGCCAGCCGCTCGAGCGTCGAGTACACCTTCGACGAGGGGATGCCGGCCGACTTCGAGACCTCGTTGCCGTTCTGCGGCCCGTGCCGCAGCAGACCCACGTAGATGCGCGCCTCGTACAGCGACATGCCCAGAGCGCGCAGCCGGTCGACGACGCCCTCGTCCATCACGGCGATCACGGCGAGAGTGTGGCAGCCGCACCCCGGGCCGCGCGGCCGGGCATACTCTCGGGCGCAGCGGCGCCGCCGATCGCGCTCTCGGTCTCAAGGTCGAAGAAATGGAGGCGGCGGGTATCGACGGCGACCTGGACGGGCGAGCCCGCGCGCGCCGCGGACTCGACGTCGAAGCGGGCGACGATCGTCGTCCGCCGCGCCCGCGCCTCGGCCTCGAGGTCGGTGATCCGAGACTGGTCGACGTCCGCGAGCACCTCACGCACCTCCGCCGTCACGACCGGCGCAGCGTCGAGCTCGACGTGCGCGAGGAGCTCCGAGCCGAGGAGCTCGGTGGTGACGACCCGGCCGCGCAGACGGCCGCCGCCGCCCCCATCCGGCCCGACGAGCGCCGCATCTTCCAGATGCTCGGGCCGTAGACCGAGCGCGATCGTCCGGCCGATGTAGCGCTCGAGCTCGGGCCGGTCGGCAGCAACCGTGGCGGGCACGGTGAGCTCCTGCGAGCCGACGAGGCAGATGAGCCTGCCCCCTCGGCGGGCGAGGGTCGCCTCGACGAGGTTCATCTCTGGGCTGCCGATGAAGCTCGCAACGAACAGGTTCGCCGGCCGCTCGTAGAGACGCTGTGGCGGGTCGACCTGCTGCAGGCGCCCCTTGCGCAGAACGGCCACCCGGTCGCCCATGGTCATCGCCTCCACCTGGTCGTGCGTGACGTAGATCGTCGTCGCGCCGAGCTCGTGCTGGATGCGCGAGATCTCCGCCCGCATCTGCACCCGCAGCTTCGCGTCCAGGTTCGACAGCGGCTCGTCCATGAGGAACGCCTGCGGGTCGCGCACGATTGCACGCCCCATCGCCACCCGCTGCCGCTGGCCGCCCGACAGCTGCGCCGGCTTGCGATCGAGCTCGCCCGTCAGCCCGAGGGTCCGCGCCGCCTGCTCCACTCGACGGCGGATCTCCTCCTGCGGCAGCTTGCGCACCTTGAGCGCGAAGGCGATGTTGCGATACACGCTCATGTGCGGGTAGAGCGCGTAGTTCTGGAACACCATTGCCACGTCGCGCCTGCGCGGATGCAGGCCGTTCACGACCCTGCCGCCGATCAGGATCTCGCCTTCGCTGATGTCCTCCAGCCCGGCGACCATCCGCAGCGCCGTCGTCTTGCCGCAGCCGGACGGGCCGACGAGCACCATGAACTCCCCATCGGCCACGTCGAGGGTCAGGTCGGCGAGCGCGCGCGTGCCGTCGCGGTAGACCTTGCCGGCGCCGACGAAAGACACGGTTGCCATCGGTCTACCGGACCGCCCCGGCCGTGATGCCGCGGACGATCCAGCGCTGGACGAGGATCGAGAAGAGCAGGATCGGGACGACCGTGAAGATTCCCACCGCCGCGGCGACGTTGAAGTCGATCGGGCTCTCCACGGTGAGCAGGCTGGACGCGGCGATCGGGATCGTCTCCTTGTCCTGCGAGTTGACGATGTAGAGGCCGACGAGGAACTCGTTCCAGATGAAGATAGCGCCGAACGTCGCCGCGACCAGCATCCCCGGCCGAGCGAGCGGCAGCAACACGCGCAGCAAGACGAGCGGCCGCGTGAGGCCGTCCACCATCGCCGCCTCGTCGATCTCGCGCGGAATCTCGTCGAAGAACCCGATCATGATCCAGACGACGAGCGGGAGCGAGAAGGCCACGTACGGCAGGATCAGGCCGAGCGGGCTGTTCGTCACGCCGAGGTAGCGGATCATCAGGTAGATGGGGATCGCGACGGCCACCGGCGGCATGAAGCGGAAGCTGAGGATTGTCGACGCCCACGTCTCCTGCCCGCGGAAGCGAAGTCGCGAGAACGCGTAGCCCGCGGGTACGCCGAGCACGAGCGCGATCAGGGTCGAGACGCCAGTGACGAGCAGCGAGTTCTCGACGAACGTGAAGTACTGGTTCTCGTGGATCACCTGGCCGTAGTTCGCCTTGACCGTCGACCAGTCGAAGTGGAGCGAGGGCGGCACGTCGAACGTTTGCAGCTGCGACTTGCCCGACAGCAAGAGCAGATAGAGGAACGGCGCTATGCCGACGACGCCGATCAGCATGAGCACGACGTACGAGAGGACGCGCCCGGCGCGCTGCGCCGTCACGTCGCCACCTCCAGCCGTCGCACCTTCACCACCCGGAAGAGCAGCGTGATCCCGATCGCGGCGGCGATGACCATCACGTAGGAGATCGCCGACGCGTAGCCGTAGTGCTGGAACTCGAACCCATTCTGGAAGGCTTCGAAAGAGAGCGTCGTCGTCGACTGCACGGGACCGCCGTTCGTGAGCCCGAAGACGAGGTCGAACGTGCGGAACGCGTCGATGGCGCGGAAGACGGCGGCGAAGACGATCGCCGGCCAGAGCAGCGGCAAGGTCAGGTAGAGCGTGCGCTGGAACCAGCTGGCGCCGTCGACCGAGCCCGCCTCGAACACCTCCTGCGGAAGCGCCTGCAGACGCGCGTAGACGATCACGAACACGAACGGCGTCCACTGCCACGAGTCGACGACGACGAGCGTCCACAGGGCCACATGCGGGTCGGACAGCCAGCCCACGTAACCGAGTCCCAGCTTCACCGCGACCCAGTTCAGCAGCCCCCACTCCGGGTTCAGGAGCGCCCGCCACATCAGCCCGACGACGATCGGCGTGAGCAGCATGGGCAGGATCAGGATCCCGCGCACGAGCGCCGACCCTCGCAGTCGCTGGTTGAAGAAGAGCGCGAGGGCGGTGCCGAGCACGACCTGGGTCGCCACCCCGACCGCCGTCAGCAGCACCGTGTTCTCGACGACGGTCCAGAAATCGGAGGAGTGGATCAGCTGGCTGTAGTTGTCGAGCCCCACCCAGTGCCACGAATCCGCGCGGGTGTCGTACTCCTCGAACGAGCGCACGAGGCTCGTGACGAGCGGGAAGATCGAGAACGCCGCGAGATAGAGGGCGCACGGACCGAGAAGCAGCAGGACCTCGCCCCGACCCTGCGTGGGGAGGCGGGCCCTGCTGCTCCGGATCAGTCCCGCCTCGCCGGCGGTGGCCGCCACGGTGCGAGAGCCTCGTAGGGAGCGGTTGGGCGCGAGGGGGTTATCTCAGGTGGCCTCCGCGCTTGAGCACGCCGATCCAGCGCTCCTGCGCCTTCGCGCACGCATCCGCCGCCGTCGAGCGCCCGCTGAGCGCGGCCGAGAACTCCTCTGCGGCGTCGGTGATCAGCTCGAACGTCTCCGGGATGTTCGCGATCTCCAGGATCTTCGCCTTCTCGAACACCCGCCCTGCGACCGGCAGGTAGGGGAGCTTCTTGTCGAGAACGGGGTTGAAGAAGGTGGACTTCCGAGTCGGGTCCGTCTGGTACTTCAGCGTCTGGTAGCGCTCCCACTCCTTCGAGGTCAGGTAGGTGATCACCGTCCACGCCGCATCCTTGTTCTCGGCCGGCGCGTTCTTCGGGATCCCCATCCCCCAGCCGCCGCGGACGGCCGTGCCCTTGCCCGGCGGGACGGCGACCGAGACGTTGCCCGCCACCTTCGACGTCTTCGGGTTGTACACCGGACCGCCGATGGTGGACCACATGAGCATCATCGCCGTCTTGCCGGCGCTGAAGGCGCTCGTCGAGAGGGTGAAGTCGTACGACTGGACGCCCGGCGAGGCGTACTTCACGCAGTCGACCATGTGCTTCAGGGCAGCGACCGCCTGCGGGCTCGTCAGCCGCGGCGTGAAGTTCTTCGCCTGCGGCGTCCCGCTCATCAGGATCCCGCCCATGTTCGCGAAGCGCGTGTACCAGTCGACGAGGAACATGGACACGTCGCCGGACTTGGCGATCATGCTGTTGCCGGCGACGCCGCCCGTGTTCAGTCGCCTCGCCGCCTCGAGGTAGGCAGGCCAGGTCGTCGGCGGCTTCAGTCCCGCCTTCGCGAACAGGTCCTTGCGGTAGAAGAGCACCACCGAGCCCCCGTGCAGGCCTGGGATCAGGTACAGCGTGTTCCCGCCGAAGCGCTGGTGTTTGACGTCGTAGTAGCCGACGTACTTGAGCTCGCCGGCCGGGAAGTCGTGCGGGAAGTCGTACCCGGGCGGCACCTTCTTCAGGTACTTGTTGAGCGGTTCGAAGAAGCCCCCGCCGACGAAGGCGGAGACCGTGAAGCCGAGCACCATGATCGCGTCGAAGGACGATGTCGGCGCCTTCACATTCTGGGACAGCTTCTCGTTCAGCGGCCCGACCGCAAGCGCCGTCATCTTCAGGTCGATGCCGAAGCGCTTCTTGATCTCCGGGATCTTGTCGCGCACGCCCTTGTCGTCGCCCTCGGCGGCGACGAGGATGCTGATCGTCTTGCCGGCGTGCGCGCGCGCGAGCGCCGCGTCCGCCTTGCCGGCCGCCGCGAGCATGCCACCGATCGCGGTCGCCGAGAACCCGAGCAGCCCCATGCGCTTGACGAAGTCCTCGCGGCTCAGCTCGCCGCTGACGAGGCCTTCGATCGCGCTCACCGTCTCCCCGTCTCGGCGATCGACGTACTCGTCCATACCCGCCTCCTTGGCTCGAACTCACCGCGCGGACGCGCGATTCGCGCGAACTTACTACTAAAGGAGTAGAGAAGTCAACGACCCCGTGGGGAAGTCAACGGCCCCGTGGGTGACACGGGATCAGACGGCCGTGTAGCCGTCGTCGACCAGCAGCGTGTGCCCGGTCACCCGGGCCGACGCGTCGCTTGCCAGGAACACGGCGGCACCCACCATCTCCCGCGGCAGGATCAGCTCCTTGCGCAGCATGCGCGACTGGATGAAGTCGCTCGTGATCGTCGACTCCCGCAGGCGCGCTCGGGTGAGAGGCGAGTCGCACAGCCCCGGCGCGATCCCGTTCACGCGCACGCCGCGGTCGATCCACTCGAGCGCGAGCGCGCGCGTCAGCTGCACGACACCGCCCTTGCTCGAGAGGTAGGCGCTCGCCCACGGGTAGGCGACGAAGCCGCCGATCGAGGCGACGTTGACGACGCTCCCCGAGCGCTGCGCGAGGAGCTTCCGCCCGAACGCCTGGCAGGGCAGGTACGTCCCCTTCAGGTTGAGGCCGATGATGCGGTCGAGCTCCGCCTCGGGGAACTCCTCCGCAGGCGCACGGAAGGCGGTGCCGGCGCTGTTGACAAGGACGTCCACGCGGCCGAGCTCGGAGACGACACGGTCGGCGAGCGCATCCACGGCGGCCTTGTCCGTCACGTCGCAGCCCAGCGCAACCGCGTGACCTCCCTGCTCCTCGATCGTCGCCACCGTCTGCGCGGCGCCCTCGTCGTTCACGTCCACGATCGCGAGCACAGCCCCGGCCTGCGCGAGCCCCTTCGCCATCGCCGCGCCGAGGCCGCTGCCGCCGCCGGTGACGACGGCCACCCGCCCGTCGAGCCGGAACAGGCGCTCGACGTAGCCGGCCGGGACCTCGAACACGGGGTCGGGCGGCTCGGCCACGCTCAGTCGAGCCCCCAGTCGGTGGCGGCCAGCCGCTCCGCTCCGTGCTCGGTGACGACCGCGTCGTCCTCCCAGCGGAAGCCGCCGAGCCCGTCCTCGTAGACGCCGGGCTCGGCGACCACGACGTTCCCGGCCTCGAGCAGCTGGTCGCTCCCGACCGTGATCCACGGCGTCGCTTCGTGGTAGCGGAAACCGACGCCGTGGCCGGTGTGGTGCGGGAACTGGTCGAATCCGGCCTCCTTGCAGGCGACGCGCGAGACGGCGTCCACCTCGGCCCCGCTGGCGCCGGGCCGGGCGGCGGCGAAGGCGGCCTCCTGCGCGGCGAAGACGGCTGCGAGCGCCTCGCGCTGGCGCTCGCTCGCCGTGCCGGCGACGACGGTGCGCGTGTGGTCCGCCCAGTAGCCGTCGGCGACGGTGGCGAGCTCGAGCATGACCACGTCGTCGCGCTGCACGCGCCGGTCGCGTGAGCGGAAGTACTGCCAGCCGCTCGCCGTCTCCGGCCCCGACCAGACCGTCGGATAGCAGCGGACGACGCGCACGCCGCGGTAGCCGTGGCCGTTCGCGACGATGGCGGCGCCGACCGCGGCGGCGATCTCGGCCTCGCTGCGACCGGCGACGGCGTGCTCCTTGAACGCGTCGAGCCCGAAGCGCGCGATCTCGTTGGTGATCCGCAGCTGCTCGACGTCGCCTGCGGTCTTGCGCGCCTTGATCGGCTCGAGCAGCGGCGTCAGGTCGACCAGGTCGTCCGTCTCGAACGCGGACTTGACGAGCTCGATCGTCGGCCGCGCGACCGCGTTCGGCTCGCCGTCGATCTGAGCGGGGGCGACCGCCTCGTAGCTCCCCTCGTAGCCCACGGGGGCGCCGGTGACGCCGTGCTCGGCGGCGAGCTCGGCGAGCAGGCGCGCAATCTCCGTCGCGGCCGTGGGGCGATCGATGCGGATGGCGGGGAAGGTGCGGATGTCGCCCGGCCAGCGCGCGCGTGCCTCCTCGGCCTCGTACTCGGGCACGAGCAGCGTCGCGGGCCCCTGCCTCGGCACGACGACGAGCCCGAGGCCGCCGATCTGCACCCACCAGCCCGTGGCGAGCATCACGTTCTCGGGCAGCCGCAGGAGCGCCGCCTGCGCGCCTGCCTCGGCCAGCGCCGCCTGGATCTCGTCGATCCGCGTCATGCTGTCGCCTCTCCCGCCGGCGCCCGTTCGAGCACCGCGTTCACGGCCGCGACGACGTCGTCCACCTGCGGGAGCACCGCGCGCTCGAGCGGTGCCGCGTACGGTATGGGCGTGTCTGCGGCCGTCACGCGGACCGGCCTCGCCTCCAGGGCGTCGTAGGCCTCGTCGACCACGCGGGCGACGACCTCGCTCGCGACGCTCGCGGCGCGGGCGGCCTCCGTGACGACGACCAGCCGGCCGGTCTTGCGCACGGAGGCGGTCAGCGTCTCCATGTCGAGCGGCTTCAGGGTGCGCAGGTCGACCACCTCGAGCTCGATCCCCTCGCGCGCCAGCTGGCGGCCCGCCTGCAGGGCCAGGTGTACGCCGGCCGCGTAGGTGGCGACGGTGACGTCCCCTCCCTCGCGCTTGACGTCGGCGACGCCGATCGGCACCGTGTACTCGCCCTCGGGCACGGGGCCGCGGCGGCCGTACAGCAGCCGCTTCTCCAGGAAGACGACGGGGTTGTCGTCGCGGATCGCCGCCTTCAGCAGACCCTTCGCGTCGTACGGCGTCGACGGCATGACGACGACCAGCCCGGGGGCGTGCACGAACCACGCTTCGAGCGTCTGCGAGTGCTGCGCCGCCATGCCGATCCCGCTCGAGACGGCGCCGCGCAGGACGAACGGCACGGTCACCCGTCCGCCGGACATGTAGCGCCACTTGCCGGCGTGGTTCACGACCTGGTCCATGACCAGCGAGACGAAGTCGGCGATCTGCAGCTCGACGACCGGCCGGCAGCCGACGAGCGCCGCCCCCACGCCTGCCCCGACCTGGCCTGCCTCGGAGATGGGGGCGTCGATCACCCGCTGCGCCCCGAAGCGCTCGAGCAGACCGGCCGTGACCTGGAAGAGCCCGCCCATCTGCGCCACGTCCTCGCCGACCACGAACACCGTTCCGTCGCGCTCCATCTCCTCGTGCAGCGCCTCGTTCAGCGCCTCGCTCATGGTCAGCTCGCGCACGGCGCTCCCGGCGGCCTCGCCGCTGCCCGTCACGCGAGCCTCCCCGCCGTCAACCACTCGGCCGGCGCGTACACGTCCTCGAACGCCGTCTCCGGCTCCGGGCGCGGCGAGGCGAGCGCGAACTCGACCGCCTCCTCGACCTCGCTGCGCGCCTGCTCCTCGAGCGCCTGCAGGCGCTCGGCGGCGACCCCGTGCTCGCCCGAGAGCAGGCGCGAGAAGCGGAGGATCGGGTCGCGGGCGCGCCATGCGTCGAGCTCCTCGGGCGGCCGCAGGTCGGTCTTCGTCGCCGCCGAGTGCGCGGTGACGCGGTAGCTCTTCGCCTCGATCAGCGTCGGCCCCTGCCCGGTGCGCGCCCGCGCGACCGCCTGCGCGGCCACGTCGCGCACGGCGAGCACGTCGTTCCCGTCTGCGACGACGCCCGGGAAGCCGTAGCCCGCCGCCCGGTCGGCGAGGTCCGCGACCCTCGTCGACGCGGCCGCGGGCGTCGAGATCGCCCACTCGTTGTTCTCGCACACGAACACGACCGGCGCGTCGAGCACGGCCGCGAGGTTGCACGCCTCGTGCAGGATCCCCTGGTTGGCGGCTCCGTCCCCGAAGAAACAGGCGACGACGCCGTCGCGGCCCTGCAGGCGCAACCCGTGCGCGGCGCCGACGGCGAGCGCGCTCGAGCCGCCGACGATCGCGTCCGCGCCGAGCATGCCCTTCTCCATCGCCGTGATGTGCATGCTGCCGCCGCGCCCCCGGCAGTAGCCGTCCTCGCGGCCGATGATCTCCGCCATCATCCGCCGCAGGTCGAGACCCTTGGCGACACAGTGACCGTGGCCGCGGTGGGTGCTCGTGATCAGGTCGTCGGGACGGAGCGCCGCGCAGACACCGACGGCGATCGCCTCCATGCCGATGTACGGGTGCACCGAGCCGCGGATGAGCTTCTCCTCGAACAGCTGCATCGCGCGCAGCTCGAAGCAGCGGATCCGCCACATGGAGAGGAGCAGCTGCTCCAGCTCCTGCACCGACGCCGTCGTCGAGGCTGGGACGGCCACCCTCGCTACGTCTCGTCGGCGATCACGGCCAGCACCGCTCCCACCCGCACCTCGTCGCCCTCCGCCGCCAGGATCGACTCGACCACACCCGAGACGGGCGACTCGACCTCGTGGCTCGCCTTCTCGGCCTCGATCTCGACGATCACCTCGCCGCGTTCAACCGTCTCTCCCTCCCGCTTCAGCCAGCGCGTGACCAGGCCGTAGTCCATCTCCTCCGCGAGGCGGTCGAGGGTGAGCTCGTACGACACGGGCCGACGCTATCCCACTCGGGTAGTAGCGTCAAGCGGAGGCAAGGAGGCGCCGCTGCCACTCGACGAGCCCACCGGCACGGAGCATCTGTCGTTCGTCATGACCACGTCGCAGCGCACCACGACGACGTCCCCGGGGCCCGCCGATCCCGCTCGAACACGCTCGCCTCGCCGACCCACGAGCGGACTCCACGGCGGCGCAGGCGCCTGCCGGGCGCTCCTCTACCCGGCGCGGGCGAACGCCCAGCGGACCTGCCGGACGCCGGTCAGGCCAAGCTCCTCGGCGAGCGCCGGCGTCAGCGCGAGGTCCTCGGCGGCTGCGACCGGCGCGCGGTCGACGACCTCCGTGAGCACGCGCCGTCCCCGGAAGTCGAGGAGCACCTTCGCGCCGCACGGCAGCACGGGGTGCACGACGCCGAGGGTGCTCGGGCGCAGCAGCCAACCGCACGCCGACCGCTTCCCCCGCGGCGGGTACTCCGGCGCCACCCCGGCGCGGACGAGGTGCCATCCCGCTCCTGGGCCGAGCGCCGGCTGCACGCCCGACGCCTGCGCCGGCGTACGCACCTGCTCCGCCACGGCGAGGGCGACGATCGCCGCCAGAAGGGTCGCACCCGCGAGCGCCAGCACCCGCTGCAGGAGCGCCGACCTCACGGCTCGTCCCGATGCTCGCGCTCGTCGGCCGGCGGCAGCACCGACGTGCTGCCGATCTCCGCGTCGTCCTCCGGGAGCGGAGCGAGAATCTCGTCGATGTCCCAGCTGTCGACGTCCTCGCCGTCCGGACCGGGCCACGCCGGCGGGGGCTCGACCCGCTGCTCGGATCGCCACGCGAGCCACTCGATCAGCGTCACGAGCACCCAGGCGCCGCCCATGACCAGTCCGATCACGAGCGGCCGGAGCTCGGCGAGGCCGGCCGCCACCGCGAGCAGTACGAGGAAGACAACCTCGAACACGAACCGCGGCGTGAAGCCACCACCCGCCATGCGCTGCTCGCTAGGTTAGCCCGGCGGCCGCGCCGTCGGCTGGGGTGCGACGATGCGGATGCCGAGCTCCGCGAGCTGCTCCGGCGCCACCTCCGACGGGGCGCCGCTCATCGGGTCGACGCCCGCCTGGTTCTTGGGGAACGCGATCACGTCGCGCAGGTTCGGCTCGCGGGCGAGCACCATCGTCATGCGGTCGATACCGAGTGCGATGCCACCGTGCGGCGGCGCGCCCATGGCGAGGGCGTCGAGGAGGAAGCCGAACTTGGCGCGCTGCTCCTCCGGGCTGAGCTGCAGGATGTCGAACACCTTCGCCTGCATGTCCGGTTCGTGGATCCGGAACGAGCCTCCGCCCAGCTCGTTCCCGTTGACGACGATGTCGTAGGCGTGCGCGAGCGCGCTTCCCGGGTCGTCCGCGAAGCACTTCTCCCACTCCGCGCTCGGGCGCGTGAACGGATGGTGGACGGCGCTCCAGCGAGCCTCGTCGTCGTCCCACTCGAACATGGGAAAGTCGGTCACCCACAGGAACGCGAACGCGTCCTCGTCGACCAGGCCGAGCTCGCGGCCGACGTGGAGCCGCAGCGCCGAGAGCACCCGCGACGTCTGCGCCCACTCCCCGGCCGCGAAGAGCAGCGTCTCGCCCGGCTGGACGGCGAGCGTGTCGAGCTCCGCCGTGGAGAGAAACTTCACGATCGGCGAGCGGATCTCACCCGACCGGTCGCGGACGACGTAGGCGAGGCCTTTCGCCCCCCACTCCCTCGCCAGCTCCTCGAGGTGCGCGAGCTCGGCTCGCGAGTAGACATGCGGCACCCGCAGGAAGCGCACGGCGGCGGCCGCCGCGAACACGCCGAACTGCGAGCTGCGCGTCACCTCGCTGGCATCCTCGATCTCGAGGCGGAAGCGGGTGTCGGGCTTGTCCGTGCCGAAGCGCCGGTCGGCCTCGCCGTACGTCATACGCGGCCACGGCCGCTCGATCTCGACCCCGATGCACTCGCGCCAGATGCGCGCGAACGTCTCCTCCATCAGGCCGAAGAGAAACTCCTGGTCGGGGAAGGACATCTCGACGTCGAGCTGCGTGATCTCCTGCACGCGGTCCGCGCGCAGGTCCTCGTCGCGGAAGCAGATGGCGATCTGGTAGTAGCGGTCGAAGCCCGCCACCATCGTCAGCTGCTTGAGGATCTGCGGGCTCTGCGGGAGCGCGTAGAAGCGCCCCTTGTGCAGCCGGCTCGGGACGATGAAGTCGCGCGCCCCCTCCGGCGTCGGCTTGAACAGGATCGGCGTCTGGATGTCGAGGAAGCCCGCCTCCTCCATCGTCCGGCGGATGACGCCCACCATCCGGGCGCGCAGCGCGATGTTCCGCTGCAGCTTCTCGCGGCGCAGGTCGAGCCAGCGGTAGCGGAGACGCAGGGTCTCGTCGACCCCCTCCTCGTCGAGCTGGAACGGGAGCGGCGTCGAGCGGGAGACGATGTCGAGCCGCTCGACCTGGAGCTCCACCTCTCCGGTCGGTAGGGCCGGGTTGACCGCCTCGGGCGCGCGGGCGACGACCTCGCCCTCCGCCCGTAGCACGAACTCGTTGCGCGCCTCGTGCGCGGCGCCGATCGCATCCGGCGCCCGCTCCGGGTTGACGACGATCTGGCAGATGCCCGTGCGATCGCGGAGGTCGATGAAGACGAGGTTGCCGTGGTCACGCCGCGTGTTCGCCCAGCCGGCGAGCGCGACGCGGCGACCGACGTGCTCCGGCCGAACCTCTCCGCACATGAGGTCGCGCCAGCCGCTCACCTCACCGACCCCCCTCCCGGCCGGAAGCCCGCGCCGCGCTCGGCGGCACGTCGCGACTCGCCTCCCTCTCGAGTCCCTTCCGTCTCTCGAGCCCCTCGTAGCAGACTGTCACGTGGCAGACGGTCACGTGGCGGCTCCGGGACGGGCCCGGGTCGCGCGCAGCTCCTCGAGGGCCGCGGCGACGTCCGTCCCCGAGTCGACGACGACGACCCTGGCCGCCCGCAGACGCCTCGCCTGCGTCAGCTGCCCCTTCCGCGAGCGGCCGGCGTAGTCCGCCTCACAGCGGAGCCCATCTCGCCGCAGCTCCATCATCGCGGCGAGGACGGCCGCGCGGTCGGCCCCCTCCTCACAGACGAAGAAGACGTCGACTGGCGCCGCCGCCGGCACAACCGTCCCCGCCTGCTCGACGGCGAGCAGGAGTCGCTCGATGCCGGCGCCGAAGCCGACGCCGGGAGTCGGGTGGCCCCCCAGCTCCTCGGCGAGCCCGTCGTAGCGCCCGCCCCCGGAGAGCGTGCTCTGCGAGCCGCCCTCGGGGCCGACGAACTCCCAGGTCGTGCGCGTGTAGTAGTCGAGTCCGCGCACGAGCGTGGGCACGAGCTGGTAGCGCACGCCGAAGGCGTCGAGGTAGCGGCGCACCTCGGCGAAGTGCCGGCGGCACGCGTCGCACAGCGAGTCTCCGATCGTGGGCGCCTGCCGCAGCAGCTCGCGCACGGCCGGCGGCTTCGCAGCGATGTTGTCGAGCGCGCGCAGCGGGTTCCGCCCCGCCTGGTCGCGCGTCTGCTCGTCCAGCTCCGAGGCGTGCTCGGCGAGCCACGGCACGAGCCGGTCGAGGTAGGCGGGGCGGCACTCGCCGTCGCCGATCGAGTTCAGCTCGAGACGGTAGTCGCTGACGCCGAGCGTGGTGAGGAGCGTGTCGTAGAGCTGGATCACCTCCGCGTCGACTGCCGGGTCGTCCGATCCGATCGCCTCCAGATCGAGCTGCCAGTGCTCGCGGTAGCGCCCCTTCTGAGGGCGGCCGTAGCGGTAGATCGTCTCGATCGCGTACAGCTTCACCGGCTGCGGCTCGCGGTGCAGGCCGTGCTCGAGGTAGGCGCGAACGATCGGCGCCGTCGCCTCGGCCCGCAGCGTGAGCGAGCGCTCACCCCGGTCCGTGAACGTGTACATCTCCTTCGTGACCACGTCCGAGCCGATCCCGGAGGTGCGAACGAAGAGGTCGGTGTCCTCGAACACGGGTGTGTCGATGCGGCGGTAGCCGTAGCGGTCGCACAGACGCTCGAACGTGGAGATCACGTACCGCCAGAGCGGTTGCTCCGCAGGCAGGATGTCGTGCGTGCCGCGCGGCGCCTCAAACCGCGTGCTCATGCCCGCAGCTCGGCCAGGAACGGGTTGCGCGCGCGCTCGTCCGCCAGCGTCGTCTGCGGCCCGTGGCCGGGGTAGACGACGGTCTCCTCCGGGTAGCGGTCGAGGAGCGTGCGGATCGACGCGAGCAGCGTGCCCCAGTCGCCGGACGGCAGGTCGGTGCGGCCGACGGAGCCTGCGAAGAGCACGTCCCCCGACACGAGCGCGCCGTCAGCGTGGTAGGCGAGATGCCCGGGCGAGTGCCCCGGGACGTGCACGACCTCGAAGCTCATCCCCGCCACCTCGATCGTCTCGCCGCCTTCGAGCAGGACGGTCGGGGTCAGGCCGCGCAGCGCGACGCCGAGGCCCGCGTAGAACGCCGACGGGTTCTCGAGCACCTCGAGCTCTGCCGCCGGCGCGTACACGGGCGCACCCGTCCCCTCGGCGAGGTCGGCGAGGCCGAGGATGTGGTCCCAGTGCGAGTGCGTGACGAGGATCGCCGTGCAGGCCGCGCCCATGCGGGCGAGGTCGAGCCGGATGGTGGCGGCGTCACCACTCGGGTCGACCACGGCCGCCTCGGCGGCGCCGCGCTCCGCGCGCAGCACGTAGCAGTTCGTTCCGATCGGGCCCAGCTCGTAGCGGTCGACGACGATGCTCACGGAGAGGTCAGTCTAAAGAGACCCCTTCGCCGCCAACCGGTGAGCCGCCCGGCCGGCGGCGAAGACCCGTGCCGACACCGGCTCGCCGGCGCGGCTACTTCGTCTTCGGCGACGACCTGCCCGATCTCGCCGACCCGGCGGCGCGCTTCGCCATGCGCCGCTGGTACGACCGGTACGCCATCGAGTCGACGGCGTACATGAACGGGACGAGCAGGATCACGAGCACGAGCGCCTGGATGGCGAGGGCGACCGACGATCCGTTCTTCGGTCGCAGCAGGTAGAGCACGACGAGCATGATCGGCGCGAACATCGACGCCCGCCGGAGCACGCGGCTCCACGACGGCGGCTCGATCGTCCGCTGGCCGGCCTGCGCCGGCTGCTTGCGCTCCCTGCGCTCCTCCGGGGCCTTCCGCGGCCGGTCGGGCTCGTCGACCTCGATCTCGCGGCCGGTCTCGTCGACGTACACCGTCTCGTACTCGTGACGGCGCTCCTTCTCCCGCCGCCGGCGCTGCTTCTTCGTTGCCACCGCAGCTAGCCTAGCGCGCCCTCGCCCCTGCGACGATCGTCGCCGCGACCACGTCGCCGGCGAGGTGGTAGGCGAGGTGGCGCCAGTCGGACGCGTCCACGAGCACGAGGTCGGCGTCGAAGCCGGGGGCAATCCGGCCCTTGCGGTGGGCGAGGTCGAGCACATGCGCGGAGTTGACCGTGCAGGCGGCGAGCGCCTGCTCGGGCGACAGGCCGAGTTGCGTGCAGGCAAGCGACATGACGAGCGGCAGGCTCTCGCACAAGGCGCTCCCGGGGTTGAAGTCGGTGGCGAGCGCGACGGCGGCGCCCGCGTCGACGAGCGCGCGCGCGGGCGGCATCGGCCGGGCGAGGACGAGCGCGCTCGCGGGCAGGAGCACCGCGACGACGTCGCTTGCGGCCAGCGTGCGCACTCCCTCCTCCCCGGTCGCCTCCAGGTGGTCGACCGAGCGCGCGCCCAGCTCGACCGCGAGCGGGATCGCCCCCGCCTCCGTGAACTGGTCACCGTGCAGGCGGAGCGCGAGGCCGGCGTCGCGGCAGGCGACCAGGTAGCGGCGCGCCTGCGCCGCGTCGAACGCGCCGCGCTCGAGAAACACGTCGGCCGCATCGGCGAACCTGGCCGCTTCCGGGAGCACCTCGGCGAGACAGAAGTCGAGGTAGTCATCCGCCGTCGCGTACTCGGGCGGGACGGCGTGCGCGCCGAGCCAGGTGGCAACCCCGCCCGCCAGCCGGATCGCGCGCAGCGAGGCGAGCTCCGTGTCGCGGTCGAGCCCGTAGCCGGACTTCGCCTCGAACGTGGTCGTGCCGTGGCCGAGCATCCAGGAGCGGTGGCGCTCGACCGCGGCCTGCAGCGCCTCCTCCCCTGCCGCGCGGGTGGCGCGCACGGTCGAGAGGATCCCGCCGCCGGCAGCGTGCAGCTCCTCGTAGCTCGCGCCGGCGGCGCGGAGGGAGAACTCGTCGACGCGGTCGCCGGCGAAGCAGGCGTGCGTGTGGCAGTCGACGAGGCCGGGCACGGCGCACAGCCCCCGGCCGTCGATCTCGTCCACGTCGCCCTCGAGCGGCGGCAGGTCGCGCATCGGGCCAGCTCCGGCGATCCGCCCGCCGTCGCAGAGGACGAAGGCGCGCTCGAGCACGGCCACCTCCGCGAGCGCCGTTCCCCGGAGCGGCGCCGGTCGTCCGGCCGGCGTCGCGAGCTGCGCCAGGTCGCGGACGAGCAGCCGCGTCACTGCCAGGGAAGACCAAGGTCGGGCGGGCGCTCGCGGCGGGAGGCGGGCAGGTCGGCGTAGGCCTCCTGCGGGTCGTGCGCCTCCGAGCGGGCGCCCGCGCCGTGGTTGAGGGCGAGCTCCGAGACCGGGTACACGACCCAGCCCTGCTCGTCGTCCTTGCGCGAGCCGGCCATCAGGATCACGCACGGGCCGTCGCCCGCGCCCACGAAGACGTGCGCCGTCCCCGGCGGGCAGTGCACGAAGTCCCAGGCGCGCAGCCGCCGCTCCTCGCCCTCGACGAGCAGCAGACACTCGCCGTGGAGGACGAGGAAGTCCTCCTGGGTCGACTGGGCGTGGTAGCGGCAGTTGGGCTCGCCCGGCCGCAGGACGCGCAGGTTGATCCCGAGCTCCGGGAACGCGGCGTCCCCCTCGAAGCGGCAGACGTAGCCGAAGACGTCCCGCTGACGCCACCAGGCTGCCTCGCGCGCGTTGACGACGAACCAGCCGTCGCCCTCCGGCGCGAACCCGCTCTCCGTCTCGACCAGCCTCGCTTGCTCGACCATCGCACCTCCTCGGCGGGACGTACCTCGCCCCGGCAGCAGCCACCACCGGCCACGTCCAAAACGGGCGCCGCGCCGGGGCCGGCCCCCGTCCGCCCACCGGCTTCAGCCTATCGCCGGAGCTCGCGCGTGTGTGTGGCGGAAGTGTGACGAATGCGTGCCAGTCGTCCTGCCAGCCGGCGGCCCCGAGGCAGCCGGCCCGCACGACGGGCTGCCGCCCAGCATGCCCCTCCTACCCCGTGCCGGCAAGCCCCAGCCCGTGCTCGGCGGCCGCCGCGGCCGCGTCCTCGTACCCCGCGTCCGCGTGCCGCAGGATGCCGAGACCCGGATCGGTCGTCAGCACCCGCTCCAGCCGCTCCGCCGCCTCGTCCGTGCCGTCGGCGACGACGACCATGCCCGCGTGGATCGAGTTGCCGATGCCGACGCCGCCGCCGTGGTGCACGCTCACCCACGTCGCGCCGGCGGCCGTATTCAGGAGGGCGTTCAGGATCGGCCAGTCCGCGATCGCGTCCGAGCCGTCCCGCATCGCCTCCGTCTCCCGGTACGGCGAGGCGACCGAGCCGGAGTCGAGGTGGTCACGGCCGATCACGATCGGCGCCCGCACACGGCCAGAGCGCACGAGCCGGTTCATCGCCAGGCCCGCTCGCGCCCGGTCGCCGTAGCCCAGCCAGCAGATCCGTGCCGGGAGCCCCTGGAAGGCGACCCGGCCCGGGGCGATGTCGAGCCAGCGTTGCAGGATCGGGTCGTCCGGGAACAGCCCGCGGAGCTCGGCGTCGATGGCGGCGATGTCCGCCGGATCGCCCGACAGGGCCGCCCAGCGGAAGGGCCCGCTGCCGCGGCAGAAGAGCGGGCGGATGTAGGCGGGGACGAAGCCAGGGTACGAGAAGGCGTCTGCCACGCCGGCGGCCTCGGCTTCGCCGCGCAGGTTGTTGCCGTAGTCGAACACGTGGCTGCCGGCGTGGAGATGGTCGAGCATCCCGCGCACGTGGACGGCGATCGAGGCCGATGCGCGGCGGAGGTACTCGTCCGGGTCGGACAACCGCAGGACGGCTGCCTGCTCGACGGTGAGGCCCTGCGGCACATACCCGTTCAGGGGGTCGTGCGCCGCCGTCTGGTCGGTGACGAGATCGAAGCGCTCGCCGCGGCGGGCGAGCTCCGGCACGACGTCGGCGGCATTCGCGCGCAGCCCGACGGACAGCCCGCGGCCGTCTGCGGCCGCCGCGGCGACGCGCGCGACGGCGTCGTCGAGCGAGTCCGCCTGCTCGTCCAGGTAGCGGGTCTCGAGCCGGCGCGCGATCCGGCGCGGGTCGACCTCGACGCAGAGGATGGCGGCTCCGAGCAGCGTCGCCGCGAGCGGCTGCGCCCCGCCCATGCCGCCGAGCCCCGCCGTCAGGATCGTCCGGCCGCGCAGGTCGGCCGTGCCGAAGTGGGTCGCGGCCGCGGCCGCGAACGTCTGGTAGGTGCCCTGCAGGATGCCCTGCGTACCGATGTAGATCCAGCTTCCGGCGGTCATCTGTCCGAACATGGTCAGGCCGAGCGCCTCGAGCCGGCGGAACTCGTTCCAGGTCGCCCAGCGCGGCACGAGCAGCGCGTTCGCGATCAGCACCCGCGGAGCAGCCGGGTGCGTGCGGAAGACGCCGACCGGCTTGCCGCTCTGCACGAGCAGGGTCTCGTCCTCGCCGAGCACGAGCAGCGAGCGGACGAGCGCCTTCAGCGATCCGTGGTCGCGAGCGGCCCTCCCGGTGCCGCCGTAGACGACGAGCTGTTCGGGTTTCTCGGCTACCTCCGGGTCGAGGTTGTTGAGCAGCATGCGCAGCGGCGCCTCGGTCTGCCACGAGCGGGCGTTGAGCTCGCCGCCGCGCGGCGCCCGGATGCGAGCAAGGTCGCCGCACAGCGCCTCGACGAGCTCCTCCCGCGAGCGCGCGACCGTCACCGCTCCCGCCGCTCTCTCGCCTGCTGCCGCTCGCGCCAGCGCCACCAGCTGTAGGCCGTCGACAGCACGAAAGCGGCCGCGCCGGCGGCGGCGCCCTTGACGAGGCTGCCTCCCGTCACCGCCACCAGCACGACCACGAGCACGGCGAGCAGAGCGTAGACGATGGCGCTGTCGCGGTAGGGGTGTGCCGGCAGGCTGCGCTCGGGGACGATCCAGCGCAGACGCCTCACGCGAGCTCCCCGACCTCGGCCTCCACCGCCGCTGTGAGCGAGCCGCCGCGGATCGCCGAGGCGACCGCCTCGATCTCCGCCGAGAGCGGGCGGTCCTCGACGAGACGGGGCGACAGCGTGCGCACGAACGCTCGGGCCGCGGCGACACCCGCGCCGGGCTCGAGCGGCGCCAGGAACTCCACCGCCTGCGCGCCCGCCAGCAGCTCGATCGCGAGTGCCCGCTCGCAGTTCGCGAGCACCTGCCACGCCTTCAGCCCCGACGCGTTGCCCATGGACACGTGATCCTCCTGGCCGGCGCTCGTCGGGATCGAGTCGACGCTCGCCGGGTGGGCGAGGACCTTGTTCTCGCCGACCAGCGAGGCGGCCACGTACTGGGCGATCATGAAGCCCGAGTTGAGGCCGCCGTCGACGGTCAGGAACGCGGGCAGGCCGTCCGACAGGTTCGGGTTGAGCAGCCGCTCGACGCGGCGCTCCGAGATGCTTGCCAGCTCGGCGACGGCCATCGCCAGAGCATCGAGGCAGAAGGCGAGCGGTTGGCCGTGGAAGTTCCCGTTCGAGACGAGCATGTCGTCGGCGACGAGCACGAGCGGGTTGTCGGTGGCCGCGTTCAGCTCCGTCGACACCGTGTACTCGACGTAGTCGAGGAGGTCGCGGGAGGCGCCGTGCACCTGCGGCGCGCAGCGGATCGAGTACGCGTCCTGCACCTTGTCGCACCAGCGGTGTGCCTCGATGATCGCCGAGCCCTCGAGCAGGCGCAGGACGTTCGCGGCGGACGCCTGCTGGCCGCGCAGCGGCCGAAGCGCGTGCACCTGCGGCAGGAAGCTCGTGCGCGACCCCTGCAGCGCCTCCAGCGACAGGGCGCAGGCGATGTCCGCCGCCTCGGCCAGGCGCCGTGCGCGGACGAGGCCGAGCGCCCCGATCGCGGCCATGAACTGCGTGCCGTTGACGAGCGACAGGCCCTCCTTCGCACGCAGCCGGGTCGGCTCGAGCCCGGCCCGCGCGAGCGCCTCGCCGCCCGGCAGCCGCTCGCCGTCCAGCCACGCCTCGCCCTCGCCGACGAGCGGCAGCGCCAGGTGCGCGAGCGGGGCGAGGTCGCCGCTCGCGCCGACCGAGCCGCGGCTCGGCACGTGCGGCAGCACGCCGCGGTTCAGGCACTCGAGCAGCAGCTCGACCGTCTCCACCCGGGCGCCTGAGTAGCCCTTGGCGAGCGCGTTCGCGCGCAGCAGCATCGCCGCCCGCACGACCTCGGCCGGGTAGGGCTCGCCGACGCCGCAGGCGTGGCTGCGCAGCAGGCGGAGCTGCAGCTCGTCCGTCAGCTCCTTCGGGATCGTCTCGGAGACGAAGCGGCCGAACCCGGTGTTGATCCCGTACGTGTGCTCGCTCGCCCCGTGCGCCGCCCGCCTGACGAGCTCGCGCGCCGCCCGCATCCGCTCGCGCGCCTGGACGGCAAGCCCGGCCGGCGCGCGATCGACGGCTACCTGCCACACGTCCGCGACCGTCAGATCGTCGCCGGTGAGTGCGATCCCGGTCGCGTGCGCCACCTCGCCGCGAGTCTAGCTCCGCCCCGTGCCCGGGTACGGGCTCCGCTCGGCGCGCTGTCTCGTGGCGGGCGTGCGTGCTGTCAGGCCGAGAGGAGGCGCAGCTCGAGCAGGCGCGAGGCGTCGAGATCGCCCAGCCCGAGCCCCGCGCGAGCCGCGGCCGCGACGGCGGACGCCGGCAGCAGCCCGACGAGCTCCGAGCCGGCCACCTCCACCCCCCGTTCCGCCGCCTCCTGCCCGACGCGGGCGACGACCTCGTGCAGCGCGACCCGCTCGGGGTCCTCGACGTTCATGCTCACCTGCACGAGGCCGCGGCTGGGGAGCGCGAAGCCGAGCGCACGCACGCCGGGGAAGCCGCCACCCGCTTCCCGGACGACCGCCGCGATCGACCGCGCCAGCTCCACGTCGGGCGTGCGCAGGTTCACGTTGAAGGCGACGAGCGGCCGCCGCGCTCCGACGAGCACCGCGCCCGCGGCCGGGTCGAGCCGGGCCGGCCCGAACTCGGGCGCGACCTCGCCGGCGTCGATCCGCCGCTGCAGCTCCGCCGGCCCCCCGCGCCGGAAGAAGGCCGGGCCGCGACCGCCGCCCGCCTCCGCGTACAGGAAGACGGGCAGGCCCACCCGTGCGCCGATCGCCTCCGCGACGAGCAGCGCGCACCGCCTGGCCTCCTCCAGCTGCTCCGGCCACGCGGCGACGATCGGGACGACGTCGGCGGCGCCCACGCGCGGGTGTACCCCCTCGTGGCGGCGCAGGTCGATCCGCTCCCGCGCGACGGCGACGCCCGCCACGAGCGCCTCGACGAGCTCGCCTGCCTCCCCGGCGAGCGTGAACACCGAGCGGTTGTGGTCGACGTCCGCGTGCACGTCGAGCAGCCGTGCGCGCCCAGCCATCGCCGCCGCCAGCTCGTCGAGCGTTGCCCGGTCCCGGCCCTCGGAGAAGTTCGGCACCGCTTCGAGCGGGAAGCGCACCGGCGTACTCTAGGAAGCCGTGAAGGCAGACGACGACACGCGCGAGCCCGACGCGGCGGCGCGCGTGCGCCTGCCGGGCAAGGCGAGGCCGATGGCGACCCGCCGCTACCGCTCGCTCGCCTCGCTCCAACGCGACAACCGCCGCTGCCGGGCCTGCCTGCTCGCCGGCCACCAGCTCGAGTCGCGGCCGATCGTCGAGGGCCATGCCGGACAGCGCGCGTACCTGTACGGGCAGGCGCCGGGCGCGGTCGAGGCGGCGGAGGGGCGGCCGTGGCGGGGCCGGGCGGGCCGGACCCTCCGCTCCTGGCTCGGAATGGACGAGGACGAGTTCTACGGCACCTTCTACTGCGCTGCGGTCACGCGTTGCTACCCGGGCAAGGCGCCGTCCGGCCGCGGCGACCGGACGGCGACGCCGGAGGAGCGCGCGCTCTGCGCCGTCTGGCGCGAGCACGAGCTGCGGCTCCTGCGGCCGCAGCTCGTCGTGCCCGTCGGCGGCCTGGCGCTGCGGGCGCTGATCGGCCCCTGCAGCATCACCGACGCCGTCGGCCGCCGCTTCGCGAGCGGCGAGACGGCGATCGTGCCGCTCCCCCACCCGTCGGGGGCGAGCGGCTGGTTGAACGAGCAGGCCAACCGGCGGCGCCTGGCTGTCGCGGTCGAGCTCGCGCGCGCAGAGATCGACGGCCTTAGGCTTCGCACGTGCTCGAGCTGATCGAGTTCCCGGCCGACGACCTCGACCGTGCGCGCCGGTTCTGGCAGGGGCTGCTCGGCGTCGAGCTCGGCGAGCGACGCGACGGCGAGGGACGCGGCGTGCAGACGCACGCGCCGGGACCGGCGCTCGGCGTGCACCGGCGCGGGCCCGGCCCCGGCGACCGCGCCTCGCTGCCGTATTTCGCCGTACCCGACCTCCAGCGCGCGCTCGAGCGCGTCCGCGAGCTCGGCGGCCACGTGGTCCACCCGGGCGAGCGCTGGGCGATCTGCCGCGACTCCGAGGGCAGCCCGTTCGGGCTCCAGGCGCAGGCGGCCGCAGGCGGAAGGCAGCGGCGAGCCCTGATCGAGTCGAGCGACGCCTCCACGTGGGGCGACAGCCTCGCCGACGTCTACGAGGACTGGCTCGCGTCCGCTTCCCCCGACACAGAGGCGACCGTGGCACGGCTCGCCGAGCTCGCCGCGCAAGGTCCGGTGCTGGAGCTGGCGGTCGGGACGGGCCGCGTCGCGCTCCCGCTCGCCGCCCGCGGGCTCGAGGTGCACGGGGTCGACGGCTCGCCGCGGATGGTCGCGAAGCTCCGCGCGCAGCCGGGCGGTCAGGCCCTCCCCGTCGTCGTCGGCGACTTCGCCGACGTCCCGGTCGAGGGCTGCTTCACGCTCGTCTACGTCGTCTTCAACACGTTCTTCAACCTGACCTCGCAGGACGACCAGGTGCGCTGCTTCCAGAACGTCGCCCAGCACCTGACGGAGGACGGGCTGTTCGTAATCGAGGCCCAGCTGCCGCCGGCGGCGAGGCTGGCGCAGGGAGCGGCCGTCGACGTGTGGAAGGTGGAGGCGGACCGGCTCATGCTCGGCTTCGAGACAACGGACGCCGCCTCCCAGGTGAGCGAGCAGCTGGAGGTGTGGATCACCGAGGACGGCATCCGTCTGTTCCCGAACCCGGGCCGGTACGTGTGGCCGTCGGAGCTCGACCTGATGGCGCGCATCGCCGGGCTCGAGCTGCGCGAGCGCTGGGCCGGCTGGGACCGCGAGCCGTTCACCAGCTCCAGCCGCGCCCATGTCTCCGTGTACGGCAAGCACGGGCGGCGCGACGCCGGTCAACGGCGGGTGCGTGGCTAGATTTCGAGCATGGCCGAGCCGGAGCGCTACCGCGCGACCTTCTTTCGCCTGCTCGGCTTCCTGAGGCCCTACCGAGTCGGCCTCGCCGTTTCCGTCGTCCTCGCCGTCGGCTCGCAGGCGGCGCAGATCGCGCTCGTCTGGGTCACCGGCCGCAAGGTGATCGACCGCGCGCTCCTCCACCACGACACCCACCTCCTCCTGCTGGCGGTGGGCGGAATCGTCGGCCTCGGAGTCGTGCGGGCGGTGCTCATGCTCGGCCGTCGCCTACTCTCGGGCCGCCAGGCGCTCGACGTCGAGATGGACATGCGCAGCAGGCTGTACGCGCATCTCGTCCGCCTCTCCTTCGGCTTCTACGACCGCCACCAGACCGGCCAGCTGATGTCGCGGGCGACGGTCGACCTGCAGGGCGTCCGCTTCTTCCTCGGCTACGGGCTGATCTTCTTCTTCCAGAACGTGCTGACCGTGCTCTCAGTCACCGCCGTCCTCTTCCTCTTCGAGTGGCGACTCGCGCTGATCGTGCTCGCCGTCACGCCCGCCCTGGTCGTGCTCGCGTACCGCTACAGCCACGTCGCCCACCCCACGCTCCGCGACGTGCAGCAGAAGCTCGCCGACGTCGCCACCGTCGTCGAGGAGAACATCGTCGGCGTGCACGTCGTCAAGGCGTTCGCGCAGGAGCGCTCGGAGCAGGAGAAGTTCAAGCGCCGCTCGGAGCTCGTGTTCGCACAGACGCTGCGAGCGAACCGCCAGCGCGCGACCTACGTCCCGCTCATCTCGTTCGTGCCGCTCCTCGCCCAGGCCGCCGTCCTCCTCGTCGGCGCGCGGATGGTCACGCACGGGTCGCTCTCCCCGGGCAGCTTCGTCGCCTTCAACCTCTATCTGGCCATGCTCGTCGTCCCGCTTCGCTCGCTCGGCATGTGGGTGGGGCAGGCGCAGCGGGCGACCGCCTCGGGCGAGCGCATCTTCCAAATCCTCGACGAGCCGGAGGAGGTCGCCGACCGACCGGGTGCGGTCGCGCTGCCACCGGGAGCGGGCACGATCCGCTTCGAGCACGTGCGCTTCGACTACCTGCCGGGGCGGCCGGTGCTCCGCGACGTCGACCTCGAGATCCCGGCCGGTCGCACGGTGGCGCTGATCGGGCACACCGGCTCGGGCAAGACGACGCTCGCCTCGCTCGTGCCCCGCTTCTACGACGTGACGGGCGGGCGGGTGACGGTCGACGGTGTCGACGTGCGCGACGTCACGCTCGCCTCGCTCCGCGGCGCCATCGGCGTCATCTCGCAGGACCCCTTCCTGTTCTCGGCGACGGTGCGCGAGAACATCGCCTTCGGCCGCGGCGACCTCGCCGACGAGGAGCTCGTGCGCTGCGCACGGGCGGCGCAAGCGCACGAGTTCATCGAGCGGCTGCCGCAGGGCTACGACACCGTCATCGGCGAGCGCGGCATCACGCTCTCCGGCGGTCAGCGTCAACGCATCGCGATCGCACGCGCCCTCGCCGTCGGCCCGCGCATCCTCGTCCTCGACGATGCGACCGCGTCGGTCGACGCCAGCACCGAGGCGCGCATCCGGCTCGGCCTGCGGGAGGCGATGCGGGGGCGGACGACGCTCATCATCGCGCACCGCCTGTCGACGATCTCGCTCGCGGACGAGATCGTCGTCCTCGACGAGGGGCGGATCGCCGCCCGTGGTCGGCACGAGGAGCTCGTCGAGTCGAGCCCGATCTACCGGGAGATCTACGAGCACGGCCTGCTCGAGTGCCAGTTCGCGGACGCCGTCGAGGCGCGCGGCGAGATGGAGGAGGTGGCGTGAGACGCCCTGTGTCAACCCTCTTGCGTGAGGAGGCGCTGGAGGCTTCCGTGCCGGGCCGGGTCGTAGGGCGCTCGGTCCTGCCACATGCGCCAGATCACACGCAGCCAGGCGCGGCCGAGGATGCGGATGGCGTGCGGGTGGTCCTTGCCGCGGGCGATGGCGTCGGCGT
>DASREE010000044.1:0-3995 GCA_035652235.1 Gaiellaceae bacterium | reverse complement strand
TTCAAGGTCGAGCTGATCGGGGCGATGGCGGGGCTGCTCGGCGGCCTCCTCGCGCTCGTCAAGATGACGCGCCTGCCGGAGCCGTACAGCCTGCCAACGGCGCAGATCCTGCTCAAGGCGCCGGCCGGGGCGACGACGGCGCTCGTCGGCGTGCTTCTGCTGCAGAGCGGCGCGCTCGTCGGCTTCTCGCCGCAGCCGGGCTCGCAGATGCTCGCCTACTCGGCCCTGTTCGGGTTTTCGCAACAGCTGCTGACGAGCCTCGTCGACCGCAAGGCGGCGAGCCTGCTCGGCGGCTGACGGCGCCCGCCGCGCGCGCTCACACGCGCAGGAAGCGGCGCAGCGTCAGGCCGGAGCCGGCGGCGCCGAGCATCAGCCCGGCGGCGACCATCAGCAGCGCGATCAGCTCGAAGCCCATCGCGTGCACGTCGCTCGAGTCCTTGATGTGGCCGAGGATCGCCGGCAGCACCACGAGCTTGCCGATCAGGAGCAGGACGACGGCCGCCACGGAGCCCCCGATCCCGCACAGCAGGCCCTCGATCATGAACGGCCCGCGCACGAACCAGTTGGTGGCGCCGACGAGCTTCATCACCTCGATCTCGCGGCGGCGCGCGAAGATCGACAGGCGAATCGTGTTCGCGATCAGGAGCGTCGAGGCGACGAGCAGGATGATCAAGCCGACCAGGAAGACGACCTCGATGATGCTCCCCACCTTGAGGATCCGCCGGGAGGTCGCGCCGCCGTCGTCGACGCGGTCGAGGCCGGCCGGCTTCGCCCCCGCCGGCCCCGCGTGCAGGATCTCGTCCTTGATCTGGGCGTTGTACTCCGCCTTCTTCGGGATCACCTCGTAGGCCGCCGGCAGCGGGTTGTAGCTGAGCCCGCTCGTCATCCCCGGCTCGCGCTTCCTCATGATCTGGAGCGCCTCGGCCGGGGAGATGTAGCGGAAGCTCCTGATCCGCTGCGTGTCCTTGACGAGCACGCTCCTGACGGCGGCGATCTGCTGCGGCGTCGCCTTGCGCGCGCAGTTCGGCGTCGGGTCGACCGGGCAGAAGTAGGCCTTGACGAGCAGCTGGTGCTTGACGTGGTCGGACCAGGACAGCATCCACGTCCCGAGCGCGATGGACACGCCGAGCACGAACATGCCGATGAGGACGGTCAGCGTCGCCGCCACCGTCGTCGACATGGTCGCGCTCAGCGAGCGGACGGCCTCCCCGACGATCGAGCGCAGCTTCACTCGTAGCCTCCGCGCCGCTCGTCGCGCGCGAGGCGGCCCTCGTCGAGGGCGATCACGCGCTTACGCATCTTGTCCACCATCTCGCGGTCGTGCGTGACCATGAGGATCGTCGTCCCCGCCCGGTTGATCCGGTAGAGGAGCTGCATGATGCCCACCGAGGTGTCCGGGTCGAGGTTGCCGGTCGGCTCGTCGCAAACGAGGAGCGGCGGGTGGTTGACGACGGCGCGCGCGATCGACACCCGCTGCTGCTCGCCGCCCGACAGCTCGTCCGGGAGCGACGCAGCCTTGTGCGCGAGTCCGACGAGGCCGAGCACCTCCGGCACCTTCTTGCGGATCGACTCGCGGCCCTGGCCCTGCACCTTGAGGGCGTAGGCGACGTTCTCGTACGCCGTCCGGTTCGGCAGCAGCTTGAAGTCCTGGAACACGCACTGGACGTTGCGGCGGAGCATCGGCACCTTCGAGCGCGGCAGCCGGCCGAGGTCGCGGCCGCCGACGATGATCCGCCCGTGCGTGGGCTCGATCTCCTTCAGCAACAGCCGGATGATCGTCGACTTGCCCGAGCCGGACGCCCCGACGACGAAGACGAACTCGCCCTTCTCGATGACGAAGGAGACGTCGCGCAGCGCGACGACGTCGGGGTCGTAGACCTTCGTCACCCCGTCGAAGACGATCATCGACGCGCCGGTCGACGCTCTCGGGGGCGCCATGGGCTCCGCGACGGCCGCCGGAGTGACGTCGGTGTGGAGTTCTAGCTCCTGCACTGGTGGGGCCGGCACCGCACGCCGGGGCCCTTGAGTCTAGCCGATGCCTCAGCGGGCCTTCCCGGCAGCGCGCGCCAGAAGGTAGGCATGGATGAAGCCGTCGAGGTCACCGTCCAGCACCCCTTGGGCGTTCCCGACCTCATAGTCTGTGCGGTGGTCCCTGACTACCTGGTAGGGGTGGAGGACATAGCTCCGGATTTGACTTCCGAAGCCCGTGTCCTGCACCGCGCCCCGCTCGCGCGCCATCTCCTCCTCGCGGCGCTCCTGCTCGAGCTCGGCGAGGCGCGACTTCAGCACCCGGAGCGCCGTCTGCTTGTTCGACGACTGCGACCGCTCGTTCTGGCACTGGACGACGATGCCGGTGGGGACGTGCGTGATGCGAACGGCCGAGTCCGTCTTGTTCACGTGCTGGCCGCCCGCCCCCGACGCCCGGTAGGTGTCGATGCGCAGGTCGGCCTCGTCGATCTCCACGTCGACGTCGTCCGCGACGAGCGGGCTGACGATCACCTGGGCGAACGAGGTGTGCCGGCGGTGGGCCTGGTCGAACGGCGAGAGCCGGACGAGCCGGTGCACCCCGCGCTCCGCCTTGAGCACGCCGTAGGCGTTCTCGCCCTTGACCGTGAACGTGGCCGACTTGAGGCCCGCCTCCTCGCCCGGGCTCGCCTCGAGGAGCTCGGCCTGGAAGCCGCGCTCGGCCGCCCAGCGCAGGTACATGCGCAGCAGGATCTCGGCCCAGTCCTGCGCGTCCGTGCCCCCCGTGCCGGCGACGATCGTGACGATCGCGTCGCCCGCGTCGAACTCGCCGGTGAAGAGGGCCTCCTCCTGCAGCCGCGCCAGCTCCCGGCGGAGCGGGACGATCGACTCGGCGATGTCGTCGGCCATGTCGCCGTCCATCGCGGCCAGCTCGACCGCGTCCTCGTACTCCTGGCGGAGCCGCTCGTACCGCTCCAGCCGGCGCGTGAGCCGCGAGTGCTCGGTCGAGACGGCGGCCGCGTTCTGCTGATCGTCCCAGAAGCCCGGCGTCGCCATCTCCGCCTCGAGCTCGGCGGCGCGCGTCCTCAGCCCCTCCGGGTCAAAGGTAATCACGGACCCAGTCGAGCTGGGCCCCGATCTCCTCGAGCTGCTGGTCGAGCGGCTGCTCGCGCGCCTCGGTCACGCGGCCATGGTAGCGGGGCGGGCGGACCCGCTCCGTGCGACCGCTACGCGCCGTGGCAGCGCTTGAACTTCTTGCCCGAGCCGCAGGGGCACGGGTCGTTGCGGCCGACGCCGGCGTACTCGTCCTCGGCCGACTCCTCGGACAGCTCGACGCCGCCGTCCTCGGACGGGCCGGAGAACTCCAGCTTGGTCGGGCGCTTGGGCTCGTCGAGGCCCTTGACCTTGACGTCGGGGTGGTCGTCTTCGACGACGGTGTCCTCGACGTCCTCGGTGTCGCCGAGCGCGACCGGGTTGGCCCCGACCGCCGGGGCGGCGGGCTGGTCCTCCACCTCCACTTCCAGGTGGTAGAGGTAGCTGACCGACTCCTCCTTGATGGCCTCCATCATGGAAGAGAACATGTCGTAGCCCTCGCGCTGGTACTCCACCAGCGGGTCGCGCTGCGCCATGGCGCGCAGGCCGATGCCCTCCTGGAGGTAGTCCATCTCGTAGAGGTGCTCGCGCCACTTCTTGTCGAGGACCGACAGCACGACGCGGCGCTCGAGCTCACGCATGACCTCCGCGCCGAGCTCCTCCTCGCGCTTGTCGTAGGCGGCCTGGGCGTCCTCGCGGATGCTCTCGGCGAGCGTCTTGGCGTCGACGTTGGCGATGTCGCCGCCGGCCTCCTCGACGACGTCGTCGACCGTGATGGAGATCGGGTAGAGCTGCTTGAAAGCCTTCCACAGCTTGTCGAGGTCCCACTCTTCGGCGAAGCCCTCGCTGGTGGCGGCGGCGACGTACCCGGTGACGACCTCGTCGATCATGGTGCGGATCTGCTCGTGCAGGTCGGCGCCTTCGAGCACCTTGCGCCG
>DASREE010000043.1:0-10307 GCA_035652235.1 Gaiellaceae bacterium | reverse complement strand
GCGCCTCCTCGATCACCTCGCTGTCGCCCTTGCCGGTGCGCGCGCTTCGCACCTTCACGGCGCGGAGGACCTCTTCGTCGATCGTCAGCGTCGTCCGCACTTTCGGCATGTCGGCATCATAGCATCAGGATGCCCAGATTCCTGGATGAGAGGCCCCGTTAGGCGGTCGCGACAGAGGAGGCGATTCTCACGATCGATGATGCGCGAGCAGCGCTTGATGCCGAGCGAACGACGGCGCGGGCTCAATGGGGAGCGACGGGACTCGAACCCGCGACCTCGGGCGTGACAGGCCAGTTCGAGGGTGGCGAGGTGAACGACCATGGACGCCACTTCCCTCTGTTCATGTGGGCTCTAGCGCCAGCGCGGTGACGCCGGTCCCAGAGTCCGTCGGTGCTCACGGGTCGCCGGCGCGCGACGAAGCCGCCGTTGCTTCGTTCCGCACACCCTCCACCTCGGGCAGCCGTTCTCTGCCAGCGTCCGCGCCCGCACCCTCGGGCCTCGGCCGCGCGACGAGTCGCTCCACCGCGTCGGCAGCCCGCTCGTCGTCGACGCTTACGAGCAGCTCGTCGCCGCCGCGGACGACGTCCCGGCCATGGGCGTCGATCACGTAGTCGCCACGGACGATCTCGTCGACCCAGGCGCGTCGCCCGAGCGGCAGGTCGCGGACGGCGGTTTCAGCACCGCGCGCGGTGTCGGCGACGCGGTAGCGGCGGAGCCGCCTGCCGCCGAGCAGGCGCCGCGCGCCCCTCGCGCTGCGCAGCGGGATCGCGAGTCGCCGCGCCGCGAGCTGCACGCTGCCTCCCTGGGCGACGACGGAGAAAAGGACGACGATGAAGACGATTCCGTACATGCGTTGCGATTCGAAGCCCGCCAGCACCGCGAGCGCCGCGAGCAGAATTGGGACAGCACCCTTCAGCCCTGCCCAGGCGATGAAGAGACGCTCGCCCCGGCGCAACCGCAGCGGCGCGAGCAGCGGCAGCACGACAAGCGGCCGGACGACGAGCGCGAGCAGTAGAGCCAGCAGGATCCCGTCGAGCCAGATGCGCCGGTCGGCGAGGCTCGCGAGGTCGATCGTCAGCCCGAGCGCCGCGAACACGGCCATCTCGGCGAAGCTCGCGAGCGCGCCGCTCAAGCGCTCGATCTCGCCCTTGTGCGGCGTTCGCTCCGCGCCGAGCAGCACGCCGACCACGAACACGGCGAGGAAGCCGGAGCCGTGGGCGATCGAGGCGGCGCCGTACGCGATCGCCGCAGCGACGAGCGCGGCAATCGAGTAGAGGCCCTCGCTTGCGAAGCGGGCGTGGCGGAGCAGGAACGGGAGAACAGACCCGATCGTGGCGCCAACCGCCGCGCCGATGGTGAGCTCGGCGGCGAACTCGCGCACGACGACGAGCAGCGAGCCATCCGCGCGTCGCGCGTACTCGAGCAGGCCAACGACGAGCGCGATCGAGACGGGGTCGTTGATGCCCGATTCGCCTTCGAGCGCCGTGCTGGCGCGACCGCCGATCTGGCGGCCGCGCAGGACGGAGAACATCACGGCCGGGTCGGTGGGAGCGAGCGCTGCGCCGAGTATGCCGGCGAGGATCCAGTCGAAGCCGAACAGGCAGTGAGCGCACACCGCGACCAGGGCGCCCGTCCCGGCCGTCCCGGCGATCCCGAGCAACCCGATCGGGAGCAGCGAGCCGCGGAAGCGCTGCCAACCGACCTTCAAGCCGCCGTCGAACAGGATCACGATCAACGCCACGACCGCCATCCGCTCGATGCTCCGGATCGAGAGCGCGTCGCCGACCGCCGGCACCGCGTTCGAGGCGGCTGCTGCGGCGAGCAGGAACAAGGCCGGCGCCGGCAACGCAAGCCGAGCCGTGATCTGCGACGAGGCGAGCAGGAGCGCCGCGCCGCTCGCCGCCGCGAGCACGAGGCCTCCGAACGTGACGATCTCGCTCACCGCTTCCGACCTTTCCCCGCGTCCGCGTACAAAAAGGGCGGCCCGCCGGAGCGGCCGCCCGACGACTACAGGCGCGGACGGCTTACGCCGCCACCGTCTGCCTCAACTCCTTCTTCTCACTGCCGGCGATCGCGATCTTCTTCGGCTCGCGTTCGGCCGGCTTCGGCACGGGGAGCTCGAGCACGCCGTCCCGGAAGTCGGCGACGACGATGCCCGGCGGGTCGACGAGGACGAGGTAGTGCTCGTCCGTCGCACGCACGTCCACAGGCGGCGACCACGTCTGCGCTCCGCCGCCGGTGACGCCGAACGTCCGGCCGAAGAGATCGTCGAACACGCCGAAGCTCGAGAAGAACGGGTCGCGCCACATCCGAGTCGACAGCATGTTGCTCGCCTCCCTCTTCGCAGCCGTCGTCAGAGTCGGAGCCGCTCGACAGCGGCTCCGACTTGGTGATAGTCGCCGGAAGGTCCCGTTCAAGGGCCCGCGCGTCGTCGCGCGCAACGTCCCTCAGAACCACCCCCGTGCGCAGACGGCGCAGCATGTCAGCTGCCAGCTGGGGCAGCTCGTCTTCGCCACGCATGAGCCACTCAGAGCGCCAGCCACCGGCACCGACGTCGAAGCGTTTCGATCGAGGCGCGGATCGGCTCCCAGGCACGCTGACCCGACGCCGAAGTCGGATTTGGCTGCCAGCGGGCCGGCGCGGCTCGAGCCGCACTGGCGGAGGGACCGTACGGGGCTCGGCGCCTCACGACGACGCGCACGACCTGATTGGCGCGATCGAACGCCGCTCGCCGGCCCGGCTCGCCGAGGATCCGTAGGCGGCGGCTAGATCACCGCTGCTCCGCGGGCTTCGGAACGTGCAGCTCGAGCACGCCCTCGTCGTAGTCCGCCCTGATCTCGTCCTCGTCGGTACCGTTCGGGAGGGTCAGCGTGTGGACGAACGGGCCGTACGAGCGCTCGACGAGCTGCGTCTCGCCCATCTCGACGTGCGCTCGCGAGCCGGAGACCATGAGCACTGGTCGCTACCTCGATCGAGCGTCCTCGGACTTCACGCCCGGAAGGTCGACGAGCACGAGGACTCGTCGTTGGTCTCGCGCACGTCGATCAGCGGCGTGAAGCCAGTCACGCGAATCCCGCTCCAACTGCGCGTGACCTTGTCCATCAAGCGGAACGGGGTAGCGAGGAAGGGATGGCGGAAAGTCAGCGTCGTCATCCCCTCGGCCACTCCTTTCCATCTTGACGTCGACTCTCATTTGTCCGGATGGCCAGCCGCCGCAAGCGTTCACGCCCATGCGACGGCGGAGCGCTCAGACGAGGAGCGTGCCGCAGGCCCGGCAGCGGACGGCGCTCGCTGCCACCGGCCGGCCGCAGCCGGGACACGCAATCTCGTCGCGAGAGGCGGCTCGAGCGACCGGTGCTGCCAAGGCGAGGCGCTCCTCGCATAGCGCGACGAGCCGCTCCGCCTCGGGTCGAAGCGGATCCCCGACCGCACGCGCGATCCGCCTTGCGAGCTCGAGGCTCTCGTTGAGCTCGCCGATGTCGTGCCGCTGCGCCGCCTCCTCGACCGCGCGGAAGAGGAGCACGAGCGTCTCGCCTGACACGGCGCCCGTGTCGATCTGCCTGCGGACGGTGTCGACGCAGTCGCTCATGCTCTGGGCACAGGTTGCCGTCTCCGCCGCCGGCCACCGCGAGCGCCGCCGCAGGCGGCGAGGCAGCGTCGAGCGTACCATCGCCGGTCACCCAATCCGTGCGGCTACCGCTCCCGGCCGCGACGATCCAAGGCCGCACGTACTCCGGGCCGTCGCGTGCCATGTCGGAGCATGGATCCGAGAGCAGCGCCGCGAACGGCAGCCAAACACGAGGACGACCCGCGCGCGCCGGGGTCACTCGTTGCGGCGGCGGAGCAGCGACGGACCGATCCGGAGACGGTCGAGCGGCTTTCCGTCCAGGTGCAGGAGCGACTTCGTCCGTCCGCTGCGCCGGCGCCGCACGCATCGCGCCAGCTCCAGCTCAAGGGGGAGCAATGAGCGGCTCTTCGCGTGCGAGCGGCGCGACGCCAGCCTCGCCGAGGTCGTCGTCGCGGACGGGGGTCGAGCTCGGGCGAGCGGAAGCGCTGCTCAGGATCGAACCGCGATCTCGCAGCCTGGAGAGCCGGAAGAAACCCTGCCCTCCCACGGAACGGGTCGGGTTCGCCGGGATCAGGCGGCGTGCGCCGTCGGCTCGTGCCGCTGCGCGCGGCGCGGCAGTCGGCCCAGCGCGAGCGTCGCCAGGCCACCGGCGGCACCGACCGCGACGGCGCCGATCGCCCACTTCAGCCCGGCCCAGTCGATTCCGAACGCGTTGTCGAGCGAGACCGAGCCCGGGCCGATCGCCGCGACGGCGAAGGCCACCGCCGCCATTACGAGCGGAAACTCGAACCCGCCGTCCTGGGCCCAGACGCCGTTCTTCCAGTGCACCGCTGCGATCGCCGTCGCCATTACCCCGGCGAGCAAGACCGCCGCCACCGGGGCGAAGAGCCCGAAGCCGAGCAGCAGGCCACCCGCAAGCTCGGACACGCCGGCCAGGAACGCGAGCGGGAGCGCTGGCCTGAGGCCGACGTTCTCGAAGAACCCCGCGGTGCCTTTCAGACCGTGGCCGCGGAACCAGCCGAACAGCTTCTGGCTCCCGTGCCCGGCGAAGAGGGCGCCGACAACGACCCGAAGTACCAAGAGCGCGACGCTCATCCTGCTTCACCTCCTTTCGTGGCGAAATCGCTTCCCACCACCGAGATAGCCGGCCGCCACACCCGTTCAAGCCCTGCGTGGCTGCGCCGCGCGCGGAGCCGGACGCTACCGTGGTCGAACGTGGAAACACTGGGCAAAGTGCTGCTCGGAATCGGCTTCGTCCTCGTCGCCGGCGGGCTCGCCTTCCTGCTCCTCTCGCGCTTCGGGGTCAGGCGGCTACCGGGCGACATCGTCGTCCGCCGCGGCAACTTCACGCTCTACGCCCCAATCGGGCTGATGATCGTCCTCAGCCTGCTGCTGACGATCGCGCTCAACCTCTTCTCGCGAAAGTAGCGGCGCCGCTGATCGCCAAGGCCGTCCTGCTCAGGGTTTCGACGTGATCACGCAGATCCGCGTCGACATCGGCACGCGCGCTGACGAGGACGATCTCGTCGAGACGCTGCAACACGGTAGCGCCCGAGGCTTGCCCGATGTGCCGGGGGACGACGTGGGAGTACGCGGCTTGGCGACCCTGCGCCCGTCTACGCCGAGAGCTCTTCCCCGGCTCGCCGACGGGAGATCAGCCAAGCGTCCGGTATGGAAGCAAGGCGTTCAAGAAGACGGGTGCGCGTCCAGGCGTCGTCGAGGCTCCCGCCGCGCGGTCCGGGGGCGGGAGCCTCGGCGGGTGTGTCAGGCGGCCTGCTGCTGCGCTGCAGCGGTCGTGGTCGCCGGCTGGGCAGCGGTGCGCGCGCCGAGCATGCGGTAGCAGCCGCCGGTCGCGAGCCCGGAGAGGGCGAATCCGAGGATCCAGACCCAGTTCGGGGCGACGAAGGCGGCGGCGGTGTTCGCGGTCGGCCGGAAGGGGGCGCCGTCGCGGGCGATCGGCAGCAGCATGTACCAGAAGAACATGAAGCTGGCGAAGCTCCAGACGGCTCCCAGCGCGAGGCTGCCGGGGAGCGTGCGCACGTGGTAGACGCGCTCGGCGACGCCCGCGTAGGCGAGGCCTGTGGCGCCGTAGTAGGCGAGCAGGAAGAGCGCGCCGATCACGATCGGCCACCAGTGGTAGCCGTTGCGGGCGAAGTGGTTGAGCCCGAACAGCCAGCCGCTGACGGCCATCGGCAGCTCGAGCGCGGCGTGGCTTGCCTTCACCCAGTCGTAGATCACGAGCGGTGCCGCCAGGATGATGCCGCCACCGACGCCGGAGGCGATTCCGGCCGTCGTCAGCCGGCCCGCGCTCGGTGTCTCCCGGTGCACCAGATGCAGGTGCGGGACGTGCTCGCGCAGCCGATCGAGGAAGTGTGCGTGGGCTTCCATCGTTCACTCACCTCCTTTCGGAGGAACTGTAGCTGTATAGCAACAGTTCTTGTCAAGAGCGGTTACACTCCGGGTGTGAGCGCGGAGGCGACCAGCAGGGTGGAGCGGCAGCTCGACGAGCTGCTCGATCTGCTGCTCGCGCGCGGGCAGGAGGTGGCGCATCTGTTGCTCAGCCGCCGGCTCTCGGGCGCGGCCTACCGGCGCCTGGCGGGCGGGATCCCGCCGGTGCAGCTGCAGGCGCTGGCGGTGCTCGCCGGCGGCGACATGCGCATGCGCGAGCTGGCCCGCCGGCTCGGCCTCGCCACGAGCACGGTCACCCGGCTGGTCGACCGGCTGGAGGCGGCCGGGCTGGCGGAACGGCGCAGCAGGCGCCCGGACCGCCGTTCGATCCTCGTCGGCCTCAGCACGGCCGGCCACGACGCTCTCACCGGGATCCGCAGACGGCTGCGTGCGAGTCTGCGCGAGCTGGTCGCCGGGCTCGCCCCGCACGAGCAGGGCGAGCTGCTGCGGCTGCTGACCAAGCTCGGGGCGGGTCTCGCCCCGCGCGAGCTCGAGCCGGTTCCGGTGCGGGTGCGTACGCGCTGAGCGACCCCGTTCTCAGCGGGGGTGGAAGAGGGCGCGGTAGAGCTCGCGGGCGGCGGGGGCCGCGGCATCGGCGCCGAAGCCGCCGTGCTCGATCATGACGACGACGACGGCCCGCGGGCGGCCGGCCGGCGCCCAGGAGGCATACCAGGAGGTGTCGCTCCCCGTCGGCATCTCGGCGGTGCCGGTCTTGCCGGCGACGGGGACGGGGAAGTCGGCGAAGACCCCGGCGGAGGTGCCGCCGGGGTCGTGGGCAGCGGAGTAGAGGCCGGCGCGGATCGCCCCCGCGTCGACGAGGCGCAGGTGCGCGCGAGGCGGGAAGCGCAGCCTGCGCGTCACGTGTTCGTGTTCGTCGAGGACGGCGCGCGCGAGGTGCGGGCGGACGATCGTGCCGCCGTTGGCGAGCGCGGCGTAGGCGACGGCGAGCTGGAGCGGGCTCACGGCGAGGGAGCCCTGCCCGATCGAGAGGTTGATCGAGGTGCCCTCGTACCAGCTCCGCGCCCACGGGTCGCGGAAGGTCTGCCGCAGCCAGGCCGGGGTGGGGACGATCCCGTGCGCCTCGCCGGGTAGGTCGATGCCGGTCGGGTGGCCGAGGCCGAGCCGCAGCGCCCAGGATTGCATGTCGAGCCGGTGCCGCTCGAGCTGGCGGCGGTACAGGAGCTCGCCGAGCCGGTAGAACCACGTGTCGCAGGAGATCGCGAGCGCCTGGCGCAGGTTCATCGGCTCGTCGATCGCCGGCTCGACGTTGTGGAAGACGGTGGTGCCCACCGTGAGCGAGCCGGTGCAGGGGAGGATCGTCTCGGGAGTGATCAGGCCGGCGGCGAGCGCGGCCTCGGCGACGATCGGCTTGAAGGTGGAGCCGGTCGGGTAGAGGCCCTGCGTCGCCCTGTTCAGCAGCGGCTGGGACGGGTCGCGCAGCAGGCGGGCGAGGTAACGGGGGTCGCGGGCGGCGCGTGCCTGGTCGAAGCTCGGGTAGCTGGCGAGCGCGAGCAGGGAGCCGTCGCGCGGGTCGAGGACGACAGCGGCGCCGGCCTCGGCGTCCGTATGGCCGGCGGCGTGGGCGAAGGCGATGCCGTCGCGCAGAGCACGCTCGGCGGCCCGCTGCAGGCGCAGGTCGATCGTCAGCTGGAGCCCGTGGGGCGGGCGGGGCGGCCGCGCTCGGGGCGGGCCGAGGGGGACGCCGAGCGCGTCGACGACCCGCCTGACCAGCTCCGGCGGGCTGCGCAGCAGGCGGTCGTAGCGTGCCTCGACGCCGGACCGGCCGATCACGTCGCCCGGCCGGTAGCCGCGGTAGCGCGGCTCGTGCAGCTGGCGCGCGTCGATCTCGCCGAGCAGGCCGAGGAAGGCGCTGCCGGGCGGCCCTGCGGGGTAGAAGCGCTCCGGAATGGTGGCGATCGCGATTCCCGGGAAGGCGGCTGCCCGCTCGGCGAGGAAGAAGGTGAGCGCGCGGGAGGGCTCGGGGAGCACCACCGCCGGCAGCAGCGGCGCCTTCGACTGGCCGGCGCGGATCCGGCGGGCGAGCGCGGCGGGCGAGCTGCCTGCGAGCTGCGCCAAGCGGGCGAGCACGCGCCGGCCGCGTCTGCTCGGCCGCCAGTCCCCGGCGGGCCCGTGGCGAGCGCCGAGCGTGACCGGGTCGGCGGTAACGACCGTGCGGCCGTCGATGCCGGCGAGCAGCCGACCGCGCGAATCGACGATCGGGCCGCGCAGGCCCGGCAGCAGCAGCACGCGGACTGCTTGCGCCCGCGCGATCTGCGCGTACCGGTCGCCCTGGAGCACCTGCAGCGACCACAGCCGCAGGCCGAGCGCCGCGAACGCGCTCACGGCGACGATTGCGAGGATCGCGAGCCGGAGCGCGAACGCGGGCGAGCGGCGGAAGCCGGGCTCGAGGTCGGTGAACAGCGGCCGCTCGAACGGGGGCGGCGGCTGCAGCAGGCGGAGCGCCCGCTCGGAATCGGGCGCGCGCAGGGGTGCCGGTACCGCCATCCGCTCTCAGCCCTCCGCCCCCTGGCTTAGCCGTGGCCTGCGACGGCCTTCGGCCGGCGAGCGCGGCGTATCGCGCAGCAGCCGTCGAACGAGGGCGAGCAGGCCGCCCCCTGCCGCTCCGGCACCAGAGCCGCGCCGACGAGCACCGGCCCGGCGGCCGCGTCGAGGTGTTCGACGAGCTCGAGCGGGACGACGACCGGGCGCGCGGGACGTCGGCCGGCGCGGACGACGAGGAAGTCGCGCCGGTGGTGGCGGCCCGTCGCGGAGGTAGGCGACGATCCCGACACGGCCTGGGGCGAGTCGACCGGAAGACCCTCGCAGCGCGCCCCGAGCTCGAGCATGGGCGCCGACGTTCCTCTCACCTCCAGATGCAGGAGGTAGGCGACGACGAGCGAGCTTCAAGGCAGCCGTTCCGCCGGAGCTGCGGCCCCGTCAGGCCCTTGGTGCCGCGGGTCTTGTGCGGCGCCCGGCCCGGCCTATAGAGAAGCGAGGAGGGACCGCAGAGCAAACCTTGCCTGCGGTCGCGCCAGATCGCGCCCGCTGGCGCAGACGGCGACCGGGGTGCCGGGCGACGCCGCTCCTCCGGGTGCCGACGCTCGATCCGAACGAAGAGATGCAGCAGGCCGCAGACGTTGACCAGGTGGTCGGCCAGCCCGCGACGCTCGAGCGAGCCGACGAGCAGCCGGTGCTCGTCCTGTTCGCGAGCGATGCGCTGCCGCTCTGCCGTCCGTTCGAGCGCTTGCTCGCGCGCGAGGCCGAGGAGCGCGCCCTCACGCTGGTCAGGGTGGACGTCGACCGCGAGCCGGAGGTCAGGAGCTTGGACGTGGTGATGATCCCGACCGTGAGGGCGTTTCGGGGCGGCAGGATCGTCGCCGGCTTCGTCGGCGTCCGGCCGCCGGACGCGGTGGCGCGCTTCCTCGACTCGCTCCGCGCGCCGGGCGACGCGCGGAGGCTGGTGGAGGAGCTGCGCGCGGAGCGGGAGTGGCGCGAGGTGGTCGCGGCGCTCGACGAGCTCGACTACGAGTCCGCGTTCGAGCGGCTGCTGGCGCGCGCCGAGCGGGGCGGCGCCGCGGAGCGCGAGCGCGTTCGGCGCCTGATGGTCTCGCTGTTCACAGCGCTCGGCGCCGACGATCCGCTCTGCGAGCGCTTCCGGCGCCGGCTCGCGGCGCTGCTCTACTGATCGGCAGCGGCAGCCTCGCGCAGGCTCGGGTCGCTCGACGCCGACAACGCGCCGGCCGCCCTGCTCGTCACGAGCGCGGCGAGCACGAAGGCGGCGGGCTCGGCCAAGGGCCGAGCACCGCCCTCCGTTCCGCTGTCCTTCACTGCGCGAGCGCGGCCTGGTCGCTCCCGGTGATCGCGATCCGCTTCGGCCGGAGGCCGGCCGGCTTGGGGATGCGCAGCGTGAGCACGCCGTCGGCGTAGTCCGCCACGATCCTCTCGTCGTCGAGGCCCTTCGGCAGGGTCAGGCTGCGGACGAAGGAGCCGTAGGGGCGCTCGAGCGTCTGCGCCTTGCCGGTCTCCTCCGGCACCCGCGTGCCGGAGATCGTGAGCGTCTGGTCGCTCAGCTCGATCGAGACGTCCTCCTTCTTGACGCCGGGAAGGTCGGCCAGGATGAGGTACTCGCTCTCCGTCTCGCGCACGTCGAGCAGCGGCACCCAGCCGCTCGCGCCGTTGCCGAGCGCACGGTCGACGAGCGCGTCCATCAGGCGGAGCGGCTCGGCGAAGAACGGGTCGCGAAGCAGCGACGTCATCCCCAGCTCCACACCTCCTTCGGTTCTCGCGTGCA
>DASREE010000042.1:0-130664 GCA_035652235.1 Gaiellaceae bacterium | reverse complement strand
CTCCTCGGCCGCCGGGTCGATCGCCTGCAGCTCGATCGGCTCTCGCTCGTCCTCGGCGAAGCGGTTGACGCCGACGATCACGCGCTCGCCGCCCTCGACGTCCTGCTGCCACGCGAACGCTGACTGCTCGATCTCGTCCTGCACGAACCCGCGCTCGATCGCCTCGACGGCGCCGCCGAGCTCGTCGACGCGCTCGATCAGCTCCGCCGCGCGCGCCTCGAGCTCGTCCGTCAGCGACTCGACGAACCACGACCCGCCGAGCGGGTCGGCGGTGTCGAGCGCGCCTCCCTCTGCCGCGATGATCTGCTGCGTCCGGAGCGCGATCCGCGCCGAGCGCTCCGTCGGCAGGGCGAGCGCCTCGTCGAACCCGTTCGTGTGGAGCGACTGCGTGCCGCCGCAGACCGCGGCAAACGCCTGGATCGCCACGCGGACGATGTTGTTCTCCGGCTGCTGCGCCGTCAACGTCGAGCCGCCGGTCTGCGCGTGGAACCGGAGCGCGAGCGCCCTCGGGTTCGTCGCGCCGAAGCGCTCCTTCATGATCCGCGCCCACAGCCGGCGCGCGGCGCGGAACTTCGCCACCTCGACGAAGAAGTCGTTGTGCGCGTTGAAGAAGAACGAGAGCCGCGCGCCGAAGTCGTCCGGAGAAAGACCGGCCGCGACGGCGGCGTTGCAGTACGCGATCCCGTTCGCGAGCGTGAACGCGAGCTCCTGCACCGCGGTCGAGCCCGCCTCGCGGATGTGGTAGCCGGAGATCGAGATCGTGTTCCACTTCGGGATCCGCTCCGCGCAGTAGGCGAAGAGGTCCGTCGTGAGCCGCATCGAAGGCCGCGGCGGGAAAATGTAGTTCCCGCGAGCGACGTACTCCTTGAGGATGTCGTTCTGCACGGTCCCGCGCAGCTCGGTCGACGCGACCCCCTGCTGCTCGGCGACGAGCTCGTAGAGCAATAGGAGGAGCGACGCCGGCGCGTTGATCGTCATCGAGGTCGAGACCTCGCCGAGCGGGATCCCGTCGAGCAGGATCTCCATGTCGGCGAGCGAGTCGATCGCGACGCCGGTTCGCCCGACCTCGCCGAGCGCGCGCGGGTCGTCGGAGTCGTAGCCGAGCTGCGTCGGCAGGTCGAACGCGACGGAGAGGCCCGTCTGGCCCCGCGCGAGCAGGTATCGATAGCGCGCGTTCGACTCCTCGGCCGACGCGAAGCCGGCGTACTGCCGGATCGTCCACGGCCGGCCGCGGTACATGTCGGGGTACGGGCCGCGTGTGTACGGGTAGGTGCCCGGCGGCTCGCGGTCGTGCGGAGCGTCGGCCGCCGTGTAGACCGGCTTCAGCTCGATGCCGGACTCGCTTCGCTTGTCCTCGGCTGCAGCCATTGCGACAATCGTACGGGCAGTGCTCGCCGCGGTCGCCGCCGCCGTCGCCCTCGCGTGCCATCCGGCACCCGGCCTCGGCACGCTCGCCTACCCGAGCCACGGCGTCGTGCACGTCGTCGATCTCTCGACCTGTCGAACGCAGACGACTCACGCCGTCTGGCCGGCGGGGCCGCGCCCCGTGCTCGAGTCGCCCGACGGCCGCTACCGGGTCTCCGCGCACCTGCACACGCTCGTCGTGACGAACGTGCGGACGCACCTGAGCGCCGACGTCTTCCACGCCGACTCGCCGGTCATCGTCGCGGGTTGGTCGCCCGACAGCCGCTGGATCCTCTTCGCGGTCGACCCGATGGGCTCGGCCTCGCTCGCGGCCGACGGCCTCGAGCTGCAGGCCGTTACCGCCGACGGCAGGAGGACGGTCGCGATCGCGCCGACGCTCATGTACGCCGACTACCGCGCGTGGTGCGGCCGCGACCTCGTGTTGACGACCGGGGGCAACCGCCTCGCCACGGCCGGCAAGTCGCTGACGCTCGTCCGGCCCGGAACCTGGAGCCTCCGGCCGCTCGTGCGGGAACGGCTCGCGTGGGGCTCCGTCGTCTGCGCCTCCGACGGGCGATCGGTCGTCGTGCAGGCTCAGCCGCCGACGGATCCGCTGAACCTCACCTTCAACCGGGCGAACTGGGCGCTCTGGCGTGTCGGCTTCGACGGGACGTCGCGCAAGCTGACCTCACCGCCGCACGGCTACAGCGACGACTCCCCGCTCGTCGTCGGGAGGACGATCTTCTTCGTGCGCTCGCATCGCGGCGCCGGCCTCGTCTACGCGCTGCGCGACGGCAGGGTGCTCGGGCCGTTCGCGCGGCTCGGCCCGGACTCGGGCTTCTACGGCCACCACACGTGGCCGTACAGCGTCACGCCGTGAGCTCGACCTCTGCGTCGCGCGCGGCGAGCGTCGCGTAGCGGCCGCCGTTCGCGAGCAGCTCGTCGTGCGTCCCGACCTCGACGACGCGGCCCTGGTCGAGGACGACGATCTGGTCGGCGTCGCGGATCGTCGAGAGCCGGTGCGCGATCGCGATCGTCGTCCGCCCCTCGGAAAGCCGGTCGAGCGCCTCCTGCACGAGCCGCTCGGTCTCCGTGTCGAGCGAGCTCGTCGCCTCGTCGAGGACGAGGATCGGCGGGTTCCGAAGCACCGTGCGCGCGATCGCGATGCGCTGCTTCTCCCCGCCGGAGAAGCGGTACCCGCGCTCGCCGACGATCGTGTCGTAGCCGTCCGGCAGCGCGGCGATCACGTGGTGGATCCGCGCGGCCGCGGCCGCAGCCTCGACCTCCGCGTCCGTCGCGTCGGGCTTCGCGAAGCGGAGGTTCTCGCGCACCGACGCGTGGAAGAGGTACGTCTCCTGCGAGACGACGCCGACGAGTCGCGCGAGCGCCTCGAAGCTCAAGTCGCGCACGTCGACGCCGTTGATCGAGACGCTGCCGCGGCCGACGTCGTACAGCCGGGCGGCGAGGTAGCCGAGGGTCGTCTTGCCGCTACCGGTCTCGCCGACGAGCGCCGTCGTCGTGCCCGTCGGCACGGTGAAGCTGACGTCCCGCAGCGTCCACTCGTCGTCGCTGTAGCCGAACCAGACCTGGTCGAAGACGACGTCGCCCGCGTCGAGCGAGCGCCGCGCGTCCGGCTTCTCGTCGATGTCGACGGGCTCGTCGAGGTACTCGAAGATCCGGTCGAAGAGCGCAAGCGAGGTCTGGACGTCGAGGCCGACGCCGAGGAGGCTGCCGACCGGGAAGAAGAGCCGCGTCTGCAGCGTGGTGAACGCGACGAGCGTGCCGATCGAGATCGCGTGGCCGCTCGCGAGCCACCAGCCCCCGAACCAGTAGACGGCGGCCGGCATGATCGAGAAGCTCATCTGGATCGTGGCCATCACCCAGCGGCCGGCCATGCGCTGACGAACCTCGAGATCGGCGAGGCGCTTCGAGTCGGACTCGAAGCGGTCGGCGAGCTCGCCCGTCTGCCCCATCGTCTTCCCGAGGAGGATCCCGCTCACCGACAGGGACTCCTGCACGAGGCTCGAGATGTCCGCCAGTGTCTCCTGCGTCGTCTTCGCGATCGCGCGGCGCTCGTTGCCGACGCGGCGGGTCAGATAGACGAAGAGCGGGATCAGCGCGAACGCGAAGAGGGCGAGCTCCCAGGAGAGCGCGACCATCGCGACCATCGTCGCGACCACCGTCGTCACGTTCGAGGCGATCGACGTGGCCGTGCTCGTGACGACGCCCTGGACGCCGCCGATGTCGTTGGAGATGCGCGACTGCACCTCGCCGGTGCGCGTACGCGTGAAGAACGCGAGCGAGAGCCGCTGCAGATGCCGGAAGACCGCCGTCCGCAGGTCGTGGATGACGCGCTGGCCGACCTGGTTCGAGAGGAGCGTCTGGGCGACGCCGATCACGCCGCTGACGACCGAGATCGCGATCATGCCGCCCGCGAGGAGCGAGAGGAGCGTCGTGTCGCGCTCGGGAATCGCGCGGTTCAGGATCTCCTTGAGCAAGAAGGCGGGCACGACGCCGAGCGCCGCCGAGAACACGATCAGCGCGAGGACCGCGGAGAGGCGGCCGCGGTAGGCCGCGAAGAGCCTCGCGATGCGCCGAAGGTTCGCGCGTCGCACGGCGGGGTCCGCCGGGCGCTCCGGCGGATCCTCGAGCTCCATCTGCCAGCGGCGACCGGGCATCCACGGTCAGCGTACGGACTGCAGCGATACTTGCGCCATGCGCGTCACCGTTCGCCTCTTCGCCGGGCTGCGCGAGCGTGCCGGCGCCGCGCGGGTCGAGGTGGACGGCGTCGAGCGCGTCGACGACGTCTGGGCGAAGCTCGATCTCGGCGACGAGCCCGCCGGCCTCCTCTACGCACTGAACCGCGCGTACGTCGACCGCGAGGCGCCGGTGCGGGACGGCGACGAGGTCGCGCTGATCCCGCCCGTCTCCGGCGGCGCGTTCCGCATCACCGACGCGCCCCTCGACGTCGCGGCGGCGGTCGCGGAGGCCGAGAGCGACGACGCCGGCGCCGTCGCGTCGTTCGTCGGCACCGTTCGGAACCGCTCGCGCGACCGTGACGTGCTCTATCTCGAGTACGAGGCGTTCGAGGAGATGGCCGAGCCGATGCTCCAGGCGCTCGCCGCCGACCTGACCGCGAAGCACGGTCTCTCGAAGGTGGCGATCCACCACCGCGTCGGCCGCGTCGAGATCGGCGAGGCCAGCGTCGTGATCGCGGTCTCGGCGCCGCACCGCGCCGCCGCCCTCGACGCCTGCCGCGAGGCCATCGACACGCTCAAGGAGACGATCCCGCTCTGGAAGAAGGAGTTCTACGTCGGCGGCGAGGAATGGCTCGGGAGAGGCAGCTGATGAGCGAGCTCCGCGACTACGAGCCGGTCCACCCGCGGTCCGGCATGCGGAAGACCCTCGAGCGGCTCGGCGCCGCCGCGATCGCCGTCGTCGGCGCGGTCGTGAAGTTCGGGTTCGTCTTCGTCAAGTTCTTCGGCTTCTTCTTCTCGGTCGCCGCGTACTCGCTCTGGTTCCACAGTTGGACGTTCGCGTTCGGGTTCGTCGCGATGATCTTCATCCACGAGCTCGGCCACATCGTCGAGGCGCGGCGGCAGGGGTTGCGCGTGTCGGCGCCGACGTTCATCCCGTTCTTCGGCGCCTACGTCACGATCGAACGGGCTGGGTTGACGCCGTGGAGGAACGCGCTCATCTCGCTCGCAGGCCCGCTCTTCGGCGGCATCGCGGCAGCGGTCGCGTGGTGGATCGGCTCGGTGCAGGACTCCAACATGTGGCTCGTGCTCGCGAACATCAGCTTCCTGCTGAACGCGTTCAACATGATCCCGATCGGGTTCCTCGACGGCGGCCAGGTTCTGCGCGCCGCGCGCGAGGAGTGGCGGATGCCCGTGATCCGCTTCGAGGGCGCGGTGCCCGTGCAGGCGCTGGCGCCGAACCGCTCGCGCGCCGTCACGATCCTCGCGCTCTACGTCGGTCTTGCGGCGCTGCTCGTGCTCGGGCTGCTCGCGACCCATCCGGAGGGCGGGATCTGATGGACGACGTCCGCCTGCTCGACGAGGCCCACGAGTCCGAGGCGGCCCTTCGCGCGCACGCCGTGCGAATCGGCGAGGAGTTCCTCGAGGGCTTCGAGGTCGTGGAGCAGATCGACCGGCCCGCGGTGACGATGTTCGGCTCCGCCCGCGTCGGCGAGGCCTCGCCGGCCTACCAGGCGGCACGCGCGACGGCGAACCTCTTCGGCGAGGCCGGCTGGGCGGTCGTCACCGGCGGCGGGCCGGGCGTCATGGAGGCGGCGAACCGCGGCTGCAAGGAGGGCGGCGGGCTCTCGGTCGGGTTCAACATCGAGCTGCCGCACGAACAGCGCTCGAACGAGTACCTCGACATCGCGCACACGTTCAAGCACTTCTACGCGCGGAAGACGATGTTCGTGAAACCGGCGGAGGGCTTCGTCGTCTTTCCCGGCGGCTTCGGCACGGCGGACGAGCTCTTCGAGTCGCTCACGCTGATCCAGACCGGCAAGGTCTGGCACTTCCCGGTCGTGCTCTACGACTCGCGGTTCTGGCAGCCGCTGCTCGACTGGGTGCGCGGGACGCAGGAGCAGCTCGGTCTCGTCTCGGCCGAGGACCTCGCGCTGCTCGAGGTCGCCGACTCGCCGCAAGCCGCGCTCGACCACGTGCTCGAGTGCTACGAGACGCGGTGCGCGCAGCCGCCGCCCCGGCCGCAGAAGCAGGACGCCCAATGATCGGAGGCGCGCGGTAAGTGGAGCTCCGCGACCTCCCGTCGGTGGACGAGCTCGCGCGGAGCGCCGACGATCCGCTCGCCGTCGACGCCGCGCGCGCCGTGATCGGCCGCGCCCGTGAAGAGATCCGTGCCGGCGCCGACCCGGGCGACCTCGTCGCGCGGCTGCAGGAGGAGCTGCGGACGCTGCGGCAGCCGCGCCTGCGGCGCGTCCTGAACGCGACGGGCGTGGTCGTCCACACGAACCTCGGCCGCGCGCCGCTCGCCCCGGAGGCGATCGCGCAGATAGTGGACGTCGCGCGGGGCTACTCGAACCTCGAGCTCGACCTGCGCGACGGCGTGCGCGGCTCGCGGCAGGACCACGTCGCACCGCTCCTCCGCCGCCTGACGGGCGCAGAGGCGGCGATCGTCGTGAACAACAACGCCGCCGCGATGCTGCTCGCGCTCGCCGCGCTCGCCGAGGGCCGCGACGTGATCGTCTCGCGCGGCGAGCTGATCGAGATCGGCGACGGCTTCCGCATCCCGGACGTGCTCGCACGCTCCGGCGCGCGGCTCGTCGAGGTGGGCACCACGAATCGCACACGCGCGAAGGACTACGAGCGCGCGTTGCGCGACGAGACCGCGCTCCTCCTGCGCGTGCACCAGTCGAACTTCCGCGTGGTCGGCTTCACGGAGCTTCCGCAGCTCGAGGAGCTCGCCGCAGTCGCGCGGCGCGCGGGCGTCCCGCTCCTCGACGACCTCGGCTCGGGCGTGCTCGCGGAGCTGGCCGGCGAGCCGTCCGCACGCGCCTCGCTCGCGGCGGGCGCGGACCTCGTCTGCTTCTCCGGTGACAAGCTGCTCGGCGGGCCGCAGGCGGGGATCGTGGTCGGGTGCGCCGACCTCGTCGAGCGCCTGCGCGCGCATCCGCTGCACCGCGCCGTGCGCGCCGACAAGCTCACGCTCGCCGCGCTCGAGGCGACCCTCAGGCTGTACCTCGACGCGCCGTCGCGCATCCCCGTGCTGCGCATGCTCGCCGAGGACGCGGGCGCGGTGCGCGAGCGCGCCTCGCGTCTCGCAGCGCTCGTCGGCGGCGAGGTCGAGGAGACCGTCGCCCGCGTGGGCGGCGGGGCGCTCCCGCTTGCCGAGCTCCAGAGCTGGGCGTGCGCCCTCGACGAGTCGCTCGCGGCGCCGCTTCGGCTCGGCGACCCGGCCGTGGTCGGGATCGTCCGCGACGGCAGGCTCCTGCTCGACTGCCGCACGCTCGCCGACGCCGAGCTCGACGAGGTCGCGGCCGCGATCGCGCGATGCCGCTGACGGTCGGCACCGCGGGTCACATCGACCACGGGAAGACGACCCTCGTCGAGGCGCTCACGGGCAAGAACACCGACCGGCTGCCCCAGGAGCGCGAGCGCGGGATCTCGATCGACCTCGGCTATGCGCCGCTCGAGCTGACCGACGGGTCGCGCGTCTCCGTCGTCGACGTGCCCGGCCACGAGCGGTTCGTCCGCACGATGGTCGCCGGCGCGAGCGGCATCGACCTCTTCCTCCTCGTCATCGACGCGAACGAAGGCGCGCGGCCGCAGACGCACGAGCACCTCGCGATCCTGCGCCTCCTCGGAGTCGAGCGAGGCGTCGTCGCGATCACGAAGACCGACGCCGCCGACGAGGAAACGGTCGAGCTCGCGGTGGCCGAGGCGGAGGAGCTCGTGCCGGGCGCGCCGGTCGTCGCCGTCAGCGCGCGAACGGGCAGCGGGCTCGACGACCTGCGCGCGGCGCTCGCGGGCGTCGCGCGCGAGCGCGAGCGTCCCGCTGCGCCGACGCGTCTCTACGTCGACCGCGTCTTCTCGCTGCGCGGGATCGGCACCGTCGCCACGGGGACGCTCTGGTCGGGAACGATCGGCGAGGGCGACGAGCTGCGCGCCGAGCCGAGTGGACGCGCGGTCCGCGTGCGGAGCGTGCAGGTGCACGACCGGGACGTCGACCGCGCGGAGGCGGGACAGCGCGTCGCCGTCTCGCTGCCGGGGCTCGAGCGGACGGAGCTGCAGCGCGGCGACGCCCTCGTCGCTCCCGGCGCGTACGCCGCGAGCTACCGCCTCGACGTCGAGCTCGCCGCGCTCGCCGACGTCCCCGCGCGCGTGCACGTCCACCACGGGACGGCGGACGTCATCGCGCGCGTCGTGCGCCTCGGCGACCGCTTCGCGCAGCTCAGGCTCGCAGCGCCGGTCGTCGCCGCGCGCGGGGACCGCGTCGTGCTTCGCGCCGGCACGACGGTCGGCGGCGGCACCGTGCTCGATCCGACGCCGCCGCGCCACGCGAGCGAGGACCGCCTGGAGCTGATCGCGCGCGGCGACGTGGCCGCGACGGTGCACGAGCCCGTGCGCGAGGAGACGGTGTCGCGGCTCGGTCCGCTCGACGGGCTCGAGCGTGCGGGCGGCTGGGTCTTCTCGCGCGCCTGGCTCGACGACCTGCGCGCCGAGCTCGACCGGCGGCTGGAGCAGGCGGACGAGCTCGACCCCGGCATCGCGCCCCCGCCGGAGCCGTGGGCAGCCGACGTCGCCCCGCTGCTCGGCCTCGAGCGGCGCGGCGCGAAGCTCTACCGTCCCGGAGCGGGCGCGGCGCTCGGCGCGCGCGCCGAGGCGGCGGCGGCGCTCGAGGCGACGCTCGGCCTCGAGCCGGTCAAGGTCGACGATCCCCTGCTCGCCCGGTTCCTCGAGCGCGAGGGGAGGCTCGTCCGCGTCGGCGACGGGTACGCCGTCTCGGCAGTGGCGTTCGAGCAGGCGCGTGCGGCGCTCGTCGCCGAGTGCGAGGCAAGCGGCCGCATCGCGCTCGCACGGTTCCGTGACCTGCTCGGGGTCGGCCGGAAGACGGCGCAGATGCTGCTCGAGCGCTTCGACGCCGACGGCGTCACACGCCGCGTCGGCGACGAGCGCGTGCTGCGCCGGCGTGGGACAATCGAGCCGTGAACGTACGCGAGCTGATCGAGCGCTACAACAACGCCTGGAACCGGCACGACGTCGACGCGATCGACGCCGAGCACCATCCGGAGATCGTCTTCCACAATCACACGGCGGACGAGCGCGCCGAGGGCGCCGATGCCGTCCGCACGCACATCGCGCAGATCTTCCGCAACAACCCGACGTTGCGATTCTCGACGCGGTCGCTCCAGTGCGGCGACGACTTCGCCGTCTGCGAGTGGACGGCGACGCTCGAGCGCGACGGGCGCACGCTCGAGTGGGACGGGGTCGACGTCTTCCCGCTGCGCGACGGGAAGATCGCGCGCAAGGACGTCTACTCGTCCTCGCACCGGCCCCGCGAGCGCTGACCGGGTATCAGTCGCCGTACCCGCCCCCGCCGGGAGTCTCGATGCGGACGACGTCGCCGGCGCGAAGAGCGCGCGTCACCTTCGCGGACTGCCCCTCGCCGTTCACGAGCGTGCGCCCGGCCGCGCCGTCGCCGCCCCCGTGCGCGCCCCGCGGCGAATGCACACGCCGCTCGGCGAGCACCGACAGGCGGCAGTCCTCGAGCACGCGCAGCTCGCGGACGACGCCGTCGCCGCCGCGGTGTGCGCCGGCGCCGCCCGATCCTCGCCGGAGCTCCCAGCGCTCGACCCGGAGCGGGTAGCCGAGCTCGAGCGCCTCGACGGGCGTCATGAGGGTGTTCGACATCGCGACGTGTACGGCGGAAGGACCATCGGCGTCGGCGCACGCGCCCTGGCCGCCGCCGATCGTCTCGTAGTACGTGAACCGCTCGTTCCCGAGCGCGACGTTGTTCATCGTCCCCTGCCCCTGCGCACGCTCGCCGAGCGCGAGGAAGAGCGTGTCGACGATGCGCGACGAGGTCTCCGTGTTCCCGGCGACGACCGCCGCCGGCGGACGCGCGTTGACGAGGCAGCCCTCCGGCGCTGTCACGCTCACCGGCTCGAACGCGCCGCCCGATGCCGGCAGGTCGGGAGCCGTGAGGCAGCGCACGACGAAGTAGCAGGCGGAACGCGTGACCGAGAGCGGGCAGTTCAGGTTGTACGCGTCCTGCGGCGATGTCCCCGCGAAGTCGATCGCGATCGCGTCGCCGGCGATCGTCACGGCCGCCCGGATCGCGAGGTCGCCGTCGACGCTCTCGACGACGTCCTCGGCCGTCCAGGTCCCGTCCGGCAGCTCGGCGAGCGCAGCGCGGACCATCCGCTCGGAGTACGCGTACAGCTCGTCCATCGCAGCGGCGACGGTGTGCGCACCGCGCCGCGCGCAGAGCTCCTCGACGCGCAGCTCGGCGAGCCGGTGCGCCGCGACCTGGGCGCGCAGGTCGCCGCGCCGCTCGTCGGGATTGCGCGCGTTCGCGACGAAGAGCCCGACGACGTCGTCCGTCAGCCGCGTCGGCGGGACGATGAGCCCTTCCTGGTAAAGCTCCCGCGAGAACGCCGGCAGGCTCGCCGGCTCCATCCCGCCGACGTCGGCATGGTGCGCCCGCGAGACGGCGTAGCCGAGCGCGGTTCGCGAGACGAGCGTCACGTCGGGCAGATGCGTGCCGCCCGTGTACGGGTCGTTCAGGATGCAGGTCTCGCCGCGCTCGAGCCCGAGCCGCATCGCAGCGGCGACCGCGTCCGGCATCGCGCCGAGGTGCACGGGGATGTGCTCAGCCTGCGCGATCATCCGTCCGCGCTCGTCGAAGATCGCGGTCGAGCAGTCGCGTCGCTCCTTGATGTTCGCCGAGAACGCGGAGCGCACGAGCACCGCGCCCATCTCCTCCGCGACGGCGCGGAGCGAGCTCGCGACGACCTGCAGCTCGACGTTCACCGGCGAAGCACCAGCGTCCCGTCGTCGTTCGTCGCACCGCTCCAGCCGGCGGGAACCCAGCACGTCGCACCGGGCAGCTCGACGACCGACGGCCCGACCACGTCGTAACGGCGTGTTACTTGGAAGCCGACGTCGGGGCCGGGGACGACATCCGCGGTCCGGACGGCGACGAGCTCGATCTCGCGCCCGCGGTCGGCGTAGCCGTACCGGTCCTCGTGCGCGCGGTGGAACGCCTCCGCGAGATCGGGCTGCAGCGGCACCGTGAGCTCGAACGACTGGCCGCGGTAGCGCAGGTCGGCGTCGCCCACCGCGGGAAGGTCGCCGACGTCGGCGAGCGGGCGCACGTAGGAGACGACGCGGTCGCGGCGCTCGTCGCCGGCGACGAGGCCGAGGGCGGAGAGGACGCCGGCGGCGTGCGGCACGAGCACCGCGTCGATGCCGAGCTCCTCGGCGAGCGCGCACGCGTGCAGCGGCCCCGCGCCGCCGAACGCGACGAGCGCGAAGTCGCGAGGATCCTCGCCGCGCTCGACGGACACGACGCGGAGCGCGCGCAGCATCTCGGCGTTCACGACGTCGATCACGGCGGCCGGGTCCACGTCGGCGAGGGCGCGCGCCGCGGCGTCCCGGTCGAGCGCGAGCCCGCCCGGCAGCTCGTCGGGCAACCGTCCGAGCAGCAGGTTCGCGTCGGTCACCGTCGCGCCGCCGCCCGCGCCGTAGCAGGCGGGGCCGGGACGCGCGCCGGCCGACTCCGGGCCGACGCGGATCGCGCCGCCCGCGTCGCGCCGGACGAGCGAGCCGCCGCCCGCGCCGACCGTGTGGAGGTCGACCGTCGGCAGCCGGATCGGGAAGCCGCCCACCGTGCGCTCGGCGACCCGCGCCGCGTGTCCGCCGGGCAGGAGACAGACGTCGGTCGACGTGCCGCCCATGTCGAACGCGATCGCATTCTCGAACCCGGCACGCCGCGCGACGAGGCCCGCGCCGACGACGCCGCCCGCGGGTCCCGACACGAGCAGGGCGGCCGGATGCGCCGCCGCGTCGCTCACCGTCGCGACGCCGCCGGACGAGAGCATGACGTGCGGCTCGGGCAGGCCGGCGTCGCGCGCGGCGCCCGCGAGCGAGCGCAGGTACCGCCCCGTCACCGGCGCGAGATAGGCGTCCGCGACCGTCGTCGACGCGCGCTCGTACTCCCGGAACTCGGGCGCCACCTCGTGCGAGGCGACGACGTGAACGTGCGGGTGCCGCGCGCGCAACGCGGCCGCGACCGCGCGTTCGTGGGACGGGTCGCGGAAGGCGAAGAGCAGGCACACGGCGGCGGCGTCGACACCGCCGAGGTCGGGCAGCGTCGCGAGCTCGAGCGGCGCGAGCTCACCCTCGGGACTGAGCCGGCCGCGGACTCCGTGGCAGCGCTCGAGCGCGACGAGCGGCTCCGGTTGCTCGTCGCAGAGCCTGTACAGGTGCGCACGCGCCTGCCGGCGGAGGTAGAGCAGATGCTCGAAGCCCTCGTTCGCGACGAACGCGGTCCTCGCGCCGCGCCGCTCGAGCAGCGCGTTCGTCGCGACGGTCGTGCCGTGGACGAAGCGCTCGACGTGCTCCGCACCGACGGCGCGGGCGGCCGCCAGCGCCGATTCCTCCTGCCGTTCGGCCGTCGGCACCTTCGCCGTGCGCAGCTCGCCGCCGTCGAGGAGAACCGCGTCGGTGAACGTGCCGCCGACGTCGACGCCGAGGATCGCCACGCGACGTACTCTGCATCGCCGTGGCGATCAAGGCGTTCCTCTTCGACTTCGACGGGCTCATCATCGACACGGAGACGGCGTCGCGTGCGGGCTGGGAGTGGCTCTACCGAGAGCACGGCCACGAACTGCCCGCCGACGAGTGGGCCGGGATCGTCGGCACGACGGGCCGCTGGAGCCCGATGGACCACCTCGAGCAGCTCGTCGGCGAGCCGCTCGAGCGCGACGCGCTGAACGAGCGCCGGTACGCACACGAGATCTCCCTGATCGAGGCCGAGGAGCTGCGGCCCGGGATCCTCGAGTACCTCGAGGCGGCCGACCGGCTCGGCCTGAAGCGCGCGATCGTCTCGAGCGCGTCGCGCGCCTGGATCGACCTCCATCTCGAGCGGCTCGAGCGCGCGGTCGGCTGGCACGCGATCATCACCGCCGACCGCGACCACGAGCGCGCGAAGCCGAGCCCGACGATGTACCTCGAGGCGCTCGACGTCCTCGGCGTCGGCGCGGACGAGGCGGTCGTGTTCGAGGACTCGCCGAACGGGGTCCGCGCCGCGAAGGCGGCCGGGATCTACGTCGTCGCGATCCCGAACGACGTCACGCGGGAGTTCGGGCTCGACGAGGCCGACCTGCTGCTCGACTCGCTCGCCGACCTGCCGCCGGACGAGCTGCTCGCCCGCTTCAGCTGAGCGCGCGGACGAGCGCAGTCGCCGCCGCGCCGGCCACGACGACCGCCCAGAGCGGCGCCCGGAGCGCCACCGCCGCGACGCCGGTCGCGACGCCTGCAAGTCGCGCGTCCACGACGAGCGACCCCCCGCTGCCGAACGTCTCCGTGACGACGAGCGCGGCGAGGATCGCAGGCGCGACGAGCTCGAGCAGCCGGTCGGCGAACGGCGGCAACCGCCGGCCGGCGACGCCGACGGGCCCGACCGCCTTCAGCACCGCCGTCCCGGCGCCGACGAGCAGCACGGCCTGCCACGCGGCGCTCATGGGCCAGCCTTCGGTCGGCCTACGATTTTCCCGCTCCGCCAGCCGACGAGGACCGCTGCAGTCGCCGCGATGATCGGGACGCCCGCAGGCGCGATGGGGATCAACACCGCGGCGATGGCCGCGCCGCCCGCCGCCGCGGCGAGGCGCCGCCGGTCCCGCAGCTGCGCCGCGAGCAGGGCTGCGAAGAGCGCGGCGAACGCGCCGTCCAGGCCGAAGACCGACGTATCGTGGATCGCGCGCCCGAGCGCGACGCCGGCCGCGGTGCCGCTCACCCACGCGACCCACAGCGCCGCACCGACGCCGAGGAGGACGCGACGATCGAAGCGCTTCGTCCCACCCCCCGCGAGTGCCCAGGATTCGTCGACGACGAGCTGCGACTCCGCGAACCGCTTCGCGACGTGCCCGCGAAACGACTTCGCGACGCTGATCCCGATCGGGGCATAGCGAGCGTTCAGGAGGAGCGCAGCGCCGACGGCTGCCGCGACGCCGCCGCCCGCCGCGAGGACGGACACCGCCGCTACCTGCGCAGACCCGGCGAACGTCGTCGCCGACATGACGATCGCCGCCACGCCGTCGAAGTGAGTCGCGCGCGCGAGGACGCCGAACGACGCGCCGAGCGCCGCGGCCGCCGGGAGCAGCGGTGCTGCCACGCGTGCGCCCCTACGCACGCTTGCCTCTGAACGTCCGTGCCTTTGCGCGGTTGCCGCACACCCGCATGTCGCACCACTGACGCGACTGGTTTCGCGCTTCGTCGATGAATGCCCACCGGCACGTGTCCGAGCGGCACGCCTTCAGGCGCCGCCACGAGCCGTCCGCCATCGACTCGCCGACCGCGGCGAGCAGGGTGCCGAGCCCGCCGCTCGTGCTCGGCACGAAGCCGATCGCTCCGTCGCGGAACCGCACCTGAAGCCCGGCGTTCCGCGCTGCGATGTCGAGCGTGCGGCTCGCGATGTCGCGATCGGCGGTTGCGCCCGTGTGCTCGCGGGCGAGCTCGCGGAGCGCCTCGCGGACGGCGCGGGCCTCGGCCGCGTCCTCGTCACTTGCACGATGGCGCGGCTTTGCGAGACCATTGGCGAGGAGCCAGTCGCGGAGTCCCCCTGCGCCTCCGAGCTCGTCGGTCCCCTGCTCGAGATCGGCGGTGTTCAGGAAGTCGCGTATAAGCTCGAGGTTGCCCATAACCGGTGTAACGGTATCACCGGTTACCCAACGGAGGAGGCCGAGATGACCGGGTACCGCACAGGGCACATCGATTCGATCGCAGCCGAGCAGTGGCCCTACTGGGCGCCCATCCGACATCACTTCGGGATCAGCACGTTCGGCGTGAACGCCTGGCGCGGCACCGACGGCGACGAGGTGATCAAGCGGCACGACGAGAAGGAGAGCGGCGCGCCCGAGCTCTACGCGGTCTGGAGCGGCCACGCGACGTTCACGGTCGGCGACGACGAGATCGACGCGCCGGCGGGCACGCTCGTCTACATCGAGGATCCGGCCGCCGAGCGGAACGCCGTCGCGAAGACCGACGGAACCGTCGTCGTCTCCGTCGGCGCGGGGCGGGCGGGCGAGGCGTTCGCGCACTCCGGCTGGGACACCAAGTACCTGGAGGGCGCATGATCGCCCGCGTCTGGCGCGGCGCGACGCTCGCCGAGGACGGTCCGGCGTACGCGGCCTATCTCGAGGAGACGGGGATGCGGAACGCACGCGAGATCTCCGGCGCGCGCGGGACCCTCGTCCTGCGGCGTGAGCGCGCGGGTTTACGCGGAGTTCGAGACGATCCTCCTCTTCGACAGGCTGGAGGACGTGAAAGGCTTCGCGGGCGACGCTGGAGCTCGCGGTCTTCTTCGAGAAGGACGACAAGTATCTCGTCGAGCGCGACCTCGAGGTCCGCCACTACGAGGTCGACGTCCACATGGTCTGAGCCCGGCGCGCCTATGGTTCGCACCGGAGCGGCAGGGGCCGGTGCCCCAGCCGGTCTTCAAAACCGGTACGCGCGTGCAGCCCACGCGTAGGTCAGTTCGACTCTGGCGCCGCTCCGTGACCGTCAAGGTTCGCCGCCCGGATGCCGACAAATGGGCGTCATGGCCCGGCGTGCAAAGACGGCTCAGGCGGCCGAGCCGGCGCTTGCCGCCGTTCCCCCGCCCACGCCTCACCCGGCGGGCGGCTACGACGCGCGGACGGTCGCCGAGGCGGCCGAGATCATCCGCCACCAGTCGCGCGTGCTCGAGGTGCGCACGCGCGTCGCGGCCGCGGCGGGCGCGCTGCAACCGGCGCGCCCCTCGTCCGAGCCGACGACGATCGCCCGCATCGGCGTCGAGGCGCGCGAGCTCGAGCTCGCCGCGGCGACGGCCGCGCTGCGCGAGGCGGAGGCAACCGTCGCCGAGACGCGCGACCGCGTCGCCGAGCGCGAGCGGGCAGTCGCGGCGGCAGAGGCGACGGCGGCAGCGACGCGCGCCGACGTCGCCGCGCGAGAAGCGGCACTCGTCGAGCGCGAGCGCGCGCTCGAGGCGGACGCGGCGCGGACGGCGACACGCTCGCACGACCTCGACGCACTGCAAGCCGCGCTCGACGTGGCACGGACGAACCTTCAGGAGGAACGAAACGCGCTCGCCGTGCGCGAGCAGGAGCTCGACGACCGGGCGCGGGCGCTCGCGGCACGCGACCTCGAGCTCGCCGGCGCGGCGTCGCTCGACGCGGCCCGAGCCGACCTCGTCGAGCGCGAGCATCGCCTTGCTGCGGAGGCGCGCACGCTGGCCGGCGAGCGCGACCGGCTCGCTGCCGAGGCCGCGACGCTTGCGGACGAGGCGAACGCGCTCGCGGAGCGCGAGCGCGGGCTGGACGAGCGCGCGGCTGCAATCGCCGCACGCGGCGCGGAGGTCGCAACCGCCGCAACGACGCTCGAAAGCATGCGTTCGGACCTCGACGCGCACGATGCGGACATCGCGGCCGCAAAGACCGCTCTGCAGAGCGCGCGACGCGAGCTCTCGGAGCGCGAGCGCGACCTCGACACCCGCGAGGCCGCCCTCGCGGGCGCGACCGCGTCGCTCACGGAGGCCCGCCGAGATTTGCGCGAACGCGAGCGACAGCTCGACGCCCAACACGACGCGGTCGACTCGCGCGAGCGCGACCTCGACACGCGGGAGGCCGCCCTCGCGGGCGCGACGGCCTCGCTCACGGAGGCCCGCCGAGACATGACCGAGCGCGAGCGGCAGCTCGACGCCCGACACGATGCGCTCGACTCGCGCGAGCGCGACCTCGACACGCGGAACGCCGCCCTCGCGGGCGGGACGGCCTCGCTCGAGGAGGCCCGCCGAAACCTGGCCGACCGGGAGGCGGACCTCGCCGACCGCCGTGCCGCGGCGGACGCCGCGGAGCAGGAGCTCCGGCAGCGCGAGGAGGGCGCCGCGAAGGGCCTCGCAGCGGTCCAGCGCCGCCTCGCCGAGCAGCACGACGAGCTCGGGGCGCGAGAGCGCGCACTCGCCGAGGCAGAGAACGCTCTCGCGGAGCGAGAGCACGCGGTCGCAACCGCGCAGCGCGAGATCGACGCCGCCCGCGCACAGCTCGAGGCGATCGCCCGGAATCTCCGCAGCGGCGACGCTCCGGCCCGACCCGACCCGCCGCGCGAGCCGGCTCCGGCCGTTCCCGCAGCCACGCCCGCCGGCGCGTTCACGATCGACGCGATCGCGTCCGCGGTCGAGCGGCACGCGCCTGCGCATCCGGAGCGCGCGGAGGAATGGCGCTGGTACGTGACCTCGCTGCGCGAGGTCGCCGACGCGAACGGAGCGCTCCCGCGCTCGGTCGACGGCGTCGTCTACGAGGTCTTCGAGCCGTTCGTGAACGAGCTCCGCGCATAGTCCGGTTGCGCGCGACCGCGCGCATGCGGCAAGCTCAGTGCATGGTTCCCGAAGCGCCGCTCGAGCGCACAGACGACGGAGTGGTGCCCGCGGGCGACGGGTGGTTCGTGCTGAACGGGCGCGACGCGCGCTGGCGCTGGGCCGAGGGACGCTCCGCGTACTGCGACTTCGAGGGGGACGCCGAGTTCGAGCAGGTCGGCATCGGCATCTGCGTCCTCGCGCCCGGCGAGACGATGGCGATGTACCACTGGGAGGCTGACCAGGAGGACTTCCTCGTCGTGCAGGGCGAAGCCGTGCTCGTCGTCGAAGGAGAGGAACGCGCACTCGCGCAGTGGGATCTCGTGCACTGCCCGCCCGGAACGAAGCACGTGATCGTCGGCGCCGGAAGCGGACCATGCATCGTCGTCGCGGTCGGCGCACGCCAGCATCAGGACGGTCCCGACTGGGGCGGCTACACCGTCGACGAGGTCGCGCGACGCTACGGCGCGAGCGTGTCGGCCGAGACGAACGAGCCCGAAGTGGCGTACAGCACGCTCACGCGTCGGCAGCCGGTTCGCTACCGCGACGGCTGGCTTCCCTGACGCGAACGACGACGCGAAGAGAAGGAGCCGGGGCGGGCAGGGCTGCGGCTCCCACGCCACATCCCCGGCTCCCACAGCCGCAGAGCACACAGGCTACCGTCATCCGCCGGACGCGGAACCCACGTAGATCACGATCGCGGAGCCTTGCGGGACCTGACCGCCGGCAGCGGGCGACTGGTACACGACCATGCCGTCGCTCGACGAATCGCTGACCGGCCACGACACCTGCACGACGCTGAATCCCGCCGACTGAAGATCCTGTTGTGCGGTCTGCGCGTCCTCGCCGGTCGTGTCGGGCACGTTCTGCGACGGCTTCGGCTTCGCACCGGCGGAGACCTGCAGACGCTCCTTCGAGCCCGCGCGCGAGTTCGCGACGACGACGCCCGCGGGCTGCGACGACGTCACGTACTGGACGATCACCTGCTGGCGTCCGGACGCGATCCGCTGCACCGCGTCGGCGAGCCGGAGGCCCGTGTAGTCGTTGCCGCCGGCCGGAGTCGTCGTCGTGCGCGCGGCCGTTGTCGTCGCGCCGGAGGTCGTCGTCCCTGCCGTGGCCGTCGTGGTCGTCGTCTGGCCGCGGCTCGACGCGACGTTCAGCCGCACGCTCGACCCGCGGGCGAGCTTCGTCCCGGCAGACGGGTTCTGCGCGACGACGGTGCCCGACGGCTGCGACGACGGAACCTGCACGGCCTTCGCCCCGAGGCCCGCCTGCCGCAGCGCGTTCTGCGCGTCCTGCTGCGTCTGACCGGTGACGTCCGGAACGGCCACCGACGCCTGGCCCTTCGCGACCTGCAGCGTGACGCGCGTGCCGGGCTTCGCCCGCTTGCCCGGCTTCGGGTCCTGCGCGAGCACGGTTCCGGGCGCCTCGGTCGACGGCGTCTGCTCGAGCGTCGCGACGAGCTTCCGCTCGCGGAGCGCGCGCGCGGCGTCGGCTGCGGCGAGGCCGACGAGGTCAGGCATCGCGACGCCGGCCGGCCCCTTCGAGACGACGAGCGCGACGCGCGTCCCCTGCTGCACGGTCTTCCCGTTCAGCGGCACCTGCTTCAGCACGATCCCCTTCGGCTTGCCCGAGTTCGTCTGCGTGAGGCTCGACGTCAGCTTCGCCTCCTTCAGCTGGAACTGCGCGGCCTGGTAGCGGATGCCGGTCACCTTCGGCACGGTCGTCTTCGCGCTCGAGACCACCACGGCCGACGCCGTCTGGTCGTTGCCGTTGCGGAAGACGGTCAGCCAGACGAGGAACGCGGCAAGCCCGGCGAGGAGCGCGAGCCCGGCGAGCCACATCGCCCAGTCCTCGCGCGGCAGCGCGACGACGTCGCCGCGCTCCTGCACCGCCGCGGCGCGCGGTCCCGCGAGGCGGCGCACCGTCTCTGCGACACGGCGGCGGCGTGCGCGCGGAAACCGCGCGCGCTCGACGTAGGCGACCCAGGCGTCCTTTTGCTCGGGCGCGAGCGCCCAGAAGCGGTCGCGCGCCGCCGGCGTCGCGGCGAGCGCATCCTCGAGATCTGCGGGAACGGGGCGGGCCATTGTCCGTCCGGAAAACGTCGAACCCGGGCCTGCGGATACGCGGTAGGCGCTACTCCCCGGCGTTCATCTCGTCGATCGCCGCGCGCGCCTGCTCGTGCACCGAGCGGCGGCGTGCGTCGACGGCGGGATCGGGAGCCGGTGCCACGTCCACGTCGACCGGCGTCTCGCCGGCCTCGTCCTCCTCGCGGCCGTGTGCTGCAGCGCGCGCCTCGGCGAGCTTCGCCTTCAGCTCGTCCGCGGGCGTCGGCCCCGCCGGCACCGGTGCGGGGACGCGCGTGAAGCGGCGGTAGACGGCCGCGCCTCCCGCGAGCGCGGCGAGCCAGGCGAGCAGTCGCTTCACGTGGCCGATGCTACAGTGGCGCGACCTTCCTGCTCCGTCATCGCGCCGTTCCGTCCCGAGCGGCGCCGGCAGTCGGAGCCGATTCAGACCGTGGGAAGACCATGAAAGGACGGTGATCGGGACGTTGACGACGTACGAGATTCTTCTCATGCTGGACCCCGAAGGCGCGGAGGCGCACTCGGAAGAGCTGATCGCGCGGGTGCGCGAGCTCGTCGAGAGCGGCGGGGGAACGTGGCGCAGCCACGACGCGTGGGGCAGGCGCCGCCTCACGTACGAGATCGGCAAGAAGGCGGAGGGCGTCTACCACCTCGTCGTCTTCGAGGCGAGCCCCGACACGCTGGACGAGATCAGCCGCGTCCTGAAGATCGACGACGTGGTGATGCGGCACATGGCGGTCAAGCACATCGAGGGCTCGCGGACGAGCGCGCCGCGCGACGACACGGCGCAGGCAGCGCCCGCAGCGCCCGCTGCCCCGGCGCCGGCTGCGACGCAGGCGGAGCCCCAGGCAGAGCCGCAGCCTGCCGTCGCCGAGGCGGCCGCGACCGCACCAACCACCACGGCAGGTGAGGAGGAGTAATGGCAGCGAACATCAACCGCGTCGTCCTGGTCGGCAACCTGACGCGCGATCCCGAGCTCCGGCACACGCCGGGCGGCACGCCGGTCTGCAGCCTCCGCATCGCCGTGAACAGCCGGCGGCGCGACGAGTCGGGCCAGTGGGTCGACAAGCCGAACTACTTCAGCATCTCCGTCTTCGGCAACCAGGCCGAGTCGTGCGCGCAGTACCTCTCGAAGGGCCGTCCCGTCGCGGTCGACGGTCGCCTCGATTGGCGCGAGTGGCAGGCGCAGGACGGCGGCAAGCGCGAGTCGGTCGAGATCGTGGCGGAGTCGGTGCAGTTCCTCGGCAGCCGCGGCGACGGCGACGGCTTCGCCGGCGGCGGCGGCAACCAGTACGTGCCGGCGGGCGCCGGCTCCGAGGGCGGAGCCGACTTCCCGGCGGCAGCCGACGACGACATCCCGTTCTAGAAGAACCTCGAGGAGATCGATTTGGCACGCGAGAGAACACAGCAGCGGAAGCGGCCCGGCGGGCCCGCCGGCGGCATCAAGCGCCGGAACTGCTTCTTCTGCAAGGACAAGATCGACGAGATCGACTACAAGAACGTGAACCAGCTGCGGCGGTACATCTCGGAGAAGGGCAAGATCCGCAGCCGCCGGATCACGGGCGCCTGCCGGCGCCATCAGGTGCAGGTCGCGCAGGCGGTGAAGCGGGCGCGCGAGATGGCGCTCCTCCCGTACGTCGCCGAAGGCCAGGACGACCGCGAGCGCCGGCCGCGCCGGGATCGGGAGGACCGCTGATGGAGGTCATCCTGCTGAAGGACGTCGAGCACGTCGGCCTGCGCGGCGACGTCGTCTCGGTCGCGCGCGGCTACGCACGGAACTTCCTGCTTCCGCGGAGCCTCGCGGAGGAGGCGACGCCGGCGAAGGTCGCGGAGCTCCGCCGCCGCGACGAGCAGCGTGCGCGGCACGAGGCGAAGACGAACGACGAGGCGCAGGCGCTCGCGAAGAAGCTCGGCGCGGTCGAGCTCCGGTTCGACGTGAAGGCCGGGCCGACCGGCGCGCTCTTCGGCTCGGTGACGCCGACCGACGTGGCGGACGCGTTGTGGGAGCAGGAGAAGATCCGCGTCGACCGCCGCAAGATCGGCGGCGGCACGATCAAGCGCATCGGCCGCTACGAGGTGCCGATCGAGCTCTTCCAGGGCGTGACCGCCGAGGTGCGGACGCTCGTCGTTCCCGAGGGCGGCGAGCTCCCCTCCGACGAGGAGCTCGCGGCGATGGAGGCCGCCGAGCGCGGAACGCCGGAGCCGGCCGAGGAGGCGCAGGCCGTCGAGGAAGAGCCGGCCGACGAGCAGCCGGCTGCCGCGACGACCGCCGCCGCCGAGGAGGCGGCCGAGGCAGAGCCCGAGCCCGAGTGGCGGGCGGACGCCGAGGCGGCGCTCGCAGAGGAGTAACCGCGAAGGGCGCCGCGAGGCGCCCTTCGCCGTTCCGAGCGGTCGTCCACAGCCCCGTCCACCGCCTGTGGATCGGGTGAGGAAGTTGCCGCTCGCAGCACCTCATTCCTCCACAGCGGCACCGTCCGACGCCCCTGCAACCATCCAGGATTCCCCTGCAAATGGCGCAGAAGGACGTGTTCACAACGGACGTTTCGACAGGTGGCAGCACAGGCCGGCGTGTGGTCGAATCCGCCCGCATGGCTCAGCTCGCCGCCCTTCCAGGATCCTCCCACGCCGACGGCGGGGCGGGCGTCCCGCCGCAGAACCTCGAGGCGGAGGAGTCGGTCCTCGGGGCGATGATGCTCTCGCCGGGCGCGATCGGCGCCGTCAGCGAGATCCTCGACGCGGCCGACTTCTACCGCGAGTCACACGCGAAGATCTACCGCGCCGCGCTCGCGCTCTACGCGAAGGGCGAGCCCGTCGACGCGATCACGCTGACGGACGAGCTCGAGGAGCGCAGCGAGCTCGAGGACGTCGGCGGCCGCGTCCGCCTGCACGAGCTCGCGGCGCTCGTCCCGGCCACTGCGAACGCGGCCCACTACGCACGCATCGTCCGCGAGACGGCGACGCTGCGCGGCCTCATCCGCGCGGGCGGCGAGATCGCGCGGCTCGGCTGGGAGCGGCCCGGCGACGCGAGCGACCTCGTCGACCGGGCGGAGCAGGTCGTCTTCGACCTGTCGCAGCAGCGCGTCAGCGGCGAGTTCTCGCACATCGACGCGCTCCTCAAGGAGAGCTTCGAGCGGATCACGTCGCTGTACGAGGCCGGAGCAGACGTGACCGGCACTGCGTCCGGCTATCGCGAGCTCGACCGCCTCACCTCGGGCTTCCAGCCGGGCAACCTGATCATCCTCGCCGCGCGTCCCTCGATGGGGAAGTCGGCGCTCGCGCTCTGCATGGCGGCGAACATCGCCGTTCGCCAGAACGTCCCGGTCGGCATGTTCACGCTCGAGATGTCGAAGGCCGAGGTCACGCAGCGCCTCATGTGCAGCGAGGCGAAGGTCGAGTCGCAGCGGCTCCGCACCGGCAAGCTCGCACCGGACGACTGGCCGCGCCTCACCGCGGCGTGCGACAAGCTCGCGAAGGCGCCGATCTACGTCGACGACACGGGCTCGATCAACATGATGGAGATCCGGTCGAAGGCGCGGCGGCTGAAGTCGCGGCATCCCGACCTCGGGCTGCTCGTCGTCGACTACCTCCAGCTCATGTCGAGCGCGGGCTCCGCCGAGAACCGCGTGCAGGAGGTGTCGCAGATCTCGCGCTCGCTGAAGATTCTCGCGCGCGACCTCGACGTGCCGATCGTCGCGCTGTCGCAGCTGTCGCGCGCCGTCGAGCAGCGCACCGACAAGCGGCCGATCCTCTCCGACCTGCGCGAGTCGGGCTCGCTCGAGCAGGACGCCGACCTCGTGCTCTTCATCTACCGCGACGAGTACTACAACCCGGAGACGACGGCCGAGGCGGGCCTGGCGGAGCTGCAGCTGGCGAAACACCGCAACGGCCCGACCGGCATGGTCAAGCTCGCGTTCACCAAGCGGTTCGCCAAGTTCGCCGACTTGGCGGCCGCGTAAGCGGGGGGACGAACAGGAGGCAAGACGGAGCTACGTCAGATCATCTGGGTTCGCCCCGGCGCGACCGCGTTCGCGGCACCGTGCGAGGCGTGCGAGCTCGACCGGCGGACGCCGCCGGCCGTCGTGCAGGGAACGCTGCGGGTGGAGGCAGACGTCGGGTTCGTCACCTGCTGGCGCGGACACCGCGTCCGCGTGAAGCGGATCACCCGGACACCCGCCGCCGCCTAGCGCCACAGCGAGGGAGATCTTCCCCTCGCCCACGCTCGCCGCCGTGCGGCTTCGACGCGCGAGGGCCGCGCGCGTCCGCTTCGCCTCCTCCTCGAACATCCCCGCGGTCACCTCCGAGCGGTGAGCTGCCGCCGCTTGCCCGGAGCTCGTGGCAGACTGGGAGCGTGCCTGCGACCGTCATCGTCGGCGCGCAGTGGGGGGACGAGGGCAAGGGCAAGATCGTCGACCTGCTCGCGCAGCGCTCGGACGTCGTCTGCCGCTACAACGGCGGCCCGAACGCCGGCCACACGATCGTGGCCGAAGGCGAGACGTTCACGTTCCGCCAGATGCCCTCCGGCATCGTGCGCGGCACGCACTGCGTGCTCGGGGCGGGCTGCGTCGTCGACCCGGCGGTGTTCGTCGAGGAGGTCGACGACGCCGTCCGCCGGGGCGTTCCGCCCGACCGCATCCACCTGTCCGGCAACGCCCACCTGATCATGCCCTGGCACGTCATGCTCGACGCGGCCAGCGAGCGCCGGCTCGGGAAGCTGCAGATCGGCACGACGAGACGCGGCATCGGCCCCGCCTACGCGGACAAGGCCGCCCGCATCGGCATCCGCGTGCAGGACGTGCTCGACCCGAAGATCCTGCGGCAGAAGATCGAGGTCGCGCTGGCGGAGAAGAACGTCTGGCTCGAGCGGATCTACGGGCTCGAGCCGCTCGACCTGGACGGGATCGTGGAGCGCTACGAGGGCTACGCCGAGCGCCTTCGACCCTTCGTCTCGGACACGTCGCTGTTCGTCGACCGGGCGCTTCGCGACGGCCTGCACGTGCTGTTCGAGGGTGGGCAGGCGACGCTGCTCGACCTCGACCACGGCACCTATCCGTTCGTGACCTCGTCCAACCCGATCGCGGGCGAGGCCGCGACCGGGATCGGGATCGGGCCGACGCGGATCGACGCGGTCGTCGGGGTGGCGAAGGCGTACGTGACGAGGGTCGGCGAGGGACCGTTCCCGACCGAGATCGCGGGGCCGGACCAGGCGCGGGTGCGCGAGCTCGGCTCCGAGTTCGGCACCGTCACCGGCCGGGAGCGGCGCTGCGGCTGGCTCGACGTGGTCGCGCTGCGCTACGCCGTGCGGCTGAACGGCATGACCTCGCTGGCGCTGACGAAGCTCGACGTGCTGTCGGCGTTCGAGGAGCTGCCCGTGTGCACCCGCTACCGGCTGCCGAGCGGCGAGGTGACGGACGAGTTCCCGGCGCACCAGAGCGACTTCCACCACTGCCAGCCGCTGTACGAGCGCCTTCCCGGCTGGGCGGAGCCGATCGACTCGGTCGAGACGTTCGCCGACCTGCCGCCGGCGGCGCGCAGCTACGTCGAGTTCGTCGAGGCCGAGCTCGGCGTCGAGGTGACGCTGGTCGGCACCGGCGCCGCCCGCGAGCGGGTGCTCGCCCGCGGCGGCGTCGAGGCGTCGCTCGCGCGCTGAGCCGTCCGCGCGAGACCGCGCCGGCGGCGTTCAGGCGCGGCCGACGGCGTACCAGGCGCGGGCCGGGAGGGAGAATGGGCCCTGCGGAGAGCCGATCAGGGCGTGCAGCTCGTCCCGGATCGCGGCGCGGCGGCCGTCGTCGAGCGAGGCGAGATAGGCGCCGGCCGGACCCGCGCCGCCGAGGAACGGCTCCCAGAAGTCGTCGAAGCCCGTGTAGGCGACCTCCACGTCGAGCGCGCCCTCGACCACGTCGTCCGCGCCGGCGGCCGCGAGCAGCGGGCCCAGCTCGCCCTCGCGCCCGAGCCGCCGCGTGACCGTCGCATCCGGCGCGTCCGGGTCGACCGCCGTCACCGCCGCGCGGAAGGCGTCCAGCATGCGCATGCCCCTGCCTTCGAGGTCCCACACGCAGGCACCGACCGTCCCGCCCTTCCGCACCACCCGGCACAGCTCTCCCGCGGCCCTCTCCGGCTCGCCGACGAAGTGGAAGACGAGCTGTGAGAGCGCCACGTCGAACTGGCCGGGGTCGAACGGCAGCTCCTCCGCCCGCCCCAGCCGCACGTCGACGCCGGGATGCCTGGCGGCGCAGGCCTCGACGAACGGAGGCGAGGGATCGACCGCGGCGACGAGCTCCGGTCCGACGCGGCCGACGAGCTCCGCCGTCAGCGCGCCGGGGCCGCAGCCTACGTCCAGCGCCCGCCGGCCCTGCTCGACGCCGGCGGCGTCGGCGAAGGCCGTTGCGAGCGGGCGCGAGTAGCGGCCCATGAAACGGTCGTACGCGTCGCCCGAGACGTGGAAGGTGGCTGCGCCGTCAACGCCGGACACGGGCGAGGTCCTCGGGCGTGTTCACGTTCACGAGCAGGGAAGCATCCACGTCTGCAACGGAGACGTCAAGCTCCTCGAGCGCATCCCGGAGCGCCAGCCTGCCCGCCACCAAGCGGCGCTCGAGCACGGCGAGCGCCGAGCGACGGTAGCCGCCGGGGAGCGGGCCGGTCGGCGGCACGCACGCGTCCGCGCAGGCACAGCCCGCCGCCAAGCGGCGCAGGAGGTCGGCGTCGACGAGCGGGCAGTCGACCGGGAGGATGACGCACACGTCGCCCGCCGCGGCGCGCAGGCCGGCGACGACGCCGGCGATCGGAGCGCGCACCGCGGTGCCGTCGTCGACGAGCGGGAAGGGGAGCTCGAGCCGGTCGGCCACCTTGCCGACGGCGAGCCGCTCCTCACACGCCTCGCCGAGGATCCGCCAGGCCCGCTCGGCGAGGGTCTCGCCGCCCAAGCCGGCAAGCGCCTTCGGCAACCCGAAGCGAGTGGAGGCGCCCCCGACGAGGAGGACGCCGGTCAACCCTCGACCCGCCACGTCTCCGTGTAGACGTTGATGCCGGCGCCGCGCACGAAGCCGCACAGCGTGATGCGCTGCTCGCGCGCCAGCTCGACGGCGAGGCTGGAGGGCGCGCCGACGGCGACGATCACCGGGCAGCCCGCGACGGCGGCCTTCTGCACGAGCTCGAAGGAGATGCGCCCGCTCAGGCAGAGGAGGTGCGCCGCGAGCGGCAGCAGCCCCGCGCGGAACGCCCAGCCGACGAGCTTGTCCATGGCGTTGTGGCGTCCCACGTCCTCGCGCACGCACAGGAGCGCGCCCTGCGCGTCGAACAGCCCGGTCGCGTGCAGCCCGCCGGTCGACTCGAAGGCGGCCTGGTCCGCACGCAGGGCGTCCGGCAGCGCACGGACGACCGAGGCGGGCACGCGCACGTCCGACTCCACGGGCGCGGCCTCGACGGCGACCGCCTCGAGCGCGCCCTTGCCGCACACGCCGCAGGAGGAGGTCGTGTAGAAGCTCCGCGCCAGCCGGGTCGGGTCGAACCCCGGAGCGTCCACCTCGACCGTGTTCGCGGCCAGGTCGTCGGGCAGGCGCGCGCCGAGCGGCCGGATCCCCTCCGACAGGCAGAAGCCGAGCGCGAGCTCCTCGTCGTGTCCGGGTGTCCGCATCGTCACCGCGACCGCCTGGCCGTTGACGCGGATCTCGAGCGGCTCCTCGACGGCCACGCGATCCTCGACCTCACCGGGCCAGGGCAGCCGGACGACCGGGACGGCCGCCGTGCTGTACGGCGGCGCGCCGGCCGCTCGTCCCTCGACGGACATGCCCGAAGCGTAGAGACCCCGGGGGCAGCGCCGGCCGGAGGAATGCCCGAGACGGCGGACCGCGGCCTGCCGCCGGGCTCCGCCGTGCCCGCTGCCCCGGCGGGCGCCGGCCGCGGCGCCTCGTCCGCGGGAGCGGGCATAGACTCGGCCGCGTGAGAGTCCTCGTCGTCGGCTCGGGCGGGCGGGAGCACGCGCTCGCGTGGAAGCTCGCGCGAAGCCCCGACCTCGAGCAGCTGCACGCCGCGCCCGGGAACCCCGGCATCGCAGAGCTCGGCAGCTGCCATCCGGTGCGGGCGGACGACGCGGAGGGGCTGGTGACGCTCGCCCGCTACCACGGCGTCGACCTCGTCGTCGTCGGCCCGGAGGCCCCGCTCGTGGCGGGCGTCGCCGACGAGCTCCGCCGCGCCGGGATCGCCGTCTTCGGACCAAGCGCGGCTGCCGCCCGGATCGAAGGGTCGAAGCGCTTCGCGAAGGAGGTCATGCAGGCGGCGGGAGTGCCGACGGCGGCGCTGCGAACGAGCGCCTCGGCGCCGTGCGTGATCAAGGCGGACGGACTCGCCGCCGGCAAGGGCGTCTTCGTCTGCCGCACGCAGGCCGAGGCCGAGCGCGGGCTCCGACAGGCGGAGGCGCTCGGCGGGCCGGTCGTCGTCGAGGAGCTCCTCGAGGGCGAGGAGCTGTCCGTGTTCGCGCTCACGGACGGCGCGCACGTCGTCCCGCTCGCCGCCGCCCGCGACTACAAGCGCGCCTTCGACGGCGACGCGGGTCCGAACACGGGCGGCATGGGCGCGTACGCGCCCGTCGCCGGGATCCCCGACCTGGACGGGCTCGCCGACCGCGTCCACCGGCCGGTGGTGGCCGAGCTCGCACGTCGAGGAACGCCCTTCGCCGGGCTCCTGTACGCGGGGCTGATGCTGACCGCCGGCGGGCCGAAGGTGCTCGAGTTCAACTGCCGCTTCGGCGATCCCGAGACACAGGCCGTGCTCCCCTGCCTCGCGGGCGATCTGCTGCCGCTCCTCGCCGCGGCTGCGGCCGGGGAGCTGGAGGGGGTCGCCTCGCCCGGCACGGACGGGTCGGCCGTCGCGGTCGTCGTGACGGCCGCGGGCTACCCGGAGACAGGCGATCGCGGCTCACCGATCGAGGGTCTGGCGGAGGCGGCGCGGCAGGGTGCGTACGTCTTCCATGCGGGCACGGCGAGAGCCGACGGGCGGCTGGTGACGAACGGCGGGCGTATCGTCTGCGTCACGGGGGTCGGCGACTCGCTGGCGAAGGCGCGGGAGCGCGCGTACGCGGCGGCTGCGCTCGTCTCCTTCCGGGGCGCCCGGTATCGTCGCGACATCGCCCATGTCTGACCCGCCCCTCGTCGGCATCCTCATCGGCTCCGAGTCCGACCGCGAGCGCATGCAGCCTGCGCTCGACGAGCTGGACGCCCTCGGCATCCCCTGCGAGATCGAGGTTCGCTCGGCCCACCGCTCACCCGAGGCCGTCGCCGACTACGCGCGCGGGGCGGCGGGCCGGGGGCTCAAGGTGCTGATCGCCGGCGCCGGCCTCGCCGCGGCGCTGCCGGGCGTGGTCGCGGCGCACACGCAGCTGCCCGTGATCGGCGTCCCGCTGCGCTCGTCGAAGAGCGTCCTCGACGGCCTCGACGCCCTGCTCTCGATCGCGCAGATGCCGCCGGGCGTGCCGGTCGCGTGCGTCGGCGTGGACAACGCGAAGAACGCCGCCGTGCTCGCCGCCCGGATCCTGTCGGTCGCGTCGTAGGCGCGCTCTACACTGTCGTCGGTGATCCCGCGCTACTCCAGACCGGCGATGGCCGCGGTCTGGGCGCCCGAGCGCAGGCTCGCGCTGTGGCTCGAGGTCGAGCTCGCCACCGTCGAGGCGTGGGCAGAGCTCGGAGTCGTCCCCGCCGCCGCCGCCGCCCGCATCCGCGCCGCCGCCTCGCCTCCGACGCCCGAGCGCGTCGCCGAGCTCGAGCGGCGGACGAACCACGATCTGGCCGCCTTCGTGGATGCCGTCGGCGCGCAGCTCGACGAGGAGGGGCGGCGCTGGCTGCACTACGGGCTGACCTCTTCCGACGTGCTCGACACGGCCCTGTCGCTGCAGGTGCGCGAGGCGGGAGAGCTGCTGCTCGAGGGCGTCGGCCGCGCGCTGGCGGCCGTCGTCGCCCGCGCCGAGGAGCATCGCGGGACGCTCATGATCGGGCGAACGCACGGGGTCCACGCGGAGCCGACGACGTTCGGGCTCAAGCTCGCCGGCTGGGCGTTCGAGCTGGAGCGCGGTCGCCGGCGGCTCGCGAGCGCGCTCGAGAGCATGCGCGTCGGCAAGCTCTCCGGCGCCGTCGGCACGTACGCCGCCACCGATCCCGAGCTCGAGCGCCTCGTCTGCGAGCGGCTCGGCCTCGAGCCGGCGCCCGCCTCGACGCAGATCCTGCAGCGCGACCGCCACGCCGAGCTGCTCGCCGCGCTCGCCGTCCTCGCCTCGTCGCTCGACAAGTTCGCCCTCGAGATCCGCCTGCTCGCCCGCACCGAGGTGCGCGAGGTCGAGGAGCCGTTCGGCCCCGGCCAGAAGGGCTCGTCGGCGATGCCGCACAAGCGCAACCCGGTGACGGCCGAGCGGATCTGCGGCCTCGCCCGCGTCGTCCGCGCGGCCGCGCTCGTGGGCTTCGAGAACGTCGCCCTGTGGCACGAGCGCGACATCTCCCACTCGTCGGCCGAGCGGGTGGTCGTGCCCGACGCGTTTCTCGCGCTCGACTACATGCTCGACCGGTTCACGTGGCTCGTCGACGGCCTCGTCGTACGCCCCGAGCGGATGCGTCGCAACCTCGACTCGAGCCACGGACTCTTCTTCAGCCAGCGCGTCCTGCTCGCGCTCGTCGAGTCGGGTCTCCCCCGCGACGAGGCATACGCGATCGTGCAGCGCCACGCGATGCGCGCCTGGGAGGAGGAGCGGCCGTTCCGCGAGCTCCTCGCCGGCGACCCGGGGCTGGCCGGTCGGCTCGACCTCGACCGCGTCTTCGATCTCGACGCCTACACCCGCCACGCGGACGCCATCTTCGAGCGGCTGCAGGCGCTGACCCGAAAGGAGGAGCACGTCCATGCCTGACAGAGGAACCGCCGTGCACGTCGCGAGCGGCAAGGTGCGCGAGCTGTTCGCGCTCGGCGACGACCGGCTCGTGCTCGTCGCCAGCGACCGCATCTCCACCTTTGACGTCGTGCTGCCGACCGAGATCCCGGACAAGGGCCGCGTGCTCACGGGGCTGTCCGCGTTCTGGTTTCACCGCACGCGCGAGCGCTGCCCGAACCACCTGCTCGCGCTCGGTGCCGACGGCCGCACGATGGAGTGCCGCCGGCTGGCGATGCTCCCGCTCGAGTGCGTCGTGCGCGGCTACCTGACCGGCTCGGGCTGGCAGGACTACCTGCGCACCGGCACGACCTCGGGCCACCAGCTGCCGCCTGGGCTGCGCGAGTGCGACCAGCTGCCCGAGCCGATCTTCACGCCGTCCACGAAGGCCGCGGAGGGCCACGACGAGAACATCGACGCGGCGCGGGCCGCGGCGCTCGTCGGCGAGGAGCGCCTGCGCGAGGTCGAGCGGGTGTCGCTCGACCTGTACGCGGCCGCCTCCCGCTACGCGGCCGAGCGAGGGATCCTGATCGCGGACACGAAGTTCGAGTTCGGGCTGGACGAGCAGGGCCGGCTCGTGCTCGCCGACGAGGCGTTCACGCCCGACTCGTCGCGCTTCTGGCCGGCGGACGGCTACGAGCCCGGACGCCCGCAGCCGTCCTTCGACAAGCAGTACGTGCGCGACTACTGCGAGCGGATCGGCTGGGACAAGACGCCGCCGGGGCCGGAGCTTCCCGAGGAGGTCGTCGCCGGCACGCGGGCACGCTACGTGGAGGCGTTCGAGCGCCTCACCGGCATCTCCTTCGACGACTACCTGACCGACCCCGAGCTGGTGCTGCGGTGAGGGCCGTCGTCGCCGTTCGCCCGAAGCCGGGCATCCTCGACCCCCAGGGCGAGGCGGTGCGGGGCTCGCTCCGGCACCTCGGCTTCGCCGTCAGCGAGGCCCGCGTCGGGCGCATCGTCGACCTCGAGCTCGAGGCGCGCGACGAGCGGGACGCGCACGACCAGGTGACGCGCATGTGCGAGCAGCTGCTCGCGAACCCGCTGATCGAGACGTTCGAGATCGAGGTGAAGCCGTGACCGGTCGAGCCGCGCCAGGCGAGGCCGAGCTGGAGGAGGCGGTCGCCTGGGCGCCGCGGCCGCGCGTCGCCGTCGTCACCTTCCCCGGCTCGAACGACGACCGGGACGCCGCGCTCGCGCTCGCGCGCCTCGGCGCCGAGCCGGTCTCCGCCTGGCACGACGACGAGCTCCCGCCGGTCGAGGCCGCCGTCCTCCCCGGCGGCTTCTCCTACGGCGACTATCTGCGCTGCGGCGCGATCGCGCGCTTCTCGCCGGTCATGCGCTCCGTCGCGGCCTTCGCAGCCGAGGGCGGGCTCGTGCTCGGCATCTGCAACGGCTTCCAGATCCTGTGCGAGGCAGGGCTCCTGCCCGGCGTGCTGCGCCCGAACCGTTCGCTCTCGTTCGTCTGCCGCGACGTCGCCGTCCGGGTCGAGCGCCCCGGCACGCCGTTCACCTCCCGCTGCGCGGCCGGACAGCGGCTCGTCGTCCCCGTCAAGCACGGGGAGGGATGCTGGTACGTCCCCGAGCACGTCCTGCCCGCGCTCGAGCGGCGGGGGCAGATCGTGCTGCGCTACGAACAGGGCGAGAACCCGAACGGCTCGATCGCCGACGTGGCCGGCGTCGCGAACGAGGCGGGTAACGTCATGGGCCTCATGCCGCATCCGGAGCACGCCGTCGACCCGCTGCTCGGTTCGACGGACGGCGCGCTCATCCTCGGCTCGCTGGTCGACGCAGCGCGGAGCCGCGCGGCCGTGCCCGCGTAGCCGTCGGCGATTCCCCGGGGGAGTCCTCGTGCACCCCGCGCCGGCCGCGCGACCGCCGCGACCGTGCCGCGGGGCGAACGGGCTGCGCGCCTGCCGGCCAGGCCCGGGGCAGGCGCCGTCGGCCAGGCCCGGGGCAGGCGCCGTCAGCTCGTCGGCGTGGCGCCGAGCGCGGCAGGCGGAGGCGGGGCGGGCGTTCCGCCGCAGTCGCCGGGGCGCTGCGGGAGCATGCCCTGGACGGGGGCCGGGCACGGGCCCGTGCCCTCGGCCGGCGACGCCGCCGGCGATGCGCCGAGGACCTGCACCGGCTGGCTCTCGTCCTCGGCGGGCGTGGGCGCAGCGGCGGTCGCGGCCGGCTTCGGCGAGAGCAGGTACGTGGTCGGACGGCGGGGCGGCCCGGGCTCCGGCTTCGGTCTCGACCCCGGCCTTGGCTTCGCGTTCGTCCCCCGCGGGCTGCTCGACGCCGACGATGCCGCGCGCGCGGGCTTCGGCTTCGCGCGTGCGCGTCTCGCCGAGCGCTGCGGCGCCATGCGACTCCGTCTCGGCTGGGGCGGCTCCGCCTGCTTCGAGGTGGTGCTCGGCGTCGCCGCGCGGTGCGCGACGCGGGCGCTGGTGAGCGGCTGCGCGACGGGCGCGGCCGCGTGCGTCCGCTGCGGCGCCGGGCTCGCCGGGCGCACCGCGGCGTGCGGTTGACGCTTCGGCGTGGGGCGCGGGGTCGCGCGACGGGGCGCCTCCCGCCGGAGCGTCGGTGCCGTCAGGGGAGCGACGGTCACCGTGGGGAGCGCACTCGCACGGAGGGCGGCGACGTCCGCCCGCGGAGCCGCGCCGGTGCCGGCCGAGCTGTGCCAGAAGTGGAGCGCGACCACGGCCAGCACCGCGATGAGCGCGAGCTCGAACGCCGCGGCGCGCGATCCGCTCACCGTCTCGCCCCCGTGTTCGCCTGCGCGCGCTCGATCCGGTTCGTGCCGAGGGCCTTTGCCTCGTACAGCGCGCGGCCGGCGAGGTCGAGCAGCTCGCCGCTTGCGACGTACGGCGGCGCCGCCGCCACCCCGAGGCTGGCCGTCAGCGCCAGGGGGCCGGAGCCGTCCGGGACGTCCACCTCCACATCTCCGAACCGGCGCCGCAGACGCTCCGCGACGTCGATCGCCCCCTCCAGGTCCGACTCGGGGAGCAGGACGGCGAACTCCTCACCGCCCAGCCTCGCCGGAACATCGGCCTCCCTCGTCCCGGCGCGCAGCAGCTCGCCGAGCCGGCGCAGGGCACCGTCTCCGGCGGCGTGGCCGAAGCGGTCGTTCACCGCCTCGAAGTCGTCGAGGTCGATGAGGATCAGCGCCAGGGGCCGCTCGTAGCGCGCCGCGCGCGCCAGCTCGCTCTCGAGCTCGGCCATGAAGCGCCGGCGGTTGGCGAGCCCGGTGAGCGGGTCGGTCGCCGCCTCGGCACGGGCGACGGCGTCGAGGCGCGCGTGCTCGAGCGCGGCCGCGGCGCGCGGGGCGAGGTGCCGCGCGCGGCGGCGGCGCTCCCCGTCGAACCCGCCGGGGGGCGCAGAGAGGATGAACAACATCTCCGTCCCCTCCTGGTGCAGGGGGATGAGGAGCGGCTCGCCGGGCGTCCCGACGTCGCCGGTGCGAGCCACCTCGGCCACGCCCTCGAGCAGCAGGCCCCCGCTCGCGCCGGCGGCATCCACCATCGTCTGCAGCACGACCGGGAAGAGCGCCTCCCGATCGTGCCGTGCCTCGAGCACATGACCGAGGAGGTCGAGCCGTGCGAGCTCCTCGCCGAGCCGGCGGCGGCGCGTTCGCCGGACGGCGAGCGGCGCGAGCAGGTCGGCGAGGACGACGAGCGCGAGCAGGCTCGCCGCCGACGCGAGGACGATGCGCTCGCTCGTACGCCGGGTCGCCCGGTCGACGAGCGACTGCGGCACGGCCGCCGCCAGCGCGAGCTTCGTACCCGTGACGGCGACGGCGAGCGCGCGGCGGTCGGAGCCGTCGAGTCGGACGCGGGCGGGGCGGCCAGGGTCGAGGAGGAGGCGCTCGCCGGCAGGAGCGCCCGCGAGCACGCGTCCGCCACGGGCGAGCAGGATCGAGACGCCGTCGCTCTCCTGCGAGCCGGCGATCCGCTGGACGAGCGCACCGTCCAGCCGGACGGCCACGGTCACGCGGCCGACGAGCCGGCCGCGGGAGAGAACGCGCACCGTGCGCACGAGGTCGGCGCGGCCGACCGGCGGGCCGGCGAGCCGTCTTCCGCCGACCCACACGGCGGCGCCCGGAACGGGACTGACGAGCGCGGACAGCGCGACCCGGTCGCCACGGAGCATCGCTCGGCCGACCTGCCTCGAGGAGGCGAGCTTCTCGGCGGTCGCGTCCGCGTCCGCGACCGCCGTCTTCAGCCGGGAGCCGGCCAGCGCCAGCGCCGACGCCAACCGGGCGTCGACACGATCGACGTCCTGCCGCGCGAGCCGGTCGTCGACGAACCATGCGAACCCGGCCAGCGGCACCGCCAGCGTGACCGCCACCACCGCCGCCTGCCGCAGCCGCGTGCGTAGTCCGCGACCGTCCTCCAGCGAGCCGGCGTTCCGTCGATGAGCGTCGCCACCCATACCACCACCCATGCGGGGCGGTCGGCAGCGCTCCGAGGCGCCTGTATCCCTCGATCGGGGGTGGAGGAAGGACGCGATACGGGGGGTGGAGGAAGGACCGCCCTCGCCGAGCGCGCGCAGCTCCCTTCTACCCCGGACGGGCGTGCGCCGCCGGGGCCTGCGTCCGGTCGGCGCCGGCCCTTTCGCAGCGGGCCTCCGACGTGCAACGATGTGAGCTCGTGGGAGGACGGGAAGGGCCATGACGCTCGCGATCGTGCTCACGTTCGTGTCCGCGCTCGCTATCAACTGGGCGTGGATCCGCGAGCAGCACGCGGCGGCCTCGCTGCCGCCGCTCTCGGTGCGCCGGCCGGCGGAGTCGCTTCGCCTCCTGCTCCGCAGCCGGAGCTGGCTGGCGGGGTTCGCGGCCGAGTCGGGCGGCTTCCTCTGCTACGTCGGGGCACTCGCGCTCGCCCCGCTCGCGCTCGTCCAGTCCCTGTCGGCGGGCGGCCTCGGCATCCTCGCCTTCCTCAGCTCGCGGATCGCGCGGGTGAAGCTGACCCGACGCGAGCTCGTCGGGGTGCTGGTGTCCGTCGTCGGGCTGTTCTTCCTCGGCGTCTCCCTGGCAGGCGCGACCGGCAACGGCGACCAGGGCTCCTGGCCGGCGATCGCCGGCTGGTTCGTCGCCTCGGGAGGGCTTGCGGCGCTGTCGGTCGGGCCCGGCACCAGGCTGCTCGGTGGAGCGGCGGCCCACGGCGCCGCCGCCGGGCTCCTGTTCGCGGCCGGCGACGTGCTCACGAAGACGATCGTCTCCGGCGGTGCGCGGACGCTCTTCATCCCCGCGATGGTGGTCGCGTACGCGCTCGGCACGATCGTCCTTCAGCTCGGCTTCCAGCGCGGCGGCGCGCTGACGACGGCCGGGATCACCACCCTGCTCACGAACGGCCTGCCGATCATCGCCGGTACCACCCTCTACTCCGAGCCCTTCCCCGACGGGGAGCTCGGCGTGCTGCGCGGCGTCGCCTTCGCGCTCCTGATCGCGGGCGCCGTGCTGCTCTCGCGCCCGAAGCCGGGCGGAGAGCCCGACCACCTGGAGCTCGAGCTCGCCGGCGCCTAGGAGCGCCCGTGCCCGCGGCCGAACGCCTCCGCCGCCACGGGCGCGCGGCCCGCGCGCGGCCGCCGACCCTCGCCCGGGCGGCGGCCGCGGCCTGCCTGCTCGCGCTCGTGCCCGTCGGGGAGTCGGCCAAGCGCCTCCCCCGTGCCAGCGTCCCCCGACCGACGCCGATCGGCGTCACCGGCGCGTACCGGCTCCCGGCCACCTCCCCGGCCGTCGCCGCCGGGCGTCCGGTCGGCTCCCTCAGGTGCACGCGCTCGCGCGCGCGGCGCGACGGCGTCCACGTCGAGCTTTTCGCCCGGCGGCTCGTGCTGCTCCTGCCGGCCGGCATCGGCATCGCGCCGCCGCTTCGCCGCGACGGCGCCTACGTCCTCGGCGGACGCTGCTCGTATCCGCTGCTGACGCGCGAGCCGAGCGGGGTCGTGGAGGTCGCCGCGGGCCGGCGACTCACGGTCGGGCAGCTGTTCTCTGTCTGGGGCCAGCCCCTCTCCCGGCGCGTGCTCGCCGGCTTCCGCGCGCCGCGCGGCAAGGAGGTGCTTGCGTTCGTCGGCGGCCGCCGCTGGACGGACGATCCGCGGAGGATCCCGCTCAGCAGGCATGCTGAGATCGTGCTCGAGATCGGCGGCTACGTCCCGCCGCACCGCAGCTACCTCTTTCACCAGGGGCTCTGATCGGTGCGCGCACGCCTCCTGCCCGTGATCCTGATCGTGACGGTGGCCGCCACCGTCGCCGGCTGCGGCTCGCCGTCCTCCGGCAACAGCGTGAAGATCCAGCCGGCCAGGCAGTTCCGCATCGCCGACTTCCAGCCCTCACGGCCCGTCCGGCCCGGCACGCCGACGACGGTCTCCTTCCGCATCGTCGAGCCGAGCGGGCAGACGATGACGCGGTTCAGGACGGGCAGCGGCCCGCACACGGGCGTGCACCTGATCATCGTCCGCGACGACCTCGGTGTGATCATCCACCGCCATCCGCCGATGCAGCCGGGCGGCCGCTTCTCCCAGCCGATCACGTTCCCCGCCCCCGGGCCCTACCGGGTCGTGGTCGACGTCTACCCGGCGGTCTCGTCCGGGCGAGCAGGCCTGGAGCAGACGAACTTCCAGCTCTTCGACACGCTGCGCGTGGCCGGCGCCTACCGGCCGCAGCCGCTGCCGAAGCCGGCTGCGACGACCACCGTCGGCGGCTACCGCTTCCACATCGTCCAGGTCACGCCCTCGCCGCTGCGGGCGATCCAGCCGTCGTTCGTCACCGCGACGGTGACCGACCCGCACGGCAAGCCGGTCGCGTTCAGGCCCTGGTACGGGGCGCTCGCGCATGCGATCTTCTTCCACCGCGGCCGCTTCGAGTACTTCCGAACCCACGTCTGCAGCCCCGGTGTGGGAGGCTGTACGAGCGTGCTCGGCGCCAGCCGCGTGACGGGGAGCTCGGCCCGGCCGGGACGCCTGACGATCGGCGTGCTCCTGCCCGACTCGGGCACATGGCGGCTGTTCCTCCAGCTGCAGGTGCGCGGGCGCGTACTGACCGCGCCGTTCACGCTGCGCGTCGCCTCGTGAGCCCGGCAACCGCAGGCGAAGGTATCCTCCGCGCAATGGTTCCGGGGAGTGGTGGAGCCGGCAGGCTCCGGCGAGCGCGCGGAACCGGCAGGCTCCGCGGCGCTCTGCCCGTCGCGCTGTGCGCGCTCGGCGGGCACTTCGCCCTCTACCGCACGCTCACGCCGGCCAGCGGCGAGCACGCCTACTTCGCCTGGTACGAGCCGCTTGTCGCCGGGCTGAGCGCACTCAGCCTCGCCGTCTTCGCCGCGCTCGTCGCGACGGGCCTCGTCGCGCGCGGGGAGCTGCGCCGGCGAGTGGTCGGGCTCCTGCTTCCCGCCGCCGCGGAGGCGCAGCCGCTCGCCGTGCGGACGGCGAGGCTCGCGATCACGAGCGTCGCCTTCCTCGCCGTTCAGGAGTCGGCCGAGCGCTCGCTGGCCGCGGGCCGCTTCGCCCCGGCTGCCTTCCCTGCGGGCGAGATCCTCCCTATCCTCGCCGTGCTCGTCGCCCTCGCGCTGAGCGTCGCGCTCGTCGAGCGCTCGTGCCGGCGGCTCGCCGCACGCGTCGCCCGGCTCGCCGCACCGCGCCGCCGCCCGGCCGTCTGGCTCGCCCCCGCCCGGCATCGCGCCGTCCGCGTCTCGCGCCGCAACCCGCTCGCCGACCTGCGCGGGCTGCGCGCCCCGCCTGCTCCAGCCTGAGCCGGGGCGCGCCGGCCCGGCGCGCCGCACACCGACGGACGGAGGAGACGTGCAGCGCACCCGCAGGGCAGGGATCGTCCGGTCGCTGTCGGTCGCCGTCGTCGCCGCGCTGGCGCTGCCGGCCAGCGCTCAGGCGCACCACACGGCCGTCCCGATCGTCGCCCTCGACTACCGCAACCGGATCGACCCCGGCGGGGCCCGGCTCGCCGGCGTGCACGCGTCGCTCGCGGACGCCGGCCGGCGTCTGCGCCTCCGCGTCGACCCCGGCCGGGCGGTGGTCGTGCTCGGCTACCTCGGCGAGCCCTTCCTCCGCTTCGCTCCGACCGAGGTCATGGTCGCCGACCGCTCGCCGACCGCCCAGAGCCTCGGGCTCGCGCGGCCGGCCGGGACGCCCCGGTCGGCTCCCACGGATCGAGCGGCGCGCTGGGCGGCGCTCGTGAGCGGGCACGAGCTGACCTGGGCGGACGCACGGGTGTGGGCGCCGGCGAGCGCGCTCCGCAACCGCGGGACGGTGACGTGGAGCGTGCCGCTCGTCGTCGACGGACGGCGGGCACAGGTCACGGGCGAGCTGACGCGTGCCGCACGGCCCGCGCTGTGGCCGTGGCTCGTGCTCGGTCTCGTCGGGCTCGCAGCAGCCGGGGTGGCGGCCCGCAGGCGGCCGTGGCCGGCCGCGATCGGCCTCGCCCTCTCCGCCTCGGCCGCCACGCTCGCCGCGCTCGCCGGCTTCGCGCTCGCCGGCTTCGCCCTCCCCCCCGAACGGTGGCTTCTCTTCGCCGCCGAGCTGACGCTCGTGGCAGGCGGAGCGGCAGCGCTCCGCCGATCCCGGCTGCGGCTCGCCGCCGTCTCCGTCCTGGCCGCCTTCGCGGTGGTACAGGCACTCTCCGAGCTCGGCGGCGTCTTCCGGCACGGCGTCGTCGTCTCCGCCCTTCCCGCGTCCGCCGTCCGTGCCACCGCGGCGCTCGGGCTCGGCTGCGGCCTGGGCGCCGCCGCGCTCGTCTTCGTCGCCACGTCTCCGGCCGGCGCCGCGCGCGCACCCGACCGGTTCCCGGCCACGAGCCGAAGGCGCCCGCGCCACGTACAGCGATCCTGAAAGGAGCAGGCATGCATGGAGTTCGACGCTGGACGATCGCCGCCGCGGCCGCCGCGGCGGCCGCGCTCGCCGTGGCCGAGACCGCGTCGGCGCACTCGGTCGTCAGCCCGCCGGTCGCGAAGGCGAAGGTGCTGCAGCAGTTCACGCTGTCGGTGCCGACCGAGAAGGAGGGGGTGACGACGACGAAGGTGCAGCTGACCGTCCCGTCCGGGTTCGCCATCGACTCGTTCGAGCCGCCGCCCGCCGGCTGGACGCAGCAGACGCAGGCGACGGGATCGGGCGAGGAGGCGGTCGTCCGGCGCGTGACCTGGACCGGCGGCCACGTCCCCACCGGACAGGATGCGGTCTTCCGCTTCAACGCCAGCATCGCCACCAGCGGCACCGTGCGCTTCGACGTGCGCCAGACGTACTCCGACGGCTCGGTCGTCGACTGGAACGGGCCGGAGGCGTCCGACAGCCCGGCGGCGACGGTCGAGGCGGTGTCCTCCTTCGGCGGCGGGACGTCGACCCTCGCCATCGTCGCCGTCGTGCTCGCCGCGGCGGCGCTCGTCCTCGCTCTCGTCGGGCTCGTCGGGGGGCGGCGCTCGCTCGCGTGAGCTGGCGGGCCCGCATCGCCGTGTACAGCGCGGCCGCCGGAGGCGCGCTCGCGCTTCCGGCAGCGGCGCTCGCACACGCCGCGCTCCTGCGCACGACGCCGTCCGCGAGCGTCGTGACGCGGGCCGCGCCGAAGCAGGTGACGCTCACGTACAGCGAGGCCGTCGAGCCGCGCTTCGCGACCGTGTCCGTCACCGACGCGGATGCGCACCAGCAGACGACGGCGCCGCCACAGCGCTCGCCGGCGAACCCGGACACGCTGGTCGTCCCGCTGCGCCCGCTGCCCGAAGGCTGGTACCTCGTCTACTGGCGGGTCGTCTCGGAGGACGGGCACCCGGTGCGCGGAGCGTTCACCTTCGCCGTCGGCCCCAACCCGGGCCCCGCCCCGCAGTTCGTCATCCCGTCCATCAGCGAGAGCGCGGCGACCCCGCCGCTGCTCATCGCACGCTGGCTCACCCTTCTCGCAGCCACCTGCGCCATCGGTCTAGTCGTGCTGCGGCTGGCCGTCGCGAGACCGGCGCTGCGCGCGGTCACCGGTGCCTCGCTGCGGTCGCTGGCCGCGAGCTTCTCGGTCGCGATCGGCCTCGCCCTCGTCGCGACGCCCGTCTACGTGGAGATGTCCACGGCGACGTTCGCGCAGCGGTCGGCCCTCGACCTCGGCGGCGTCGTGCCGCTGATGCGCGACTCGGCCTTCGGCCGCGGCATGCTCGACTTCGAGCTCGTACTCGCGTTCCTGGCGGTCGCCGGAGGCGTCGCCATCTGGCTCGACGACCCCCGCCGCGAGCGTCGCTCCGTCGCAGCGTTGCTCTCGCTCGCCGGCGCCGGCGCGGCCACGGGCGGCGCGCTGCTCGTCCCCGGCCTGGCTGGCCATGCTGCTGTGACCTCGCCGCGCTGGCTCTCGCTGTTGCTCGACTGGAGCCACCTCGCCGCCGCATCGATCTGGATCGGCGGCCTCGTCGGCCTGCTCGTCCTCGGCTGGCGCGCGGGCGAGCAGCGCATCGCGACGCTCGCCGTCTGCGTGCCGCGCTTCTCGCGCCTCGCCTTCGTCTCGGTGCTCGCGCTCGTCGGCTCCGGAATCGGCGCCTCCTTCCTCCACTTCCCCACCCTGTCCTCCCTGTGGGACACCTCCTACGGCAAGTCGCTCGTCCTCAAGCTCATCTTCCTCGCCGTGACGATCGTCCTCGCCTCGATCAACTCCAGCCGCTCGGTGCCGCGCTTCCGGCAGGTCGCGGCCGGGCTCGCCGAGCGCGGACCTTCGACCGCCGCGCTCCTGCGCACGCTCGTCGGCGGCGAGGTCGTGCTCGTCGTCGGAGCCCTCTTCGGCGCGGCGCTGCTGACGAGCCTGCCGCCGCCCCCGAAGGCGCTGGCCAGCCTCGGCAGCGCGAGCGCCACCGTCGGGCCGGGGCCGGCGACGACCACGGTCAGCAAGGGCGGTTACAAGCTCGTGTTCGACGTCTCCCCGAACCGGGCGGCCGTACCCAACACGTTCGCGGTCGAGATCAGCAAGGACGGCAAGCCGGTCCGCGGCGCCGACGTGACGGCGACCTTCACCATGCTCGACATGGAGATGCAGCAGCTCGCGTACACCCTTCCGGAGACGCGCCCCGGCGTCTTCCGGCGCGCGAACACGCCCGCGCTCGTGATGGTCGGACGCTGGGGCATCTCGTTCGACATCCGGCCGCCGGGCGCACGCCCGCTCCAGGTCCTCCTCGTCGACCACGCCTCGGGATGACGACCGCGCCAAGCTCCGGCAAGGTCGCGCTGCGGCTGTCGGCGGCGCTCGTCGCCTTCGCAGCCGGCGTGGGCGCCATCGTCACCGTCTCGCTGCTCGCCCACTCGACGCTCGCGACGGCGGGCTCCTCCTCCAGCTCGGCCGCGGCGGCGCCCGCGGCCGGCGACGGCGGGTCGAGTGGCAGCTCCGCCTTCCCGGCTCCGCCGCCCGGGTCGCTCACGCTCGCGCGCGAGGACCGCGACCTCGCCGTCGCGCTGTCGGCGTCGAGCGGGCCGGGGCGGCTCTCGCTGCAGGCGTCCGTCGTCGGGCAGGAGGGACCGGCGGCAGGGCTCGACGTCTCCTTCCGCCTGGACGGCCGGAGGGTGATCGCGGCGCGGGCGTGCGGGACCGGCTGCTACGAGGCGGCCGTGGCCGGCGGCTCGCGGCCGGGGACGGTCGCGATCGACCTCCGCGGGCCCGACCGCCCCGCCTCCACCGTCTCCTTCGCTTTCCCCGTGGACGCGCCCTCCGGGGCGGCGATCGTCCGGCGGGCGACGGCGACGTGGCGCCGCCTGCGCACCCTCGTCGTCCACGACCGGCTCTCCGCTGGGCCCGGCTCCGTCGTGCGCACCGTCTGGCGCTTCCAGGCGCCCGACCGGCTCAGCTACCGGGTCTCGACCGGGCCGGAGGCGGTGATCGTCGGCGGTCGCCGCTGGGACCGCGAAACGGCCCACGGCCCCTGGCTGGCGTCGGCGCTCGATCCGATCCGCCAGCCCGTCCCGCTGTGGGCGTCGGTCTCGAACGCGCGCATCGTCGGGAAGGGGACGCTGCGCGCCCGGCCGGTGTGGCGGGTCGCCTTCTTCGACCCGCAGCTCGACGCCTGGTTCACGATCGCCGTCGACCGGCAGACGCTGCGCACGCTCGACCTGCGCATGACGGCACAGGCGCACTTCATGCACCAGGTGTACGGCCCCTTCGACAGCCCGCTGTCGATCGAACCGCCGGCGAGGAGGCGCCCGTGAGGCGGAGGCTGTCCGCAGCCGCCGTCCTCGCCGCGCTTCTCGCCGTCGCCGTGGCCGGCGTCGCCCGTGCGGACGGCGACCCGGCGAGCGACGTCCTGATCGGCTCCCGCGTCTTCTACCCGTACTACTCGCAGACGTCGAAGGAGGGCGTGAAGCAGCTCGAGGCGACGGTCGACGCCGCCTACGCAGCCGGCTTCCCGATCCGGGTGGCGGTGATCACCTCGCCGTACGACCTCGGCACCGTCAGCGCGCTGTGGCACGCGCCGCAGGCGTACTGCCGCTTCCTCTCGCTCGAGATCTCCTTCGGCTACAAGGGCCGGCTGCTCGTCGTCACCCCGAACGGCTACGGCTACGTCGACCGCACGAAGCCGGACGCGGCGAAGCTCCGGCTCATCCGCCGCGTCCCGATCGGCAAGGGACCTGACGGCCTGCTCGCGAGCGCCGACCGGGCGGTGCGGACGCTGGCGGCCGCCGGCGGCGTGCGGCTCCCGGCGCCGGCGCAGCCCACGGGCTCCGGCTCGAGCACGCGCGACATCGTCCTGATCGTGCTGGCCGGCGCGGGTGTCGCTCTCCTATCCTTCCTCGCGCACCGCCTGCGCAGAGGGCGCCGCCGTCGACCCTCTCCGACAGGCTCGTAGGGGTTCCGGGGTATGCGACGCCGCCACATCTTCCTCGCAGCGCTCGCCCTCGCCGCCGCCGGGCTCGCCGCCGCCGCGTCGGCACGCACGCTCCACTACGCGCTCACGGTCGTCGTCACCGGGCCCGGACACGTCACCGGCTCGGGCGACGGCGGCTCGATCGACTGCCCCGACCAGTGCTCGGCGCTGATCCGGCAGACGACGTCGATCACCCTGACAGCCGCGCCCGAGGGAACAGCCGTGTTCGCCGGCTGGGGCGGCGACTGCGCCGGCGCGGGAACGTCGCCAACGTGCACCGTGGCGATGACGGGCCAGGGCGGCGACGGCTCGAAGTCCGTCACGGCCGGCTTCGGCCGCCTCGACCACTCGCCGCCCCGGGCGAGGCCGATTGCCGGCACGGCGCGCGCCGGGACGACGGCACGGCTCTTCTTCACCGTCTCGGACGACAGCGGTCGAAGCCGGGTGCTCGTCACCGTCGTGCGCGGGACGCGCACGCTCTTCCGCTTCCAGGGAGGGATGCGAGCGGTCGCACCGGGACAGCGCTACTCGGTCCGCTGGCGCGTGCCGAGGACGCTCGCCGCCGGCGCCGACCGCCTGTGCGTCGTCGCGGTCGACGCGGCCGGCAACCGGAGCGCGAGGCGCTGCGCCGCCTTCACGGTCACGCGATGAGGAGGGAGCTCGCTCTCGTCACGCTCGCCGCCGCGCGACCGGGGTGGCGATGATCGGCACCCCGCACGACCCCGGCTCGGCGCCGAGCCTGTTCAACCAGCAGTCGCTGAGGATCGGCCGAGGCTGAGCGTCACGGAGTCATCCGGCGGCGGAGCGCTGGCGGCCCCGTGGAGCGTGCGCCTGCGCCGCGCCGCCAGCGCGCCGTGGCTGGCGCTCGGCGCCCTCGTCCTCTGCTCGGTCGGGTTGCGCGGGTGGGCCGGGCGCGAGGTGCCCGTGCCGTGGATCGCGCCGGACGAGATGGTGTACGGGCTGCTCGGCCACAACCTGTACACGCACGGCTCGCTGACCATCCTGGGCGGGCCGACGCCGTTCTACAGCCTGCTCGTGCCCGCCTTCGTCGGGCTCCCGCTCTCGCTCGCGGACTTCGCCTTCGGCTACGGCCTGCTCAAGGTGCTGCAGGCGGCGGCGATGTCGCTCGCGGCGGTGCCCGTCTTCCTCTGGGGCCGGTCGCTCGTCTCGACCCGGTGGGCGCTCGTCGCCGCGGCGCTCACGCTCGCCCTGCCCGGCCTCGTCTACTCGGGGCTCGTGATGACGGAGGTGCTCTTCTACCCGCTGCTCGTGCTGGCCGCGTGGGCGATGGCGCGCGCGATCGAGCGCCCGACCCCGGCGCGGCAGGCGCTGCTCGTCGCCGCCGTCGCCTGTGCGGCGCTCGCCAGGCTGCAGGCGATCGTGCTGCTGCCCGCGTTCGCGACCGCGCTCGGCCTCGACTCGCTCCTCGCGCGCTCGCGGCGGCTGCCGACCCGGCTCGCCCCCTCCCTGGTCGGGATGGGGCTGCTCGTCGCGGGCTGGCTCGCCTGGCGGCTCGGCAGCTCCGACTCCGTGCTCGGCGGCTACGAGGTGGTCGCGCACAGCTCCTACTCGGTTGGCCGCGCTGCTCGCTTCGTCGTCTACCACGCGGGCTCGCTCGCCATGCTGAGCGGCCTCGTCCCGCTGTGCGCGCTCCTGCTCCTGCTCCTCGCGGGAGCCCGGCGGGGCGAGCCCGACCCGCGCCGGCGCGCGTTCCTCGCCACCACCGTGTCGATCGCCGCCTGGATCGTCGTCGAGGTGGGGATCTTCGCCTCGCGCTACGTGGGACAGCTCGCCGAGCGCGACCTGATCGGGCTCGCGCCGCTCCTCTTCCTCGCTTTCGTACTCTGGCTCGAGCGCGGCGCACCGCGCGGCTACTGGTCGACCGCGGCCGTGTGCGTGGCGGTCGCCGCCCCGCTCGCCGTGCTGCCGCTCGGCCGGCTCGTGACCCCGGCCGCGCCGCCCGACGCGCCGACGGTCGCGCCGCTGTGGGACATCGTCGCCGCGACGTCGCTGCACGCGTTCGAGGTCGGCTTCTACGCCGTGCTGGCGGTCGTGCTCGCTCTGTTCGCGCTCGTGCCCCGGCGGGCGATCTGGGTGCTGCCCGCCCTGCTCGTCGCCGCGCTCGCAGCCGCCTCGGTGCAGGCGAGCCGGGAGGCGGTCGACCAGGCCCGCCTGCGGCGGACGATGTTCCTCGGAGCGGACCCCGCCTGGATCGACCGGGCCGCCGACGGCCCCGTCGCCTTCCTGTTCGTACCCGGGGCGGACTGGACGGGGGTGTGGCAGACGATCTTCTGGAACCGGAAGATCGACCGCGTCTACGACCTCGGCGGCGTACAGGTGACCGGGCCGCTGCCCCAGCGCCGGCTCGACTTCGCCCCCGGCGGACGGCTGCTCGTCGGCGGGCGTGTCGCCACGCCGCGCTACGTCGTGGCGCCGGTGGGCGCGATCCAGGGCGCCCCCTTCTTCTCGTTCGCAGGCGAGGTCGTCACCGACGTCGAGCGGCCGGGCAGCCGACTCGGCAACCTCGCCCTGTGGAAGCTGACGCAGCCGCCTCGCGCGATCTCGCAGCTGACGGGGCTGCTGCCGCAAGGAGACATCTACCCGGGTGGGGACGGGCGCCTGGTCGTGTACGGCTGCCCGCAGGGCGTCTTCCAGCTGACCCTGCTCGTGAAGCAGGAGCAGCGTCTGACGATCCTGCGCAACGGCAAGGTGATCAGGAAGCTCACCTTCCTCCACCCGGCGCCGAACGAGCCCTGGCGCGCCGAGATCCCGACCGTGCCGCCGCCCGGCGGCCGGCGCGGACGGAGCGCGTGCACGCTCGACGTGCGGCCGACGGGGTTGCTCGGGACGACCGTGTTCCAGTTCCAGCCGCGCGGCTGAGCGTCACGCCTACCCGAAGGCGAGCCCGATCGCGTAGGTGGCGCCGCCGACGACCACCCCGGCGAGCGTCATCTCGAGACCCGAGCCCCACCAGCTGCGGAGCGTGAACAGCGACTTGGCCGCGCCGACGGCGAAGTGGGCGACGAGGGAGACGGCGCCGGCGACGGCGATCGCCACCGATCCCGTCATGAAGAAGAACGGGATCACGGGCACGAAGGCGCCGACGGCGGTGGAGATCCCGGCGGCGAGCGCCGACTCGACCGGGTGGCCGGCGGGCTTCGAGCCGCCCAGCTCCTCGGCCGTGAGGATGCGCAGGAGGGCGTCGGGATCCTTCGCCTGCTCCTCGGCGACCGCGTCCGCGGTGGCGGCGTCGAGCCCCTTCAGCTGCAGGAAGAGCGACAGCTCTTCGCGCTCCTCGTCCGGACGCTCGGCGATCTCGCGCCGCTCGCGCTCGACGTTCGCCTCGGCCACCTCCAGCTCCGAGCGCTCGGCGAGGAACGCCCCGGTCGCCATCGACAGCGCCGAGGCGACGGCGCCCGCGACGCCGGCCGTGAGCACGAAGCTCGAGCCGCCGGTCGCCCCCGAGACGCCGGTGACGATGCCGAACACCGCGGCCAGGCCGTCGTTCGCGCCGTAGATGGCGCCGGACATCCAGCCCGACCCGGCCTCGTGCCAGCGCTCGCGTGCGAGGATGCGCTCCAGGCGGGCCTGCGGCGTCGCCGTCTGCGCCGCAGGGGCCGCCGATCCGGCCCGGAGCTCGCCGACCGCGAGCGCGTGCGAGCGCTCGTCGCGGCGGATGTCGCGCAGCAGCGCGTCCGTCGTCTCGTCGCCCGTCGGGCGCAGGTAGCGGTCGGCGACCTCGTCGGACTCGGCCGCCTCCCGGGCGGCGAGCAGGCGGCCGACCGGCGCGTAGCGAGCCTGCAGGCGCAGCCAGCGCGGGACCTTGACGGCCGAAGCGTCGGGAACCTGGGCGCCGAGCTCCCGCATCCGCGCCTCGAGCCGCAGGCGATGGCCGGACTCCGCCTCGGCCATCCGCCGCAGGATCGCCGCGCGCTCGGGATCCCGCTCGCGTTGCGCGATCAGCTCGTAGACGGCGCCGGCCTCGACCTCGCCGCGCCAGGCCTCGAGCAGGCGCTCGATCGCCTCGTGTGGGACGCGCTCGTCGCTCACGAGGCGATCGTAGAGCGGATGCGCGACGCGAGTCGCGGCGCACGCCGCGAGCCCGCGTCGCGCCCCGGGCGCGTCTCAGGCCGCCCAGGCGAAATGCGAGCTCGACAGCGCCGACGTGCCCTCGAACTCGATGCCGAAGGCGTCGATGTGGGTCCGCAGCGGCTTCGAGACGGTGAACTCCGACCCGGCGGGGTGGAACATGCCGGTGAGGCGCACCGGCTGACCGGTGTCGACGCCGAAGGGGACGATGTCCTCGATCTCGAACTCGACCGCGTCCCCGATGCGGACGCTGTGCCGCAGCCCGTCGTCTCGCACCTCGAACGGCGCCCGCTCGACCCCGAGCATCTCGCCGATGAGCGGCGCCACCGCGGCCATCGGCCCACCGAGCTGGCCGCCGAACACCGCGGTCAGCTTCCCGGCCTGCTCGTCCGAGGCGGCCTCGTCGACGTAGACGCCGACCCGCCAGTTCCCCTCCGTCATCACCTTCGGCGTGTCGGCGACGGCCGCCACGTTCAGACCGGACACGTCGGTTCCCTCGACTTCGCCCTTGGTGATGCTGAACACGAGCACGACGCGGCAGAAGTCGTGGCTCGCGCCGTTCGCGAGCGAGGCGTTGCACGGGCAGATGAGGTGGCACGAGCACGTCTCGGTGTACCTGCCCTCCAGGCTCCAGGCCATGTTGTCTCCCTTCCTGGGATCGCAGTCGGGGGATTGTCCAGGCCGAGCCCCCGGCGGTCAAGGCGGCCCGCCCACCGGCCCGGTACGAATCGGCGACCGCCGGGACGTGAGCAGCCGCCAAGCGACGAAGCGCTCACACTCGCGATCGGAGAGCGCCTACTCCGACCGGGCTCCGATCAGCTCGATCCGATACCCGTTCACCGGATCACGGACGAACGTGAGCAGGCTTCCACCCTCCCGCACCGAATACGGCGGTCGCTCCGGCTCGATCCCCTGCTCGGCGAGCGCGGCCAGCGTCGCGTTCAGATCGTCGACGACCAAGGCGATGTGCCCGTACGCGGTCCCCAGCTCGTACGTGCGGCCGTCGTGGTTGAAGGTCAGCTCGAGCTCCGGCTCATCCCGGCCGGGGATGCCGAGGAAGTAATTCGTCGCCTCCAGCTCGCCGTTGCGCACGATCGGCAGCTCGCGGCGACGCTCGAACCCCAACGCCTCGTAGAACGCGATCGTCTTCTCCGGCTCGACGATCCGCAGCATCGTGTGGACAAACCGCGTCATTGCAGATCAGTTGACGATCGTAAAGGCTGGTGCGTGCGTGCGTCGTGGTTGTACGTGAGCTCGAGCACCGGATCCCGGAGGCGCCGCGCTTCTCCGGGTCGGCGCGGCGGTGCTCGTCAGGCCGAGCTTCCGCCGTCGACCGCGAGCACCGCCCCGGTCACGTACGAGGCCTCGTCCGAGGCGAGGAACAGCACCGGCGCGACGACCTCCGCGACCGTCGCCAGCCGTCCGAGCGGCGCCTGCCGGACGATCTCCGCGCGCAGCCGCTCGACGGCGAGCAGGTCGCGCGTCAGCTCCGTCTCCACGTAGCCGGGGCAGACGGCGTTGACGCGCACGCCGCGGTCGCCCCACTCGCGCGCGAGCGTCCGCGTCAGCTGCACGAGCCCCGCCTTCGAGGCGCCGTAGGCGGCGAGCCGAGGGCTGGCCGCGAGTCCGGTGACGCTGGCCACGTTCACGACCGAGCCGCCGGCGGCGAGCAGCGACGGGGCGGCCGCGTGCGTGACGCGGAACGCTCCGGCGAGGTTGACGTCGACGATCTCGCGGAAGACATCCGGGTCCTGCTTCTCGGCCCGCTGCCAGAGCGGTGAGATGCCCGCCGCGTTGACGAGCACCGTCGGCCGCCCGAGCCTGGCCTCCAGCTCGGCGAGCGCCCGCTCGCAGGCGTCGCGGTCGGTGACGTCGGCCGCGAGCGCCAGGCCGCCCGTCTCGGCCGCCACCGCCTCGCACTGCGCGCGGGTGCGCGCGAGGACGGCGACGCGGCCTCCCTCGCGGGCGAGCGCGACCGCGACGGCACGACCGATCCCGCGCCCGCCCCCCGTGACCAGGCAGACCCGCCCCTCGAACCGCCGCAGCCGCTGCGGTGGAGCACCGTCCCCCGGAGCGCCGTCCCCGTTTCCCACGCGCCCGATCATGACGCAAGCGCGCGTCCGCGCGCGGGCTGGCGGCGTCCGCCGGTGCCCCGGCGCCGCAAGGGCGGATACGCCGCACGCGGACTGCGGGCCGCCACCGATGCGGCAGCCGCGCCGTGCAGACGACGATGCTCCCGGCAACGAGGAAGGAGCGCGAGCTTGGCGGCGACACAGGCGCCCGCACGCCCACCCACTGCCGCCGGCGGCGGCCACAGGGGCGGCGCCCGCCTGCCGCTCGAGCGCTGGACACGCGCCGTCATCCGCTTCCGCTGGCTCGTCCTCAGCGTCTGGCTCGCCGTCGCGCTCGCCGGCGGCTGGTCGCTGACACGGCTTTCGTCCGTCCTCTCCAACTCGTTCGCCGTGCCGGGCTCCGACTCCGAGCGGGCACGGACGATCCTGCAGGACCACTTCGGCGACCGCAGCGACGGCTCCTTCACCGTCGTCTTCCGCATCCCGCAGGGCGTCGACTCGGCCGTCGTGCGTCGCCTGCAGGCCCGCGTCGACCGCGCCGCCCGCGCCGTTCCCACCGGAAGCCCGACGGCGCTGCGCGTCGCCTCGCCCACGCTCGTCTACGGCGACGTCGTCTCGGCGCTGACGCTGGCCAAGGCGAAGCCGTACGCCGCGACGCTCCTGCGCGCCCTCGGCCAGATCCCGGGCGTCACGACCTACGTCACCGGCGGGGCGGCGATCGAGGCGGCCGTCGACCCGATCCTGAGCGGCGACCTGGCGAGAAGCGAGGCGATCGCCGTCCCGATCGCCTTCGCCATCCTCGTCGCCGTGCTTGGCCTCTCGCTGGCGATCACCGTGCCGTTCATCTTCGCAGCCGCGACCATCACCGCCACGCTCGGCCTCGTCTTCCTCATCGCGCACGAGGTGTCGACGGCCACGTACGTGACGAACCTCGTCCAGGGCATCGGGCTCGGCATCGCCGTCGACTACTCGCTGCTCATCGTCTACCGCTTCCGCGAGGAGCTCGCGGCCGGCGACGCGGTCACCGACGCGGTCGTGCGGACGATGGCGACGGCGGGCCGCGCCGTGATCGTCTCGGGGGCGATGGTCGCGGTCGGCCTCTCCACGCTGCTCCTCACCCCCGTGCCGTTCATACGCTCGATGGGGATCGGCGGCTTCATCATCCCGCTCGCCTCGATCGCCGCCGCGGCCACGCTCCAGCCCGCGCTTCTCTCCGTCTACGGTCGCCGCGGCTCCAGGCGGCTGCGCGTCGCCGCCTTCCTGCGCGAGCGGCTGCGGCTGCCGCTTCCGCGCGGCCCGCACACCCACGACGCAGGCCTGTGGACCCGGATCGCCCGCTCGATCATGCGCCGGAGCGGCCGCTACCTCGCTCTCGGCCTCGCGCTGCTCGTGCTCGCGGCCGTCCCCGCGCTCGGCCTCCATCTGACGCCGGGCTCGACGGCCGGCATCCCCCGCTTCCCGCAGGCCGTGCAGGGCTACGACGTCCTCAAGGCGGCGGTCGGCCCGGGCGCGATCTCACCTTCGCAGATCGTCGTCGACACGGGCAGGCGGGGCGGCGTCGCCAGCCCGGCCGTGCAGGCGGCGATCGGCCGGCTCACGGCCGTGCTGCGGCGAGACCCCGAGGTGGAGCTCGTCCTCTACCGGCTCGGAGGGCGCTTCGTCGACGCCACGCGGCGCTACGCGCAGGTCATCGTCGCCGGCCGGCACGCCTACGGCGAGCAGCCCTCGCAGCGCTTCGTGCACCGGCTGCGCGACGACCTGATCCCGGCGGCCCGCTTCCCGGCGGGCACGACCGTGCTCGCGGGCGGAAGCCCCGGCCAGGGCGTCGACTTCCTCGGCCGCACCTACAGCTTCTTCCCCTACCTGGCCCTGGCCGTCATTCTCGTCACCTTCGTCCTGCTCATGCGGGCCTTCCGCTCTGTGCTCATCCCGCTCAAGGCCGTGCTGGCGAACATCCTCTCGGTGGGCGCCGCCTACGGGGTGCTCGTCGTCGTCTTCCGCTACGGCGTCGGCGAGCGCCTGCTCGGCCTGTACCACGCTCCGCAGATCTCTGGCTGGATCCCGATCTTCCTGTTCGCGATGCTGTTCGGACTGTCGATGGACTACGAGGTCTTCCTCATCAGCCGCATGCGCGAGCGCTGGGACGCGACCCACGACAACGAGCGGGCGGTCGCGGAGGGGCTCGAGCGGACGGGCCGGATCGTCACCGCCGCGGCCGTGATCATGGTGGCCGCCTTCTCCGGCTTCGTCGCCGGGCGCATCGTCGACCTGCAGGAGCTCGGCATCGGCCTCGCCTTCGCGATCCTGATCGACGCCTTCCTCGTCCGCTCCCTGCTCGTGCCCTCGGCGATGGCGCTCCTCGGCCGCCTCAACTGGTGGCTGCCCGAGCCGCTCGCGCGCCTCGTACACGTCCCCGCCTCACCGCTCGGCGGCCGGCCGGCCGGCGAAGGGTAGGGCCCAGCGCCGGGGTGGTCGGCGCGGGCGCCGGCGACCGGCTGTCTCGAGGGCCGGGGGACGAGCAGGATGCCGCCCGCCGCTCGAGGGCGGGCGCGAGCGGCGCGCCTTCCCGCCCGCTCACACGACGGAGACGAGGAGCCTGGCGGCGAGCCCGGCCAGCGCGAGGGCGAGCAGCAGCTCGATCCGGCTCGCGCTCAGCCGGAGCGAGACGAGGGCTCCCACCTGGGCGCCCAGCACGACGCCGATGGACAGGGCCGCCGTCCGCCGCAGCCCGTGCCCGTGCGCGAAGCTGCCTGCGACCAGGTGCGTGACGCTGCCGGCGGCGGCCATCTGGGCCAGGACGAAATGCGACGTCGCCGTGGCCACGTGCGTGGGGAAGCCGAGCCCGCGCACCAGGATCGGCACGTGGATGACGCCGCCGCCGATGCCGAGGAAGCTGGAGAGGAAGCCGACGGCGAGGCTGTACAGGCTCCCGCGCCCGAGCGGGACCCGGTAGCGGTGCACGCGCCCGCCGCGGTCGACGATCGTCCGCAGCCGGCCGCGGCCCTCGCCGCCCGCTCCCTGCTCCCCCCGCCCGAGCACGAGCCAGAGCGCGAGCAGGACGAGCGCGGCGGCCATGATCGCGTCGAAGACGCGTCTCGGCGTGACGCCGACGACGAGCGCTCCGCCGACCGCGCCCGGAAGCGTCGCGGCGCCGAAGACGAGCCCGCTGCGGTAGTCGATCCGGCGCTGGCGCGCGTAGGCGAGCGAGCCGGAGAGGGCGTTGAAGAAGACGACGGCGAGGCTGATGGCGGTGAGCGTCCGCGCCGAGTCGTGCGGGTAGAGGAGGAGCAGGACAGGCGTGAGGATGAAGCCGCCGCCCGCGCCGACGAGCGTGCCGAAAGCGCCGACGGCGACGCCGACGAGCCCGAGCAGGATGGCCGTCCCGGCGGCGAACGTCACGGGCGCGAAGCTTGTCACGCACCGGGGGGCGGGCGGTGGCGGAGCGGCGTTCGGGCCGGGAACGGTCAGGCGGCCGGTCACGCGCCGGCGCGGGCGGCGGCGCGGCGACGCAGCCCGCTCAGGGTGCCGGTGCCGAGCGAGACGCCGGCGAGGATGAGGCCGAGACCGGCGAAGTCCGACATGCGGAGCGGCTCGCCGAGGATCGCCGCCCCGTAGAAGAGCGCCATCGGCGGGACGAGGTACGTGACGAGGATCGCCTTCGACGCTCCCGCGCCGGTGATCAGGGCGAAGTAGAGGAGGTAGGCGACGCCGAGCCCGACGACGCCGAGGACGACGACCGAGCCGACCACCTTCCAGCCGGGAACCGCCCCGGGGAGCTGCGCGAGCCCGAACGGCAGCGACAGCAGCGACGCGACCGCGGTCGTGCCGAAGGCGATCGTCGCCGGCGGGACGCCGCGCAGCCGCCGCGCTCCGACGAGCGCCGAGGCCGCGTAGCAGAAGCCGCTCGCGACGACGGCGAGCGCCCCGGCGACGCTTCCGCTCGGCGTCGCGCCGACGAGCAGCGCGACGCCGCCGAAGCCGACGACGACGCCGGCGAGGCGCGCTCCCGTCACCCGCTCGGCCCGGACGAAGAGTCCGGCGAGGAGCGCGGTGAACAGAGGCGCACAGGCCTGCAGGAGCGCGGCCAGCCCCGAGTCGATGCGCGTCTCGCCCCAGGCGAGGAGCCAGAAGGGAACGACCGAGTTGAGGGCGGCGACGGCGACGAACGAGCCGAGGCTCGCGCGCAGCGCCCGTACAGTCGAGCCGAGCGGCGTGCGCGCCGAAGCGATCAGGGCGAGGGTGGCGCAGGCGACGAGGAGCCGCCCCGAGACGAGCGCCGACGGCGCGAGCTCGCGCACGCCGACCTTGATGAACATGAACGACGACCCCCAGATGGCGGAGAGCGCCAGGAGCATGACGAGCTGGCGGCGGCTCACGGGAGAGCGGAGGCTGGGCGCACGGGGAGAACCTACCCGCAGGCGGCGCGTCGCCCGGCGGGCGTAGACTGAAGGTCCTGGCGACGGTCGTCGAACATCCGCTCCACCGCGCTCTCGGCCTCACGGACGGGGAGCTGGAGCGTATCCGGGAGCTGCTCGGGCGCGACCCGAACCACTTCGAGCTCGCCGTCTTCTCGCTGCTCTGGTCGGAGCACTGCGGCTACAAGCACTCGGCTTCCCTCCTCGGGCGGCTTCCCTCCTCCGGGCCACGGGTGCTGCAGGGACCCGGCGAGAACGCGGGCGTGCTCGACCTCGGCGGCGGCGAGGCGGTCGCGTTCAAAGTCGAGAGCCACAACCACCCCTCGGCCGTGGAGCCGTTCCAGGGGGCCGCCACCGGCGTCGGCGGCATCCTGCGGGACGTGACCGCGATGGGGGCCCGGCCCGTGGCGCTTCTCGACCTGCTCCGCTTCGGACGCCGCGGCTGGAAGCTCGACCGGGCGATCGCCGGCATCGGCCACTACGGCAACTGCGTCGGCGTGCCCACGGTCGGCGGCGAGGTGCTCGTCGATCCCGACTACGAGGGCAACTGCCTCGTCAACGCGATGTGCGTCGGGCTGCTCCCGTCGGAGCGTCGCACGGGAGCTCGGGCGAGCCTCGCCGGCGGCGTCGTCGTCCTGTACGGGGCGACGACCGGGCGCGACGGCATCGGCGGCGCGAGCGTGCTCGCGAGCCAGGAGCTCGGCGAGGGGGCGCACGAGAAGCGGCCGTCGGTGCAGATCGGCGACCCCTTCACCGGCAAGAAGCTGATCGAGGTTTCGCTCGAGCTCGTCGAGCGCGGCCTCGTCGCGTCGCTCCAAGACTGCGGCGCAGCCGGCCTCGCCTCCGCGCTCGCCGAGATGGCGCGCGACGGCGCCGGCCTCGACGTGCACCTCGAGCGGGTGCCCCTGCGCGAGCCGGACCTCGAGCCGTGGGAGATCATGGTCTCTGAGAGCCAGGAGCGGATGGTCGCGGTCGTCCCGCCCGAGCTCGTCGGGCAGGTCGAGGCGCTGTGTCGGCGCTGGGAGCTGCACGTGGCGGCGATCGGCGAGGTGACGGGAACGGGGCTTTTGCGCGCGTTCTTCGGGGACGAGCTGCTCGCCGAGATCCCCGCCGCGCAGCTGACGGAGGCGTGTCCCCGCTACGAGGTCCGGCAGTCGCCCCGGCCGCGGCCGCGCGCGCCCGTCGATCCCGTCAACCTCGAGCCCGAGACGTGGGTGTTCGAGCAGTACGACCAGCTCGTCGGCTCGAGGACCGTGCGCCGGCCGGGGCTCGACGCGGCCGTGTTGCGCCTGTCCGGCAGACGCGGGCTCGCCGTCTCCCTCGACGGCCCGCCGGCCGGCGAGCGCGACCCCTACGCCGCCGGCCGCGCCGCCGTGTTCGGCGCCGCGCTGAACGTGGCCTGCGCCGGCGGCGAGCCGATCGGCCTGACGGACTGCCTCAACTTCGGCAATCCCGAGAAGGCCGAGATCGGCTGGGAGCTCGCGCAGGCGATCGAGGGCATCGCCGACGCGGCGGAGGAGCTCGGCATCCCGGTCGTCTCCGGCAACGTGTCGCTCTACAACGAGACGGACGGGCGCGCGATCCCGCCGACGCCCGTCGCCGGCTGCGTCGGCCTCGTCCGCGACGTCGCGCGGATTCCCTCCCGCTGGCAGCCGGGCGACGCCGTCTGGCTCCTCGCCGGCCGCGCAGCCGCGCTCGTCCGCTTCCTGTGGCGAAGCGCCGAGCGGCTCTCGCTCGCCCACGACGTCGGCACCGGCGGCCTGGAGCAAGCCCTCGCCGAGGCTGAAGCGTGGAGCGGCCTGCCCGCGACGCTCCACCGGCCGCTGCCCAGCCAAGTACCAGCCTGTTACACGGCTGGGGAGACGGCGGCGGGGGCGGTCGTGGTCGCGTGCGCGCCGGGGGTCGAGCTCGCGTGGGACGGCGCCATCGAGCTTGGGGTCGTCGGCTGATGTGCGGCGTCTTCGGCATCCACGCGCCCGCCCGCGACGTCGCCCGCCTCACCTACTTCGCCCTGCAGGCGCTTCAGCACCGTGGCCAGGAGTCGGCGGGGATCGCCGTCTCCGAGAGCGGCCGGCTGACGGTGCTGCGCGAGCTCGGGCTCGTCACGCAGGTGTTCACGGAGCAGAAGCTCCGCGCGCTCCCGGGCGAGGTCGCGATCGGACACACGCGCTACTCGACGACCGGCTCGAGCGCGTGGGCGAACGCGCAGCCGCTCGTCCAGCACGGTCGCGTCCGTACGGTCGCCCTCGGACACAACGGCAACCTCGTCAACGCCTCCGAGCTGCGCGCGGAGCTGGCCGCGGACGGCGTCCGGCTGTCCTCGACCTCCGACTCGGAGCTCATCGCAGCGCTGATCGCGAACGACGAGCGCCCCCTGGCGGAGGCCGTCGCCGCGGCGATGGAGCGGCTCGAGGGGGCATACTCGATCACCGCGCTCTCGGAGGGGAAGCTCGTCGCCTTCCGGGATGCGCACGGCTTCCGCCCGCTCGTGCTCGGGCGGCTCGACGACGACCTCGTCGTCTCGTCGGAGACGTGCGCGCTCGACCTGCTCGGCGCGAGCTTCGAGCGGGAGGTCGAGCCCGGGGAGCTGGTCGTCGTCGACGAGTCGGGCGCGAGTTCGCTGCAGGCGGTCGAGGCGGCCGGTGCCGGCGCCCTGTGCACCTTCGAGTCGTTCTACTTCGCCCGGCCCGACTCGTACCTGGGCGGCGTCGAGACGCACGGGGCGCGGGTGCGCATGGGCGAGCGGCTGGCGGTGGAGGCGCCGGTCGACGCCGACCTCGTCATGCCGGTGCCCGACTCGGGCACGCCGGCCGCGGTCGGCTTCGCCCGCGCCTCTGGGATCCCCTTCAGCGAGGGCCTGATCAAGAACCGCTACGTCGGACGGACGTTCATCCAGCCGGACCAGGCACTGCGCGAGCAGGGCATCCGCCTCAAGTTCAACCCCCTCGACGAGGTGGCGGGAAAGCGCGTCGTCGTCGTCGACGACTCGATCGTGCGCGGCAACACGACCCGGCAGATCGTGGCCATGCTGTTCGAGGCGGGCGCCGCGGAGGTGCACCTGCGCATCTCGTCCCCTCCGGTCGTCGGCCCCTGCTTCTACGGCATCGACTTCGGCGACGAGCGCGAGCTGATCGCGGCCGGCAAGAGCGTCGAGGAGGTGCGGGAGCACGTCGGCGCCACCTCGCTCGCCTACCTGTCGCTCGACGGCTTGACGGAGGCGACCGGACATCCCGGCTCGAGCCTGTGCCGCGCCTGCCTGACGCGCGAGTACCCGACCCGGGTGCCGCAGGACGGCCGGCTCGGCAAGCTCCGCTTCGAGCCCGTGACCGCCTAGCGCCGCCCCGCTCAGCACGTGGATCCTCCGTGTCGTGTGCGTCGAGGAGCCCGCGCGTCCTCCTCGGCGTTCGCGCGGGCGTTCGTCAGCGGCTGGCGAGCTCCTCACCCCGACCGTAGCGGACGGCGCGCGACGCAGCTCCCGGGTCGTGGCCTGCCTCGATGAGCCGCTGCCGGAGCTCGCTCTCGCCGGCGAGGCGCAGGAAGAGCCAGGCGATCGCCCCGATCGTGACGAGCGAGTCGACGACCATCATCACGGAGCCCGCGATCCCCTGGTCGGCCCGCGGCGTGATCCCGAAGCGGGCCGCGTGCTCGTAGGTGGAGTAGAAGACGCTCGACGACCAGAGCAGGACGTTGCCGAGCACCATCGCCACCAGCCGCGCGACGACGACGTACAGCAGCTTCCAGCCCGAGCCGAACCAGGCCGGGCCGGGGAGCGGCTCGAGCACGGCCGCCCAGAACAGCGCGCCGAAGGCGAAGAAGAGGGTGTGCTGGAGCGCGTGCACGGCGTCGTGGTGGAGAGCCGCCTCGTACAGCACGGGCAGGTGCCACAGGTACAGGTTGACCGCCCACAGCGGGAAGGCGACGAGCGGGTGCCCGAGGAAGCGCAGGCGGTAGATCCACGGCATGGCCAGCAGCGGCCTGAGCAGCGGGCCGGTCAGCCCGGCCACCATCGCCAGCGGCGCGAGGTCGCCGAGGACGACATGCTGGATCATGTGCACGAACAGGAACTGCCGCTCGCCGAACGCGTCCACGGGCGACGCGAGCACGAACGCGACGCTCGCCAGGCCGGCACCGAACGACCAGCGCCGCCACCGCGCAACCGGCGTACCGCGGGCGGCGAGCGTCCGCGAGCGGCGCAGGTAGAGGAAACCGATCAGCGCGATGCCGGTGAGCTGGATCGGGTCGAACGTCCAGCTCGTGAGCGGCGACGGAGGCGCCTCCACGCCGCCAGTGTAGGCCGCTCCGGCCGAGCGGCGTCGCAGCGCAGCTCTAGACTCGATCCGTGAGCGCGGAGGCGGTGTCGAAGGCGGCGCACGCGACCCGGTGAAGGGAAGACGGTCGTACGAGGCGGCCGGCGTCTCGCTGGCGAAGGCGGCGGACGTGGTCGAGCGGCTGCGCGGGGCGGTCGAGTCGACGGGCGCGCGGGGATTCGGCGCCTTCGCCGGCCTGTATCCGCTCGACGAGCGGCGGTTGCTCGCCGCCTCGACGGACGGGGTGGGGACGAAGCTCGTGCTGGCCAGGCAGCGGGGGGCGCTGCGCGCGTGCGGCGCCGACCTGGCGGCGCACTGCATCAACGACGTGATCACGACCGGCGCCGAGCCGCTCGTCCTGCTCGACTACGTCGCAGCGGCGAGCATCGACTTGGAGGAGGTGGCCGAGCTCGTCGACGGTGCCGCCGAGGTCTGCCGCGAGGCCGGGGTGGCGCTGATCGGTGGCGAGACCGCCGAGCTCCCCGGGGTGTACCGGGAGGAAGCGCTCGACGTCGCCGGCACCTGCGTCGGAATCGTCGACCGCGACGACGTCGTCGACGGGTCGCGGGTCGAGGAGGGCGACGCCGTGATCGGCCTGCCCTCGAACGGCGTCCACGCGAACGGGTTCACGCTGGTCAGGCGGATCCTCGAGCAGGACGACTACGACGGGCCCGACCTGCTGGCGCCGACCCGCCTGTACCTGGCGGACGTCCGCCGCCTGCGCGCTGCGCACGACGTCCGCGCGCTCGCGCACGTCACGGGCGGCGGCATCGTCGGCAACCTCGAGCGCGTCCTCCCCGAGGGCCTGCGGGCGCGGATCGACTGGGGCGGCTGGCAGCGACCGCCGGTGTTCGACTGGCTCGCCGGTCACGTCGACGAGGCGGAGCTGCGCCGCGTGTTCAACCTCGGTATCGGCTTCTGCGCCGTCGTCTCCGACGCGGGCGGCGAGCCGGTCGTGGGGAGGATCGAGCGCGCATGATCGGGGTGCTCGTCTCCGGGGAGGGCACGAACCTGCAGGCGCTGATCGACGCGGGGCTGCCGATCGCCGCGGTCGCGTCGAACCGGCGCGAGGCGAGGGCCCTCGACCGGGCACGCGCCGCCGGCATCCCCACGGCGACGTTCTCGCTCGACTGCCACCCGGTGCGGGAGGAGCGCGACCTGGTCATGGCGACGTGGCTCGAGCAGCACGGCGTCGACCTCGTCGTGCTCGCCGGCTACCTGCACCTGCTGACGAGGCCGTTCCTCGAGCGCTTCCCGCGCCGCATCGTCAACGTCCACCCCTCGCTGCTGCCGGCCTTCCCCGGGCTGCACGCGATCGAGGACGCGCTCGCGGCGGGCGTGGCCACGACCGGCGTGACCGTGCACCTCGTCGACGAGGGCGTCGACACGGGGCCCGTGCTCCGGCAGGCGGAGGTGCCGGTGGAGCCGCGCGAGACGCTCGTCGAGCGAATCCACGCCGTCGAGCACCGGCTGCTCACGGCCGTCGTCTCGGAGCTGCTCGCCGGGGAGTCGCCGTGCGCGCGCTGATCTCGGTGTACGACAAGCGCGGTGTGGCGGAGTTCGCGCGCGGCCTGCACCAGCTCGGCTGGGAGATCGTCGCGAGCGGCGGTACCGCAGCGCACCTGGCCGAGCACGGCGTCGCCGCGACCACCGTCGAGAGCCTGACCGGCTTCGGCGAGCTCCTCGGGCACCGCCTCGTCACCCTCCACCCGGCCGTGCACGGCGGCATCCTCGCGCGCAGGGACGTCCCAGGCGACCTCGCCGACCTGGAGGCGCACGGCATCGAGCCGTTCGACCTCGTCTGCGTCGTCCTGTACCCGTTCGCCGACGACCAGCGCGTGGAGATGATCGACATCGGCGGCCCGTCGCTCCTGCGCGGTGCGGCCAAGAACTTCGCGCACGTGGCAGCCGTCTCCAGCCCGGCGCAGTACGCGCCGGTGCTGACGGAGATCCGCCGGGACGGGTCGGTGTCGCTCGAAACGCGCCGCCGGCTCGCGGCCGAGGCGTTCGCGACGACCGCCGCCTACGAGGCCTCGATCGCCGCCTGGTTCCAGGGCGACGAAGCCTTCCCGGCTCGCCTGACGCTCGCCCTGGAGAAGGCCGCCGAGCTCGCCTACGGGGAGAACCCGCACCAGCGGGCCGCCTTCTACGGCGACGGCGCCGGGATCGGGGAGCAGCTGCACGGCAAGCCGCTCTCGTACAACAACCTGCACGACCTCGACGCCGCCCGCGCCCTGCTGGCCGAGCTGCCCGCTGCCGCATGCGTCATCGTCAAGCACGCCAACCCGTGCGGCGCCGCGTCCGCGCCGACCCTGGACGCAGCCTACGAGCGCGCGCTCGCCTGCGACCCCGTCTCGGCCTACGGCGGGATCGTGGCGCTGAGCGAGCCGGTGTCTGGGCGGCTCGCTCGCCGGCTCGGCGAGCAGTTCGTCGAGGTGCTGTCCGCGCCCGGCTACCAGCCGGAGGCGCTCGCCGCGCTGACGGCGAAGCCGGGCATCCGCATCCTCGTCGCCCCCGCCGGCGGGGGAGCGGGCGACCTCGACGTGCGCAGCGCGCTCGGCGGCTTCCTCGTGCAGGAGCCGGACGCCGGCGGCGACGAGCCGTTCGCGCTCGTCTGCGGCGAGCTGACGGAGGACGAGCGGGCGGACGCCGAGCTCGCCTGGGCCGTGTGCAAGCACGTGAGCTCGAACGCGATCGTCCTCGTCCGCGGCGGCGGCACGATCGGCATCGGCGCCGGCCAGACGAGCCGCGTCGACGCAGTCCGGATCGCGGTCGAGAAGGCGCGGCAGCATGGGCACGAGCTGGCCGGATCGGTGCTCGCCTCGGACGCCTTCTTTCCCTTCGCCGACGGGCCGCGCCTCGCGCTCGACGCGGGGGTGCGGGCGATCGTGCAGCCGGGCGGCTCGAAGCGGGACGGCGAGGTGATCGCGGCCGTGCGCGACGCCGGCGCGGCCATGGCCTTCACCGGCCGCCGCCACTTCCGCCACTGACGGCCCGCTCGAGCCTCGCTGCGGCCTACGGCGTCCGGAAGAGCCGCGGCTCGTCGCTCGCCTCGGCCGCGAGCGCGGCGAGCGCCGCCGTCGCGTCGGCGAGCAGCTCCTCGAGCGCGGCGAGCTGGCGGCGGGCGGCCTCGATCTCGCCGCGCACCACCTCGTCCGCCGCCGGCGCGGGCAGGAGAGGAAGCGCCGACTGCAGCTCGTCCGCATGCGGCTCGGGCTCGAGATCGCCGCCGAAGCCGGACGAGAACGCACGCTCGGGTGGCCCGTCGGCGCAGGCCGGAGGCTCGCAGGGAGGCTCCTCGAACGGCGGAAGCGGCGCACCCTCCTCCGCGCTCGGCGCAGGCTCGGGCCCCGGATCGTCCCACGCGGCCCGCTCGGGCTCGGGCGCCGGTCCGTCCCAGGCGAGCACGTCGGGCTCGGGCTGTGCGGTGTCGCACCGGGCCACCTCGGGCTCGGGCCCGGCGGCGTCCCAGCTGGCCACCTCCGGCTCGGGCTCCGCGGCGTCCCCGTCCTGCTCGCCGCGCTCGGCGGGCGGCCGCTCGCGCCCGGCGCGGAGCTCGACCACGGTCGGCTCCTCGACGGCGGTCGGCTCGGCTGCGAGCCCGTCCGGAAGCTCCTCGCCCTCGGCGCCCCGCTCCCTGCGGTGGCGGCGCTGGATCTCGGCCCACAGACCGGAGCCGAAGCCGTCCTCCTTCGCAACCTCGACGCCGAGCTGCTCCATGAGGATGCTCGTCAAGTCCGGGCCGGAGACGAGCCCGCGATCGACCAGCACCTCGCCCAGGCGGCGTCCGGTGACGAGCTGCTCGGCGAGCGCCTCCTCGAGCTCGGCCTCGGTGATCAGCCCGCGCGCGACGAACAGCTCGCCGAGCGGTCGCCACGGAAGGTGAGCAGCTTCCACGCCCCCGGTATCGTCACGCCGAGCGATCGACTTGAGGCGCCGGCGCGGGAAGCGCGCGGCCGCTCGGCCTCCACCCCCGGTTACGCTTCCCGCGATGACCCGCCCGTATCCGACCGTCCTCGAGCTGGTCGGCCGCACCCCGATCGTGCGGCTGCAGAAGCTCGGCGCGGAGTTCGGCTGCACGCTGCTCGCCAAGCTCGAGTACCTCAACCCGGGCGGCTCGACCAAGGACCGCATCGGCCTGCGCATGATCGAGGCCGCGGAGCGGCAGGGGGCGCTCCGCCCGGGAGGCACGATCGTCGAGCCGACCTCCGGCAATACCGGCGTCGGGCTGGCGCTCGTCGCCGCGATCAAGGGCTACCGGATGATCTTCGTGCTCCCGGACAAGGTGGCCCCGGAGAAGATCTCGCTCCTGCGCGCCTTCGGCGCCGAGGTGGTGATCTGCCCGACGGCCGTCGAGGCGGACTCGCCCGAAAGCTACTACTCGGTCTCCGACCGGCTGGCCGAGGAGATCCCCGGCGCGTACAAGCCCGACCAGTACACGAACGAGGAGAATCCGCGCGCGCACTACGAGACGACCGGCCCCGAGATCTGGGAGCAGACGGGCGGCGAGCTCGACGCCGTCGTCGTCTCCGTCGGCACCGGCGGCTCGATCACCGGCATCGCCCGCTCCCTGAAGGAGCGCAAGCCGGACGTGCTCGTGGTCGGCGCCGACCCGGAGGGGTCGATCTACTCGGGTGGGCCGGTGCACCCGTACCTCGTCGAGGGGATCGGCAAGGACACCTTCCTCGGCGTGTTCGACCCCTCCGTCGTCGATGAGTTCGTCCGCGTCTCCGACCGCGACTCGTTCCTGTGCGCACGGCGCCTCGCGCGCGAGGAGGGGATCCTCGCGGGCGGCTCGGGGGGCACCTCCGTGTACGCGATGCTGGAGACCGCGCGCAGGCACGGGCCCGGCCTGACGATCGTCACCACCATCCCCGACGGGGGCCGCGGCTACCTGTCGAAGATGTTCGACGACAACTGGATGCTCGAGCACGGGTTCCTCGAGCGCCGCGGGCCGGTGCCGACGATCGCCGAGGTGCTCGCGTTCAAGCACTCCCTGAACGGCAGCGCGCCCGACCTCGTCGTCTGCGAGACGCACGAGCGGGTCGGCGCGGCGATCGAGCTGATGCAACGCTACGGCATCTCGCAGCTGCCGGTCGTCCGGCACACGCCCATCCAGTCGCTCGCCGACGTCGTCGGCTCGGTGAACGAGCGCGGGCTCCTCGACCGCGTCTTCCGCCACCCGGACGCGCTCAGCGAGGAGGTGAGCTCCGTGATGGGGCCGCCGCTCCCGGCAGTCGACGCGGCCGACTCGGTCGAGGAGGTGTTCGACGACCTCGCAGGGGGTGGCGCGGCAGTCGTCGTCGCGCGCGCAGGCGTACCGACGGCCGTGCTGACGCGGTCCGATCTGCTCGAGTACCTCGCCCGCGCCCGCGAGCCGGCCGGCTGAGCGCGTGCCGCGGCGGGGGTCGTCGCCGTCGTGCTCGCCAGGGTCTGCCGATCACCCAGTCGAGGATCCCGACGGGTCCCAGGGCCGCTCAGTACAGGATCGAGGGGAGGTAGGCCCCTTGCGGCTCGTTGTAGAGGCCGATCGTCATCAGGGTCGTGACCATGCGCAGGCGGAACCCGTGTCGCAGGCACCAGCCGACGAGCGCGCTGTTGCGGGCGGGGACGAGGAAGCCGGGGCCGGTGAACTCGGCCGCGTCGGCGATCAGCGCCTGCAGGTCGTCGTTCGTCTCGGCGACCGCGTGGCTGAAGAAGCCGATCCCGGTCGTGTAGCCGCTGATGCGTCCGTGGCGTTCGACCACACGGGCCGTGTCCTGGGCCAGCGCGTCCGTGAGCTCGCCGGCGCGGTCGTGCCCGTGTACTGCCTCGCACAGCCGGTTGCAAGCGTCGCTGTCTGCGTCGGTGGCGGCGCGGACGGGGTAGCCGGGCAGGCGCTCGCCGAGCGGGGCGCCGTCCAGGTTGAGGACGGGCTCGCGCACCTGGAAGCCGAGCGTGCTGTAGAGGCCGAGCGAGCGGTTGTGGTAGGCGGCCTGCAGCAGGCGCACGCCGGCGAAGTCTCGCTCGCGCGCCCGCTCGAGCACGGCCAGCATCAGGCGGCGGCCGATGCCGGCGTCCTGGCAGGCCGCATCGACGGTGATCGGGCCGACGCCGGCGATCGGTCCGCGCTCGTCCAGGAAATTGGAGCCGACGATGCGGCCGTCCTGCTCGGCGACGACGGCGTGGAAACCGGGGTGGACGAGCAGCGCGCCCACGACGCCGGTCGCGACCTCCGGCGAGGGGAAGTCGGGCGGGAAGCCGTGCCTTTCTGCCAGGGTGGCGAACGCCTGGTAGCAGATCCGCCCGCAGGCGTCCGCGTCGTCTCTGCGGCCGGTCCGGATCGTGACCTCGGCCGTGCCGGTGGCCGTGCTCACGGCGCCACCGCCCCGGTCGCGGCGGCCTGCTGGCGGAAGACGTCGGCGAGCTCGTTCCCACACGCCTGGCAGCACTCGGCGGGGGCAAGGTTCTCGTGGCCGCAGCGGTCGCAGTACAGCTCGCGCGGGCGCGGCCGAACAGCCTGGAAGAGGCCCGCGAAGTGACTGTACTCGAAGCTCGTCGCGTACATGTCCTCGATGGCCTCGACGTGCACGCGGCTGCGCGCGAACGCCTGCGCGTCCTCGAGCGTGCGCCAGAAGCCGATCGCGTTGTTGGCGGCGCCGTCGAAGAAGGCGATCATGCGGATGAAGCCCGGCCACTCGGAGGCGGCCTTGCAGGTCAGCGCCACCTGCCGCCAGAAGCGCTGCGTGCGCTCCTCGTCGACCATCGTCATGTGCAGGAACAGCACGGCGCCGGCCGCCTCCGGGCCGAGGTGGCCGTCGGGGCCGTCGAAGCCGATCACCGGGATCGGCGTTCGCCGCAAGCCCGGGATGTCGGCGAACAGCGCCTCGTTGTCGGCGCTCGGCGGGAACACCTGCAGCGCGGGCATCGTTCGTCCTCCCCTCAGCTGAGCTCGACCGGCTCCAGCGGGTAGTCGCGCAGCGTCCCGGGCACCGTGTGGGCGATCATCGTCCTGAAGACGCGCGACCACTCGGCGTTCTCCCGCGCCTTCTCGATCGCCTGCACGTGCCCGTCGAGGCTCTCGTACTCGGCGTCTGCCCAGACCTCGTTGAGATCACCGAACAGCGTCACCCACAGCCGGTAGACGGGCAGCCCGACCCCCGGCGCGGCCGCATTCACCTCCTTGAACGCCCGCTGGAAGTCGGTCAACTCTCCCGGCTTGACCATGAGCCGGACCTGGTGGCGGAACATGTGGCACCTCCGATCGTGGGTGGCACCGGTCGTGGACGCGATCCAGCCTAGGCGGCCCGGCCGCGGCGTTCATGAGGAGAAGCCCGCAACCTACGCGTCGCCCCAGCCCGTCCGGCCGCCGGGGCCCGGCGCGCTGCCGGGGAGCTCGCCGGCGGCGACCCGGGCGGCAAGCTCGACCCGGGAGCGGTGGCCGAGCTTGGTCAGGATCGCGCCGACGTGGCGCTCGACGGTGCGCGGGCTGAGGTAGAGCTGGGCGCCGATCTCGGCGTTTGTCTTGCCGGCGGCAACGAGCAGGGCGACCTCGAGCTCGCGCTCGCTCAGCACGCCGGCGCTCCGGCGGCGACGGCCGGGGCGCAGGCCGAGCCGGCGGGCGAGCGCACGCGCCCTGTCGGCGGCGCCGCGGGCGTGCATGGCCTCGAACGACTCGATCGCCGCCAGCACTCCCTCGCGGTCGCGGCGAAGCCGCGCCGCCTCGAGCCGCAGGCGGGTCGCGTGGAGGCGAGAGGGGCAGTCGTCGGCCGCCGCAGCGAGGAGGGTGGCAGCTTGCGCGGGCCGGCCCTCGACGGCGGCGAGAAACCCGCGTGCCTCGTCACGCAGCCACTCCGTCCCCCGCCAGCGCCCGCGCAGCCGCTCGAGCTGCCTGACCGCCTCGCCGGCCACGTCCGGCCGGGCGAGCGCGGCCGCGGTGCGGGCGGCGCCGGCCAGGCACCAGAGCGCGCTCGGATGGTCCCCGGCGGCGGCGCCCTCCTGGTAGGCGGCGAGCGACTGCTCGAGGCGGCCTTCCTCCTCGGCGAGCAGCGCGCGCTGCTCGAGCGTCCGGTAGTGCTCGAAGCTGCCGGGGACCGGCTCGACGGCCGCGAGGCAGGCTCGCGCCGGCTCGAGCTCGCCGCGCAGCAGGTGCACGTGGGCGAGCGCAACGAGCACGCGCGCCTCGAGCTTGGGCTCCAGCCGCACGGCGGCGGCGCGGGCGGCGAGCTGCTGGGCGAGGGCGCCGTCGAGGTCGCCGAGGTCGGCGAGCGCGAGGCTGAGGTTGCTGCGCAGCAGCACCTCCAGGCTCGCCGGCAGGTTCTCGACCGCGAGCCCGCGGCGGGCATAGTCGGCGTCGGCCTGCGCGTCGCCGGCGGCGTTGGCGAAGAAGGAGAGGTTGAGGAAGGCGCGGCCGGCCTCGTCGGCGAGGCCGGCGGCGGCGGCGCGGACGGCGACCTGCTCGAGCAGCGCCGTCGCCTCCGCCGAGTCGCGCGCCATGCCGACCGCGAGCCCGAGCCGGTTGAGCGCGCGCAGCTCGAGCAGCGGCTGTGCGGCTTCGCGTGCCGCCTCGAGCGCCCGCTCGGCGTGGGCCAGCGCCCGTCGTGCTTCGCCCGCCATCGTCAGCAGGAACGCCTGTGCGAGCTCCACCTCGGCGAGCAGCGCCCCCTGCGACCGCTCGGCGAGCGGCTCGGCCTCGGCGAGCGCCTGCAGCGCCGCCTCCAGGTCGGAGGCGTCGTCGTAGAGGGCGAGCGCGTAGCGGCCGAGGAACGCGAGCAGCTCGTCCGCGTCGCCGGCTCCCCGCAGCTCGCTGCGCAGCGTCTCGGCCAGCACCCGAGCCTTGCTGCCGGCGCCCAGGCGCAGCAGCGCGAGCACCTCGCCGGCCTGGCCGCGCCGGCGCAGGCGGTCGTCCGGCACGGCGTCCGCCAGCTCGGCGGCGCGGCGGAAGAGGCTGGCCGCGTCCTCCCCGCCCGAGCGCTCGAGGGCGGCCTCGCCCAGCTGTAGGAAGCAGGCTGCCGCCTCGGCGGTACGGCCGGCGGCGGCGAGCTGCGGCGCCCGCCGCTCGGCCGGCGCCTCGGCGAGCGCATCCGCCGCCGCCGAGTGCATCCGCTCGCGCTCGCCGGGCGGGAGCGTCTGGTAGACGGCCTCGCGCACGAGGGCGTGCGCGAGCCTGAACCCGTCGCCGTCGGCCGGCACCGCCAGCCGCTCCACGACGAGCCTGTCCAGGGCTTGCTCGAGCGCCTCCGGCACGGCCGGCTCCACCCGCGCGAGCTCGCGCAGCGAGGCCGGCTCGGGCAGCACCGCCAGCCAGTCGAGCAGCCGTGCGGCGAGCGGCGGCAGGCGCCGGCGGCGCTCCGCGACCGCCTCCTTGACGCCGGCGGGAACGGCCGCTTCGCCGTCGCCCTCGCCGGCGGCGAGCGCCTGCACCAGCTCGACGAACAGGAACGGGTTGCCGCCGCTGCGACGCGCGAGCGTCTCGACCAGCTCCGGCTCCGCCGGCCGGCCGTCGAGGAGCGCCGCCGCCAGCTCGCCCAGCTCTGCCTGTCCGAGCGGGCCGAGCTCCAGCCGGGCGAGCAGCTCGGCCCGTCCGAGATGGTGCAGGAACGGCGTCAGCGCGCCCGCCGGACGCGCCGCCAGCAGCCAGGCGAGCGGCAGGTCGGCGAGGCGGGCGATGCAGTAGTGGACGAGCTCGAGCGTCGCCTGGTCGGAGTCGTGCAGATCGTCCAGGCAGAGGAGAAGCGGCGCCTCCGCCGCCGCCCGCTCGAGCGCCTCGAGCGAGCGTGCAAAGAGCGCGTCGGGCGGGAGCGTCGCGGCCGGGCGTCGGCCGAGCGCGCGCAGGAGCGTCCGCACCGGCTCGTAGGGGAGCGGCGCCACGAAGGGAAGGCAGGCGACGCTCGCCACCCGCCAGCCGGCTGCTCCGCCGGCCCGTGCCGCCTCGGCGAGCAGGCGCGTCTTGCCGATCCCCGCCTCGCCGAGCACGAGCAGCGCCCCCGCCCGTCCCGACCGCGCCTGAGCCAGGAGCTCGGCGACGCGCGCGAGCTCCGCCTGCCGGCCAACAAACGCTGTTCGCGCCACTGTTCCTCCGCGACCGGTCGGGCAGATCGTATCCCGAAGCGCATCGGCGCACGCCCGAGGCAGCCCGAGCGGCGCACGCCGGTGCGGCAGCGAACGTGGCGGGGTTCCCCTCATGACCGGCGCCCGGCCGACGCCTACCCTCGCAGACACACAGAGGGGCCACGTGACACGCAACCGGAGAAAGGGGGGCTGATGCGACCTGTCCATCTTCTGCTCGCAACCGCCGCAGCGACGCTCGCCGGGCTCGCGCTCGCCGCCGGCACCGCCTCCGCCGACTACGGCCAGGGCGCCGGCTACCAGATCGAGCTGTCCGGCAACATCCCGGGTAACCAGGGTGGCGGCATCTGGCTGTGGATCGAGCTGACCCCGTCGGCGCCGAATGCCACGAGCGGCACGGGCGACTACTCCGGCTCCGACTGCGGCCGCGGTGCCGGCGAGCACGCCCGTGCCGACAGCGGCCAGGTCACCTGGACCGACAACGGCGACGGCACCCTCACGATCAGCGGCGTCGTCCTCAACGGCCTCGGGGGCCTCCCCGAGCCGATCATCGTCCCGGACAGCTACGGGCACGAGACGGCCGACTTCGCCACCGTCTTCCCCGCCGTCGCCAGCCTGCTCGGCATCCCGAGCGGTGCCGGCTTCGCCCAGGTGCAGGTGGCGCCGTGACCGCACGGGCGCTCGCACCGGTCGCGGTCGCCGTCCTGACCTCAACGGCACTCGCGAGCAACGCCGCGCCCTCCTCGACCACCGCACCGTGCGCCGGCGGGCACGTGGCGAGGACGGCGAGCTATGTCCTCGCTCTCTCGCTCGGCCCGCCGGAGGCGATGTACACCCTGGCGCAGGTGAAGGCTGAGCGTCCACGGTCCGGCGAGGTGATGCTCGGCGGGGCAATGAGCCCGATGCACATGGCCATGGGCCGGGCCTACCACCTCGAGCTGCACGTCTGCAGCCGCTCGAGCGGCGCGGTCGTCACCGGCGCGGCGCCGACGATCTGGGTCGCCGAGGCGAAGGGGATGGCCAAGCGCCTACCGGTCGCGGAGATGGAAGGAGTGCGCAGCGGCCGATCCGACTACCACTACGGCAACAACGTCGCCTTCGCGCCCGGCAGCCGCGTCACCATCACCGTCGTCCTGCGCGGCGAGCGGGCAACCTTCCACCTCGTCGTCCCGAAGGCGGCCCATACGATGAAGCCCTGAGCGCGCTCGCAGAGTCCGCAGCACGAGACGGGCCGCCGGTGGCGGCCCGTCCTCGCGGCCGGACGGCCAGCCGCTCCGGTTCCTCGCGCGCGCTCGCCCGCTCGGGCTCGATTGCCTCGCCGGGCGGGGCAGACGGCGGCTACGTGACCCACACGAGCAGGGTGGCGGCAAGCACCGATGCGGCTGCGGCCGGGGCGAGGGCGCGGGTGTACGGCTCGCTCCCGGCAAGATCGCCGGCGATCAGCGTCGCCACCGACCCCTGCGGCGTCGCCAGCGCGCCCACCGACAGCCCGACGATGGCCGCATAGGCGGCCGGCCCCGGCGCGAGCCAGGAGGCGACGACGGCGCTCGCCGGGAGGTTGTTCGCGATCGCGGCGGCGGCGGCCGTCACGAGCGACACGGCCACCAGCGGCCCGAGGCCGGAACCGGCCGCAAACCTCGTGCCCGCGGCGAGCGGGAGCAGGCAGACGAGCAGTGCGGTGACCTGCACCCCGACTCGTGCCACGCCGGCCAGGCCGCTGGCCAAGCGCGGGACAGCCGGCTGCGGCTCGCGCTCCTGCGCCGCGCCGCCGAGCGAGCGGCGCTCCCGCCACGCCACCGCGCCGGCGCAGACGACGGTCGCCGCGACGGCGGGCGCCGCCGTTCGCGTTACGGTGTCCGCGATGGAGAGCCCGAGGTGCTGGACGACGACGAGGTTGGTCGGGTTCCCCTCGGGGACGGCGAGCGAGAAGCCGTTGGCGACCGCGACGACCCCGAGGAGCAGCGGCCGCACCGGCGCGCCCAGGCGCCGCCGCAGCTCGACCACGACCGGCGCCATGACGACGACTGCGCCGTCCAGCGACACCACCGCCGTCAGCGCCGCCGTCAGGCAGCAGACGAGCCCGAACAGGCGCCATGGCCGCCCATCCGCCGCGCGCGCCAGCGCGCCGGCCGTCACCTGCACGGCGCCGACGCGCACCGCCCACCCGGCGAGGCCGACGGCGAGCGCGAGGAAGCCGAACGTGGGCAGCGCGACGCGGAGCGCCGCCGGAACGGCTGCGGCGCCCTGGAGCGCGACGTCGAGCGTGGCCGCGGTCGCCGCCAGGAGCGCCGAACGCCAGGAGCGCGGCCTCGCCGCGACGGCCAGGACGGCCATTCCCGCCAGGAGCCAATGCATAAGCATGCTTCACAGTTAAGTCTACTTATCGACATATGCCCCGAGCGAGAGACCCTGCGAACCTCGTCGACGCGCTCGCGGCGGCGGCTCCGCTCGCCACGCGCTGGATGGAGCGGCTGCTGGCGGCGAACGACCCCCCGCTCACGGTGGCGCAGTACCTCGCCCTTGCTGCCGTCCGTCGCGAGCTCCTGACCGGCGCAGAGCTGGCACGCCGCGCCGGCGTCTCGGGAGCAGCCGTCTCGCAGCTCGTCGCCGGCCTCGAGCGCGCCGGCTGGGTCACCCGGGCGCGGCAGACGGACGACCGGCGGCGGCAGGCGCTCGCGCTGACGCCGCTCGGCGAGCGCGCGCTCGATCAGGCGACGGATCTCCTGCGAGCGCGACTGGGGCGGCTCCTGGCCGGGCTCCCGCGGCCGGAGGCGGACGCGCTGGCACGCCTCCTCGGCCGTCTGGAGGAGACGCTCGCAGGCTCTCCTCCGCCGCGCCGCCCGCCGCCGCGTCCGCCCCGCGCGCCGGAAGCGAGACGACACGGAAGACGTTGACCGCGCCGTGGAGACCGTGGCACTGGCGACGCTGCGCCGCTACCTGGTCGCACACCAGCGGTTCGCGACGCGCCCGCGCACGTCGCAGGCCGCCGACGTGGCCGCCGCGATCGACCGGCTCGGCTGCGTGCAGCTCGACTCGATCTCCACCGTCGGCCGGGCGCACCGGTTGACCCTGGCGTCCCGCCTCGGCTACTACCGGCCCGGCACGGTTACCCGCCTGCTCCGGCAGGGGCGGATCTTCGAGTACTGGGCCCACGAGGCCTGCCTCGTCCCGATCGACGACTGGCCCCTGTTCAGACGGCGCATGGAGCAGCTGCGCGACCGTCACTGGTGGGGGCGCAAGCGCGAGGACAGGCAGACGGAGGCGCTCGTCCTCGAGGCGATCCGCGAGCGCGGACCGCTCCCCTCGCGCGCGTTCGAGGGAAGCGGCACGGGCGGGATGTGGAACTGGAAGCCCGCCAAGCGCGCGCTCGAGCATCTCTTCGCGGCAGGCGAGCTCGTCGTCGCCGGCCGCGACGGCTTCCAGCGCCTGTACGACCTCCCCGAGCGAGTCGTCCCGAGACGCTTCCTCGACGCGCCCGTGCCGAGCGAGGAGGAGTTCCGGCGAGGCTACGCCCTGCGGGCCGTGCGCGGGCGGGGGGCGCTCACGGAGGCGGGGATCGCCGAGCACTGCCGCCTGCGGGGAGGCGCCCGGGCCATGCGCCCGCTCGTCGACGCGCTTGTCGCCGACGGGCTCGTCCGCCGGGTCGCGGTCGACGACGGAGGGGCTGCGGTGGTCGTCCCCGCCGAGGCCGAGCTGGACGGCCGCCCCTGCTCCGGCGGCGTCCTCCTGTCACCGTTCGAGAACCTGCTCTGGGACCGGCCGTTCGTCGCGCGCGTCTTCGGCTTCAGGCACCTGATCGAGGTGTACAAGCGCGAGCACGAGCGCGTGTACGGCTACTACGTGCTGCCCTTCCTGTGGCGCGACCGGATCGTCGGCCGAGCCGACCTGAAGACCGACAGGCGCGAGGGGACGCTGCGCGTCAAGGCGTTCCACCTCGAGCCGGGCGTGCGGCGAAGCGGCGCGCTCGCAGACGCGTTCGACGGCGCGCTCAGGCGGCTCGCGCGGGCGCTCGCGCTCGCCGACGTCGAGTCCGCTTCGGGGACGGACAGGCGGCCAGCCGTACAATCGCCGGGATGCAGTTCGAGACCCGAGCCATCCACGTCGGCCAGCAGCCGGATCCGGCGACGGGCGCGGTGACCGTCCCCATCTACCAGACGTCGACGTTCGCGCAGGAGGCGGTGGGCGTCCACAAGGGGTTCGACTACTCGCGCGTCGCCAACCCGACCCGGACCGCCCTGCAGGAGTGCCTCGCCTCGCTGGAAGGGGCCGAGCACGGCGTCGCCTTCTCCTCCGGGCTCGGCGCGACGGCGACGCTCGTCCACCTCGTCGACCCCGGCGAGCGCGTCGTCTGCGTGAACGACGTCTACGGCGGCGTGTACCGGATGTTCTCGCAGGTGTACGAGCCGAAGGGGTACGCGTTCACGTACGCGTCGGCGGCGGAGCTCGGGTCAGGCCTGGCGGACCTGCTCGACGAGCGGACGCGTCTCGTCTGGATCGAGTCGCCGACGAACCCCCTGCTCAACGTCGTCGACATCCGGGCGGCGGCCGACGCGGCGCACGCGGCCGGCGCGCTCGTCGTCGTCGACAACACGTTCGCCACCCCCTACCTGCAGCAGCCGCTCGCGCTCGGCGCCGACGTCGTCGTCCACTCGACGACGAAGTACCTGGGGGGCCACTCCGATCTGATCGGAGGCTTCGTTGCCACCAACGACGCGACCGTCGCCGACCGGCTGCTCTTCCTGCAGAAGTCGCTCGGCGCCGTGCCCGGCCCGTTCGACTGCTGGCTCGTCCTCCGCGGCCTGAAGACCCTTGCCGTGCGCATGCGCCGGCACTGCGAGAACGCCAGGGCGGTCGCGGCCTTCCTGGCCGAGCATCCGCGCGTCGAGCGCGTGCTCTATCCCGGCCTTCCCGACCACCCGGCGCACGAGCTGGCGAGGCGGCAGATGCGGGACTTCGGCGGCATGGTCTCATTCCTCGTCGAGTCGGAGGCGGAGGCCGTCGAGGTCGTCGGACGGACGACGCTCTGGCTGCTGGCGGAGAGCCTCGGCGGCGTCGAGAGCCTGATCGAGCATCCGGCGCGGATGACGCACGCGTCGACCGCGAACGCCCCGTTCGCGGCGCCGCGGAACCTCATCCGCCTCTCCGTCGGGATCGAGGCGGTCGACGACCTCCTCGCCGACCTCGACGCGGCGCTCGCCCCCGCCCGGGTCGCGCAGGCGTAGCCGGACGCCGCCCGCGCTCAGCGCTTCCGCACGCGCACAGCCGTCCCGTAGGCGCAGATCTCCGTCCAGTTCGGCCCCATCTCGGACGTGTCGAAGCGCATGGCGATGATCGCGTTCGCACCCTTCGCTTCGGCCTCCTCGACCATCCGCTGGGTGACTTGCTCGCGGCTGTCGACGAGAGCCTTGGTCATTCCCCTCAGCTCTCCGCCGAACACGGACTTGAGGCTCGCGCCGAGCTGCGAGCCGATGTTGCGGGAGCGGACGGTGAGGCCGAAGACCTCGCCGAACACCTCCTCCACCTCGTAGCCGGGGATTTCGTTCATGGTCGTGATGAGCATCTGTCCTCCTCCTCGGGACGGTGTCGCAGCGAGGCTGCGAAGATGACACCGTGACTGTCGCACCGATCGACCTCCTGCACGAGGGGGCGCCGAAGGTGATCGGCGTCTACCTGATCGACAGCGAGGACGGGCCGGCGCTCGTCGACTGCGGCCCGGCGTCGACGATCCCGGCGCTCGAGGCGGGCCTCGCCGGCCGTGGGCTCGCGCTCGGTGACGTGCGCCATCTCGTGCTCTCGCACGTCCATCTCGACCACGCGGGCGCCGCCGGCTCGCTCGTGCGCCGGCACCCGGGGCTGACCGTGCACGTCTCCGCCGTCGGGGCGCCGCACCTCGTCGATCCGAGCCGCCTCGAGCGCAGCGCCCGCCGGCTGTACGGCGAGCGCTTCGACCCCCTGTGGGGCGAGCTCGTCCCCGTTCCCGAGGCGAACGTGCGCGTCGTCTCCGACCGCGTGCTCGGCTGGGAGGCGTTCGCCACGCCGGGGCACGCCTCCCACCACGTCTCCTACCTCGACGCCGAGGGCACGCTGTTCGCAGGCGACGCAGCCGGCGTCCGCATCGAGCCCGACCGCTACATCCTGCCGGCGGCGCCGCCACCCGACATCGACCTCGAGCTGTGGAGCCGGACGCTGGACGAGATCGAGCGCCGCCGCCCCGCGCGGCTGGCGCTGACGCACTTCGGCTACGCCCGCGATCCGGAGGAGCACCTGCCGCGACTGCGCGAGCAGCTCGCGCGCTGGGCCGAGCGCGTGCGCTCGGGTATGACGCAGGAGGAGTTCGTGGCCGCCGTGCGGCGCGAGATCGAGTCGTTCGACGAGGCCGACCGCCCCTACTACGAGCGGGCCGGGCCGATCGACCAGTCCTACCTCGGCCTCAAGCGCTACTGGGACAAGCGCGCCGCGGCCGCGGACGCGACCCGAGCGGGCGCGTCCTGATCGGGCCGGTCGCGCCCTCCCTCAGACGACCTGGACGACCTTCTCGGCGGCCGCGCTGCGGTAGCCGTCGCCGAGCGCGTCCGCGAGCTTGCGCTCGAGCTCGCCGGAGGCGGCGAGCTCCTCGGCGATGTCCGCGCCGCCGACCAGCTCGCCCTTGATGAACACCTGCGGGATCGTCGGCCAGCCGGACAGGGCCGACAGCTCTTGGCGGATGCGCGGGTCGGGCAGAATGTCGACCGCCGTCACCGGCGCGCCGGCGGAGCGGAGGGCGTCGAGCGCCCGCTGCGAGTTCCCGCACATGACCATGTGCGGCGTCCCCTTCATGAACAGCGCCACCGGCTCGTTGTCGATCACGTCCCGGATCCTCGTCGCCAGGTCGGTCATTCCCTCCCCCTCGTCGTGATGCGCAGCTCGTGGATTGTGCCGTCTCCCATCGGCTCGGACAGCGCCGCGTAGACGAGCTTGTGCTGCTCGACGAGCGGCAGCCCGTCGAAGCGCGGGCTGGTCACGACCACGTGGAAGTGGTCGCCCGTCCCCGTCCGGTCGACGACGCGGAGGTCGGTCGCCTCGGGGAACGCCCGCCGCAGCAGCGCCTCCAGCCTCTCCATCGGCGATCAGGGTAGCTTCAGGACCCGGGCTGCCGCGGCCGGTTCTGGAAAGACCTGCAAAGTACCGTCGAGTCGACGAGTACGACCCCGCATGGCCGCTCAGTCGACCGGCTGCTCGAGCTCGTCCAGCCCGGCGGGCTCGCCGCCCGCGACCGGAACCTCGACCGCGCCTCCGAGCGCACCCACACCCTCCCCCTCCTTGTAACAGACTGTTACTTGGTATGGCCGGGGTGGGGCTGCTCGCCGGTGTCGCCGGCGCCCGCGCCGCGCTCGACGGCGGCGCGGTAGGCGGCGAGGTAGTCGGCGACCATCCGCTCCGGCGAGAAGCGCTCCTCGCAGTAGGCGCGCAGGTCGAGCGGGTCGAGCCGGTCTGCCTCCTCGATCGCGGCGACCATCTCGCGGTGGGTGTCGACGATGATCCCGCTCCGGCCGTGCTCGATCACCTCGGGAACGGCCCCGTAGCGCGTCGCGATCACGGGCGTCCCGCACGCCATCGACTCGATCATGACCAGCCCGAACGGCTCTTCCCACTCGATCGGGAAGAGGGTGGCGCGCGCGTCCTGGAGGAGCTCGACCTTCTCGCCGTGCGTGACCTCGCCGAGGTACTCGATCTGGTCGGAGAGGAAGGGGCGGACGTAGGCGTCGAAGTACTCCTCCTCCTCGCGCTCGCGCCGCTTGCCGGCGATCTTCAGCGGCAGGCCGGCGCTGATCGCGACGTCGATCGCCCGGTGACAGCCCTTCTGGGGGCTCATGCGGCCGAGGAAGAGCAGGTAGTCGCCGCGGTGCGGCTTCACCGGGTAGAGCGAGAAGTCGAGCGCGTTCGGGCAGTTCGCCACCCAGGGCAGGTTCGGCCTCGGCTTGCGCTGGTTCAGCGAGATCGAGATCAGCCCCACCTGCGGCGCCACCCGGGCGATCTGCTCGTAGACGACGCCGCCGATCGAGTCGAGCGGCCCGTGCACGGTGTGCACGACCGGCGTCCGCACCGCTCCGCCGAGCGCCGCCGCCGGCGGCCCCGAGTGGTCGTTGACGACGTCGAAGTCAGCGGCCCGCTCGAAGCAGGCGAGCGCGTGGTGCAGCTCGACGATCGACGTCCCGATCAGGTCGCTCGGCGCGACGTCGTACACCGAGACGAGCTTCGCCTTCGTGTGCGAGTCGCCCGAGGCGAACAGCGTCACGTCGTGGCCCGCCTCCGCGAGCCCGTTCGCGAGCAGCCACACCACCCACTCGATGCCGCCGTAGCCCGTCGGCGGCACCGGGAACCAGACTGGGCTGATCAGGCCGATGCGGAGCGGCTCGGCCATGTCACTCCGGCTCCACGCGGACGCGTCCCTCGTCGACGCGCACCGTCCAGCGCCTGTCGAACGCCCGCACGCCCGTCAGCCGGAGCGACCCGACCCAGGAGGGGAGCTCGAGCGGCGCCGTCGTCGTCAGCGCGTGCCGCGTGCGGTCGGGGACGAGCCCGAGCAGCACGGTCAGGAGCAGGATGGGCGTACCGGCGGCCCAGGCCTGAGGTCGCGCGGCCGTCGGGTAGGCGATCGGGAACGGCGTCTCGGCGCGCGGCAGGCCGGCGAACACCTCGGGCAGCTGATGCCGGAAGTGCCTGGCCGCCTCCAGCGTGCGCTGCGCGATCCGCTGCGCCTCCGGCCAGCGGCCGTAGCGGGCGAGCCCGGCGGCGGCGAGCGAGTTGTCATGCGGCCAGACGGTGCCGTTGTGGTACGAGAGCGGGTTGTAGCCGACGTCCTCCGCGGACATCGTCCGGATGCCCCAGCCGGACCACATGCTCTCGCCCATGAGCGCGTCGACGACGGCGTTCACCCGCTCGGAGGGAACGATGCCGCTCCACAGCAGGTGGCCCATGTTCGAGCACATCGCGTCGACCGGCTGCTTGTCGCGGTCGAGGGCGAGCGCGTAGTAGCCGCCCCGCTCCTCGATCCAGAACGCCTCGTTGAAGCGCTGGAAGAGCTGCTTTGCCTCGCTCTCCAGGCGCAGCGCGAGCACGCGGTCGCGCCAGGCCTCGCGTGCCATCTCCGCGATCCGCTGCTTGGCGTCGTACACGTACCCCTGCACCTCGCAGGGCGCGATCGGCGGCACGGCGAGGCGGCCGTCGCGGAAGCGCTGCGAGTCGTCGGAGTCCTTCCACGACTGGTTGTCGAGCCCGCGCGGCGAGCGCTTGCAGTACTCGACGAAGCCGTCGCCGTCGCGGTCGCCGTAGCGATCGACCCATTCCAGCGCGCGCATGATCGGCTCGCGCAGCGCCGTGGCGAGCCCGGCGTCGTCCGTCCAGCGCCACACCTCCGAAGCGAGAACGAGGTACAGGGGCGTCGCGTCGACCGTCCCGTAGTAGCGGCTGAACCACGTCTTTGCGGCCTTGCCGCGGCGGACCTCGTGCACGATCTTGCCAGGCTCCGCGTCGATCGACGCGTCGTCTTCGGTCGCCTGCAGCTCGGCGAGCTCCTCGAGCGCGCTGCGGGCGAGCTCCGGCCCGAGGAGCAGCGTCTGGTAGCCGGTGAGCAGCGTGTCGCGTCCGAACACGGTCATGAACCAGGGCATGCCGGCCGCCGTCAGCCGGCCCGGCCGGCCGTTCTCCTCGCTGCGGATGCGGAGCGCCGCGAGATCCGCGATCGACTGCCTGAACGCGCGCTCCAGGTCGTCCCACTCGGCCCGTAGCTGCGGCACGCGCAGGTTCCAGGCAGTCAGCGAGTCGCGGATGTGCACCAGCTCCTGTCCGAACTGCCGCTCGACGGCCGCCGGCTGGACGACGTCGCCCCGCGGCGAGGGGACGACGTCGAGGCGGAGCTCCCAGTGCTCGCGCGGCCCGAGCTCGACCTCGAAGCGGATCAGCGGGCCCTGGACGCGGCCCTCCCGGTCGAGGATCACCTGCGTCGAGACGCCGCTCTCCGGATCGACGAGCAGGAACTGGTTGGCGGCGCCGTCGAACGTCGGCACGACGAGCTGCGGCAGCGCCGGCGCGTGCAGGGGGTCTCCGAGCGCGAAGTCGTGGGCCTTCACGGTGAGGATGTCGGCGAAGTCGGAGCCGATCTCCAGGGCGACGTCGAACGACAGCGGCGCGGCGCTCTCGTTGCGGACGAGGAGGGTGTCCTGCATGGCGGCGCCGACGAAGCGGCGGCGCTGCACCGACAGCGTGTTCTGCGGCAGCCGCCTGGTGGGCGCGTTCCGGAGGAAGAAGGCCGCGGAGAAGTACTCGACCTTGTCCGACGAAAGCAGCAGCGGGGCCAGGCCGTCGACGGTGAGGCGGAGGATCGACAGGAAGCGGGTGTCCTCGGCGAAGAAGCCGGTCGTGCCGCCGCCGACGTCGCCGCGCTCGTCGCAGATGCAGAACGTCGTCCCTTCCAGGATGGTGAGCTCCACCTCGCGCCGCAACTTACACGCCGGCCACGGCGCGTACGCGGACCGAGGACCGCCCTCGACGACGGGAATCCGGACAACCTCTCCGGCCGAGCTCTCGCCGGCGAGTCCTTCGAGACCGTCCTCCTCCGATCGGCGCCGCGAACGACGCCGCGCCGGCTGTCATCGAGGAGGAGAGCGCCCTGCTGCGCTCGCACTGGCGGGCGCTCACGCGCGCGGCCGCCGTCGTCGCCGCCCCCACCGCGCGGAGTAGCGTCCCCGCTCTCCCACCTCGGCCACGGCTACCCGCGCAACCGCCACCAGATCGAGGCCCGTCGCGCAGCGAACGGCGCAGAGCAACGACGCGAACGTAACTCGCGTGTAAATCTCGCCCGCGCCGGCTCGGGACGGCGCTATAACAAGCGCGGAAGCGCGTACGCAGGCTGCGGCCAGAACCTCGACGCGACGAGGAGGAGCGATGGGCGCGAAGGTAAGACGACTGGCGGGAGCGGGGATGGCGCTGGCGGTTGCCGGTCTCGCCGCCGCCGCTCTCGCCGCCGCATCGCCGCCGGCGCTGCCGGTCGGCCAGCACGGGAAGATCCAGAAGGTCGGCCAGAGCACGCTGGGCCAGGCCCGGCCGGCCCCCGCCGCGGCGCACGCCCGCGGCTGGCGGCTGACGGCGACGTTGACCGCGCCGGACGGCCCGGCTGGCGCGAGGGGCACGTTCGTCGGGCTGCTCGTGCACACCGGGCCCGGGACAGTGCACGCGGGCGTGCTTCCGTTCGCCCCCGGCTGCACGATCCTCGCCCCCGGAGGCGGCTTCCAGCCCGGCCTGCGCGGACGCGGCGTCGCGAACCGCATCGTCTGCGGCGGCATCCCCGCCTTCCCCGTCACGCCCGGCGTGCACTGGATCCTCGGCTGGCGGCTGACGTACTCGGGGCTGTCCGGCCCTGCCACCGGGGCGACGGTGCGCACGGGCGCCCCGGGGGCCGCGGGCGTGCTCGTCGCCAGCCTGTGCACGCAGTGCACGAGCGGCACCTTCGGCCACCGTGAGATCACGGCCGATCAGGCGGCAGCGCTTCTCGACGGCAAAGGGTTCGTGTCCGTGAGCACGGTCGAGCACCCCGGCGGCGAGATCAGCGGCCAGATCGTGGAGAAGCCGGTCGCTGCGCTGCGGGCGAACGCGGCGCGCCGGTAGCCCTCCGCCCGGCGCGAGGGTCCTCGGCCGCGCCGGCGCCACTGCGACGGCCTCGGGCAAGGCGTCCCGGCAGCTTCGCGCACCCTCGAGCGTTTCGCGCTGTTTGCGAAGAGTTCGTCGTCCCCGCAGCGCCGCGCCCATTCCCTTCGCCGAACGCGCCTTCTACACTGGCTTCCGGCCGGCCGATCCCCCTCGGCACAGGCTTCGAGCCGGCCTTCCACAAGTCCACAGGGCAGTGTGGATAACCGTGAGGTCGAGAAGAGGCGCATGGTCCGGGCAGGGAGCGTGAGCGTGCTGGGAGGGAGATGACGACGCCGAGGGAGCGCGTGCTCGCGCTGCTCCACGAGGCGCTCACCAGCACGACGGCCGAGGCGGACGAGCTCGTCGCACGGCTCGGCTCGATCTACCGCGGCGACGAGGAGCCGGCGTCGAGGGAGCAGGTCGTCGCACTCGGCTTCCTCGCCTGTGCGAGGGCCCTCCGCGAGGCGTCGCTCCTGCAGGAGATCGCGATCCGGGAGGAGGTCCAGGAGCTCGGCCGGGTGCTCCACGAGGTCCTCCACGAGCTGCGGCGGACAGAGGAGACGGTCCGGAGCCAGGCCGGCCTCCGCGGCCGCCGCGACCGGTCGCTGACGGGCGATCTCTCACCCACACGCCGGACCGGCGAGCCGTAGCGGCCGCCGGGAAGGTCAGCGCCGTTCCGTCCCGACGAGGCTCGCTGGCACGAAGGCGATCGCGAGCACGAGCGCGAGCGCGGCCCAGACGGCGCGGTACGTCCCCGCGAGGTCGGCGACGAGCCCGTACGCGGGCGGACTGATCGCGATCGAGCCGGCGATGAACGTGATCCCGAAGCCCGTGGCGGCGCCGGCCCTGGCCGGGCCGGCCGCCTCGGCGACCATCGTCACCCACAGCCCCTGGAAGCCGATCAGCGCGAAACCGGCAACGGTGGCGACGGCCGCAAGCACGGCGAGGGGAGCGGAGCGGGGGATCGCGAGCAGGAGCAGGGCCGCGGTCAGCGCGACCGCCGTCAGGGCGAGCAGCAGGGGCTTCCGCCCGTACGCGAGCAACCGGTCGCTGAGCGCGCCCCAGGCGACCCGGCCGACGATGCCGCTCGCCTGCGCGCAGGCGACGACGAGCGAGGCGCCGGCGAGCGTCAACCGGGCGTTCGCATGCAGGTCAAGCGCAAGGAAGGCGATCAGCGCGTACTGCCCGGTGACGACCAGGCAGCCCCACATCGTCAGCAGCCTGATCGTACGGTCGCGGGCGGGACTGCGCCTCTGCGCCGGGAGGACCGTCTCGGCTTCGTCCCAGCGCTCGGCACGCGACACGACGAGCGGAGCGACGGTGAGCGCCGTGATCGCGCCGCCCACGGCGAGGCTCCAGCGCCAGCCTTCGAGGTGGGCGATCCACGGCAGCAGCACGGCGGCGACCAGGCCGCCGATCGGGATCCCTGTCTGGCGCAGCCCGAGGGCAAGGCCGCGTCGGTTGCGCGGGAAGGCGAGGAGCACGAGACGGCCACCGGCCGGCGTCGAGGCCGCGCTCGCGACGCCGGCGAGCGCGAGCAGCAGGACGAGGGCGGGCAGAGGCGCACTGACGGCCAGGGCGACGAGGAGGCCCGTGGCGACGCCACCGCCGACGAGCACGCGGCGCTCGCCGATGCGGTCGGCGGCGAGGCCGGCCGCGTAGGAGCCGACAACGCGGCCGACCGTGAACGAGGACACTGTCAGGCCTGCCGCCGCCGCCGTCAGACCGAGGTCGTCCTTGATGAAGCCGGTGAGCGTCGGGATCCCCTGCTCGACGACCGAGACGCCGACCTGCGACACGAGCGCGGCGGCGAGCAGGCGCCAGGCGGCGCGGTCGATCCTCGCTGGCCGCGCCTCGGATCGCACGAGACGGGAACTCTAGGCAGCAGCCGCGGGCCGGGGACGGCGAAGCATCGCCAGCCGCCCTGGCAGCAGCCGGCCACGAAGCGAGATCGGTGAGGAACGGCTCGAAGAACGGCTATTACTACGGCATGCCCGCGTACCGGATCGTGACGATGCGCTGGCGCGACAGCGGCACCGCCGAACGAGGGTACTTCGTTCGTTGGCAGTCGGACGTCTATCTCGACGGAGAGCTCCTGGGGATCGCCCAGGCGTTCACGCGGCGGCGGTCCGAGCGCCGCGCGAGGAAGCTCGCGATGGCGCACGAGCGAGAGCTGGCGCAGCAACGCCGGAGGACGGGAACGGCGCCGCCCGGCGCACGCGAGACGATCTACGACACCGATCGCTGACGGTCGTCCCGCGGGCTCGCGGGTCGGATCGCCTTCGTCGGCGACGCCCGGGCCGGAAGCTCGCCCGTCCGCCGTCCCGGCCCCGCCGCCCGGTAGGCGAGGGCGGTTTCCACCGACCCGCGATCCGCGGCCGCCCCGATGAACCGGCGTCTCCCCGGGCGCAAGCTGGAGAGCGAGCGCAGGACGCTACCGCAGGACGTGCCGTGAACCCCAGCCTCGAACTCGGCCGCATCGCCGGCATCCGCATCGGCGTCAACTGGAGCTGGCTCGTCGCCTTCGCGCTCATCGCGTGGACGCTCGCGAGCTCCGTCTTCCCGTCCGACTACCCGCACCTCTCGGACGCGACCTACCTGGCGATGGCGCTCGTCGCCGTGCCCGTCTTCTTCCTGTCGCTCCTCCTGCACGAGCTCGGCCACGCCCTGCAGGCGCAGCGCGAGGGGATGCAGATCGAGGGGATCACGCTCTGGCTCTTCGGAGGCGTGGCGCAGTTTCGCGGCGAGTTCCCGTCCGCGGCGGCCGAGCTGCGCATCGCGCTCGCCGGGCCGCTCGTGTCGCTGCTTCTCGGGGGCTCGTTCGTGGGGCTCGGTGCCCTCGCCGCCTCGCAGGACGCCGTCCAGGGCGTACTCACCTGGCTCGGCTACATCAACCTGCTCCTGCTCGCCTTCAACATGCTGCCGGCGCTGCCGCTCGACGGCGGCCGCGTGCTCCGCGCCCTCCTCTGGCACGCGAGACGGGACTTCCGTACGGCGACGAGGATCGCCGCCGACGCCGGCCGCGCGTTCGGCTACGGGCTGATCGGGATCGGCGTCGTCCTGCTCGTGTTCGCGGGTGCCTGGAGCGGGGCCTGGCTCGCGTTCCTCGGCTGGTTCCTCGTCCAGGCGGCGACGGCGGAAGGGACGGGGCTCGTCCTGCGGGAGGCGCTCGCGGGGCTGCGCGTGCGCGATCTGATGGTGCGCCGGCCGGTCGTCGCGCCGGCGGAGGCGTCGCTCGCCGAGTTCATGGACGTCGTCGCGCACACGCACGAGTACACGACCTACCCCGTGTGCGACCGCGGACGCGTCGTCGGGCTGCTGCCCTTCCGCGCGGTCGTGCGCGTGCCCCGCGCGCTGTGGGCCGAGCGGCGGGTCGGCGAGTGCATGCTCGCGCTGGACGAGGTCCCTGTCGTGCACGAGGACGACCGGCTCCTCGACGCGCTCGCCGAGCTGCACCGGGGCGGGATCGACCGTGCGATCGTCCTCGCCGACGGCGAGCTGCGCGGCCTGCTGTCGATGACCGACGTCGGCCGCCTCGTCGCCGCCTCGCACGCCGGCCGCTGAGGCAGGCGCCGCCCGCTCGCGTCGCCGTCCTCGACGTCCTCGCACACGCGCTCCAGCGGCCGCTCGTGCGGGTCGGCCGAGCCGCCTGCGGCGCCGAGCACGAGGAAGGCGAGATCGGCGAAGGTGCCGCCGATGTCGACGGCGACGCGCCTGCGCTCACCGTCTCAGCTCGACGACCTCGAGCGTCTCCGGGTCGAGCACGACGCCGTAGTCGCGCGCGGCGGCCTCGAGGCTGACGTAGCCGTCGCGGACGTCCGCGCGCACCCGCTCCGGGTCGCGCTCGAGCGGGTTGCCGAAGCCGCCGCCTCCGCCGGTGCGAAGCTCGACGACCGAGCCGGGCGCGAGCGGATGCGCGTTCGCCTTGAGCAGGTGGAGCTCCCCGGCGCTGCCCGGGTTGACGACGACGTCCGGCCCGACGGCGCCCCGGCCACCGAACAGCCCCCAGGCCGGCGTCACGGACCGCTCGAACCAGAGGTACAGCCTGGCCTCGGGCTGCACCTCGAACGTCCGGTACAGGCCGCAGCCGCCGCGGAAGCGCCCGGGGCCGCCGGTGTCCGGCCGGAAGCCGTAGCGGCGGATCGTCGCCGGGTACTTCACCTCGAACACCTCGACCGGGTAGTCCTTGAACCCGCCGTTGACGTTGTTGATCAGGCCGTCCTCGCCGTCGCCTCCCTCGAAGCCGCCCCAGCCGCCGGCGTGCGGCATGACGTGCAGGAACGGCTGGTTGCCGCGGCGCGGGTCCCGCCCGGACAGGAACATGACCATCGAGTCGCCGAAGTGGGCCGCCGCCACGCGGTCCGGCAGCGCCGGCGCGAGCGCGGTGACGACCAGGTCGATGAGCAGGCCGAGCGAGCTGAAGTACCACTGGCACGCCGCCGGCTCCTGGGCGTCGAAGATGGAGCCGGGCGGAGCTTTCACGTCCAGGGTCGTGAACGTGCCGCCGTCGACCGGCCGGTCCGGGTTGATCAGCAGCTTGAACGCCACCCGGCAGGCCGACACCGTCTGGGCGAAGCCGCAGTTGACCGGCCCCTCCATCTGCGGCGAGGAACCCTCCAGGTCGATCGTCATCCGGTCTGCCTCGACGTCGACCCGGACGCAGACGGAAACGGGCCCGTGACCGAGGCCGTCGTCGTCGAGGAAGCCCTCGGCGCGGTACGTCCCGTCGGGGATGGCGGCGACGGCCTCGCGCTCGAGCTCCTCCGACTGGCGGTAGATCTCGGCGCGCGCCTGCGCGTACGTGTCGTAGCCGTAGCGGTCGAGGATCGCCTGGAAGCGCGCCTCGCCGGTACGGCAGGCGGCCACCTGGGCGTTCATGTCGCCGACGAGCGAGTAGCCGAAGCGGCCGTTCCGGCGCAGGAGGTCGATGATGTCCTCGCGCGGCCGGCCGGCGTCGTAGATCCGGGTCGGCCCCCAGCGCATGCCCTCCTGGTAGATCTCGCGCGAGTCCATCGGCCCGCCCGGGTCCTTGCCGCCGACGTCGAGCCAGTGCGCCCGCGTCGCCGAGAAGCCGACCAGGCGGTCGTGCCAGAAGATCGGCCCGAAGATGGTGGCGTCGTTGAGGTGCGTCCCGGTCATGTACGAGTCGTTCATGTAGAAGACGTCGCCCGGCTCGAACGCGTCCCAGCCGAACATCTCGGCGGCGAGCTTGACGCAGATCTCCAGGTTGCCGAGGAAGAGCGGCAGGCCGAGCGACTGGCCGAGCACGTCGCCGTGCTCGTCGAGGATGGCGACGGAGCAGTCCTTGCCCTCGTAGATGATCGGGGTGTAGGAGCTGCGGATGAGCGTCGCGTTCATGTCCTGGGCACAGGAGACGAAGGCGCTGCGGATGATCTCGGTGGTGATCGGGTCGGGGCGGGTGAGGGTCGCGGTCATGAGCTCCTCGTGATCAGCAGGTTGCCGTGCTCGTCCACGCCGACGGCGTGGCCGGGCGGGACGACGGTGGTCGAGCCGGCCTCCTCGATCACGACCGGGCCCTGGTGGCGGTCGCCCGGCGCGAGCCGGTCGCGGAGGAGGACGGCGGTGTCGTGCGCGGTGCCGTCGAAGATCGCCCGGCGCCTGCCGAGCAGAGGATCGGCGCCCGGCTCGGGCGGCCGGAAGGGGGCGGCTCCGCCCGCGATGCGGCCGAACGCCGCCACCCGCAGGTTGACGAGCTCGACGGGGGCGCCGGGAGTCGAGTGGCCGTAGCGGACCCGGTGCGCCTCGTGGAAGGCGGCGTCGATCTCGGCGAGGTCGACGGCGCCCACCGAGACGTTGACGCTGTACTCCTGACCGACGTAGCGCATGTCGGCGGAGCGGGCGGCGTACTGCTCGCCGGGCCCGACGCCCTGCTCGGCGAGGAGCTCGGCGCCCTCCGCCTCCAGCTCGCGGAAGACGGTCTCGAGATCGGCCGCCTGCAGATCGGCGAGCGAGTGGTAGAAGCTGCGCACGACGTCGTGGCGCATGTCGGTCTGCAGCATCCCCCAGGCCGAGAAGGTGCCGGGGCTCCAGGGGACGATCACCTCGCCGATCTCGAGCTCCTCGGCGAGCCAGACCGCGTGCATCGGCCCGGCGCCGCCGAAGGCGACGAGCGAGTAGTCACGCGGGTCGATCCCCTGCCTGACGGTGATGGTGCGCATCGCGTCCGCCATGTTCGCGTTGACGATGGCGAGGATCCCTTCGGCGAGCGCCTCCTGCTCGAGCGCGAGCTCGCGCGCGACCGGCTCGAGCGCGGCGGCGGACGCCGCCTCGTCCAGCTGCATGTTGCCGCCGAGGAAGTAGTCCGGGTCGAGCCGGCCGAGCAGCAGGTTCGCGTCCGTCACGGTCGGCTCCGTCCCGCCGCGGCCGTAGCAGGCAGGCCCCGGGACGGCGCCGGCGCTGTGCGGCCCGACGCGCAGCCCGCCCGCCTCCAGCCAGGCGATCGACCCGCCGCCGGCGCCGATCGTGTGGATGTCGACGAGCGGCATCAGCACGGGCAGACCCTGGAGCTCCGTCTCCGTGGAGACGGTCGGCAGCCCGTCGACGATGAGGCTCAGGTCGAACGAGGTTCCGCCCATGTCCACGCACAGCAGGTTCGGGCGCCCGGTGACGCGCGACAGCGCCGCGCCGCCGATCGTGCCGCCGACCGGCCCCGACAGCAGGGTCTGGATCGGCTGCCGCCGCGCCTTCCCGGCGGTCGTGATGCCGCCGTTCGACTGCATGACGTGCAGCGTCGCCCCGACGCCGAGCTCGGCGAGCTTGCCCTCGAGCTTCCGCAGGTAGCTCTCCACGCGCGGCGCGACGTAGGCGTTGAGGACGGCCGTCGACGCGCGCTCGTACTCGCGCCACTCGCGCGCGATCTCGTGGGACAGGCTGACGGACAGCCCCGGGCACTCGCGCTCGAGCAGCTCGCGCACGCGCAGCTCGTGCTCCGGGTTGACGTACGCGTGGATCAGGCAGACGGCGACGGCCTCGATCCCCTCCCTGCGCACGGCCTCGATCAGCGGCCCGAGGCTCGACTCGTCCAGCTCCCGCTCGACGCTGCCGTCGAAGCGCAGCCGCTCCGACACCTCGTACACGTCGTGCCGCGGCACGAGGCGCGTCGGCTTGCGGTAGCGCAGCGTGTACAGCTCCTTGCGATCGTGGCGCGCGATCGAGTAGGCGTCGCGCAGCCCCTCGGTCATGAGCAGGAGCACCCGCGTCCCCTTCCGCTCGAGGAAGGCGTTCAGCCCCACCGTCGTCCCGTGCACGATGAAGTCGATCGCCTCCGGCCTCGCCACCGCCTGCACGAGGCCGTCGAGCACGCCCTGCTCGGGGCTCGCCGGTGTCGTCGACGTCTTGGCGGCGGTCGTCTGCCCGATCTCGTCGTCGACGACGACGAAGTCCGTGAACGTCCCTCCGATGTCCATTGCCACGCGGTAGCTCATCGTCCGGTCAGGGCCTCCAGGTCGTGGGGATAGCGCTCGCCGGCGGCGGCGCCGGGGGGAAAGGAGCGGTCGAGCTCCGCGAGCTCGTCCGGGTCGAGGGCGAGCTCGGCGGCCCGCGCGTTCTCCTCCACCCGGTCTGGCCGCCGGGTGCCCGGGATGGGGACGACGCCGCGGCCGACGAGCCAGGCGAGCGCCACCTGCGCGGGCGTCGCGCCGCGTGCGGAGGCGATGCTGACGAGCGGCGCGAGCAGCCGCCGGTTCCGCGCCAGGTTCTCATCGCGGAAGCGGGGCGAGTTGCGGCGGAAGTCCCGCTCGGCCAGGTCGGCGGAGGATGCGATGCCGCCGGCGAGGAACCCGCGACCGAGCGGGCTGAAGGCGACGAAGCCGATCCCGAGCTCGCGCACGAGCGGGAGGACGTCGCGCTCCGGCTCGCGCGTCCACAGCGAGTACTCGCTCTGGATCGCTGCGAGCGGGTGCACCGCGTGCGCGCGGCGGATCGTCTGCGGCCCCGCCTCGGAGAGGCCGAGGAAGCGGGCCTTGCCGGCGGCGACGAGCTCCGCCATCGCGCCCACCGTCTCCTCGATCGGCACGTCCGGGTCGACGCGGTGCAGGTAGAAGAGGTCGACCGTCTCGACGCCGAGGCGGGCGAGGCTGCCGTCGAGCGCGCGGCGCAGGTGCTCCGGACGGCCGCACACGCCCACGCGGCCGTCCGGCGTGCGCACGAGGCCGGCCTTCGTCGCCAGCACGACCTCCGCCCGCCGACCGGCGATCGCACGGCCGATCAGCCGCTCGTTTCCCCCGTCGCCGTACTCGTCGGCGGTGTCGACGAGGCTTGCGCCGACGTCGAGCGCGCGCCGCAGCGCCGCGGCCGCCTGGCTCGGGTCGGCGGGGCCGTAGTCGCCGGACAGCCCCCAGGCGCCGAAGCCGACGGCGCCCACCTCGAGCCCCGAAACGAGCGACACCCGGCGCACCCTCACGCCTCCTCGAACAGCCGGCCCGCGGCCGGCGCCCCGGTCAGCATCGGCTCCAGCTCCGCTGCCAGCTGCGCGCGCAGAGCGCTCGCGAGCCACGCCTGGTAGTCGCCGGGGCTGTCCCACTCGGCCACGACGACGAAGGTCGAGCCCTGGCCGAGCGGCCGCAGCAGGCGACCGCCCAGGAAGCCGCCGCTCTCGCGCGAGCGCTCGAACACGGCCAGCTCGCAGAAGCGCCGCGCGAAGGCCTCCTCCCGGCCGGGCAGGACGTGGAGCTCGAGCACCGAGACGACGCTCACGTCCGCCTCCGCCGCGCCCAGGCGTCGAGCGAGACGGCAGCGGCGAGGATGCCGCCCTTGATCACGTACTGCCACTGCGGCGTCGTGCCGAGCAGGTCGAAGCCGTTGCCGATCATCTGCAGGAAGAAGGCCCCGAGCACGGAGCGCCAGACGGCTCCCTCGCCGCCGAGCAGCGACGTGCCGCCGAGGACGATGGCCGTGATCGCATCGAACTCGATGCCGCTGTTCGCGTTCCACTGTGCCGTCTGCACCTCCGAGAAGAGGATGACGCCGGCGATGCCCGCGGCGAGGCCAGAGAAGGCGAACGTCGTCGCGCGGATCGTCCCGACGCGGACGCCCGACAGGCGCGCCGCCTCCGCGTTGCCGCCGGCCGCGTAGATGTAGCGGCCGAGCACCGTCCGCCAGAGCAGGAAGCCGCAGACGAGGGCGAAGGCGAGCCAGACGAACACGGGGTAGTTGATCCCCCAGGCGGTGCCGAGCCCGAGCGTCGAGAACCGCTCGGCCTGCACCGAGACGAGGTTGCCGCCCGTGATCACCTGCGCGAAGCCGTAGATGACGATCGAGGTGGCGAGCGTGGCGATGAACGCGTTCACGCGACCGAGCGTGACGAGCAGGCCGTTGCCGATCCCGCAGCCGAGCCCGACGAGGGCGCCGAGCACGAGCGAGCCCCACAGCCCGACGCCCGTGTGCAGGAAGATCTTCCCGGACAGGATCGCCGAGAAGCCGGAGATGGCGCCGACGGAGAGGTCGAAGCCGCCGCCGATGAAGACGAGCGTGCCGCCGACCGCGATGATGCCGACGGGCGCCGTCTGGAAGGCGAGGTTCTTCATGTTCGCCCAGGTGAGGAAGGCGCTGCTCGAGACGGACAGGGTGATGAACAGCCCGACGAAGGCGACGACGACGCCGTAGTCGCGGACGACGGCGACGTTCAGGAAGCGGGCGGGATCGAGCTCCCGTCGCTCGAGCGTGACCTCCTGCGTCGCCGTCACGCCACCCTCGCCTCGCCGCCCGTCGCGAACGCCGCGTGCAGGAGGGCGTCCTCGCTCATCGTCTGCTCGTCGAGCTCGGCCACGATCCTGCCCCCGCGCATGACGAGCACGCGGTGCGCGAGGCCGAGGATCTCCTCGTGCTCCGACGAGATGAGCAGCACGCCGATGCCCTCGGCGGCAAGCGAGCGGATCAGCTCGTAGATGGCGCGCTTCGCGCCGACGTCGACGCCGCGGGTCGGCTCGTCCGCGATGAACACCCGCGGCCGCCGGAGCAGCCACTTGGCGAACAGGACCTTCTGCTGGTTCCCCCCGGACAGGGTGCTGACGGGCGCGCTGGCGGAACGCGCACGCACGTCGACGCGCGCGATCAGCTCGCCCGCCCGGCGACGCTCGCTGCGCAGCGACAGCACCCCGAGGCGGGAGACGCGGTGCAGGTGCGGCAACGTGACGTTGTCGACGATCGAGCGGAGCATGAGCAGACCCTGGCTCTTGCGGTCCTCCGGGAGCATGACGACGCCGTGGTCGATCGCCTCGCGCGGCGAGCGCAGGCGAACGCGCCTGCCCTCCACCTCGATCTCGCCCTGCTGGGGCCGGTCGGCGCCGAAGATCGCGCGCGCGACCTCGGAGCGCCCGCTGCCGATCAGCCCGGCCAGCCCGAGGATCTCGCCGGCGCGGATCTCGAAGGAGACATCCTCGACCGCCGGCGCTCGCGCGAGACCGCGCACGGCGAGCACCGCCGGCGCGCCCGGCGGCACCGGCCGCTTCTCCGGGAACGTCAGCTCGAGCCGGCGACCGAGCATGGCGGCGACGAGCCGCTCCGGCGTCTCCTCCGCGGCCGGCGCCGTGCGCACGAGGCGTCCGTCGCGCAGCACCGTCACCTCGTCGGCGAGGGCGAGCACCTCGCCCAGCATGTGCGACACGTAGACGATCGTCGTCCCCCGCTCCCGCAGCCGCCGGGTGAGCGCGAACAGCCGCTCCGACTCGTCCTTCGTCAGCGCCGAGGTCGGCTCGTCCATCACCACCAGCCGCGTGTTGCGTGCGACCGCGCGCAGGATCTCGACCTTCTGCTGGTCGGCGACGCGGAGCGCGCGCGCGAGCCGCCGTGGCGGCAGCTCGATCCCCGTCTCCTCGACGAGCGCCCAGTAGCGCCGCACGAGCGCCCGCTGGTCGACGACGCCGGCCAGGCCGCCCTCGACTCCGAGGAAGACGTTCTCCAGCACGGAGCGGTGCGGCACGAGCGTGGGCTCCTGCGTGATGATGGTGATCCCGTCGGCGAGGGCGTCGCGCGGCGAGCGGTAGTCGGCGACCCGACCGTTCACGACCAGCTCGCCCTCGTCGGGCCGGTGCACCCCGGCGAGGATCTTGCCGAGCGTCGACTTGCCCGCGCCGTTCTCGCCCACGAGCGCGTGGACGCAGCCGCGCGCGATCCGCAGGTCGACCTGAGACAGCGCCTGCACGCCGCCGAAGCGCTTCGACACCCGGCGCAGCTCGACGTGGACGTCGCGCCCCGTCATGCCGTCGCCCCGCTCGCCGCCGGCAGCGACGCCGCGAAGCGCGGGTGCGGGAGCGCCGGCCGGCCTGCCCGGAACACGCCGTCGACGGCGCCTCGCGCGGCGAGCCGTCGCAGGTCGGCGGGGGCCTCGTCGAGGACGATCGCGTCGAACACGTACCCGGGAGCGAGCCGGCCGTACTCGCCGTCGACGCCGCACAGCCGCGCGCCTCCGATCGTCGCCGCGAGGAGCGTCTCCTCGACCGTCAGCCCCGCCTCGTGCATGAGCGCCAGCTCCTCCAGGTTGTGCCCGTGCTGGCTGCGGCTGATGAAGTCCGTACCGCAGGCGAGGGGCACGCCGTACTCCTTCGCGATGCGCACGCACCCGCCCAGGTCGAGCCCGAAGCCGAGGATCTTCCGGCACTGCGTCGGGGTCAGCACCCCCTCCTCGGCCCAGCGCAGGCAGTCGCGCATCGCCGCGAGCGTCGGCACGAGGAAGCAGCCGCGCGCCGCCATCAGCTGCGCCTGCTCCTCGGTGAGGAAGCCGCCGTGCTCGATCGAGCGGACACCGGCCTCGACGGCGTTCGTCAGCCCCTCGCCACCGTACGCGTGCGCGGCCACCGGCCGTCCCTTGCGGCCCGCCTCGAACACCGCGACCGCGACCTCCTCCTTCGTCAGCTCCGCCACCAGCGGCTCGTCGTGCTCGGAGACGAGCCCGCCCGTGGTCGCGAGCTTGATCCAGTCTGCACCCGCGCGCAGCGTCGCGCGCACGGCGTGCCGCATCGACTCCGGCCCGTCGACGAGGTACGGCGGCCGGCCCGGATAGGCCGGGGTCAGCGTCGCCTCCAGCCCGGAGCCCTCGAGGAAGGCGTCGCCGTGGCCGCCGGTCTGGCAGATGAGCACGACCGAGATCTGCAGGGCGGGGCCCGGAGCGAGCCCGGCGGCGAGGCCATCCCGCAGGCCCCTGTCGGCGCCGCACAGGTCGCGGACGAAGGTGACCCCCGTCTCGAGCGTCAGCCGCGCGTTCCGCGCCGACTCGAGCGCCCAGCGCGTGAGCGGCGTGCGCAGCACCTCGCCCATGTCGGTCGTCGAGAACGAGAGGTGGTCGTGGCAGTCGAACACGCCCGGCATGAGCCAGAGCCCGGCGAAGTCGACCGACACGGCGCCGTCGGCGGCGAGATGCGGGCCGACGGCGGCGATCCTTCCCTCGACCACGTGCACGTCCGTCGGGCCGGAGAAGCTTCCGGCCTCGTCGAGCACGTATGCCTCGCGCAGCACGAACGCCGGTTGCGCCGTCACGAGGCGGCCTCCGCGCCCGTGTTCGCGCTCGCCGGTGCCACGGCCGGGTACTCGCTGCGCTGCAGGTGGTCGACGAGCGCCGTGCGTGCCGCGGCGGCGTCGCGCCGCTCGAGCGCGTCGACGATCGACTCGTGCTCGTCGACGACCTGCGCGAGCACGCTGGCCGGCCGGTGCGAGCCGATCCGTGCCACGCGGACGAACCCGCGCAGCTGGCTGAGGAAGCCGTGCAGGATCGGCAGGCCCGCCCCCGCCACGATGCGCAGGTGGAACTCCTCGTCGAGGTCGAGGAACTCCTCGTTGAGGCCCGCCTGGGCTGCGCGGCGCTGTCGCATTACTAGCAGGCGGAGGTAGTCGATGTCGTCCAGGCTCATCACCTCGCACGCCCGCGTCACCGCCACCGGCTCGAGCGCCTCGCGCAGCAGCAGGATCTCGGCGCGATGCTCGTCGGTGAAGCCGCGGACGATCACCTGGCGGCGGGGCCCCACCTCGACGAGGCCTTCCCGGAGCAGCTGGTTGAGCGCGTTGCGGACGGGGGTGCGCGAGCTCCCGACCGCGCGGGCGACCTCCGTCTCGGCGAGCACGCTGCCGGTCGGCAGCTTGCCGCGCAGGATGCCCTCGCGCACGTACTGGTAGGCGAGCTCGGTCAGCCGCCCGCGTCCGGTCACGGCGCGGCCGGCGAGCCGCCCGCCGCCCTGATCTCTCACCTCGCCCGTCTGCATCGCTCGGCACCCCAGCCGCTTCGCCGGGGAGCGGGCGGCGCCGCGGGGAGCCCCGAGCGCCGCCCGCCTGCGACTGATCCTACGAGTGGAACTCCGGCGTGAACTTGGCGATGTTCGCCTTCGTGCCGAGCCCGCCGATCGGGCTGTACTTGAGCGGGTTGACGAACACGCCCGTCTTCTTCGCGCCGTTCACCGCGTTGACGAGCGCCTGCACGACGAGGCGTCCCTCGGTGCGTGGCAGGTAGACGGCGCAGCCCGTCTGCACGCCCTTCAGGATCAGCTGCTTCGCCTCGAAGGTGCAGCCGTTCCCGTACATCTTGATCTTCCCGGCCTTGCCGACGAGCTGGGCCGCCTTGGCCGCCCCCGCGATCATCTGGTCGCCGCTGGAGACGACGACGTTCAGGTCCGGATGGGCCTGCAGCACGTTCTGCGTCGCCTTCAGGGCCGGGGCAGCCAGGTACCCGCCGGCCGCCACCGCGACCACCTTGATGTTCTTGTACGGCTTGATCACCGAGTAGAGACCGTCCTGGCGCGCGACCTCGAGCGGCAGCGTCGGCAGGCCCGGGAGCCACAGCACCTTGCACGGATCGATGCCCTTGCACCCCTGCACGACCAGCTTGCCGAGCAGCTGCCCGTTCTGGAAGAAGCCGACGCCCGTGAAGATCACCTGGCCCGGGATCTGCACCTTCGTCTCGCGGACGTTCGGCCCGCACGGCACGAGCGCGCAGCCCACCTTGACGCCCTTCGCGATCGCCTGCCGGATCGTCGGCGTCAGCGGCCCCCCGTCGTTCGGCCCGACGAACCACGCCTGGTACCTGTTCGAGACGAGCGCGTCACGCAGCTGGCTCACCTGCTTGTTGGTCGTGAACTGCGCGTCGAAGGTCGTCAGCTTGACGTTTGGGTACTTCTTGGCGACGTCCTTGGCGCCGAGCAGCTCCGCCTCCCAGTACGTGTTCGCCGCCGACGCCAGGAAGACCGCGATGTTGATCGTCTTCTTGCGGCTTCCCGATGCGGACGAGGCGAGCGTCGCCGTCGTCGCCACGGCAGCCACCAGCAGGACGGCTGCGATCGCGAGTGCCCTTCTCATCGTCACCCTCCCTCGGACGTGATCATGGATCCCAGTCGATGATTGGGATACAACGTGCGCTGAAACGATGCTACGCCCGCCGCGGACTTCGGGTCAAGGCGACCGGCGAGCCCCCGGTCCCAGCGCGCCGGGCGAGGCGGAGCAGGGGCCAGGAGGGCGCGGCGGCGGCCGCCGCGGCCGCTCCCGGGAGCGGGCGACGAGGATGCAGCCCGGGTCGGCTGCGAGCGGGTCGCCCGTCGCCGCGTAGGCGCGGGCGCGGCTGCCGCCGCAGCGGTCGCGGAACGCGCAGCGCCCGCAGCGGCCGCCGAGCCGCGCCGGGTCGCGCAGGGAGCGGAAGAGCGGGTGGCGCCGGTACACCTCGACGAGGTCGTCGCGGCGGACGTTCCCCGCCGGGAGCGGCAGGAAGCCGCTCGGGCAGATGGCGCCGCGGTGGTCGACGAACAGGAACCCGTTGCCGTCCGTGACGGCGCGCCCCGCCCTACCGACCCCGCCGCTGCCCGGCCCGCGCCCGCCCACCCGAGCCCGAGCCGCTCCGCGCTGCGCGAGCACGCGGTGGTGGTGCGGCGCCTCCGTCGTCTTCACGCCGAACGGCCAGCGCGGGCTGAGGTCGGCCGCCCATTCGAGCACCCGCTCGATCTCGCCCGCCGACAGGGCCTGGTCGGCACGCGCCCGGCCGACCGGGACGAGGAAGAAGAGCGCCCACAGCACGGCCCCGGCGGCCGCGACCGCCTCGGCGATCGCCGGCAGGTCGTCGACCGTCTGGCGGCAGACGGTGGTGTTGATCTGCAGCGGCAGCCCGAGGCTGCGGGCGTCGTCGACGATGCGCAGCGTGAAGCGATGGGAGCCGCGAACCCGCCGGAAGGCGTCGTGCGCGGCGGCGGTCGAGCCGTCGAGGCTGACGGCGAGGCGAGCGAGGCCGGCGTCGCGGAGCTCTTCCAGGCGCGCGCGCGTGGCGGCCGCGGTGCCGCTCGGCGTGAGCGACACGGACAGCCCGCGGCCGACCCCGTGGCGGACGAGCTGTGCGAGGTCGCGCCGGCGGAGCGGGTCGCCGCCGGTCAGCACGAGCAGGGGCGGCCCCGGTTCGAAGCCGGCGACGCGGTCGATCAGCCGGCGCCCCTCCTCCGTCGTCAGCTCGTCCGGGTGCCGGCGCGGGATGGCCTCGGCCCGGCAGTGGACGCAGGCGAGCGCGCATGCGCGGGTCACCTCCCAGACGACGACGAACGGCGCGCGCTCGAAGGGACCCAACCGAACCTCGTCGCTCGCCGCCGGCCTCATGCCCACACGCTGCGCCAGCCCCGCCGCGGGCTAGGCGGGCGGGGTGACACCCTCGATGGCCGCGCGGGTCAGGTCGCCGAGCTCGCGGTCCGGGTTCCGGCCGTGCGCCAGCCCGACCAGATAGCAGATCAGCGGCGCATTCGACTTGACGCCGCTCTCGTGCGCGGCGACGCGCGCCAGGTCGAGCAGCGTCTCGATCTCCCGGTCGCTCAAGCCGTAGGCGGCCGCGTCCGCGCCGATCGCGGCCGCGAGCCGCTCCGCCGCCCCCGACGTCCACTCGTACATGGTCCGGGCGAGCGTACCCGACCGGCGGCCCGGAGACCGCGCGTTCGGCTGATCAATGTTGCTCAGTGCCGGTCTCCCGAGGTCGCTATACATTTTGAAGTTACTGTCACCGAGTCGAGGAGGTGTGGAGTTGAGCGTGCTTGCCGACGAGTTCACGCAGGTCTTCCGGGAGGAGCATCGGGCGATCCGCGACCTGCTTCTCGAGCTGATCGACGCGTTTCGGGCCGCCGACCGGCCACGGATCGAATCGCTCCTCCGCGAGACGGCGGCCGCGACCGGACCGCACTTTCGCTACGAGGAAGAGGCGCTCTATCCCTCGCTCGTCACCATCTTCGGCGCGGAGTACGTCGAGCAGCTGCTGGGCGACCACGACCGGGCGATCGGGACGGCTCGCCGCCTCGTCGAGCTGGCCGGCCGGGTACCGCTGACGTCGTCGGAGGCCGAGCAGGCGACCTCGCTCGTGCGCACGATCCTGCCGCATGTGAGCGACTGCGATGGGCTGTCGGTGATGGTCGAGGTGCTGCCGGAAGCGCAGGTGCGTTCGATCTTCGACGCACGCAGCCGCTCGCTCCGCGAGAACCTCGACCTGTTCGCGTGGGCGGACAGCGTGCGCGAGCGTCCGCGGGCGCACTAGCCACGGTCGCGTCGCACGGGATCCTGCTGCCGCCGGCTTCTTGCGGCCTCGCTTTGCCGATCGTGAGCGGGCTCGAGCGGGATCGCCTCGAGCCCGTCCGCTTACGGCGCGCGGGCAGTGCCCGGTCACTCGGGGTTGGTCGCGGCGCCTGCGGTCGTGCGCCGCCGGTTCCAGATCACGACCTGGTAGGGGCGCCACAGGTAGGTGATCGGGACGGTGACGATGTGGACGAGGCGGGTGAAGGGGAAGAGCGCGATCAGGAGGAAGCCGCCGAGCGCGTGCAGCTTGACGACCCACGGCAGGATGGTGATGAACTGGGTGTCGGGCTCGAGCTTGAACAGCGACTCGAGCCAGGGGACGACGGTGTGGACGTACCAGTCGGATCCCCAACGGTAGCCGAGCGCGACCCAGAGCCCGAGGACGACCTGGGCGAGGAGCACCGACAGCAGCAGCCAGTCGGCCTTCGAGGTGACGGCGCCCACGCGGGGGCTCGAGATCCGCCGCGCGATCAGCAGGGTGAGCCCGAGGACGGCTGCGAGCCCGAGCGCGATTCCGATCACCTCCAGCGTGTACAGCCGCGCCGGGTTGGCGACGAGGTCGCCCCAGGCACCGGAGACGGCGAGCGCGGCCACGTGCGCGAGGAGGATGAGGATGATCGCGTAGTGCCAGAGAACCGAGCCCCAGAACAGCCGGCGGTTCTCGAGCAGCTGCGAGGACTGGCTCGAGTAGGAGAAGCGGTCGGTGGCGTAGCGGGCGATTCCGCCGGCGACGGCGATCGCGACGGCGAGATAGGGAAAGACGGCGAAGAAGAAGGTGTCGAACATCAGGCGGGGCCTCCCGCGTCTGCGAGTGGGGTGAGCTCTCGATCGCGGCGTGCGAGCGCGAGGCGGAGCGCCTCGAGGACGCGGAGGTAAGCCCGCCGGCCGCCGAGCGGCAGGTCGCTCTCGCCGGCGGCGGCCGTCATCCGCTCGAGCGCAGGGACGATCGCCTCCTCGATCAGCTCGCGGACGAGCTGGTCGTCGGGACAGGCGGCGGCGAAGCGGAGAAGGACGACGAGGTGGTCGGGGAGCTCGCGCTCGGCGCTGAAGCCGTGCTGGCGGAAGCGTTCGGCGAGACCGACGAGGAAGGCGCTGCGCTTGTGGCTCTCCCCGAACAGGTGGTGGCCGACGTACGGGTAGCAGGTAGCGTCGAGGTCGGACAGCGTGTCCAGGTCGAAGGCGGCCGTGTACAGCTCCTGGAGCTGCCCGAGCGGTCGCTCGGCCGCGAAGGCGCGGAACTCGGCGACGAGCGCCGCCGCCTCGGGGGCGGACGCGGAGACGAGCTCCTCGCAGGCTCGGACAGCGTGCTCGGTCTCGGCCTCGGGGTAGTCGAGGACGGTGGCGAACGAGGCGAGCAGGCGTCGGTCGATCTCGCGCGCTCCGCTCACCATCTTCGCGCCGGCGGCTTGCGTTGGCCGAAGCCGCCCTCCTGCTTACGGGCGTGGGGGTCGACGACCGCTTCGACCGCGCGTTCGCGGGCGAGCGGGGGCAGGACGAAGCGTTCCTCGAAGGTCGGCATCGAGGTCAGCCGGAAGATCGCCTCCGCCTCCTCCGCGCTTGTCTGCCCGTCGCGGAGCGCCTGCACGAGCCGCGCCTCGTCGACGTCGCCGACCTGCTTGGCGCGCATGTAGGTGCGGACGGCAAGCAGCTTCTTGTAGACGGCGCGAACGACCGCCTCGTTGCCCCCGGCGAACAGGCTCGCCAGGTAGCGGAGCGGCAGGCGGGCCTGCTCGAGCGAGCTCAGCTCGAGGTCGGCGGCGCCGTCGCCGTCGATCTGGTAGTTGCCGTTGCGGACGGCGGCGAGCACGGGCAGCATCGGCGGAACGTAGAAGAGCATCGGCAGGGTGCGAAACTCCGGATGGAGCGGCAGCGCCAGCTTCCACTGCTTGACGAAGCGGTAGACGGGCGAGTTGCGGGCCGCCTCGAGCTGGTCGTCGCCGATCCCGTTCCTCTTCGCAGCCGCGATCACCTCCGGGTCGTTCGGGTCCTGGATCAGGTTGCGGTGGGCGTGGACGAGGGACGCTTGGTCGGCGGACGCCGCCTGCTCGAGGCGCTCGGCGTCGTAGAGCAGAAGGCCGAGGTAGCGGATCCGCCCGACGCAGGAGTGGAAGCAGGCGGGGGCATGGCCCGCCTCGAGGCGCGGGTAGCAGAGGATGCACTTCTCCGACTTGCCGGTCGACCAGTTGAAGTAGGTCTTCTTGTACGGGCAACCGGAGATGCACATCCGCCAGGCGCGGCACTTGTCCTGGCTGAGCAGGACGATTCCGTCCTCGCCGCGCTTGTAGATCGCCCCGGCGGGACAGGCGGCGACGCAGGCGGGGTTGACACAGTGGTTGCAGATCCGCGGCAGGTAGAAGAAGACCATCCGCTCGAGCTCGTTCAGCTGCGCCCGCTCCTGCTCGCTGAGACCGGCGAGGTTGGGGTCGTTGGCGGCGTAGACGGTCGAGCCGCCGAGGTCGTCGTCCCAGTTCGGCCCCGCCTCGATCTCCATGTGCCTGCCGGTGATCATCGAGATCGGCCTGGCGGTCGGCTGATCGTCTCCCTCGGGGGCGTTGAACAGCTCGTCGAACTGGTACGTCCACGGCTCGTAGTAGTCGTCGATCGTCGGCAACGTGGGGTTGGCGAAGATGTTCGCGAGCGTGCGGCCGCGGCCCTGGAGCTTCAGCTTCAGCTCCCCCCGTCCCTTCTCCCAGCCGCCCTTGTAGCGCTCCTGGTCCTCCCACAGGGTCGGGTAGCCGGTGCCGGGCTTCGTCTCGACGTTGTTCCACCACATGTACTCGGTGCCTTTGCGGTCGGTCCAGATGTTCTTGCAGGCGATCGAGCAGGTGTGGCAACCGATGCACTTGTCGAGGTGGAAGACCATCGACACCTGCGCGCGGACGTCCATCACCACTCCAGCCGCTCGAGCTTCTTCACGACCGCGTACGTGTCGCGGGTGAAGACGCCGATCGGCCCCCAGTAGTTGAAGCCGTAGCTGAACTGGGCGTAGCCGCCGGCCAGCTGCACCGGGTTGATCCGCGTCCGCGTCAGGCTGTTGTGACCGCCGCCGCGCCGGCCCCCGCGCACCTGCGAGCGGGGGATGGACAGCGTCCGCTCGGGGGCGTGGTAGACCATGCAGGTGCCGGGCTGGACGCGGCTGGAGACGGCGGCGCGGGTGACCATCACCCCGTTGTCGTTGTAGACCTCGACCCAGTCGTTGTCGTGGACGCCGATCGAGGCGGCGTCCTTGTCGTTCAGCCAGCAGGGCTCGATCCCGCGCGAGAGGGTGAGCATGCGGTGGTTGTCGTAGTAGGTGGAGTGGATGTGCCACTTGCCGTGCGGGGTGATGAAGTTGAGGACCAGGCACTCCTCGCCGCCGGGGCTGAGGACGATGTCCCCGGTCGCCCGCGGGTCGAGCTTCGGCTTGAAGGTCGGCAGCTGCTCGCCGAAGTCGAGATACCAGGGGTGGTCGAGGTAGAGGTGCTGGCGGCCGGACAGCGTCCGCCAGGGGACGAGCCGCTCGACGTTCAGGCACCAGGCCGAGTAGGGGCGGCCGTCGTTGACCATCCCCGTCCAGCAGGGGCTGATCAGCGTCCGCCGCGGCTGCGCCTTGAGGTCGGCGAAGGTCATCCGGACGCCGCGCACGTCCTGCGCCAGGTCGGCGAGCGGCAGGCCGACCCGCTCTTCCTCGGCGCTGAAGGCGGCGTGGGCGACCTCGCCGTTTGTCTCCGGGGCGAGATGGAGGAGCAGGTTGGCGGCGTCGAGCGCGTCCTCGAGGCTCGGGTAGCGCTGCCCCGCCCACTCGACGCAGCGCAGGTGCTTCGGGTCGGGCGAGCCGCCGACCGGGTTGGCGAGCAGCTCGTCGTAGAAGCGCTCGATCGGGATGTGGACGCCGTGGCCGGAGATCCCCTCCTCGCGCGCCCGCCGTCCGAAGGAGACGAAGCGGTTGTACAGGTTCGCGTAGTCGCGGTCGACGAGGCGGAGGTGCGGCATCGTCCTGCCGGGGACCGGCTCGCACTCGCCCTGCCGCCAGTCGAGCACCTCCGCCTGGGCGAGCTCGTCGGGCGAGTCGTGCTGGAGCGGCACGGCGACGAGGTCGCGGACCTTCCCGCCCGGGAAGGCGAGCGGCGCCAGCTCGCTCACCTTCTTCGCCAGCGCCTTGAAGATCTCCCAGTCCGATCTCGACTCCCACACCGGCGGGACAGCTGCGGCGAGCGGGTGGATGAACGAGTGCAGATCGGTCGTGTTCAGGTCGTTCTTCTCGTACCAGGTCGCCGTCGGCAAGACGATGTCGGAGTAGAGGGCGGAGGTGTCCATGCGGAAGTTGATGTCGACGACGAGATCGAACTTGCCGCGCGGAGCCGGCTCCCGGAAGGTGACCGTCTGCACCTTCTCCTTCGCCTTCTCGGCGGCGACGACGTTGTCGTGCGTGCCGAGGTAGTGGCGGAGGAAGAACTCGTGCCCCTTCGCGCTCGACAGGATCGCGTTGCCGCGCCAGATGAACCAGACGCGTGGCCAGTTCTCGGGCGCATCCGGGTCGTCGACGGCGAAGCGAAGCTTGCCCTCCTGCAGCTGCTCGACCGTCCGGGAGACGACGTCGCCACCCTCGCCGGCCAGCTCGAGCGGGTTGCGGTCGAACTGCGGGTAGAAGGGCATCCAGCCGAGCCGCACCGCCTTCGCCTCGAGGTCGAGCGCGTGCCCCTTCGCCCACGTCGCCTGCGGCGGAACGGGTGCGTAGTCGGTGAACTCGCCCTCGTAGCGCCACTGGTCGCTGTGGACGTAGTGCCAGGTGGGCGACTGCTGCAGGCGGGGCGGCCTCTGCCAGTCGAGGGCGAAGGCGAGCGTCGTCCACGGTGCGGCCAGGGTCAGCTTCTCCTGGCCGACGTAGTGGTTCATCCCGCCGCCGTTGACGCCGCAGCAGCCGCAGAGGATGAGGGCGGTGATCGGCGCCTTGTAGGAGAGGTTGTTGTTGTACCAGTGGTTGATCGAGGCGCCGATGATCACCATCGACTTGCCGTTCGTCACCTCCGCGTTCGAGGCGAACTCGCGCGCGAGCCGGATCACCGTCTCGCGGCCGATGCCCGTGTAGCGTTCCTGCCAGGCGGGCGTGTACGCGGCCTCGTCGTCGTAGCTTCGCGGGTACTCGCCGGGGAGTCCGCGCCCGACCCCGAACTGCGCCATCAGCAGGTCGAACACGGTCGCGACCAGCACCGGTCCGTCCGCCGTTTCGACCCGTCTCGCCGGCACGCCGCGCAGCGCCGTCGCGTGCTCGGCGAACTCGTGGAAAGCGACCTGGACGACCTCGTTCGCGGCGCCGTGGAAGCTGAGCTGCGGCTCGATCGGGCTGTCGTCGAGCCCGTCCTGCATCTCGAGGTTCCACTTCCCCGGCTCCTTCTCCCAGCGGAAGCCGACGCTGCCCTTCGGCATCCGCGGCTCGCCGCTCGCCGTGTCGTGGACGAGCAGCTTCCAGGCGCCGTTCTCGACCCCGCTGTAGCGGGTTAGCTCGCCGGCGCGCAGGAACTGCCCGGCGCGGTAGCGGTCTCCGTCCGGCTCGAGCCGGACGAGAAAGGGGGAGTCGGTGTAGCGCTTCAGGTAGTTGCTGAAATAGGGCACCTGCCGGTTGGCGTGGAACTCGGTCAGGATCACGTGGCAGACGGCGAGCCAGAGCGCGGTGTCCTGGCCGGCCTGGACAGGGATCCACCAGTCGGCGTACTTGGCGACCTGGCTGAAGTCCGGGGCGATCACGACGAACTTCGTTCCCTCGTGGCGCGCCTCGGAGATGAAGTGGACGTCCGGCGTGCGGGTCATGCTCAGGTTCGAGCCCATCGCGACGATGTACTTCGAGCGGTACCAGTCCGCGCTCTCGCACACGTCCGTCTGGTCGCCCCACGTCTCCGGGAAGGCGTTCGGCAGGTCGGCGTACCAGTCGTAGAAGCTCATGTTCACGCCGCCGAACAGCTGCAGGAAGCGCGAGCCGCCCGCGTAGGAGAGATAGGACATCGCCGGGATCGGCGAGAAGCCGAACACCCGATCCGGACCCCAGCGCTTCGCCGTGTACAGGCAGGCCGCGGCGATCAGCTCCAGCACCTCGTCCCAGCTCGCCCGCCGGAAGCCGCCCTTGCCGCGCGCGCGCTGGTAGCGGCCGCGCTTGGCCTGGTCGCCGGCGATCGAGGCCCAGGCGTCGATCGGGTCGCGATGGGCAGCCTTCGCTTCCCGCCACAGATCCTGGAGCGGCCCGCGCATGTACGGGTACTTGACCCGGATCGGGCTGTACACGTACCAGGAGGCGGAGATCCCGCGCTGGCAGCCGCGCGGCTCGTACGGCGGCAGCCCCGGCTCGAGCAGCGGGTAGTCGACCGCCTGCATCTCCCAGGTGACGATCCCGTCCTTGACGAACACCATCCACGAGCAGCCGCCGGTGCAGTTGACCCCGTGCGTCGAGCGGACGGCGTTGTCGTGCTGCCAGCGGTTGCGGTAGAAGTCCTCCCAGCGGCGGGTCTTGGGGCTGACGAGATCCTGTATCCAGCCCACGCTCAGCTCCTCCTTGTCGATTGGTCGACGAGTCTCCGGCGGACGTTCAGCGCCCGCCGCGGCCAGGCGACGAAGGTTGCGGCGACGAGCACGGCGACACCGCCGAAGCCCAGCCCGAAGAGCAGGCCGACCGACGAGCCGGGCCGCTTCGAGGCAGATGCCTGGGCGAGGAAGGCGAGCAGGTCGGTCTGCTCGGCGCTCGTGAGCGCGTGGCCGCGGAAGATCGGCTGCATCGTCGGGAAGGGCAGCGTCGCCAGCACCCCGCGCATGCCGGAGGCGCCGCCGTACTTCGCGACGGCGCCGGTCAGGTCAGGTCCGAGCGCGCCGCCGCCGAACGAGCCGATACCCGCGATCGAGTGGCAGGACAGACACGGCGGCCCGCCGTTCGCGAACCGGTCGGCACCGGTGAACAGGTTCTTCCCTCTGGCCGCGTCCCCCCGCGCCGGTGGCCGCGGCGGCTGCGCCCTGGGCGTGGGCACGGTCGCCGCCGGTGCCGTCGTCGGGGCGGGAACGGTCGCCGCCGGTGCCGTCGTCGGGGCGGGCCCGGTCGTGCCGGTCAGGAAGTCGACGACCGCTGCCACCTCCGACTGGGACAGCCCGAGGTTCGGCATCGGCACCTTGTACTTGGCGAGCAGCTCCTTCGCCACAGGGTCGCCGGAGGCGATCACCTTCTCCGGCCCCGCGACGAAGCGCTCGATCCACGACCGGCCGGCCCTCTCGCCGATCCCCTTCAGGTCGGGCCCGACCTTGTCGCCGCCGCCGATCGTGTGGCAGCCGGCGCACGTCCGCTCGAAGATCGACTTCCCGTCCTGTGCGAGCGCCGGCCCGGCATGCAGGAGCGCGAGGCCGAGCGTGAGCCCGGCGACGGCGCGGCTGACCGCGTGCGTCGAGCGGACGGCGCGGTCATGCGCCCACCGCTGTGAGGAGCGCGCCTCCCGGCCGCGCCAGCGGCGCGACGCGCCGCTCCACCGCCGCGGCCGCGGCTCGATGCGGCGCGGCAGGCGTAGGAAGCCGCTATGCCTCGACGCCGCCATGCGGCATCCCCCGCAGCTCCCGATCCGGCGCCGTCCGCAGCAGCCAGACCGCGCCCGTCAGACAGATCGCCGTGAAGACGAGCAGCCCGACGAAGCCGAACGTGTACGTGCCTTCGGCGTCCTTGACCAGCCCGACGAACACCGGCGGGAAGAAGCCGCCGAGCCCTCCGGCGGCGCCGACGATGCCCGCCGCCGCGCCGGCGTCCTGCGGGAACTCGAGCGGCACGAGCTTGAACACCGCTCCGCTTCCCGCGCCGAGCGCCACGCCGAGCGCGAGGAACGCGATCGTGACCGGGACGATGCGCGGAGCGGGCGCGATCGCGGCGAGCACGGCCGCGCAGACGGCGATCGCCGCGAACACGAGCACGAGCACCGGGTAGGCGCCGTAGCGGTCGGCGAGCCAGCCGCCGGCCGGGCGCGCCAGCGTGGCGGCGATGACGAAGCCGGCCGCACGCGCGCTCGCCTCGCCCTTCGTGTTGTCGAACCAGTCCTGCAGCAGCGTCGGCAGGAGGAGGAAGACCGCCACGAAGCCGCCGAAGGTGATGAAGTAGAAGACGGCGAGCCGGTACAGGCGCCACCCGGAGCGAAGCACGACCCGGTAGTGGGCTGGCCTGCCCCGCGCGGGGGCATCGCGTGCCGAGGAGACGAAGAGCGCGGCGCCGGCGACGAGCACCGCCGCCGTGATCCAGCCGAGCGCCGGCCGGCCCCAGGCGTCGACGATCGCCGGCGCGCTGAAGAACGCGACCGCCGTACCGACGTTCCCCACGCCGTACACGCCGACCGCGAAGCCCTGCCGCTCCTTCCTGTACCAGCCGGCGACGAACGGCACGCCGACCGCGAACGACGAGCCGGCGACGCCGAGCAGGAAGGCGACGCCGATCAGCGCCCAGTAGCTCCCGGCGTAGCCGAAGAGGACGGCCGGTAGGGCGGAGAAGGCGAGGAGCAGCGAGAACATCCGCCGGCCGCCGTAGCCGTCGGTGAGCGTCCCGACCGGGATGCGCAGCAGCGAGCCGAGGACGACCGGCACCGCGGTCAGGAAGAACGCCTCGGCGTACGAGAGGCCGAGGTCGGACTTGAACGTCTTCGCGAACGGCGAGATCAGGCTCCACGCCGCGAAGCAGAGCATGAACGCGAGCGTGGCGAGGGCGAGATTCCACCCTGCTCCGCTGCCGCGCTGCGCTCCCATCGCGTCTTCTCCCTCCTCGTCGTCTGTTCGGCTGTTGGCAGAGAACTCTCTCCGCGAGCCGGACTCCGCTCATCCGTAGAAAGCCCGGATCCGCCCGGGCGAAGCCCGCACGGGCCTTCCCGCACGCCCAAGCTAGGCGCCGGACCACCGTCGGCGCATGAGCAAGATTGCTCAGGAAGATGCGACAATCTGGGACGAGATGTCGATGCCGCGCGCGTCCGGTGGACGAGCCCGCCCCGGCCCAGCCGTCCGCTCGGGGCTGTCGCTGTTCCACACGACCCGGGCCGGGCGGATCGTCGAGTGGAACCCCGCCGCGGAGGAGCTGTCCGGCATCCCCGCCTCGGAGGCCGTCGGCCGCGACTGCTGGGAGGTGATCCGCGGCCGCGACGCGCGCGGCGGGCTCGTCTGCCACCGCGGCTGCTCGATCGCCCGCCTCGCGCGCGAGGGCTGGCCGGTGCACTGCGCCGACCTCCGCGTGCAGCTGCCCTCGGGCATCGAGCGGGTGACGGTCTCGACGATCGTCGTCGGAACCGGTGACGACGCCGTCGTGCTGCACCCGATGCGGCCGCTGCACCCCGACGCCGAGCCATCGCAGCCGCCGAGCTGGGAGCCCCAGCTGACGCCGCGCCAGCGGCAGATCCTCGCCCTGCTCGCCGAGGGCGTGCGACCGAAGGAGATCGCCTCCCGGCTCGGCCTGGCCCTGCCGACCGTCCGCAACCACGTCCAGGCGCTGCTGCGGCGGCTCGGAGCGAGCTCGCAGCTCGAGGCGGCCGCGAAGGCGCGGGCGCTCGGGCTGACGGGTCGTCCGGCGGGCCGAGCCGGGCCATCCCGGTGAGGCACGCAGAGGCGCGGCCGGCGTGAAGCTCGGCCTGGCCGGCGACACGATGCTCGGTCGCGGCGTGGCCGAGAAGCTCCGGTCGGCGCCCCCGGACGCGCTGTTCGCGCCCGAGCTGGTGGCGGCGGCGCACGAGGCGGACGCGCTCGTCCTCAACCTCGAGTGCTGCATCTCCAGCCGCGGCGAGCCGTGGCCGGACCCCCGCAAGCCCTTCTTCTTCCGGGCACCACCGGTCGCGGTCGAGGCGCTGGCGCTGCTCGGCGTCGACTGCGTCACGCTCGCGAACAACCACGCGCTCGACTTCGGCGCCTGCGCCCTGCTCGACACGTTCGAGCACCTCGACGCCGCCGGCATCACCTGGGTGGGGGCCGGCGCCGACAGCCGCCGGGCGCGCGCCCCCGCCGTGATCGAGCGGGACGGCTTCCGCCTCGCCGTGCTCGGGCTCGCCGACCATCCGCCCGAGTACGCGGCCGGCCCTGACCGGCCCGGCATCGCCTACGCGGAGCTCGACCGCGGGCTGCCGGGCTGGCTCCGCGACGGGGTGCGAGCGGCGGCCGCGGACGCGGACGCGGTCCTCGTCACCCCCCACTGGGGACCGAACATGACCGTCGCCCCCCGCCCGAGGACGAGACGCGCCGCAGCGGCGCTGCTCGAGGCGGGCGCCTCGCTCGTGGCAGGCCACTCCGCCCACGTCTTCCACGGCGTCGAGCCCCGCGTCCTCTACGACCTGGGCGACTTCGTCGACGACTACGCCGTCGACCCCGCTGTGCGCAACGACCTCGGCCTCCTCGTCTTCGTGACCTTCGAGGACGGCTCGCCGGCCGAGGCCGAGGCGCTGCCGCTGAAGCTCGATTGCTGCCGCACGCGCCTCGCCGAGGGGAGCGACGCGGCCTGGATCCGCCACCGCTTCCGCGCCGCCTGCTCCCGGCTCGGCACCGCAGTCGACGAGCGCGACGGCCGGCTCGTCGTCGCCTGGCGCGAGCGTCCTGCGACCGGTCAGTAGATGTGCGCAGCGAAGCCCGCACGTCTCCCTGACTCGCCCGGCCGGAGTGCGGGATCGGCGCCGTCACTGCCGGCGATGGCGTCTCCCTGCGCAGCTCCGACGGGCTGACCGAGGCCGGGCTCGCGGCCGCCGTCCGCCGGGCAAGGGGGCCGGCGCCGGCCGCGTCGTCGCCGCGGTACCGCTGGCGGCGGCGCCGGGCCTCGAGCAGGTCCGCGCCGAGGCCGACGAGGTCGTCTGCCCGTACACGCCGGCGGCGTTGTTCGCGGTCGGCTCCTGGTACGGCTCGTTCGACCAGCTCGGCGACGGAGACGTCCTCCGCCTGCTCGACGAGAACCGCCGCTCGAAGACAGCCGCGCCCGGCGCCTGAGGCTCGCTAGCCTTTGACGACGCCGATCGGGACGAGCCGCGCCACCCGGCCGGCGAGCCCGGCGCGCTCCACCACCTCGACGACCCGCTCGACGTCCTTGTAGGCGAAGGGTGCCTCCTCGGCCAGGCCCTTGTTCGACGGGCAGCGGACGACGATCCCCCGCGCCTCGAGCTGGCGGCGGAGCTCCGCGCCGCCGATCTGCTTGCGGGCGCGCGTCCTCGACATGGCGCGTCCGGCGCCGTGACAGGTGGTGCCGAAGGAGCGCGCCATCGAGCCCGGCCGGCCGACGAGGACGAAGCTGGCGGTGCCCATGCTCCCCGGGATGAAGACGGGCTGGCCGACGGCCCGGTACTCGGCCGGGATCTCCTCCGATCCGGCCGGGAACGCGCGCGTCGCCCCCTTGCGGTGCACGAGCAGCTCGCGGCCGTCGTGCCGCTCCACCTTGGCGACGTTGTGCGCGACGTCGTACACCTGCCGCGCGGCCTCGGCCGCCTGCTTCCCGAGGACGCGAGCCACCGCCCGGCGGACGGCGTCCGCCATCGCGTGCCGGTTCGCGAAGGCGAAGTTCGCCGCGGCCGCCATCGCCGCGAGATAGGCACGCCCCTCCGGCGAGGAGGCCGGGGCGCAGGCGAGCTGGCGGTCGGGGAGAACGATGCCGTAGCGGGCGAGCGCGGCGTCCATGGCCCGCACGTAGTCGGTGCAGACCTGGTGGCCGAGCCCCCGCGAGCCGGAGTGGACGAGCACCGTCAGCTGTCCCTCGCCGAGCCCGAACGCCTCCGCGGCCGCCGGGTCGAAGACGTGGTCGACCACCTGCAGCTCGATGAAGTGGTTACCGGCGCCGACGGTGCCGAGCTGCCCGGCCCCGCGCTCGTGGGCGCGGACGGACACCGCGGCCGGGTCGGCCCCCGGCAGGCAGCCCTGCGACTCGGTGCGCGCGAGGTCCTCCTCCCGGCCGATCCCCCGCTCGACGAGCACGCGCGGCCCCTCCTGCAGAGCCCGGTCGAGCTCCGAGCGCGACAGCCCGAGCGGCCCGTGCTTGCCGGTCCCGGCGGGAATCGCCCGCGACAGCTCGTGCACGAGCGGCTCCCGCCGATTGCCGAGCTCGGCCGCCGTCAGCGGCAGGGCGAGCAGGCGCACCCCGCAGTTGATGTCGTAGCCGACGCCGCCCGGCGAGACGACTCCGTCCGGGAGCTCCATGGCAGCGACGCCGCCGACGGGGAAGCCGTACCCCTGGTGGATGTCCGGCATGGCCAGGGCTGCTCCGACGATGCCCGGGAGCGTGGCCACGTTCTGGAGCTGCTCGAGCGACTGGTCGCCGAGGATCGCCTCCAGGAGCTCGCGGTCGGCGAACACCCGGGCCGGCACGCGCATGTCGGCGCGCGCCGCGGCCGGGATCTCCCACGACGTCTCGTCGATCTGGACGAGGTCAGACGTCGAGGACAACCCGCCCATGCCACCTCGCTCCGTCGCGGTCGAGCTCGAGCCTGCTCAGCGTCACCGCCTTGACCAGATGGCGCGGAGCCGCGCGGCGACCGGCGACGGTCGCGCGCAGGCGGCCATCGAGGAGGTCGATGGCCGCGAGCCGCTCCGGCACGAACTGCTCCACCTCGGCCAGGTAGACGAGCTCGTTGAGCCACTCGACGAGCAGGAGCGGCGGATCGTCGGCCGTGAGCTCGACCACGTGCACCGCCGGCTCGCCGCCCTCGCCGGCCCCGACGAGCTCGGCGAACGCCGCCAGCGCCGAGGCGAAGATTCCCGTCTCGCTGTCCGCCTCGAGCTCGACCTCGACCTCGCCCACGTGCTCCACGAACCGGTGCGCCATACGCTCAGCTTGCCTCGCGGCGACCGCCTCGCGCATCGGGGTAGACACCGACCGGCGCCGCTCGACCGTGCTTCGGGCAACTACGGAGCGCACGGCGGCGGCGGACCGGATGTGCGCGACCACCGCCCGCCGCAGGATCCCGTCGGGAGGTGCGCACGAACCGGCGAGAGCGAGCGAGGACGGCAGCTGGACGGGCCCGGCGGGCGGGACGGCGCCGGCCGCTGCTGCCGTACGGCGTCCGCCACGCCGTGCTGCAGGCGGCGATCTGGGCCGCGTTCTCGCTCGCCTACGAGGGCGCCCGCGGGCTCGCCAGGGGGAGCGGCGCGGATGCGGTCGACCATGCCCGCCGCGTCGTACGGCTCGAGCAGCATCTCGGTGGTCTGATCGAGCGCGACCTGCAGCGCCCGGTGCTCGACCCTGCCGGCGTCGTGCTCCTGCACGCGGTCAACTGGACGTACTGGCTGTCGCAGTTCGCCGTCGTGCTCGTCGCCGTCGTCTGGGTCTACCTGCGCCGACCCGACGCCTATCCCCGCCTGCGCAACACGATCATCGTCGCGAACACGATCGGGCTGGCCGGCTACGTCCTCTTCCCGCTCGCGCCGCCGCGGCTCGTGCCCGGGCTCGGTCTCGTCGACACGCTCGCCCGCACGGAGCCGCTCAACCACCGCACGGCGATCGTCCAGCTCGTCGCCAACCCGTACGCGGCGATGCCGAGCCTCCACGCCGCCGACGCGATCATCGTCGGGGTGACGCTCGCGGCGCTCGTCCGGCCGCTCTCCCTGCGCCTGGCGGCCGGGCTCTGGCCCGCCTGGGTGTGCTGGGCGCTCGTCGCCACCGGCAACCACTTCTGGCTCGACGAGGCGGCCGGCGCCGTACTCGCCGGTCTCGCCGCCTGGCTCGTGCGCCGGCGGGCGGCCGAGCAGCTCCTCCGGCGCGCGCCGGGCGCGGCAGGCGGGCGCCGCCCCCGCACGCGCTGGTTGCCGCTCGCGTGACCCGCCGGCTCGCGACCCGCCGGTCCGTACAGGCCCCCCGGGGCCGGTCGGTGTCCGCACCGATATGCTCCCGCTCGCCCGGACCGATGATCGGATCATGATCGAGCAGCGGCCCTCCCGCCGGCGCCCCCTCCGGGAGCGGCTCGAGCTCGAGCCGCGGGCGCTCCGCCGTCGGGCCGACCTCCGCGCGCTGCCCTTCGAGACGACGGAGGAGGTCGAGCCGCTCGTGGGCACGATCGGGCAGCCGCGGGCGCTCGACGCGATCGAGTTCGGGCTCGAGGTGGAGACGTTCGGCTACAACCTGTTTGTCTCCGGGCAGCCCGGCTCGGGCCGCGAGAGCACCGTCCGCGACTACCTGACGCGGTTCTCCGCCGGCCGGCCGCGTGCCGACGACTGGGTGTACGTGCACAGCTTCGACGAGCCCGACCGTCCGCGCGCGATCCGTCTCCCGGCGGGCGCAGGGCGCGAGCTCGCGCGAGACATGGACGAGTTCGTCCAGGCAGCCAAGCGCGAGGTCCCGCGCGCGTTCGAGAGCGAGCAGTACGAGCGCAGGCAGCGGGAGATCAGAACCGAGGTCGGCCGGCAGCGCGAGGAGCTCGTCGGGGCGCTGCGGGCGTTCGCCGCCGAGCGCCAGTTCGCCCTGGAGATCACCCCGGCCGGCGTCGTCACGGCGCCGCTCCACGACGGCAGGCCGCTGAGCACGGAGGAGTTCGCCCGGCTCGCGCCCGAGGAGCAGCGGCGGATCACCAAGGCGAACGAGGAGATCGAGGCAGAGACGGCGGCGTTCCTGCGCCGGCTGCACCTGCTCGAGAAGGAGACCGAGGAGCAGATGCACCGGCTCGAGCGCGAGGTCGCGCTGTTCGCAACCGGCCGCCTCTTCCACGAGCTGCGGGAGAAGTACGCACAGCACCCGCCGGTCCTCGCCTACCTCGCGCAGCTCCAGGACGATCTCCCCGAGCACGTGGACGACTTCCGCGGGCAGGCAGAGGGGGGCCTCGCCGCGCTGCTCGAGGCGCGGCGGACGAACAGCCTCGCCCGGTACAGCGTCAACGTGCTCGTCGACAACGGCGGCCAGGAGGGAAGCCCGGTCGTCGTGGAGACGAACCCGACCTCCTACAACCTGCTCGGGCGCGTCGAGTACCGGCCCGCCTTCGGCTCGATGGTGACCGACTTCCGGGAGATCAAGGCGGGCGCCCTCCACCGGGCGAACGGGGGCTTCCTGCTGCTGGACGCGCTCGAGCTCCTGCAGCGCCCCTTCGCCTGGCAGGCGCTGAAGCGCGCCCTGCGCGACCGGCAGGTGCGGATCGAGAACCTCGCCGACGAGTACAGTCCGGTGCCGACGGCCACGCTCCGGCCCGAGCCGATCCCGCTCGACGTCAAGGTCGTGCTGATCGGCGTGCCCGCCCTGCACGGGCTGCTGCTCGCGCTCGACCAGGACTTCCGCGAGCTCTTCCGGGTGAAAGCCGACTTCGCGCCCGACATGGAGTGGAGCGCGCAGCACTTCAGGAGCTACGCCGCCTTCGTCAGCCGCTGGGTGCGCGAGAGCGGGCTCAGGCACTTCGACCGGGCCGCCGTCGGCCGCCTGATCGAGCACGGCGCCCGGCTGCGGGAGGACCGGCGCAAGCTGTCGACGCGGTTCCTGGACATCTCCGACGTCGTCTCCGAGTCGAGCTTCTGGGCGGGCAAGGCAGGCCACGACGTCGTGCGCGTCGAGGACGTCGACCGCGCGATCGCCAAGCGGGAGTATCGCTCGAGCCTGCTCGAGGAGCGGATCCGCGAGCTGATCGCCGACGGGACGATCGTGATCGACACCGACGGCTGGAGGGCCGGGCAGGTGAACGGCGTGTCGGTGCTCGACCTCGGCGACCACTCGTTCGGCATCCCGTCGCGGGTGAGCGCGCGCGTCTCCATCGGCCGGGGCAGCGTTCGCAGCATCGAGCGAGAGATCGAGCTCTCCGGCCCGATCCACTCGAAGGGCTTCCTCATCCTCTCCGGCTACCTCGCCGGACAGTACGCTCAGGAGCAGCCGCTCGCCGTCGCGGCGACGATCACCTTCGAGCAGTCGTACGGCGAGGTCGAGGGGGACTCCGCCTCGTCCACGGAGCTGTACGCGCTCCTGTCGGCCCTGTCCGGGCTGCCGCTCGACCAGAGCATCGCCGTCACGGGCTCCGTCGACCAGCACGGCCAGGTGCAGGCGGTCGGCGGCGTGACCCGGAAGGTGGAGGGGTTCTTCGCCACCTGCAGGGCGCGCGGGCTGACCGGCCGGCAGGGGGTGATCATCCCGGCCGCGAACGTCCCCAACCTGATGCTCGAGGACGAGGTCGTCGACGCCGTCCGCACCGGCCTCTTCCACGTCTGGGCGGTGCGGACGATCGACGAGGGGATCGAGCTCCTCACCGGCCGCAAGGCCGGCAGGCGCCGGGCCGACGGCAGCTTCCCGGCCGGGTCGGTGCACGCGCTCGTGGCGGCGCGGCTGGCGGCGTACGCGGAGCGCATGCGTGACTTCGCGGAGGCGCCCGAGGACGGCCGAGAGCGCCGGCTCCCGGCGGGTCGCTGAGGTCGGGCGCTCGAGAGCGAGCAGGCGCGGCTGAGAGCACCCGCGAGCCGGAGGGAGTTCGTCCGCCTGCATCCCCCGGAGACTCCAGGCGAGCAGGTCGAGCCCGAGCTCGTCACGACCATCACCGGGAGAGGCGGCTCGACGCGAGCCGTACGCGCAGGCGGGCCGCGCCCTCAGCTGCGGGCGAGCAGCCGCCGCGGGTTGTCGACCAGTATCCGAGCGACGTCCTCCCGCGCCACTCCTACCTCCAGCAGGTCGCGACTGAAGCTCCTCAGGATATGCCCGTAGCCGAAGCCTCCGTAGCGGAGAAGGTCGATCTTGCTGCACACGTCCTGGGAGAGGAGCAGCTTGTCCGTCAGCCCGCCGTCGACGAGCGTGCGAAGGGCGATCGCCCGATCCCGGTCCGACGGAAACCAGAAGGTCGCGCCGTACCCTTGCAGATCGGGGAAGCAGTACTCCTTGCCGCACGTGTCGAAGGCGAGGCAGCAGCCGCGCTCGGCGAGCGAGCGGAAGTAGTCCTGGAGCTCGTCCGCGCCCATGCCAGGCCGCGCCAGCAGCGCGTCCTGGTGGCCGACGACGACGCGCGCGAGATCGGCGCCGGCTGCCTCGAGCGTGTCGAGGACGTGGTGGCCGTTGCCGTTGGGGACGTGCAGGCTGATCGCGACACCCGTCTCGCGCTGGGCCTGCGCCGCGGCATGGAGGACCTTCTCCTCGCGCGGGTGCAGCGGGTCCGACGTGCCGATCTCCCCGATGATTCCCGCCTTGACGCCGGTAGCGCCGATGCCGTCCGAGATCTCGGCGACCAGCCTGTCCGCGATCGACTCCACCGGCTCGTCGTCGAGGGTCGGTGGGTGGGCGTAGTGGACGTAGTGGCCGCATCCTGCGACGATGTTCACCCCGGTGGCGCGAGAAACGCGCTGCAGCCCCTCCGCGTCGCGTCCGATGTCCTCGTTCGTCACGTCGATCAGCGTCGTACCTCCCAGCTGGTGGAAGTCGGCAACCTCCTCCACCGCGGTGGAGAGGTCGGTGAGCAGGCAGTTGTCGCGGCTCGCCGCGGGGTTCCTGCGCAGCGCGCCGAGCCGATCCATGGTCACCTTCCCCTCGGCCAGCGAGCGCCTGCTCGGCTCCTTCGGGAGGTGCCAGTTGCAGGTGGCGTCGATGAACACGTGCTCGTGCGCGAGCGTGATGCCGAGCGACTCGGCCGGCACCGGCCCGAGCACGGTCTGAACGTGGCCGTCGCCTGCCGTGCTCTCGTTCATTCGTCCTGCGCTCCTTCCGTGGCGATCGAGACAGCGTGGTAGAAGGGGTACAAGTTGGCCGCGTACGGCTGCCATCCGCGAACGTGGACGGCGTGGACCCAGACGTCGTTCGGGGTGAGCAGGGGCACGTACGGGAGGGTGTTCGCGAACACCCGCTGCACGCGGGCGGCGCAGGAGCGGAGCTCGCCGCTCGGCCCCGCGCGCAACCAGGCCCGGAACGCGTCGTCGAGCTCCGGGACGGCGGCGTGCTGCCAGTTGGGGAACGGTCGGTTGGAGCTGGCGCTGAAGCCGATGACGGCGTCGAGCGGATCCTGCCACAGCCACTTCGAGAGCGAGGCGGCCGGGCCGGCGGCGACCGCCTCGTAGAACGGCTGGAACGGCTTGACGGCGCGCTGTTCGAGGCGGACGCCGAGCGGCGCCAGCTGCTCGCCGAGGGCGGCCGCGACGCGGTGGAAGACGGGATCGTCCTGGATCACGCAATCCACGACCAGGCGGTTGCCGTCGCGCTCCCGGATACCGTCGGGCCCGGGACGGAAACCCGCCTCGTCGAGCAGCGAGCGGGCGAGCGCCGGGTCGTGAACGCCCTCGGCGTCGACGGCGGGGTCGTAGAACTCGTCTCCCGGAGGCACGGGCCCGTACGTCGGCGTCGCGCGGCCGTGGAGCGCGCGCTCGACCAGGTCGCGGCGGTCGGTCGCGGCGGAGATCGCCGAGCGGACGCGGATGTCGTCGAAGCCGAGGTCGCGGCGGCGCCAGTCGAGCGCGAGGTACATGCTCGAGGCCTGGGGATGCTCGACGACGACGAAGCGGGGGTCGTCGCACAGGGCGGCGACCTGGTCGAGCGGCGGCCCGTGCAGGCAGTCGACCTCGCCGCGGTCGAGCGCCGCCAGCCGCTCGGCCTCGTCGACGATCGAGATCCACTCGATCCGCTCGGGCCGTGGGCGCTCGCCGCGCAGGAAGCGAGCGGGTGCTCCCGGATAGGCATCCCACCGCTCGGCCGTGACGCGCTCCGGCGACCAGGAGCACAGGCGGTACGGCCCCGTCCCGTCGGCAAGGGTGCGCCCGAAGTCGTCGCGCTCCCGTCGCAGCGCCTCGTTGTAGACGGCGGTGTGCGTCCCCCAGAGAAGCGCCGGCAGCCGGCTGTAGGGATGTCGCAGACGGAAGGTCAAGGTCAGCGGATCCTCCGCGCTCACCGTCTCGACCGGGTCCCAGTACCAGAGATCGCGCCCGGGCTGGGCCTCGCCTCGTAGGGCATCCAGCGAGCGTTTGACGGCGGCGGTGTCGCACACGGCGCCCGAGTGGAAGCGCAGGCCGGGCCGCAGGCGGACGCGCCACCTCAGGCCGTCGGCGTCGATTCCGGCGACGTCGCCGAGCAGCGGGTGGGCTTGCCGATCCGGCCCCTTGACGAGCAGGGTCTCGTACACGGCGACGCTCGGAGGGTCGATGTGCGCCCCGTGCGGGTCGAGCCGCGAGAACTCGTAGTCGAACGCCTCGCGCAGGATCACGTGAACGCGTACAGCAGGCCGGCCTCGAGGGCGGCATGGCGCAGCGGCGCGGCCGCCGCGAAGTCGGGGTCGTGGACGAGCTGGGCGAGCGCGAGGCGGCTCGGGTAGCGGACGACGGTCGCGACGTCCCAGCGCTCGTCGCCGATCAGAGCGCCCGCCGCGCGGCCCGAGAAGAGGACCTCGGCGCCGACTCTCGCGAGCAGCGGGGCGACCGCCTCGCCGTAGCGGCGGTAGGCCTCGTCCCCACCAGCCCGGATCCGGACGAGGTTGACGAGCACCACGGGCTCGGGGTCGCCGTGGAGGAACGCCTCCAGCGCGGCGTCGGTGATGTCTAGACCCATTCGGCGGGCTCGGCCGGCGGGAACATCGAGGCGGGCGGCGGCGTCCGCGCGAGCGCCAGAGGGGCGCGGGCGAGCGCCCGCTGCTCGTCGACAAAGGCGACGAGGTGCTCGAGCGCCTGTGTCGCCCAGTCGCCCTCGAGCAGCTCCGCGCCACGCTGAGCGGTCGGGAAGTTGACGACGAGCGGCTGGCCGATCGAGACCCTGCGCAGCTCCGCGGTCGCCTCGGCGGCGGCCCGGTCGTGCGACCCGACGAGAAACAGCTTCGACACCCCGGGACCGCGCAGCTCCGAGAGGTCGAACCCGTCGAGCAGGGCGGGCGAGACGAGCACGAGCGCGTCGGGAGCATCGCGCGCGGCGCACGCGGCGAGCGCCAGGGTCGCCCCCGCTCCCGCTCCGCCCAGGCACACGCTCCGCGCGCCCTGCGCCCGCGCGTACCGCATCGCAGCCTCGACGTCGCCTACGGCGCGTCTCGCATGCCAGGGGTCGTCCGAGCCGCCGTGACCACGGAGATCGAGCGCGAGCACGGACCAGCCCTCGCGGAATGCGGCCAGATCCTCCACCGCGCGCCAGGAGTCGAGGTCGTGCCCCAGGTCGTGCAGGAGCACGAGCCAGTCGTCGCCGTCTCCCCAGCGCTCGCCGCGCAGGACGACCCCGTCGCAGGAGGTCAGCTCAACGGGGAGCGTGCGCATGGTCCTGGAGCTGGGACAGGGGCGCCGGGTTGAAGCAGGCGACCAGGTGCTCGCGCTCGCCGCCTCGGTCGATCGCCTCCAGCGGCGGCACCTGCGAGCGGCAGCGCTCGATCGGACGGAAGCAGCGGCTCGCGAAGCGACACGCCTGCGGCGGATCGATCGGGCTCGGGATGTCACCTTGCAGCACGAGGCGCCGCTCGATCCCGTGCCGCATCAGCGCGGGAACGGACGAGAGGAGCGCCTGCGTGTACGGGTGTCTCGGGTTCTGGAACAGCTCCTCGGCGGGCGCGATCTCGACGATCTTCCCCAGGTACATGACGGCGACCCGATCCGCGATGTGGTGGACGACCGACATGTCGTGACTGACGAACAGGTAGGTGAGCCGGAGCCGCGCGCGCAGGTCGTGGAGGAGGTTGAGGATGTGGCTCTGCACGGAGACGTCGAGCGCGCTCACGGGCTCGTCGGCGACGAGGAACGTCGGGTTGACCGCGAGCGCGCGCGCGATGCTGACACGCTGCCGCTGACCGCCCGAGAACTCGTGCGGGAAGCGGTCGATCGCCTGCGGCGGCAGCTGCACGAGCTCGAGCAGCTCCAGCACGCGCTTGCGCCGCTCCCGGCGGGAGAGCGAGAGGTGGCCCATCCCCTCGGCCACGATCGAGGACACCCGCATGCGGGGATCGAGCGAGCCGAAAGGATCCTGGAAGACGATCTGGGCGCGACGCCGGAACGCGCGCAGCTGCTGCCGCGACGCTCGGTGCACGTCGAGCCCGTCGAAGAGGACGGTTCCGCTCGTCGCCGGGATGAGGCGGAGCAGGAGCCGCGCGAGCGTGCTCTTCCCCGATCCCGACTCGCCCACGAGCGCGAGCGTCTCTCCCGGGTAGATCTCGAAGTCGACCTCGTCCACGGCGGACAGCCAGCTCGTCGGGCGCCCGACGACGTCCCGCTCGACCGGGAAGCGCTTCGTCAGGCCGCTGACCGCGAGCAGCGGCTTGCCGTCAGCGGCGGGCGAGCGGTGTCGGGTTGTAGCAGCGGAGCTCACGGGCATCGGTGTGGGCCTCGAGGCGGGGATGGACTTGTTCGCAGCGCTCGATCCGGTTTGCGCACCGGGGAGCGAAACGGCACGCCGGCGGCAGCTCGGACAGCTCCGGCACGCGCCCGGGGATGACGGGCAGGTGGCGGCCGCGCGTGGCGAGACCGGGAATGCTGCGCAGGAGCCCCTGGGTGTAGGGATGCCTGGGGTCGGCGAAGATCTCGCGCACCGGCCCGGTCTCGACGATCTCGCCGGCGTACATGATCGCCACCCGGTCGGCGACCTCGTGGACGACGCCGAGATTGTGGGTGATGAGGATCACGCTCATCCCGAACTCGCTGCGCAGAGCGGCGATCAGCTCGAGGATCTGCGCCTGGATGGTGACGTCGAGCGCCGTGGTCGGCTCGTCGGCGACGACGAGCTTCGGGCGCAGGACGAGAGCGATCGCCAGCATCACCCGCTGGCGCATCCCGCCCGAGAACTGGTGCGGATAGTCGCGCAGACGCTTGCCCGAGTTCGGGATGCCGACGTCCTCGAGGATCCGCACCGCTCGCTCGAGGGCCTCCTCCTTGCCGACGTCCTCGTGCGCGCGGATCGTCTCGACGATCTGGTCGCCGACCGTGAACGCCGGATCGAGGCTCGTCATCGGCTCCTGGAACACCATCGAGATCTCCTTGCCGCGGACGCGCCGCATCGCTGCCGGGCTCAGGGAGAGGAGGTCGACGCCGTCGAGCCACGCGTGCCCCCCCTGCACCCGGGCCGATGGGGGCAGCAGACGCATGAGGGTCAGCGCGGTCATCGTCTTGCCGCAGCCGCTCTCGCCGACGATGCCGAGGATCTCGCCGCGCCCGACCGCGAACGAGACGCCGTCGACCGCCTTGAACACCCCGCGGCGCACCCGCACCTCGGTCGTCATCGCCTGCACGTCGAGGACCGCGTCGTCGGACGACGCCGCCGCGCCCTGGGACGCGACCTGCTGGCGAACGCTCACCACCGCCTCGCCCGGATGTCGAAGATGTCGCGGAGCCCGTCGCCGAGCGTGTTCAGGCCGAGCACGACCAGGGCGATCGCGATGCCCGGGATGATCGCCATCCAGCTATCGACGTAGAGGTAATCCCGGCCGGAGGCGATCATCTGGCCGAGGCTCGGGGTCGGCGGCTGGGCGCCCATGCCGATGAACGACAGGCCCGCCTCGGCGATCACCGCGTAGGCGACGTAGTACGAGCTCATGACGAGCGTGCTGGCGACGGTGTTCGGGACGATGTGCCGCACGAGGATCCGCAGGTGGGAGACACCGAGCGCACGTGCCGCCTCGACGAACTCCCGCTCCCGCAGGGAGATCGCCTCCGCACGGATGATGCGGGCGAAGCCGGCCCAGTTGACGAGCGCGACGGCCACGATCACCGGCGTCAGCCCCGGCTGCAGGATGCCCACGGCGATGACCGCGACGAGCAGCAGCGGGAAGCCCCAGGTGAAGTCGATGAGGGCGCTGATGACCGTGTCCGTGCCGCCCCGGAAGTAGCCGGCGACCGCGCCCAGCGTCATCCCGACCAGTACCGAGACGAGGGTGACGGCGACGCCGACGAGAAGCGAGATGCCGGTCCCGGCGGTGATCCGCCAGGCCATGTCCCGTCCGAAGTTGTCGGTGCCGAGGAGGTGCCCCGAGGTGAACGGAGGCTTCAGCGTGTCGACGAGGTCTTGGTCGAGGTACAGGTGCTGCAGGCTGGGGACGAGCACGATCACCGCGCCGACGGCGCCGATGCCGAAGAAGACGAGCGTGACGACGGCGCCGAGCAGCGCGAGCTTGTTCGTCCTGAGCAGCGCGACCGAGTCGCGGAAGCGGCTCGGCGCTGCGACCAGCTCGAGCGGCTCGACGGCCTCCGCGACCGCGCTCATCGAGCGGCCTCGCGTGCCGGGTGCGTAGAAGAAGCCGCAGCCGGCCCGGGCGACCCCGGGGAAGCCCAAACAGGTCGCGCACTCATCCGTAGGCCTCCTCGCGCACGCGGGGGTCCGCGTACCGCTGGCCGAGATCGGCGAGGAAGTTGAAGAAGATGACGCAGACCGCGAGCAGGATCGCCAGTACCTGCGAGAGCGTGTAATCACGCTGCAGGATGCTCTCGACGAGCTGGTAGCCGAGCCCCGGCCAGCGGAAGATGACCTCGACGATCATCGTGTACGCGAGCAGGTCGCGCATGGTGATGCCGGCCAGCGCCAGGATCGGAGGCAGCGCGTTCCGCAGCGCGTGCACGGCGACGATACGACGTTCGGAGATGCCCTTGGCCCGTAGCGTGCGCACGTAGTCGCGGCTCAGCTGCTCCAGCACCGACGAGCGCACCATCCGCAGGTTGACGGCGATCGCCTGGGCCGCGAGCACCAGCGCGGGAAGAACGAGGTACGAGATTCCGCCCGACCCCGCCGCCGGCAGCCACCTGAGGTCGATCGAGAAGAAGTGGATGAGCAGGATCGCCAGGAAGAAGTTCGGTACGCCCATCCCCAGCACGGCGACGAGCATCGTGCCCTGGTCGAGGACGGAGTTCCGTCGCCAGGCGGCGAGGAGCCCGAGCGGGATGGCGACGAGGTAGGTGAGGACGAACGCAGCAGCCCCCAGCTTGAGCGTTTGGACTCCCGCGCGTCCGATGATCGTCGTGATCGGGGAGCCGTTGATCAACGAGATCCCAGGATCCCCCTCGAACAAGTTGCGCATGAAGATCAGGTACTGGTTGACGAGGGGCCGGTCGAGCCCGAGATGGTGCTTCAGGTTCGGGATCAGGTAGGTGGAGTAGGAGTTGGCCGGGTTGACGAGCTGCGAGGTGACGTCGCCGGGCGCCGCTCGCAACCCGTAGAAGATCACGATCGTGGAGACGAACAGCAGCAGGATCGCCGAGCACAGCCGGCGGAGCACGAACCGCTTCATGGGCGCCACTCGCTATCGGCGTGGCGGTGGCCCGGCGCGTACCGGACCACCGCCGAAGCACGAGTCGGGCGCAAGCCGCTAGCGCTCAACCCAGACGTCGTTGTACAGCGGGTAGAGCATCGTCTGGGTCGGCCTCCAGCCGTGCACCTTCTTGTTGTACACCCAGATGTCGTTGCGCGTGACAATCGGAATCTTGGGCAGCTTCTGGGCCCAGATGAACTGCGCCTTGTACGCCGCAGCTTTGAGCTGGGCCTCGTTCTTGGCGGTCTGCCACTGCTTGAAGGCAGCCGTCAGGTCGGGGAGCCGTCCGTTGTAGGCCGGGGTCGGGATGACGTTGAAGATGACGAGCACGTCGACCGGAGACGACCACAGCCACTCGTAGCCGAACGAGTCCGACTTCGGATAGGCGGGAAAGAAGGCGGCGCTCTCCAGCGACTTCACCTTCATCTCGATGCCGACGTCGCGCAGCATCGGGACGATCGCCTCCATGATCAGCTTGCCCTGCGGCTGGGCCGCCCAGTCCAGGTGAGTGAAGGAGAGCTTCTTGCCCCTCTTCACGCGGATCCCGCCCGGCCCCTTCACCCACCCGGCCTGGTCGAGCAGCTTCTTCGACAGGTTGGGGTCGAAGTGATTGAACTTCTCGACCGCCGGGTTGTAGTACTTGTAGTTCGGCGCGATCGGTCCGTAGGTGGGAACGGCGTTCCCGAAGAAGACGGCCTTGGCGATGCCCTCCCGGTCGATCGCGTGCGAGATCGCCTGGCGGACGCGGATGTCGTTGAAGCCGAGGTCCGAACGCTGCCAGTTCGGGCTCATGAACGAGTTGGCGAGCGCCGGCCACTCGAGCACGACCAGGTCGCTGTTTCCCTTCAGCCGGCTCACATCCTGTCCGGCCGGGTTCTTGACCGCGTGCACCGTGCCGCTCTCGATCTCGTTGGCGCGGTTCGCCGGCTCGAGAATCGGTACCCAGCGCACCTCGTCGACGTACGCCTTGCCGTGGTTCTGCAGGAAGGGGATGATGGAGCCTGGATAGCCATCCCAGCGCCGCACCCGGACGCGGGCGCCCGGCGTGAACTCGGCCAGGGTGAACGGGCCGGTGCCGTCCTCGCCCACGGCTCCGTACTTCTGCCCCAGCTTCGCGCGCGTCGCGAGATTCTCGATCATCGAGTACTCGGTCGCGATCGTCTCCGGAAGCGCCGCATCCGGTTTCTTGAGCTTGATCACGACCGTGTTGTTCGGCCCCTGGCTGATCGTCATCGGCGGCCAGAAGATCGCGTTCTGGCCCACCTTCGGGTTCTTGAAGATGTTGAAGTTGTCGACGACCTCCTTGGCGGTGCAGGGCGCGCCCGAGTGGAACTTCAGCCCCCTGCGGATCTTGAACGTCCAGGTGAGACCGTCGGCAGAGACCTTCCACGACTCCGCCATCGCGGGCACGATGCGGCCCTTGGGATCGCGGATGACGACGTACTCGTAGATGGCGTTGTAGCCGGGGTCGGCCCAGCCGCTCTGCACCGTGTCCATCTTCGTGAAGTCGCGGTCGTATCCCTCGATGAACGTTCCTCCGCGAGTCACGCCGGCGAGCCGCGCGCCGCGCGCCCGTCCGTACGCCGGCGAGGCGACGAGCGCGGAGGCGGCGCTCATGGACAGGCCGAGCGCGCCCGCCCGCTTGAAGAACTCGCGGCGATCGATCTTGCGGTCGTGGTACTGCTCGACGATCTCCCTGACCGCGTCCACCTCACGTTGCACCGGCTCCTCCCTTCCCGAGGTAGGAAAAACGTTTTTCCTGGCGATGTTCGCACCGGCTGGGGCCTCTGTCAAGAGCCGGCTGCGGATCCGCGGAGCGCTTCCGTCCCCGCTGCGCCCGCCGCCCCCGGTGGGCCTACCGGCGGCGCCTGCCCGGCGAGTCCCCGGACGGCGGGGCCGTCGACTCGCGCTCGACGAGGACGGGAGCGGTCGGGACGACGACGTTGTGCGCGTGCCGCGCGCCGCCGATCAGCTCCAGCAGCACCTGCACGCTGCGCTCGGCCATCTCGCGCAGCGGCATCCGGATCGTCGCCAGCGGGGGCGTCAGGTAGCCGGCGATCGGAGCGTCGTGGAAGGAGACGAGCGAGAGCTCGTCGGGGACGCGGACGCCGCGCTCGCTCGCCCCGGCGAGCGCGCCGACGGCGGCGGCGAGGCTCCAGACGACGACCGCCGTCGGCGGCGGGTCGAGGTCGAGGAGCTTCGTCATCGCCTGCTTGCCGCTCTCCTCGTCGAAGGGTGCCTCGCTGACGTACGTGCGCGGGATCCGCAGTCCGGCCGCGCGCATCCCGGCGCGGAACCCGGCCAGCCGCCGGCGAGCCGTGTCCGCGTCCTGCGGGCCCGCGATGTGCGCGATGCGACGGTGTCCGAGCGAGACGAGGTGCGCGACGGCGAGCTCGGTTCCGCCCGCGTCGTCGATGCTCACGCACGGACCGACCCCGCGCACGCGGCGGTTGACGAGGACGAACGGCAACCCCTGGCTCGCGAGCTCCGCCAGGAACGGCTCCTCGATCGACGCGCTCGCGATCAGCAGACCGTCGACTCGCTGCTCGAGCAGCAGCCGCTGGTAGGCCTCGCCGCTCTGGAGGAACTCGTCGGCGTCGGCGAGCAGGATCACGTAGCCCGCCTCCGCCGCCGCGCGTTCCGCACCGCGGATGATCTCGGCGTTGACGGGATGGGCGAGGTTCGGGATCACCATCCCGATCGTCATCGTCCGGGCGAGCTTCAGGCCGCGCGCGAAGGCGTTCGGCCGGTAGTTCAGCTCCCGCGCTGCACGGACGATCCGTTCGCGCGTCTCGGGGCGGACGGAGACGGTCGGGTCGCCGTTGAGGACGCGCGAGACGATCGACGTGCCGACGCCCGCAGCCTCGGCGACGTCGGCCAGGCGGACCGGGCTCCCGCGGGCGCGAGGCCGCTGCTCGACCGTCCCGGTCACGTCCTACAGGGCAAGCCCGGCGTCCGAGTGGAGGTGAAACGCCTTGCGGATCGTCTCCTGGACATGCCAGCGGCTCTTCGTCCCCTTGGGGAAGAACACGACCGAGCCGGGCCCGAGCTCGAGCGGCACTTGACTGCCGACCGTGACGAGCGCGCGCCCCGAGACGACGCAGGCCGTCTCGTCGGCGTGCACCCAGTCGAACACGCCGGGCGAACACTCCCAGATGCCCGCAGCGAGCTTCGAGTCGGCCGACTTCCACAGCAGCCGCCCGCGCGCGAGCGGGTCGCCTTCGACAACCTGGTCGGCTGCCAGCGGCCATGCCTCGAGGTCCGCCGTCGGGACGAGCTCGTGGACGGGCGGAACAGAGGTCGCGGGCGTGTCGGGCATCGTGTCGTCTCCTTTGGCTTCGAAGGTACTACCGGAGCAGGTCGCGCGGAAGGCCGATGCGGTTGAACTCCCGAGCGGCCGCCTCGGCGTGGCGGCGTCCGTTGCGGAGCGAGATGAGGTGGTGCCCGGGGAGCATCGCCTCCCACTCCAGCTCCGCCAGCCGGTTGCAGGACTGGGCGTAGAGCTGGACGTTCGCGTCCGGAACGTTCTGCAGGATGATCGCCCCGCCCCAGAACACGCAGTCGGAGGTGAACATGTAGGAGCGATCGCGACCCTCTAGACGCAGGCAGTAGTGTCCGTCGCAGTGACCCGGGGTCGCCACCGCCTCCAGCACGAGCTCGCCGACCTGGATCGACGCCCCGTCCGAGTACTCCTCGTCGACCTCGGCGGGCTCCCACTCGTAGTCGGCCGGATAGAAGCCGAACGACTTCGCCCAGTTGAGGCCGATCCGATCCGCGTCCGCGACGCGGATCGTCGGCGCCGCCTCCGCCCCCGCGTACAGGGCCGCGCCGGTCGCCCGCTTCATTGCAGCGGCGCCGCCGGCGTGGTCGGCGTGGTAGTGCGTGATGACGATCTTGCCGATGCGAGCCGGATCGAAGCCGTCGGCGCGGATGATCGCCAGGATCTCGTCCGTGCCCGGCCCGAAGCCGGCGTCCACCAGCGCCAGCTCCTCCCCGCCGTCGACGAGATACGTGTGGCAATCGAGCCGATGCGTGAGGTTGAAGCCGTAGTCGCCGCCGGCGACGAGGTAGACGTCCTCTGTCAGCTTCACTCGGCCACCTCCGGTACCGAATAGGCGTGTGCGGTCAGCCCGCCGTCGACCACCAGGTTGACGCCGGTGATGTAGGCCGCGTCGTCCGACGCCAGATACGAGAACGCCGCCGCCATGTCGTCCGGGCTGCCGAGACGGCCCATCGGCACGACCGGGAACGACTGCCGGAACTTCTCCATCGTCTCCTCGCCGACCAGGTCGACCGACTGCTGCGTGTCGCTCGGCCCGGGGCTGATCGAGTTCACCCGGATGCCGTGCCCGACGAGCTCGATCGCCATCGTCTTCATCAGGCAGACCGTGCCCGCCTTGGCCGCGCAGTAGTGGGCGAACAGCGGCGATGCGCCGAGCGACGAGACGGACGCCGTGTACAGGATGACGCCGCCCCTTCCCTGCTCGACCATGGCGCGGGCAGCAGCCTGACCGATGACGAAGGACGCCGTCAAGTCGACGGCGATCACGCGCTGCCACGACTCCTGCTTCATCTCCAGGAACGGCTCCTCCGTCCACGCTGCGGCGTTGGAGATGACCACGTCCAGCCGGCCGGCGTCGTCGTAGGCGCAGCGCACGGCGCGCTCGCACTCCGACCACTCGGCGAGCTCGGCTTCGATCCCGGTGGCGCTCGCGCCGAGCGCGGCGACCTCGGCCACCACGCGCTCCAGGCGCTCGGGGAAGTGGTCGACGAGGTAGAGGCGAGAGGCGCCCTCGCGTGCGAAGCGCAGCGCCGTCGCCCGTCCGATACCGCTTCCGCCCCCGGTGATGAAGACGACCTTGTCGCTGTGTCTCGTCGTATCCAACGCCCTCCCCTCCATGATCTGTGGTCAGAGCGCGTCCAGTGCGCAGCGCGCTGCGGTGGCGAGCGCCGAGGCGCTTCCGGCGGCGAGCGGCGTGCCGACCGTCTCATACTGACCCGCGACGTAGGCGTCGTCGGTCATGACGTAGCGAACGTCGTCGTTCGCGTAGCCGACCAGGACGAGCGGCTCGACCCCTGCCGTCGCCTTCAGCTCGAGCCCGATCTCGACGAACACCTCGCCGGGCAGGGCGAGAAGTCGCAGGGACCCGATCGCGAGCGACTGCACCGAGGATTCGAGCTCGGCTCGACCGGTCAGCGACCGACGGTACGCCTCGGAGCGGAAGTGCATGAAGTCGAGATACTGCTCGAGCTCCGCGCCGCGCTTGAGCGGCAGCGAGACCGGGACGAGGCGTCCTGTCGGCGCGGCGACCTCGACGGGGAGGGCCCGCTCGGCCGCCTGCATCGCCGCGCCGGCGAGCGTCCGCCCCAGCCGCCCGGCGTCGCCGAACCCTCCCCAGTACACGGGGTAGTTGTCCAGCGTCTGGGGCACGTAGATGTTCGCCCGCTGCTCGTAGGGGAAGCGCGCAGGGTTGATGTTGCCGGCGGCGCCGTTCAGGAACAGGCACTGCGCCCCCGGGTACGCGCGCGCGAGCGTCTCGCGCAGCGCCCACACGTAGTCCGCCGAGAAGAGGAAGTTCGAGTAGTCGAGCGTGACCGGATGGCAGGCGAACGCGACGACCAAGCCGAGAACGGACCCGTCGCGAGCGGACGTCGCGCGCACGACGCCGACCGTGGGGTCGATCGCTCCCCCGACCTCGTCCCGGCGGTTCACGCTGACATGGTCAAGCGATCCAAGCCCGACCGCCAGCTCGGCCTTCTCCAGACGCGCGAGCGCCTTCCGCGCCGCGCTGACCGTGCGCTCGACGGTCGCCGCCGCGGGCGCCGACGCGGGCTCTCCCTCCCACCAGGCGAACAGGTCAGGCCCCGAGTGCGTGTGCGAGGCTGCGACCAGCACGTTCTCCGGCGCCACCCCGTCGTCTGCGAGCGCCTCCCGCACCTCGTCCGTGAAGGCGGCGCTGACGACGAGCGTGTCGAGGCCGACGATCACGGCACGCGTCCCGCCTGCCTCGAGCGCCAGAGCCGTGGCGAGCAGCGGGTCGTGGATTCCCTCGCTCGGTTGCTGCCGCCGACCGACGTATCCCTTGATCGCATCGGGCGCCCACGGGAGGTCGCGCCGGAGGTCCGGATAGCCCGACATCGGCGTTCCGACAGGAGGTGTGATGTCGCTCGAGGCGAGCGCTGCGTTGACGGTGACAGGCACGGCAGAAAATCGTTTTTCGAGACGGTAGTCTCCCCTCAGCCGACCTGTCAAGCACGCTCGGTCGGTGCTTGACGTGCAGGCGCCCGCCGGCAAGAATCGGCAGGAAAAACGTTTTTCGAGACCACCATCTCACGTGATCCGCCCAGAGGACACCTATCTCGCCATCGCGACCATCCGCCGCTTCGAGGAGCGATGCCTGGAGCTGAAGGCGCAGGGGTTGATCCAGGGCTCGATGCACCTGTGCTGCGGTCAGGAGGCGATCCCCGTCGGAGCGTGCGCGGCGCTCGAGCCGCGGGATGCCCTCACGGCCACCTATCGCGGCCACGGATGGGCGATCGCACGGGGCATCCCGATCGTCGACCTCTTCGCCGAGCTGATGGGTCGGGACTCGCCGCTGTGCGGCGGCCGCGGCGGCTCCGCCTACTTCTCCTCGGCCGAGCATGGGTTCCTGGGCGAGAACTCGATCGTCGGCGCCGGCGCGCCCATCGCCGCCGGCGCCGCGCTCGCCGCCTCCTTCTCGGGAGACGGCTCGGTCAGCCTCGTCTCCATCGGCGACGGCGCGATGAACCAGGGAGCGGTGCACGAGGCGCTGAACTTCGCTGCCGCCCTGCGCCTCCCGCTGATCGTCGTCGTCGAGAACAACGTCTACTCGGAGCTGACGCCGATCGCGGCCATGATCGCGACCGAGACGCTGGTCGAGCGTGCTCCCGCCTACGGCATGCCGGGACGGCGGGTGGACGGAAACGAGGCGGAAGAGGTCGAGGCGGCGGTTCGCGAGGCCGTCGACCGGGCTCGCGCCGGCGCCGGTCCCTCGCTGATCGAGGCGATGACCGAGCGCCTCGTCGGCCATTACGATCTCGACCCCCAGCACTACCGACCGCGCGGGGAGGTGGAAGCGGCTCGCGAGCGCGAGCCGCTCGCACGGCTCCGGCGCAGGCTCGGCGATCGCGTCTGCGCGGAGATCGACCGGGCGGTCGGACGCCGCATCGACCTCGCCGTCCGGGAGGCGGAGCGCGTGCCCTTCCCCGACCCGGGCTCCGTGCACGAGCACCTCTATGCCTGAAGCCCGCACCGTGGCGCGGCAGCGCGAGCTGACCTACATCCAGGCGGTTACCGAGGCGCTGCGCTGGGCCCTCGAGGAGTATCCCGAGGCGCTCGTCTTCGGCGAGGACATGGGCCTTCCGGGAGGGCCCTACGGTGCGACAAAAGGGTTGCGCAAGCAGTTCGGCGAGCGCGTCTTCGACACGCCCATCTCCGAGTCGGCGATCATCGGCGCCGCCGTCGGGGCCGCCATGCGCGGCATGCGGCCGATCGTCGAGATCATGTTCGCCGACTTCTTTCTCGTCGCCCTCGACCAGGTCGTGAACCAGGCGGCGAACGTCCGCTACGTCTCGCGCGGGCGCTTCGGCGCTCCGCTCACGATCCGCTCGCAGCAGGCGGCCACGCCGGGAGCCTGCGCCCAGCACTCGCAGTCGCTGGAAGCGCTCTTCTGCCACATCCCCGGAGTCCGCGTGTGCCTCCCGTCCACGCCCGCCGACGCGTACCAGCTCCTGCGCAGCGCGATCGCCTGCGACGACCCCGTCGTCGTCCTCGAGAGCCGCGCCCTCTATCCGAGCAAGGCTCCGCTCTCCCTCGACGCCGAGGTCGAGCCGATCGGGGGATCGCGGCTGGTGCGTACCGGGCGCAGCGCCACCCTCGTCTCCTGGGGCCGGACGGCGATCGAGGCGGTGACAGCAGCCGACGTCCTCGCCGAGGAGGGGATCGAGGTCGACGTGATCGACCTCCGCTGGCTGGCCCCGCTCGACTTCGACGCGGTGGCCGCGTCGGTGGCGCGAACGTCGCGGCTCGTCATCGCCCACGAGGCGAACATCACCGGCGGCTTCGGCGCCGAGCTCGCCGCGCGAGCCGCGCGTGAGTGCTTCTGGGACCTCGACGCCCCCGTCGAGCGCGTCGGCCTGCCCGACACGCGCGTGCCGGCGGCCCCCTCCCTCCAGCAGGTGCTCGTCCCCGATGCGACCGCGATCGAGGCGACAGTGAGGCGCGTGATCGGCGCGTGACCACGGTCGCCGCGGGAATCGTCGACGACCTCGTCGCCCTCGCCCGGATCCCAGCGCCGACCTTCTTCGAGCAGCGCAGGCTCGAATGGCTCGAGCAGAGGCTGGCTGCCGCTCCGGGACGGCGGACGCGCGACCGCGCGGGCAACCTTCTGTGGACGTGGGGGGAAGACCGGCCGCGGCTCCTGCTCAGCGCGCACGTGGACACTGTCTTCCCGGCGGACACCCCTCTCGACATCCAGCGGGAAGGCGACGAGCTTCGGGGGCCGGGCGTAGGCGACAACGCGGCGGCGATCGCGGTCGCCATCTCGGTGCTGGAACGGCTGCTCGCCGAGGAGCCGCTCGCCGCGGGAGGGCTCGCCTTCACCGTCGCCGAGGAGGGCCTCGGCAACCTCCGCGGAGCCGTGGCGGCGTGCGAGACGCTGCAGCCCGAGGCATTCATCGCGCTCGAGGGGCACGGCCTCGATCGCGTCTTCGTCGATGCCGTCGGCAGCATCCGCGCCCGGATCACGATCAGCGGGCCGGGAGGCCACTCCTGGGTCGACCGCGGCCGGCCGAACGCGATCCACGCCCTCACCGAGGTGGCGCACGACCTCCTCGCCCGCGACGCGCCGGAATCCTTCGTCAACATCGGCGGCATCGCCGGCGGCCGGAGCATCAACGCGATCGCCGACGAGGCTTCCCTCTCGATCGAGGCGCGCGCCCTCGACGAGTTCCCGCTCGATCGATTCCTGGCGCGGCTGCAGCAGCTGTCCGTCCCGCGGCCGCTGTCGCTCACGCTCGACTCCGTCGGCAGACGCCCCGCCGGCCGGCTCCCGCGCACGTCGGCGCTCCTTCAGGCCGTCCGCGCCGCCCGGGCGGAGCTCGGGCTGCCCGACAGGCTGGACGCCGCCTCGACGGACGCGAACGCGGCCCTGGCGCAGGGCATCCCCGCGCTCGCGCTCGGCATGGCGCACGGCTCGAATATGCACACGCTTGCCGAGCGCATCGATGTCGACTCGCTCGACACCGGCCGCCGCCAGCTCGAGCTCGTCGTCCGCCGGCTCCTCGCCGACGAGGGAACCGTCTCCCGGGACGACCTCGGCGCGTCACGGGCCGGGGGACCACCCCGGCGGGGTCGCCGCCGGCGGGCCTAGAGTCGGACGACGAGCCGCTCCAGGTTCCGCGCTCGAAGAGATCGCTTCTCTCGCACACCCACCATGCGACCCTACGCCCGCCCGGCGCAGCCCGAGGAGAGCGCTCGCGATGGGCGGTGGCGGGGTCGAACCGCCGGCCTCCTGCGTGTAAGGCAGGTGCTCTCCCAGCTGAGCTAACCGCCCCTGTCGCCCAGCACGCTAGCCGCCGGCCGCCCGCACCGCGTTCGGCGAGCGCGGCTGGCGCTCCCCCAGCGCGGCGACCCATCGGCGCGCGCCCGCAGCTGCCGACCACTCTTGCGAACATCCGCCGTCGTCTGCGCGCGCCACCGTCTGCGCGCCTTGAGGCGAACGGGATGATCCGGCCATGTACAGAACTGATCAGCTTGTCGGGGGAGTGAAACTGATCAGCTTGTCGGGAGAGTGCCCCCAACGGGATTCGAACCCGTGCTACCACCTTGAAAGGGTGGCGACCTCGGCCGCTAGTCGATGGGGGCCGCGGGCCAGCATACTGGCGCCGAGGGAGAAGACCGCCCGGGCAAGGCTCGGTCGGGCCCTGCCCGGCCGCCGCGCCTGTAGCGCCGCCGCCGAGCGGGAACGAGGCAGCGGCAAGAGTCGGGACAGGGACCCTCGCGTCCGCAGGGAGAGCCTCGCGTCCGGAGGGAGAGCCCGACTCTCGCTAGTTCCCCTCGCCGGCGCGCCCACCCGCGCCGGGTGAAAATGGGTGATGATCGCGGTGTCGTCTGCCGGACGCCGCGTTTCCTATGGTGCTTGTGAGCCCGTGGTCTAGTTTGGCGTGGGAGCCTTCCCCGGAT
>DASREE010000041.1:0-35391 GCA_035652235.1 Gaiellaceae bacterium | reverse complement strand
GATCAAGAAGCTGCGACCGCCGGGCAAGACGTTCCTCGACCTGTTCGAGGACTGGATCGACGACCCGATGGGCTCGATCGTGAAGATGCAGCAGGACCTCGGGCTCGACCCGATGATCACGACGTACAGCCAGCACATCGGCGAGCACGAGATCTGGCCGCGCATGCTCTTTCCGCGCCCGTTCGAGACCGACACCTGGGTGGAGACGTTCGAGGTGACGGGAAGGGGCGACGGCTGGCGAGAGCATTCGCACAAGATCCGCACCCCCGACGGCGACCTCGACTACTCGTACCGCACGGAGGACGGCTTCGGCACCTCCTGCCACGACTTCCTGCTCAAAGGTGACGAGCCGGAGAAGAAGCTGCCCGCCCTGCGCCACTTCCCCTCCGCCGACCTGTACGACATGTCGGTCCTGAAGAGCATGGTCGACAAGGTCGGCGACGAGGCCTGGTGGCTGCACCACGTGGTCGGCCCCTGGGACATGGCGGCGGAGATCCGCGGCCTGGTCGACCTGTCCATGGACGTCTACGACCGCCCGCAGTTCGTGCACGACCTGATGCGCTTCTGCACCGACTGGCTCAAGGGCTTCTACCGCCGGCTGGGCGAGACGGGGATCCACTCGATCTCGATGAACGAGACCTGGGTCGGCGTCGGCGTCGCGCCCGAGCACTTCCGCGAGTTCATGCAGCCGTACGAGACCGAGTGCGTGCAGGCGGCGCACGAGGCGGGCTACCTCGTCAGCTTCCACAACTGCGGGCGGGCGACGCTCATCCTCGAAGACATGGCCGACACCGGCCCGGACGCGATCGAGACCCTGACCTCGAACCGCTCCTCCGGCGACGTCGACCTCGCCGACGCGAAGCGGCGGATCGGCGACCGCGTGTGCCTGTTCGGCGGGTTCAACGAGCACCTGCTGCACGAGGCGGACGCCGACGCCGTGCGCGAGGAGGTGCGCCGCTGCCTCGACGCGGCGATGGAGGGCGGCGGCTACATCCTGCGCTCGACCGGGCAGATCTTCCACGCCAAGCCGGGGCTGATCGAGGTCATGTGCGAGACGGCGCGCGAGCTCGGCCGCTACCACTGAGTCGCTTGCCGGCGCGCGACCGTGCCTGAGGACGACCTGCTCGGCGTCCAGACGACCGCCGACGGTCCGGCCGGGCGCCTGCCGCTGACGGAGGAGCTCCTGCGCGAGGCCCCCTCCGGCGACGTGTTCGCGCTGTCGCAGAACGCCGGCATGGGCTGGGAGCCGGCGCGGACACGCGGCGACGAGTTCCTCGTGCTCTCCACGCAGGGCGGCGTCAGGGCGGACGACGGCACGCCGGTGGCGCTCGGCTACCACACCGGCCACTGGGAGGTCGGCCTGCTCGTCCGGGAGGCGGCGGCGGAGCTTGCCCGGCTCGGCGCGCTGCCGTTCGCCGCGCACGTCACCGACCCGTGCGACGGGCGCAGCCAGGGCACGCCGGCGATGTTCGACTCGCTCGCCTACCGCAACGACGCCGCCGTCGTCCTGCGCCGGCTCGTGCGCAGCCTGCCGAACCGCCGCGGCGTGCTCGGCGTCGCCACCTGCGACAAGGGCCTGCCGGCGATGCTGATGGCGGTCGCCTCCTTCCGCTCGCTGGCCGGCGGCATCGTCCCGGGCGGCGTGACGCTGCCGCCCCGGGCCGGCGAGGACGCCGGCACCGTGCAGACGCTCGGCGCGCGCTTCGCGCACGGGCTGGTCACGCTCGAGGACGCCGCCGCGCTCGGCTGCGCCGCCTGCGCCACGCCCGGCGGCGGCTGCCAGTTCCTCGGCACGGCGGCGACGGCGCAGGTCGTGGCCGAGGCCCTCGGGCTGACGGTGCCGCACGCGGCGCTCGCGCCTTCGGGCCAGCCGATCTGGCTCGACGTCGCCCGCCGCACCGCCGCCGCCGTCCACGCGCGCTGGCAGGAAGGACGGACGCTCGACGAGGTGCTGACCCCCGAGGCGGTCGAGAACGCCATGCTCGCGCACGCCGCCTTCGGCGGGTCGACGAACCTGCTCATCCACCTGCCGGCGATCGCGCACGCGGCCGGCCTCCCCCGCCCCACCGTCGACGACTGGCAGCGCGTCAACCGCGCCGTCCCGAGGCTCGTGGACGCGCTCCCGAACGGGCCGCACAACCACCCGACCGTGCGCGTCTTCCTCGCCGGCGGCGTACCCGAGGTGATGCTGCACCTCCGCCGGCTCGGGCTCCTCGCCCGCTCGGCGCGGACGATCGCCGGTCGGACGTGGGACGAGGTCCTCGACGAGTGGGAACAGAGCGAGCGCCGCCGCGCTCTCCGCGAGCGGTTGCGCGAGGCAGACGGCGTCGACCCCGACGACGTGATCAGCCCGCCGGCGCGGGCGCGCGCGAAGGGCATGACCTCGACCGTCTGCTTCCCGCGCGGGAACCTGGCGCCGCTCGGGAGCGTGATCAAGAGCACGGCCCTCGACCCGCGGCTGCTCGACGGGGACGGCGTCTTCCGCATGACCGGCCGGGCGCGCGTGTTCACGACCGAGCCCGACGTGATCGCCGCGATCAAGGGGACGGCCGGGGAGCCGCTCGTCCCCGGCGACGTGGTCGTGCTCGCCGGGCGGGGGCCGCTCGGGTCGGGCATGGAGGAGACCTACCAGCTGACGTCGGCGCTCAAGTTCCTGCCCACCGGCCGGGAGATCGCGCTCGTCACCGACGCGCGCTTCTCCGGGGTGTCGACGGGCCCGTGCATCGGCCACGTCAGCCCGGAGGCCCTCGAGGGCGGCCCGATCGGCCGCCTCCGCGACGGCGACCGGATCCGCATCGTCGTCGACACCGTCCGCCTGGAGGCGTCGCTCGACCTGGTCGGACACGGCGAGGAGGAGTGGTCGAGCGAGCGCGCCGCCGCTGAGCTGGAGCGGCGCCAGGTGCGCCCCGACGTCGCCCCCGACCCGCGGCTGCCGGCCGACACGGCGCTGTGGGCGCGGCTGCAGTCGGCGAGCGGCGGCCTGTGGGGCGGCTGCGTCTACGACCCGGAGGCGATCCTGTCGGCCATCGCCGACGGCGGCGCCGCCTCCCGGGCGGCGGAGCGCGACGGCGGCGCGAGCGCGTAGAGCCCGAGCACGAACTCGTGCGTCTTCGCCATCGTGCCGAGGACGACCGCCTGCGCGTCGGCGACACGGCCGGCCTCGACCGCGTCGACGAGCGCCGCGTGCGCCTCCACGCTGAAGTCGAGGCTGCCGAACCGCCGGATCGCCGCCTCCGCGGCAAGCTCCATGTCCCGGCGCAGGAGCGCGCGCACGTCCTGCAGCCACGCGAGCAGGAAGCGGTTTCCGGCCGCCTCCCCGAGCGCGAGATGGAACTCCAGGTCGGCCTCCGGGAACCCGCCCGGGTCGTCCGCCGCCTGCCGCAGGCGCTCGACGCACGCGCGCAGACGGACGACGTCGTCCGGCCCGGCGCGCTCGGCCGCCATCGCCGCGATCTGCGACTCGACGAACTCGCGCGCCTTGAGCAGCTCGTGGATCTCGCGCTGCTCTGCCCGCGGGAGCCCGTCCGGCCGCGGCGGGTCGGCCACGAAGGTGCCGCGCGCGGCGCGCGTCTCGATCAGCCCCGCGCTCACGAGCATGCTGATCGCCTCGCGCACGGAGCCGAGGCTGACGGAGAAGACGGCGGCGAGCTCGCGGTGGCCCGGCAGGCGCTCGCCCGGCCGCAGCTCGCCGCTGCGGATGCGGCGGCGCAGCTCTTCGGCGATCGCCTGCGGCAGCGTGCTGTGCGGGCTCAGGGGATGGGGCACGGCGTCTCCGACCTCAGGGGATGGGGCACAGCGTCTTGGACTGTTCCGAACGGCTTGCGTCGGGACAGTAGTGTCCGCCGGGCCGCGCGTCAACGTCGCCCGACGGGACCTGCCGGCTCCCCTGGACAAGCTCCGAAAAGCTGGTATAGGCTCGCTGCGCCCAGTGTTCGGAACGGTGCAGAGCGTCAACCGGGCGCGTTCTGAACCACCCCGCAAGGCCCGGAATCGGAAGCGAAGCAGGACACGCACCGCCTGCAAGGAGGAGGGCATGGACAAGCAGGATCTCGAGCCCGAGCAGTCGAGTCCGGAGGAGGCGGCGGCCGGCGAGAAGGTGCTCAGCCGGAGCACGCTCCTGAAGACCGCCGGCGCCACCGGCGCGGGCCTGCTCATCGGCGGCATGGCGGGCAAGGCGAAGGCCTGGACGCCGGCGTCGTACAACCGTGCGCTCGCGAAGAACCGCCTGGCGAAGGGCATGGTCGGCGGCCCGACCGGCTTCCCCGGCGCGCAGCGCTACCAGTACGGGCCGAACACCGCCGCAGGCCGGGCGATCGCCGGGCTGAGGCGGCTGACGAACAACGGCAAGAAGCCGCTCACTCTCAGCTGGCGCATCTGGAACGGCGCGGTCGGCCAGCTGAACGTCCCCTTCCCGAAGGGCGCGCCCGCCGTCTCGGCGCTGCTCGAGAAGGAAGCCGGCGTGAAGATCAAGTTCATCCAGGACACGCCGGACAACAACGAGCAGAAGAACCTGCAGACGCTGTCGACGCGTGACGGCAGCGTGCACATCCTGCAGACCCAGATCACCGACAACGGCGACTACGCCGAGGGCAAGATGCTGCGCAACCTCGACGAGTTCGTCGCCAAGTACAAGCCCGACTGGGCCGACCCGAAGTGGGGCTACGCGGGCGGCGCGACGACCGTCGCGCTGATGAACAAGTACAACGGCAGCGTCTACTCCGTCTCCTTCGACGGCGACTACCAGGTGTGGGTGTACCGGATCGACCTGTTCGACAACTCGCAGAACCAGAAGGACTTCAAGGCGAAGTACGGCTACGACCTGACCGACTTCCCGAAGACGTGGAAGGAGCACGACGACGTCGCCGAGTTCTTCACCCGGCCCGACAAGCAGCTGTACGGCTCGGGCGACCTGAAGAACCCGTACTGGGGCTACGTCAACTGGATGATGCGCTACGTGACGGCGGCGGCGCCGAACCAGCACTACTTCGACACGAACGCGAAGCCGCTGATCAACAGCGCCGCCGGTATCCGGGCGACGCAGGAACACGTCCGCTCGCTCGCCTGGACGTACCCGGACGCGCTCTCGAAGAGCTGGCCCGAACAGTACGCGGCGATGGGCGCCGGCCAGCTGGCGATGGCGAGCATGTTCTCGAACTGCACGAAGTTCATCCCCGGCAACCCGTCGCTCGACAAGGGCTTCGGGAAGTACCTGCGCACCGCGCTCGCCCCCGGTCGCATGGTCGGCGGCAAGCTCGTGCGCCGGTCGGTGATCTACTTCAACGCGCAGTTCGCGGTCAACGCGTTCTCGAACTCGAAGCTGCACGAGGCGGCCTACCTCGTCCTCCAGTGGGCCGGCTCCGGCCACATCTTCACGTGGATGGCGGGGAACCCGGCGGGCTACTTCGACCCGCACGGCAACGCGCAGTTCAACGACCCGCTCGTCCGCGCGAGCTACAAGCCGTTCGGCTGCGACGAGCTGAAGATCATCGTGCCGAACACCGCGCCTCCGATCGCGGGCATGCGCGGCGCCAACGACTACACGGCGTCGCTCGACACGAACCTGCAGAAGGCGCTGACGAAGCAGATCACGCCGGCCCAGGCGATGGCGAACACCGCCGCCGCATGGGAGAAGACGACGAACCGCTACGGCCGCGCCAAGCAGGCGAGGGCGATCCAGGCCGGGCTGGCCGCCTGGCCGACCGGGTACAAGTACGGCTAGACCTCCGGCTTGGCTGTACCGGCCATCGAGACCGAGCCGAGGCCCCGCCGGCCGCTGAAGTGGCCGGCGGGGTTCGGCGGTCGCTCCGAGAAGACGATCGCACAGCTGCTCGTCACGCCCGGGCAGCTGCTGATGCTGCTCATCGTCGCCTTTCCGGCGGGCGTCGCCGTCTACCTCGCCTTCACCGGCTACCAGCCGACCTCCGGCTACGAGTGGTTCGACGCGTACAAGGACTGGACGTGGTTCTCGAACTACTGGGAGGCGCTCCGCTCGTGGGGCGCGTTCTGGACCGGCGGCGGCTTCTGGATGGCGATGTTCCGCACCGCCGTCGTCACCGTGCTCGGCGTCTCGGTCGAGCTCGCGCTCGGCTTCGCGCTGGCGCTGCTGTTCGTGAAGAGCTTCCGCGGCAGGAGCCTGCTGACCGTCGTCTTCCTGCTGCCGATGATGGTCGTCCCGGCCGTGACCGGCTTCATCTTCTACATGCTCTTCCAGACGCAGGGCCCGGTGAACGGCGCCCTCACCGTCCTCTTCCACGACTGGCTCCACCTGACCGGACACATCCAGGTGCCGTGGCTCTCGGACCCGAACATCGCCCTCTTCTCGGTCATCCTCGCCGACATCTGGCAGTGGACGCCGCTCATGTTCCTGATCCTGCTCTCCGGCCTCGTCGCGCTGCCCGAGGACCAGATGAACGCCGCCCGCATCCTCGGCGCACGGCCGTGGCACCAGTTCCGCTACCTGATCCTGCCCATGCTGTGGCCGATCATCCTGATCGCGGTCATCATCCGCTCGATCGAGATCTTCAAGATCTTCGACTCGGCCTGGCTGCTCACGTCGGGCGGCCCCGGCGACGCGACGACCACCATCTCCGTCTACCTGTACCGCGAGACGATCGCCAACGCGACCCGCTGGGGGTACGGCAGCGCCGTCGCCATCCTCGTGCTCGTCATCGTCAGCCTGATCGCCATCCCGGCTATCCGGCCGATCGAGGCGGCCCAGGAGGAGACGATCGAGGAGCTCGTCGGCGGCGAGGGCGCCGAGGTCGTCGTCGACGTCGAGCGGGCCGTGGAGGCGGAGGCGCGCGTATGACCCCGGACCGTGCGACCGTGCTCAAGCCGGCGGGCCGCGTGCTCGCGATCCTGCTCATCGGAGCGTTCTTCCTCTTCCCCCTCTACTGGCTCGTGACCATGTCCTTCAAGCCGCAGGACGAATGGTCGCCGGTCGGCGGCAAGATCTTCTGGACGCCAGGGCGCTGGACGCTCGACAACTTCACGCAGGCGCTCGGCATCTCGACGCCGAACACGCAGTTCTTCTCCGCCGCGCCGGTCAACGCGAAGAGCCCGATCATCCACTCGCTCGTCACCGCCACCGGCGGCACGCTCGTCGCGCTCGTGATCGGCGTCCTCGCCGCCTACGGCATCGCCCGCTTCCGCGCGGGAGGGAAGATGCTCCCCTTCCAGATCCTGCAGCTGCGGATGTTCCCGCCGATCGTCGTCATCATCCCGCTGCTCATCATGTTCGCCTGGCTGGGCAGGCACACGGGCGGGACGTTCGGCGTGGACACCTACTGGGCGCTCATCCTCGTCTACGGGGCGGTCACCTTCCCGTTCGTCGTCTGGCTGATGCGGAGCTTCTTCCAGGAGGTGCCGCGCGAGATCGCGGAGGCGGCGATCGTCGACGGCTGCACGCAGTGGGGCGCCTTCTTCAAGGCGATCCTGCCGCAGGTGCGAGGCGGCCTGGCCGCGACCGCGCTGTTCGTGTTCATCCTCAACTGGTCGGACTTCCTGATCGCGCTCGTGCTGACGGATCACAAGGTCGTGACGGCGCCCGTCTTCCTGAACAGCCTGCAGTCGGCCGGGGCGGGTCAGGAGTACGGGCCGCAGGCGGCGCTCGGCCTCGTGCTGATCGTCCCGCCGGCCGTGTTCGGGCTGCTCATCCAGCGCTACCTCGTGCGCGGGCTCACCTTCGGCGCCATCAAGCGGTAGCGATGGCCGCCATCCGGCTGGAGAAGCTGACGAAGGAGTTCCCCGGCGGGGTCGTCGCCGTGAGCGAGGTCGATCTGACCATGCCGGACGGCGAGTTCATCGCGCTGCTCGGGCCGTCCGGGTGCGGCAAGACGACGACGATGAACATGATCGCCGGCCTCGAGCGTCCCACCGCCGGGGAGATCTGGTTCGACGAGCGGCCGATGAGTCGCGTCCCGGTCGGCGACCGCAACGTCGGTTTCGTCTTCCAGAACTACGCCATCTTCACGCACATGACGGTGCGCGAGAACCTCTCCTTCGGCCTGCGCGTGCGCAGGCCGCGGCCCGAGCGCTCGCAGATCGACGAGCGGGTCGCCCGGGTGGCGGAGGTCGTCGGCGTCTCGGGCATGCTCGACCGTAAGGCCGGGCGGCTGTCGGTGAACGACATGCAGAAGGTGGCGCTCGGACGCTCGATGATCGTCGAGCCGGCCATCTTCCTGCTCGACGAGCCCTTCTCGAACCTGGATGCCGCCTTCCGCGCGTATATGCGCGCCGAGCTGAAGCGGATCCAGCACGAGATCGGCCAGACGATGGTCTACGTCACGCACGACCAGGTCGAGGCGATGGCGATGGCCGACCGGATCGCGGTCATGAACCTCGGCGTGCTGCAGCAGTTCGGCTCGCCGCTCGACATCTACGACCGGCCCGCGAACACGTTCGTCGCCGGCTTCGTCGGCTCGACGCGGATCAACATCCTGCCGGCCGAGCGTCTGCCGGTGCGAGCCCCGGCGGGGCGCGACCCGGGCACGCTCTCGCTGGCGATCCGCCCCGAGTACACGCGCATCGTCCCGCCGGACTCCCCGGAGGCGACGATCGGCGCGAAGGTGAACCTCGTCGAGCCGCTCGGCGCGAAGGACGTCGTGCACATGAGCTGGGAGGGTCACGACGTGCGCACCGTCGGCACGCCGGGTGCCCGGCCGCGGATCGGCGAGCTCGTCGGGCTGGCCTTCGATCCTTCACGCATCCTGTTCTTCGACGAGGCGACCGGTACGGCGGTGAACTAGCGATGGCCTCGATCCGCCTCGAGCGCGTGACCAAGCGGTTCGGCGCCGTGACCGCGCTGGACGACGTGTCGGTCGAGATCCACGACGGCGAGTTCTTCGCCGTGCTCGGGCCGCCGGGCGCCGGCAAGACGACCCTCCTGCGCACGATCGTCGGCCTGGAGACGCCGGACGCGGGCGACGTGTACCTCGGCGGCGAACGGATCACCGACGTGTTCCCCGGCGATCGGAACATCGCCATCATGTTCCAGAACCTCGCCCTCTACCCGGACAAGACCGTGTTCGGTAACCTCGCCTTCCCGCTCCGCCAGGCGAAGGCGCCGAAGGCGGAGATCCGGCGGCGCGTGGAGGAGACGGCGCGGACGCTGCACATCGAGCCGCTGCTCGGACGCAAGCCGGCGAAGCTGTCCGGCGGCGAGCGCCAGCGCGTCGCGCTCGGACGCGCGCTCGTGCGCGAGCCGCGGGCGCTCCTGCTCGACGAGCCCCTGTCGGCGCTCGACGCCCTGCTCCGGCTGGAGATGCGGGCGGAGCTGAAGCGGCTCCAGCGCGACCTCGGACGCACGCTCGTGTACGTCACGCACGACCAGGTGGAGGCGATGAGCATGCCCGACCGCGTGGCCGTCCTGCGCGAGGGCGTGGTGCAGCAGGTGGACACCCCGGAGGCCGTCTACCATCGCCCGGCCAACCGCTTCGTGGCCACCGTCATCGGCAGCCCTCCCATGAACTTCCTGCCGGCGACCGTCGAGGCGTCGAACGGGCGGCTGCGAGCGCGGCACGCGTCGTTCGCGGTGGAGGCCGCGGCGGGCGCGGCACCGGCCCGGCCGCTCGCAGACGGCGCGCCCTGCTTCGTCGGCGTGCGGCCCGAGGACGTGCGCATCGCCGAGACGGGCATCCCCGCGACCGTGTACGCGACCGAGCCGCTCGGCGGCGAGACCGTCGTCGACCTCGCCCTCGGCGAGCGCGTGATCAAGGCGCTCGCCCCGCCGACCCTCTCCCTCCGCCCGGATGCCGCCGTCCGGATCGAGCTCGACCCGGCCCGGGTGCACCTGTTCGACGGCGCCGGCGACATCGTGCTGTCCGCGGCCGGCGAGCGCGGCGTCTTCACCGTCCGGCCGGCCTGACCCGGAGCGACGCCCGCCGCGGGCCGGGAGAAGGACCGAAGCTACCGCGCGCGGGCTTCCCAGGCGCGCAGGAAGCCCTCGCGGCCGCGGCGGACGAGCTCCTCGGGCGCCAGCCGGAGCAGCGAGTCGGGATAGGCCTCGCCGGAGAGGATCTCCAGGTCGTACCAACCGTCGAAGCCCCCGGCCTCGAGCGCGCCGAGGAGCGCCGGCAGGTCGATCACCCCCTCTCCCGGCAGGGCGCGGTCGTCCCAGCCGCGCGTCTCGGCGCGCCAGTCGTTCACGTGCACGGCCGGGAACCTCGCGGCGAGACGGCGGGTGTGCTCGAGGACGTCGGGCGTGTCCCACAGGTGCCAGGTGTCGAAGAGGATGCCGATCGCGTCGTCGCCCGCCTCGGCGAGCAGCGCCTCCGTCGCCGGCAGGTCGCTCACCAGCGTGAACTCGTCCGCGGCCGAGCGGTGGATCGGCTCGAGCGCGACGGGCACGCCGGCTTCCCGTCCGGCCCGGCCCAGCTCGCGCAGGCTCTCGACCACGATCCGCCGCGCCTCGGCCTCGTCCCGCTCGCCCGGGACGCCGGTCAGGACGAGCACGGCCTCCGGCTCGAACGGCGCCAGCCGCCTGATCGAGGCGGCGAGCGCCTCGACCCGCGCCTCCGGCTCGGCCGGCTCGGGGCTCAGCCCGACGGGCAGGATCGCCAGCGTCGCCGGGATGCAGATGGTGGCCTTGAGGCCGCTCTCGCGCAGCTTGCGCAGCGACTCGGCGTCGTCGCCCGCCGGCAGCTTCACCTCGGCCAGCCCGATCCCCTCGGCGCCGCCGGCCGCGAACGCGGCCAGATCCTCGTCGTACGAGCGGTTCAGCGTCGAGAACTCGGAGACCGAGAAGCGCGGGCGGGCCATGGCTAGCGGAGCGTGGTCGTCGTCTGCTCGTCCAAGCCTCCGCCGATCCTACCCCGGCTCGGCGAGCGGCGGCTTGGCACCTGGCTCCTTCGTCACCGAGAACCCGCCGTCGGCGGCGATCACGGCGCCGGTGACGCCCGCGGCGGCGCCCGAGGTCAGGAAGCCGGCGACGGCGGCGACCGTCTTCTCGTCCGGCGGGCGCGCCGGCACGATCGTGTTGACGGCGATCCCCCGCGGCTTGAGCTCGACGGCGGCCACGAGCGAGACGGTGGTCAGGAACGCCCCGGCGACTGCCTCGAGCGTGCACCCGTGGATCGCACGCGCGGCGGCGGCCGACGAGACGAGGACGGCGCTGCCCGGCCCCCGGCAGCGCCGGGCGAACGCCTTGAGGCCGAACGTCGCCTGCTCGAGCGCCTCGACGAGCGCCTCCCACTCCCCCTGCTCGATGTCGAGGAAGGGTGTCTCCGGGAAGCGCAGCGGCCCGATGCGCACGCTCTCCATCACGAGTACTTCCCCACGACGAACCCGCCGTCGATGCGCAGGAACGCGCCCGTCACGTAGGCCGCGTCGTCGGAGGCGAGGTAGCAGACGGCACGGCCGAGATCCTCCGGCTCGCAGGCGCGCCCGAGCGGGATCGCGCGCAGGGTCGCCTCGATGTCCTCGTCCGTCTGCAGGGCTGGGGAGCGGTCGTTGATGTGCGAACGCACCCAGCCCGGGCCGATGTGGTTGGCCGTGATCCCGTAGGGGGCGAGCTCGATCGCCATGTGCTCGACCAGGGCGCGCAGGGCCTGCTTCGTCGCGCCGTACACCGACATGGCCGGGAAGGCCATCTGCACGTGCACGGACGAGGTGACGACGATGCGTCCGCCCGCGCCCTGCTCGACCAGCGCCCGCGCACCGGCCTGGCAGACGTTGAAGGCGCCGGTCAGGTTGACGCCCACCTGGCTGCGGAAGCTGCTCCGCGTCAGCTCGGTGAGCGCCTGCCAGTCGGCGACGCCCGCGTTCGAGCAGACGACGTCGAGGCGGCCGAAGTCGCGCACGACCGCCTCGACCATCTCGTCGACCTGCGGGCGGTCGGAGACGTCCGCCCGGTGGAACGCGGCGCGCCGGCCGAGACCGCGGATACGCTCGGCGAGCTCCTCGCCCTCGTCCTCGGCTGCGACGTCGTTGACGACCACGTCGCAACCCTCCTCGGCCAGGCTGAGGGCGATGCCCCGACCGATGCCGCGCTCGCGCGCGGCACCGGTGACGAGCGCGACCTTTCCGGCCAGGCGCCGGCCGCTCACGGGACGATCAGCGTCTTGATCACGGCGTCGTCGCGGTTCACGACCCGCTCGATGGCGGGGCCGATCCCCGCCAGGTCTGCCCTGTGAGTGATGATCCTGTCCGTGTCCACCTTCGCGTCGGAGAGCAGGCGGAGCGTCGTCGGCCACTGGTACGGGTACCACAGCGAGAACCTGATCGTCTTGTCCTGGATGAGGCTGGTCAGCATCGGCAGCGCCACCGATGCATCGGGCGCCGTGACGCCCATGTACACGACCGTCGAGCCCGGGCCGGTCACGGCCAGCGCCTCCTGGTTCGCGTCCATCGAGCCGGTGGCGACGATCGCCTTGTCGGCGAGCGCGCCGTCGTTCGCCGCCGTCACCTGGTCGACGACCGGGCCGTCGGCCGTCTTGAAGGCGAAGTCGGCGCCCAGCTCGCGGGCCAGGTCGAGCCGGTAGTCGCGCGTGCCGACGACCGCCACCCTGGCCCCCTCGTTCTTCAGCAGCTGCACCATCGACAGCCCCACGGGGCCGGGGCCGTAGACGACGACGAAGTCGCCGGGCTGGACGTCGGCCTTGCGGACCGCGTTGACGGCCGCGGACAGCATCTCGACGAACGCCCCCTGCTCGTCCGTGAGCGAGTCGGGGAGCTTGTAGGCGTGCGCCGCCTTCGTCTTCGCGTACTTCGCGAAGCCGCCGTTCGTCGTCACCCCGAGGACGGCCAGGTTGGCGCAGAAGTGCGGCTTGCCGGCCCGGCAGGCCATGCACGCGTTGCAGCTTTGGATGGGGTTGACGGCGACCCGGTCGCCTTCGGCGAGCCCGCAGGAACCCGCCAGCTTGCCGACCTGCGCGACCCGACCCGAGAACTCGTGGCCGAGGATCAGCGGACCCTTGCCGTCGGCGGTGCCGACGGGGCTCTTCCCGTAGTAGTACTCGACGTCCGAACCGCAGAAGCCGCAGGCCGCCACCTCGACGAGCACCTCGTCGTCGGCGATCTCCGGCTCGGGGACGTCCTCGACCCGCAGGTCGTTCGGCTCGTAGAAGACTGCTGCTTTCATCGTCTCCTCCTCACGTGCGCACGTGCCGGTCGAGCAGCTCGTCCAGCGCGAAACGGTCGCTCCAGGTATCCGCCCAGGCCTCGCTCGTCATCGGGATCGCGTCGACCGACCACCATTCGCCGTCGTAGGCGTCGGCCAGCGCCGGCATCAGCTCGCCGAAGTCGATCACGCCCTTGCCGATGCCGAGATGCGTCCCGAACGCGTTCTGCCACGTGTTCGAGTCGGTGTCGCAGACGTGAACGTGGCCGATCTTGCCCTTGAACAGCCGCGCGAACTCGACGGCCCCGCCCTCGAGACGCTCGACCGGCTGCACCTGGTTGTGGCCGAGGACGCAGCCCGCGTGCACGTGACCGACGTCGTACATGAGCTGCAGGTTGGGGTCGCCCACGTCCTCGAGCAGCTTCACCGCCTCGGAGGGCTTCACGAAGATCTGCCCGGTCTCGTACTCCCAGAGCATCTTCACGCCGACCTCGCGGCCGCGCTCGGCGTGCTCCCTGAACGTCGTCACGACCCGATCCCAGGCGCGGTCGTAGTCGGCGTCGCGGGCGAGCGGCCCGAAGTCGCCGGGATCGACCCGCATCGCGGGGATGCCGCAGTCGACGCAGAAGCGGAGGCTGTCGTCGAACAGCCTCCGGTAGCCGGCGACGGCGTCGTCGCCGCCCGTCGCCCACGGGTACTTGCCGAAGTCGCCGTAGGGGCCGGGCGCGTAGCCGACGATCTCCAGGTCGTACGAGTGGATCCAGTCGACGAGCTTCCTCCGGCTCGCCGCGTCCGGATAGCGCTCGAGGGTCGCGTGATCGAAGAAGCCCGCGAGCTCGATTCCGTCGTAGCCGAACGCGGACAGCACCTTGACGACCTGCTCGAGCGTCGCCGGCTGGGAGAAGCCGAACCCCATGCACCAGCTGCCGCGGCAGATCTTCGCGCTCCTTGCCATTGCCGTTCCCTCCTGTCTCGTTGTCAGTGGACGCGACCGCCCTCGCCGGCGATCAATCCATGTGCAAGCCCCCGTTCACGTCCAGGTGCGCGCCGTGCACGAACGCCGCCGCGTCCGAGGCGAGCCAGACCGCCGCCGCCGCCACCTCCTCCGGGGTGCCGATCCGCCCGAGCGGCGTCCGCTCGATCACCGCGGCCCGCACCTCGGCCGGCCAGCCGGCCGACATGTGCGTGTCGATGAGGCCGGGGTTGACGCAGTTGACGCGGACGCCGTGGGGACCGGCGTACCGCGCCAGCGACTTCGTCAGCGCCGCCACGCCCGCCTTCGACGCCGCGTACCCGGCGCCCGCCTGCAGGCCGCCGACCTGGCCGGCGAGCGAGGCGATCAGCACGATCGAGCCGCGCCCGCGCGGCACCATCCGCGCCAGCGCCGCCTGGCAGACCAGGAACGCGCCGCGCAGGTTGACCGCCAGCACGCGGTCCCACTCGTCGGGCGCGATCTCGGGCAGCGGCGTGGCGTGGAAGACGCCGTGGCTCGCGACGACGACGTCGAGCTCGCCCGAGCCGTCCACGATCCGCCGAGCGTCCTCCGGGTCGGTCACGTCGCCGGGCAGTGCGCGCCCACCGACCTCGCCGGCCGCCTGGCGCACGCCGTCCGCGTCGACGTCCGAGCAGACGACGTGCGCTCCCTCGGCGGCGAGCGCGCGCGCGCAGGCTCGGCCGATGCCGCCGGCCGCCCCTGTGACGAGCGCCGTCCTGAGGCTGAGGCCAGTGTCCACGCTAGCCTTCGCGCGCCCAGGGGCGCACGAGCTGCACGATCTCGACGGCGTTTCCGTCCGGGTCGCGCGCGTACACGCCCTTGCCGCCGCGGTTCGGTCCGCTCGTCGTCGTCACCGGGGCGTCCGAGCAGAAACCGACGCCCTGCGCGCGCAGCCGCTCGACCTCGGCGTCGAGGTCGTCTGTCAGCAGGCAGATGTGCGCGCTGCCCACGTCCTGGAAGGCGCGCGCGCGCTGCTCGCCGCGCGGCTGCCGGTACTCGAGCAGCTCGATGTTGTGCCCGAACCCGGACAGGTGGACGAGGCGGACGTGCGCGCCCGCGACGCCCGTGATCTCCTCGACGTAGCCGCCCTCGACCTCCCGGTCGGAGACGAGCGAGAAGCCGAAGCGGCAGTAGAAGTCGAGCGAGCGGTCGGCGTCGGAGACCGTCAGCGCGAAGTGGTGGACGCCCGTGATCACAGCGAATGTCTGCGTCGCCGCATGTGTCTGGAAGAGACCCTAAAGCGCCCTTCAGGGAGCTGCACGGAGGTCGGTCGCCGAGGCTGCCGACGCGGCTGGGCAAGCGCCGGTGGACCGGCTTCCGGCCGGCGGGCCGCTCGAGCGCCGGGCAGGGCGAGCGCGCTCAGGCCTCGTCCGGCGCGTGGCCCGGCAGGCGCGTCGCCGGGTGGGCGGCGCCGTACATCGAGTAGCCGCCGTCGACGACGAGCGTCTGCGCGGTGACGAAGGCGGCGTCCGCGCTCGAGAGCAGCACGACGGCGCGGGCGACGTCCTCCGGCTCGGCGAGGCGGCCGGCCGGCGTGCGGTCGACGATCTCGCGCTCGACGAGGACGCCGTCGGCGATCGCCTGCGCGACCATCGGCGTGCGCACGGGCCCGGGGATGACGGCGTTGACGCGCACGCCGCGGCCGGCCCACTCGACGCCGAGCACGCGCGTCAGGCCGACGATGCCGGCCTTGCTCGCGCCGTAGGCGGCGCGCCCGGGCATGCCCACCTCCGGCCCGACGATCGACGCGACGTTGACGACCGAGCCGCGGCCGGCGGCGAGCATGCGGCGCCCGAACGCCCGGCAGCAGCGGTACACGCCGGACAGGTTGACGTCGAGCACGGCCAGCCAGTCCTCATCCGTGAACGACTCGGCCGGCCGGATACGGTTGATGCCCGCGTTGCAGACGAGCAGCGTCGGCTCGCCCAGCAGGCTCGCCACCGTCTCCGCGGCTGCGTCCGCCGACGCCGTCGAGCGGACGTCGAGCGCCACGCCCGCATGCCCGTCGCCGAGCGCCGCTGCGAGCGCGTCCGCGACCGCCTGGTCGTGGTGCGTCACGGCGACGCGCGCGCCCGCGCCGGCCAGGGCGGTGGCGATCGCCGCGCCGATGCCGTGCCGGGCGCCGGTGACGACGGCGACCTCGCCCGCGAGCGAGGTCATGGGCGTGCGGCCGCGGCGCCGCCCGGGGGTCTCGCGCCCGGCGCGCGCCCGTCGCGGGCGCTGGCGGCTGCGCTGGAGGCAGACGTCGCCATCGACGCTGCTAGCGCAGCGGCGCCAGATGCGTGAGCGGCTCGTCGTCCGGCAGGTAGTCCCAGGCCAGCCGTTCGTCCGCGCAGGGCACGTACCGTTCCTCCAGCCCGAGCTCCCTGAGCACGATGTTCCGCGCCTGCGGGATGCCCGCGGCCTTGTAGAAGGCGAGGTGGCGGTTGAAGCCCTGCCGGCCGAAGCCGCAGTCCGTCGAGAGCACGAGCTTGTCCGCCGGGATCACCTCGAGGCAGCGCCGGATGCGAGCCGCGATCGTCTCGGGGAAGTCGCCCTGCAGCGTCCGGTGGCTGATCACCCCGACGGCGATCTTCTTCTTCAGGCTGCCCGCGAACGGCTTGAACAGCGGGATCTCCTTGAAGTCGTTCTCGGTCGCCTCGATCGTCCACACGTCGCCCTTCAAGCGGTCGAGGTAGATCTCCATCGAGTTCTGGTAGCTCTCGTCGGAGAAGACCTTCTGCATGTTGGGGTTGCCCCAGCAGGTGTGGATCCAGACCTCGACGTCGTCCAGCCCCTCGACCTCCCGGTTGAACGCGTCCACGAGGAAGTCGATGAACTCGGTCATCTCCGGGTAGTAGCAGGCCATGAAGTGCAGCGTCGGCTCCTCGATCTGGATCACCTTGCAGCCTGCGGCGGCGAGCTGGCGCAGCTCGAGGTTCATCGCCTCGGCCATGTCCCAGATCAGCTGCTTCTTGTCGTCGAGGTCGTACTTCGGGGTGTGCGAGTCGAGGAAGAAGGCGAGCACCTGGGCCGAGCAGGTGCCGAACTTGACCGGCTTGCCGGACGCTGCCGCCTGCTGCGCGATCCGCCAGATCTTCGCGTACTCGAGCGGGTTCTTCGGGTCGTGCTCGACCTTGTCCACCACCCGTGGCCAGCGCCACGTCTTGTAGATGGAGTCGAGCATCGTCCCGACCGGGTAGGAGAGGAGCGGCGAGCGGGTGTTGCGCGTCTGCAGCTCCTCGTGCTCCAGCCCCTTCCAGCGCTGCAGGGGGTAGTGGTGCCACGACCGGCCGGCCACGTCCTCGTCGAGGTGGTAGTCGCCGGTGGTGAGGATGTCCAGCCCGCAGCGCTCCTGGTCGGAGACGACGATCGCGTGCGCGTCCGCGAACTGCTCGCGGAACCACGGGTTCATCATCGCCGTGTCGAGCGGCCGGCCCCAGAGGTTCTCCGTGTACCAGCGGGGCCGCGGCCACGACCCGGTCACCGTCGCCGGCAGCATCACGTCCTTGGTCGCGGTGAATGCCATCGGGACCTCCTTCCCTCGTCTGCTCAGCCAGGCGATCCTACTCCCCTCGTGGCAGCGGGGCAGGGGAAGCGCTCGCCGGCCCGAACCCCCCGCCGACCCGGCCCCTCCCGCGCCGGCGGGTCGACGGGCGAGGCGCTACAGTCGCCGCTCTCGCCAGCCGAGCAGAGCACCGAGAGACGGGAGGTCTGCAAATGCCCGCGCGCATCGGTCGGGAGTACCTCGACGTGCTCGTCCCGTACGAGCGCTGCTTCGTGCTCGCAGAGCCGGAGCTGTGCAACGGCATCTCCACGGAGACGTCCGCCGCGGCGCACATGACCCACCAGGTGGTGACGCGGACGACGGCGAAGACGGAGTACCTGCTCGGCCTCGTCTCGCTGTCGACAGGGTGCGTCTGTTCCGGCTCGCCTGGGACACCTGCCTGTCCGCCTTCGCCGGCAGGCAGGCGCTGTACGAGTACTTCTTCTTCGGCGACCCGGTGCGCATGGCAGGGGCGCTCGTCGCGAGCTACGACCGCGAGCCGTACAAGCAGCGGGTGCGCGACTTCCTGCGGCGCGAGTAGAGGCCGTCCAGCGCGGCGGACAGGCCGCGGGGTTGTCAGAGCAACGGACGGCGTTCACACTTGCGGGCACACCCAGGGGGAGCAGCAGGAACGTGCGGAGCGGCACAGCGAGCGGGAAGCGGAAGGCGCCGGCCGGACCACAGGGGCCGTTCGAGATCTTCATCAGCTATCGCCGGGCGGACACGCAGTGGCCGGCGAAGCTCCTGTTCGAGACGCTCGCCGACCGCTTCGGCCGCGAGCACGTCTTCCTCGACGTCGTCTCGCTCGTCCCCGGGGCGAAGTGGCTCGAGGAGATCCGCAGGCGCGGCGAGGGCGCGGGCGCCTTCCTCGTCCTCATCGGCCCGCGCTGGCTGGAGCTGCTGCACGAGCGCTCGCGCCGGCGGGCGGTCGAGGACGAGGAGGACGTCGTCAAGCTCGAACTCGCGGCCGCGCTGCGGCGCGGCTCCGGCCTCGAGGTGCTGCCGGTGCTCGTCGACGGCGCGCACATGCCGGCCGAGTCGAAGCTGCCCGGCCCACTCAAGCCGCTCGCGCGCAGGCAGGCGGTGTCGTCGCTCCGGCACGACCGCTGGGAGGACGACGTCGCGAGCCTGATGGCCATGCTCGAGCGGGTGCGGGCAGGGCAGGAGCCGGCCGGGCCGGAGCCGGTCGGACCGGATCCGGTGGAGGCGACCACAGCCGGGGCGGCCGCCGAGCGGGACGACCCGCCGGCGGAGGCGAAGCCTGGCGCCGCCCGCGCCGCGTTCGCGCCGGACGAGCAGCACTACCGCGAGGTGGTCGAGTGGATGGTCGAGGAAGGCACGGTCGTGCCCTTCCTCGGCTCCGGAGCGAACGCCTGCGACCGCGACGAAGCCTGGCGCTACGGCTGCGACGGCCTGCCGGACGCGAGGGAGCTCGCCGCCTACCTGGCGGAGCGCTTCTCGATCGGGGTGGAGCCTGACCTGGCGCAGGTGTCGCAGTACGTGGCCGTCTCCCGGGGAGCCGTCGATCTGAACAAGGCGCTGCGCGAGATCCTGACGGCGGACAACCGCCCGACCTCCGTCCACCGCTTCCTCGCCAGCTTCCCCGCGAGGCTGCAGGAGCGAGGCCTCGACCCCCGCTACCAGCTGATCGCGACGACGAACTACGACGACTCGCTCGAGCGCGCCTTCCAGGAAGCCGAGGAGCCGTACGACCTCGCCGTCTACGTGGCGGGCGGCCCCCACCGCGGCAAGTTCGTGCACGTCCCGTTCGACGGCGAGCCGCACGTGGTGGCGGTCCCGAACGAGTACGTCGAGTTCCCGATCGACGAGTGGCTCGAGCTCGAGCGCACGGTCATCCTCAAGATCCACGGCCGGATCGAACGCGCCCGCGCCGGCTTCTCGGGACGCGAGAGCTACGTGATCACCGAGGACGACTACATCGACTACCTGAGCCAGAGCCCGATCGACGAGCTCGTGCCGGTGCAGCTGCTCGCGAAGCTGCGCGAGAGCCACTACCTGTTCCTCGGCTACGCGTTGCGCGACTGGAGCCTGCGCGTCTTCCTGCAGCGGATCTGGGGCACGCATCCGCTCGAGGCGAAGTCGTGGGCGGTGCAGCCGGACGCGGACGCGCTCGAGAAGGAGTTCTGGGACCCGTTCGGCGTCGATCTGTACGACGTCCGCCTCGCCGACTACGTCGCGGAGCTCGAGCGCCTGCTGGCACAGGCCGGACGGGCGCGCGCGGAGCGGTGACGCAGACGGTGCCCGGGAACCGGCGGGCAGCCGCCGCCGCCGACAGCCCGTACGTCGGGCTCACCCACTACACGGAGGAGCACGCACCGCTCTTCTTCGGGCGCGAGGCGGAGCGCAAGCGGATCATCGGCAACCTGCGCGCCTCCCGGCTGACCCTCCTCTACGCCGAGAGCGGCGTCGGCAAGAGCTCGCTGCTGCGTGCCGGCGTCGCCGCGCGCGTGCGCGAGGCAGCGGAGGGACGGCTGTCCGGACGAAGCTCCGGCCGCTACGTGCCCGTGGTGTTCAGCTCGTGGGGGAAGGCGCCGGTCGAGGGGCTGGTCGCCGCAATCGGGGAGGCGGTGCGGCCGTTCGCCGCCGATGGCGCCCCGGCGTTGCCGAACGCGGGGCTCGAGCAGGCCGTCGCAGCGGCGACGGCGGCCGTCGGCGGCACGCTGCTCGTCATCCTCGACCAGTTCGAGGAGTACTTCCTGTACCGGTCGCGCGAGGCCCGCGGGAGCACGTTCGCCGACGAGCTCGCCCGCTGCGTCAACCGCTCCGACCTGCGCGCCAACTTCCTCCTCGCCATCCGCGAGGATGCCTACGCCGGGCTGGGCGAGCTGTTCAAGGGGCGCATCGCCAACGTGTACGGCAACTACCTGCACCTCGAGTACCTCGACCGGGACGCAGCCCGCGAGGCGATCGTGAAGCCGCTCGCGTTCTTCAACGCCCTGCACGAGGGCGAGCAGCCGGTGGAGATCGACCCGGAACTGGTCGAGGCCGTGCTCGACCAGGTGACGAGGGGGCGGATCGTGATCGGCGAGGGCGGCCGGGGCGCGATCGACCCGGGCGAGGGCGGGGAGGTAGCGATCGAGACGCCCTACCTGCAGCTCGTCATGCGGCGCCTGTGGGACGAGGAGCGGGCGGCGGGCTCGCGGCGCCTGCGCCGCGAGACGCTCGACTCGATCGGCGGCGCCGCCACCATCATCAGCACGCATCTCGACCAGGCGATGTCGGGGCTCTCCCCGGAGCAGCAAAACCTCGCCGCCGCCGTCTTCCGCTACCTCGTGACGCCCTCGGGGAGCAAGATCGCGCTCTCGCTGCCGGACCTGGCCCAGCTCGCCGAGGTGCCCGTGGACGGGCTGGCCCAGGTGGTCGAGCGGCTCGCCGCCGGCGACGTGCGCATCCTCCGACCGGTCGCCTCCGCCGACCACGGCGCCTCGCAGTACGAGATCTTCCACGACGCGCTCTCGCGGCCGATCCTCGACTGGCGCACGCGCTACGTGCGCGAGCAGCGGGAGCGCGAGGCGGCCGAGCAGCTCGAAGACGAACGGGCGCAGCGCGAGCAGGCGCAACGCGAGGCGGCCGAGGCGGAGGAGCGGGCCGAGAGGGCGCGCCGGCGTGCCCGGGTGCTGCGGCTCGGCCTGGCCATGTCCGTGCTCGCCATCCTCGCCGCGATCGGCACCTTCATCTACATCCAGAGGCGCGACGCCGACCGGGAGGCGGCGCGGGCGCACTCGGTCGCGATCGCGGACCGGGCGGACGAAGCGTCGGCGAATCCCGCCATCGGCCCGGTGGCGGCCGAGCTCGCCAGCTTGGAGGCATACCGGCTGTCTCCGACCTTCGAGGCGCTGCGCGGAACGCTCGGCGGGCTGCAGCGCAGCCCGGGCATGCCCACGATCCTCGTCGGCACGAGGCGCGTCGTCTTCTCGGTCGCCTTCTCACCGGACTCGCGGCTCGTCGCCTCCGGCGGCGCCGACGGGCTGGTGCGGGTCTGGGAGCGGAGCGGAAGGCAGCTCGCCGCCCTGCACACGCCGTCGCTCCAGCGCGTGAAGAGCGTCGCCTTCGGCCGCGGCGGCCGCCTCATCGCGGCGGCCCGCGGCGGCGGCATCCTCGACATCTGGACGGGCGGCGGCGGCGACTGGCGCCTGGCCGACGAGCTGTCCTTCCCGGCGGGCGGCGGGGGGCCGGGGTCGGGCGCGGACCTGAACGCGGTCGCGCTCAGCCCGAACGGGCGCCTGCTCGCAGCCGGCGGCGACGACGGGCAGATCCGCCTCTGGGACGTCAGCGACCCGGCAAGGCCGGTCGAGCTGGCCGGCCCGCCGCATCTCGCCACGCTCGCCATCGAGGGGCTCGCCTTCGACCCGACCGGCACGGTCCTCGCCTCGGCGGACTCGGGCGGACTCGTCGACCTGTGGGCGCTCGCCACGACCGCTGCCGCGAGTCTGACCGCGAAGCCGCTGTCGGTGTCCGAGAACGGGGCGACGGCCACGGCCTGGTGCGTCGCCTTCTCCGCCGACGGCTCGCTGCTCGCCGCCGGCAGCAGCACCGGCAGCGTCTTCCTCTGGAACGTGACGAACCGCGCATCCCCGACGCTGCTGTCCACGGCCGACGGGGTGCCGACGATCGCCGGAGACGCGCGCCCTGCCGACGGCGTCTACGCCGTCGCCTTCGCCCGCGGCAGCTCGGTCCTGGTCACCGGAAGCGCCGACGACAACGTCGTCACCTGGGACCTGGGCGACCCGGCGCGGCCGCGGCCGTTCGGTCCGCCACGGTCGTTCGGCGGCGACGTCCACGGCGTGGCGGCGAGCCCCGACGGGACGACGATCGCCGCGGGGAGCTTCACGGACGACCTCGTCGAGCTGTGGCCGCTCGACGGCCGGGGCGCGCTCGCGCGGACGATCGGCTACTCGGACGGGTCGGACAACATCAGGGACGTGGCGATCGGCCCGGGCGGGCTGGTCGCGGCCGCCGGCCGCACGAGCGGCGTGACGCTGTGGAGCGCCCGCGGAGACGCGCCGCCCCTGCGCGCGGCCGAGCCGGTCGGCGCGATCGCGACCGGCTACTCCCAGGCGGTCGCCTTCGACGGCTCGCTGCTCGCGGCGGCGACCCTCGACCCGGCGTCGCAGCGCTCCTCGTTCGCCCTCTGGGACACAGGCCCGCGCTGCCGCACGGCTCCGCGGACGCCGTGCCGGCTCGGCGGCGCGACCGCCCCGCAGGACTCGGCCTGGATCAACGGCCTCGCCTTCATCGACGGCGGCAGAGCGATCGCGTCCGCAGACGGCTACGGCAACGTCCGCCTGTGGGACGTCTCCGAGGCGAGCCACATCGGAGCGCCGGTGACCCTCGTCCAGGGTCGCCCCGGCGACACCTCCCAGGCGGTGGACGACGTCGACTACAACCCGGCCCGGCACCTGCTCGCGGTCGCCGACGAGGCGGGTTTCGCCCGCGTCTGGAACGTGCGGGACGCGCGGCATCCCGTCGTCGTCGCGACGCTGCGTCCGACCGGCGGCGGCGCCGTGTACGCCGTCGCCCTGTCGGCCGACGGCAGACTGCTGGCGCAGGGAGGTCAGGACCAGGCGGTGACGCTCTGGAACGTCGCCGACCTGCACCACCCGAAGCCGCTCGGCCTGCTCGCGCAGACGAACAGCATCACCGCGCTCGCCTTCTCGCCGGACGGAGCGGTGGTCGCGTCCGGCGACGCGGACGCGAACATCGTCCTCTGGGACGTGGCGACGGCGCGCCGCCTCGGCGAGCTCGCCGGCCGGCACGCGTTCGCCGTCAACCGCTCGGCGATCGACGCGCTCGCCTTCGACCCGCAGGGACGCTACCTGTTGTCGGCGGGGAGGAGCAATCCGATCGTCGCCTGGGACCCGATCCTCTGGCGGAGCCACCCGGACGGGGCGATGCTGCGCGAGGAGGCCTGTCGCCTCGCCGGCCGCAACCTGACCGAGGTGGAATGGTCGACGCTCTTCTCCGGCACGAGCCTGGCCAGGCACCGGCGGAGGACGTGCCCCGAGTACCCGTTGCCGTAGCCGGGCAGCGGGCCGCAACCGGTAGGCTCGCGGCCTGACCATGGCGTCGCGGGTCGCCTCCACCTACGCCGAGCTGCTCGAGAAGAACCGGCGCTTCCTGTGGAACCCGTTCACGCAGATGAAGGAGTTCCTCGAGGAGGAGCCGCTGATCGTCGAGCGCGCCGAGGGCGTCCGTCTGCGAGACGTCCACGGGCGCGAGTACCTGGACGGCAACTCGTCGCTGTGGCTGAACGTCCACGGGCACAACCATCCGCAGCTGAACGCCGCCGTCGCCGAGCAGCTCGGCAAGGTCGCCCACACGACGCTGCTCGGGCTCTCGAACGTGCCCGCGATCGAGCTCGCCGCGCGCCTCGTCGAGCTGGCTCCCGCGAGCCTGGGCAAGGCGTTCTTCTGCGACTCGGGCGCGGCGGCGGTGGAGATCGCCCTGAAGATGGCCTTCGGCTACTGGCGCCGCGTCGGCCGGCCGGAGAAGCGCCGCTTCGTGGCTATGCGCAACGCCTACCACGGCGACACGATCGGCGCCGTCAGCGTCGGCGGGATCGACCTCTTCCACGCCGAGTTCGGGCCGCTCCTGTTTGCGGCCGACCGCGTCTCCTACCCGTACCCGTACCGGTTCGCCGGCACGGCCGAGGAGTGCGCAGCCGCGTGCCTCGACGAGCTGCGGGTGCTGCTCGAGCAGCAAGCCGCCGAGACGGCCTGTCTCGTCGTCGAGCCGCTCGTGCAGGCGGCCGGAGGGATGATCCTCATGCCGCCCGGCTTCCTCCGCGCCGCGGCCCAGCTCTGCCGCGAGCACGACGTCCTCCTGCTCGCGGACGAGGTCGCGACCGGCTTCGGCCGCACCGGCACGCTCTTCGCCTGCGAGCGGGAGCGCGTCGAGCCCGATCTGATGACGGTCGGCAAGGGCCTCACCGGCGGCTACCTGCCCGTGGCGGCGACGCTCACGAGCGACGACATCTACGACGCCTTCTGGGGCGACTTCGCCGAGCGGCGGACGTTCTTCCACGGCCACTCGTACACCGGCAACCAGCTCGGCTGCGCGGTCGCCCTGGCGAGCCTCGACCTGTTCGAGCGCGAGCGCCTGGTCGAGCGCGTCGCCGCGAGTAGCGTCCGGCTCGCCGAGCTGCTCGCACCGGCGGCCGAGCTGGAGCACGTGGGCGAGGTGCGCCAGCTCGGCTTCATGGTCGGCATCGAGCTCGTCGCCGACCGCGCGACGAAGGAGCCCTTCGACTGGACGCTCGCCACCGGCGCCCGCGTCTGCCGCCGTGCGCGCGAGCTCGGGCTCGTCACGCGTCCGCTCGGCGACGTCGTCACGCTGCTGCCGCCGCTCGCGACCGGGGAGAGCGACCTGGAGGCGATGGCGGCGATCCTCCTCCAGGCCCTGCGCGACGTGACCGGCAGATGAGGGGGCTGTTCGTCACCGGCACAGACACCGGCGTCGGGAAGACGGTGGTGACGGCGGCGCTCGCGCTCGCGTTGCGCGAGCGCGGCGTCGACGCCGGCGTCGTCAAGCCGGTCGAGACGGGCGACGGCGACGCCGCCGTGCTCGCCCGCCTCGCCGAGCTCGCCGACGGCCCGGGTGAGATCGCGCCCTTCTCGTTCGCGGCACCGCTCGCCCCGCTCGTCGCCGCCCGGCTGGAGGGGGTCGAGCTGCGGCTGGGCGAGGTGGCAGAGCGGGTGCGCGCGCTCGCGCAGGGGCGCGAGCTCGTCCTCGTCGAGGGCGTGGGCGGGCTCCTCTGCCCGGTCGGGCCGGGCTGGACGATCGCCGACCTGGCGGCCGAGCTCGGCCTGCCGGCGCTCGTCGTCGCCCGGGCCTCGCTCGGCACGATCAACCACACGCTCCTGACGGTGCGGGAGGCGCGACGGCTCGGGCTCGACGTCACCGGCGTCGTCCTCAACGGCCGAGGCGACGAGAGCGAGGCGACGAACGGCGAGCTGATCGAGTCGTTCGCGAGCGTGCCGATCGTGGCGCGCGTGCCGCAGCTCGAAGGCGGGCCGACGAGCGAGCGGCTGCGGGCGCTCGGCCTCGACCCCGAGCCGGCGCTCGGCTGCCGGCTGCCGCAGCCGGCCGGCCGGGAGGCAGCCGGTGGCGAGCGCCGGTAGCGGCGTCTCCCCCGTCTGGGAGCGAGCGCTCCGCGCCGAGCTCGAGCGGCGCGAGCAGCAGGGGCTCCTGCGGCAAACACGTTTCTTCGCCGGATCGGGCCGGCGTCTCGTCACCCCGGAGGGGCGCACGGTGGTCGACTTCTCCTCCAACGACTACCTCGGCCTGGCCGGACACCCCGCGCTCGCCGAGGCCGCGTCCCGCGCGGCGCGCGAGCAGGGGACGGGCGCGACCGCCTCGCGGCTCGTCGTCGGCGGCCGCCGCACGCTCGAGGAGCTCGAGGCGCGGCTCGCGGAGCACAAGGGCACCGAGGCGGCGCTCGTCCTCGGCAGCGGCTTTCTCGCCAACGCCGGCGTCCTGCCTGCGCTCGCCGGCCGCGAGGACGCGCTCTTCAGCGACCGGCTGAACCACGCGAGCATCGTCGACGGCTGCCGGCTCGCCGGCGCCGAGCTGCACCGCTACCGGCACGGCGACCCGGACCACCTCGAGCGCCTGCTGCGCTCCTCGCGCGCGCGGCGGAAGCTGATCGTCACCGACACCGTCTTCAGCATGGACGGCGACACGGCGCCGTTGCCGGAGCTCGTCGAGCTGAAGGAGCGCTACGGCGCGGCCCTGCTCGTCGACGACGCGCACGGCGCCGGCGTGTTCGGACCGCACGGCGAGGGGTACGCGCACGAGGTGGGGGTGGCGGACAGGGTCGACCTCCTGCTCGGCACGTTCAGCAAGGCCTACGGCGCCTACGGCGCCTACGTCGCCGGCCGCGCTGTCTGGATCCGCTACCTGGAGAACGCCTGCCGCACGCTGATCTACTCGACGGCGCTGCCGCCGCCCGTCCTGGCGGCCGCCGCCGCCGCGCTCGCGCTCGCGCCCACGATGGACGCCGAGCGGGCGGCCCTGCGCCGGCGGGCGGAGCGCTTCCGGGCCGCGCTCGCCGGGCGCGGCGCCGACACGGCCGGCTCGACCACGCAGATCGTGCCCGTCGTCGTCGGCGAGCCGGAGGCGGCGCTGGCGCTGTCGCAGGCGCTCGAGGAGCGCGGCGTCCTCGCCGTCGCCGTCCGGCCGCCGACTGTGCCCGCCGGAAGCGCGCGGCTGCGCTTCTCGCTCACCGCCGCGCACGACGACGCGGACATCGACCGCGCCCTCGACGCGCTCGCCACCGCCCGGCCGTAGCTCCGCCTCGACCGTCGCTCCGCCTCCTGCCCGGCCGGGGCGGTCCTGGCATGATCGGGGCAGGTTTCGGGGCAGGCTTTCTCGGTCCCGTCGGCGAGCGACGAAGGAGTGCGGACATGGCAGTGATCACGGGGAAGGACGAGCGGCTGCTGATCGGCGGCAACTGGGTCGAGGCGGCAGAGGGCGAGCGCTTCGACGTCACGAACCCCGCCACCGGCGAGGTCGTCGGCTCGGTCCCGAACGGGACGGAGGAGGACGTGCGGGCGGCGATCGACGCCGCCGCCCGCGCGCTCGAGGGCTGGAAGGCGCTTCCGGCAATCGAGCGGGCGCGCACGCTCCGCCGCTCGGCGGACACGATCCGCGAGCGCAAGGACGAGATCGCGGCCGTGATGACGGCCGAGCAGGGCAAGCCGCTGGCCGAGGCGGCCGGCGAGGTCGAGTACGCCGCCAGCTTCCTGGAGTGGTTCGCCGGCGAGGCAGAGCGCGTCTACGGCCAGGTGGTGCCGGCGGCGAACCCGCACAACCGGGTGCTCGTCCTGCGCCAGCCGGTCGGCGTCGCCGCTGCCATCACGCCGTGGAACTTCCCGGCGGCGATGATGACGCGAAAGCTCGGCCCGGCCATGGCCGCCGGCTGCACGAGCGTCGTCAAGCCGGCGAGCGCGACGCCGCTGACGGCGGCGCTCGTGCTGCGGGCGATCGAGGACGCGGGCACGCCGCCCGGCGTCGTCAACCTCGTCACCTCACGCTCCTCGGGCATGGTCGCCGAGACGCTCTTCTCCGACCGGCGCGTGCGCAAGATCTCCTTCACCGGCTCGACCGAGGTGGGCAAGGACCTGATCCGGCTGTCGGCGGGCCAGGTGAAGCGGCTCTCGCTCGAGCTCGGCGGGCACGCCCCGTACGTGATCTTCGACGACGCCGACCTCGAGGAGGCCGTCGACGGCCTGATCGCCTCGAAGTTCCGCAACGCGGGCCAGACGTGCGTGTGCGCGAACCGCACCTACGTGCACAGCGGGATCTACGACGACTTCGTCGAGCTGCTCGCCCGCAGGGTGGCGGCCATGGTCGTCGGGCCCGGCGACCGGCCGGGCGTGACGATCGGGCCGCTGATCGACGAGCGCGGCGTGGACAAGGTCGACGAGCACGTGCAGGATGCGATCCGCCGTGGCGCGCGCCTCGTCACCGGAGGCGAGCGGCTGACCGAGGGCGAGCTCGCCCGCGGCTGCTTCTACGCGCCGACCGTGCTCGAGGGCGTGACGAGCGACATGCTCATCTCCAGCGAGGAGACGTTCGGGCCGGTGGCGGGCGTGACGCGCTTCGAGACCGAGGAGGAGGCGATCCGCCTCGCGAACGACTCGGTCTACGGCCTGTGCGCCTACTTCCACACGCGCGACTACGCGCGCCTGCTGCGGGTGGCGGAGAGGCTCGAGTACGGCATCGTCGGCGTCAACGCGGGCATCATCAGCGCCGCCAACGTGCCCTTCGGCGGGATCAAGGAGTCGGGCTACGGCCGCGAGGGCGGCTCGGTCGGGATCGACGAGTACCTGGACGTGAAGTACGTTCTCGTGGCCGGCGTGGGGGTCTGAGGCGACACGTCGGAGCACATGGCTCCCGGGTGGCAACCGGCCCGAGAGCGGAATGTCTCGGGAAGCCGTCGGTCAGCCGGGAGCGGAGGGGATCTCGAAGTGTGCCTCGAGCGCGCATCGCAGTGACGAGGCAGCGTCTCGAGCCCGCCCCTTGGCAGAGGTGAACGCCTCGACCGGGTAGCCGCGGATCGGCCCCGTCAGCACCTCTGCGAGCGTCCGCTCGGTGGCCAGACGCGACAGGCACTGAAGCGCGTCGATCAGGTTGCTCGAGGTGTTCCCGAGCCCAGACCCGCCGTCGGCCTCGCTACTCGTCGCCCCAGTCGAACGAAGGGCTTCCCGACCAGAGCTCGTCTCCTGCCTCGAGCAGCGGCTCCGGGGCCGCCGACGGCGCGCCGGTCTCGTCGGGGAAGGCCCACTCCTGCGTCTCCTCGAGACCGGCGCTCGCCGGCGAGTGGGAGCGCGCGGGGCCCTCGAGGCCTTCGTCGCGGTAGCGCTCGAGCGGCATCTCCCGCTCGAGGGCGCGGTTTCGCCGCCGAAGCTCGAGGTGCTGCTTGATCACGAGCCCGAACGAGTCCTCCATCTCCCAGCCTCCTCTCGACGCTGCCACGTCCGGCTCAGCGTAGGACCGGCGTCGGACCGCACGGCCGGGGCGTCGCTGCCCACCGCCCCGCCCGGCCACACCGGGGGCGGGGGGTGCGGCGTGCGCAGCGGGCAGCCGCGTCCGACCTCGGCCGCAGACGGGGAAGCTGCTTCCCGTGTCCCGGCCCGCGCGCTCCCGACCGGCGAGCGCTCCCTCGCGTGCGACGATGTGCCCGAGCGCGATGAGCGAAGCCGGGCAGTGGTTCGAGAGCGATCCGCTCTGGTTCAAGCGCGCCATCTTCTACGAGGTGTACGTCCGCGGCTTCTTCGACGGCAACGACGACGGCATCGGCGACCTGCGCGGGCTGATGGACAAGCTCGACTACCTGCAGTGGCTCGGCATCGACTGCCTGTGGCTGCTGCCCATGTATCCGTCGCCGCTGCGCGACGGCGGTTACGACATCTCCGACTACTACGACGTGCATCCCGACTACGGCAGCGTCGAGGACTTCCGCGCGCTCGTCGAGGCGGCGCACCAGCGCGGGATCCGTGTCATCGCCGACCTGGTCGTCAACCACACGTCCATCGACCACCCCTGGTTCCAGGACTCGAGGCGGGGCGGCGCCAAGCGCGACTGGTACGTGTGGGCGGACACGGACGACGGCTACCGCGACGCGCGCATCATCTTCGTCGACAGCGAGCACTCGAACTGGACGTGGGACCCCCTCGCCGGCCGCTACTACTGGCACCGCTTCTTCTCGCACCAGCCGGACCTGAACTACGACAACCGGGAGGTGCAGGAGGCGATGCTGAACGTGCTCCGCTTCTGGTTCGACCTCGGGCTGGACGGCTTCCGGCTGGACGCCGTACCGTACCTGTACGAGCGCGAGGGGACGAGCTGCGAGAACCTGCCGGAGACGCACGCCTACCTGAAGCGGCTCCGCGCCGAGGTCGACGCCGTCTACCCGGACCGCGTCCTGCTCGCGGAGGCGAACCAGTGGCCGGAGGACGTCGTCCAGTACTTCGGCGACGGTGACGAGTGCCACATGGCCTTCCACTTCCCGGTCATGCCGCGCATGTTCATGGCCGTGCGGCGCGAGCAGGCGACGCCGATCTACGAGATCCTCGACCGGACGCCGCCGATTCCCGAGTCGTGCCAGTGGGGGCTGTTCCTCCGCAACCACGACGAGCTGACGCTGGAGATGGTCACCGACGAGGAGCGGGACTACATGTACGCGGAGTACGCGAAGGAGCCGCGCATGCGCCTCAACCTCGGCATCCGCCGCCGCCTCGCGCCGCTGCTCGACAACGGCCGTGACGAGATCGAGCTCATGCACGCCATCCTCTTCTCGCTGCCGGGGAGCCCGGTCCTCTACTACGGCGACGAGATCGGCATGGGCGACAACGTCTACCTCGGCGACCGGGACGGCATCCGCACGCCGATGCACTGGACGGGCGACCGCAACGGCGGCTTCTCGCGCGCCGACTTCGCGCAGCTCTACCTGCCGCCGCTGATGGACCCCGTGTACGGCTACCAGGCGGTCAACGTCGAGGCGCAGCTGCGCACGCCGACCTCGCTCCTGCGCTGGCTGCGGCGGTTCATCGCGCTCCGCAAGGAGCATCCCGTCTTCGGCCTCGGCACGTACGAACCGCTGCGGGGCGACAACCCGCGCGTCTTCGCCCACGTCCGACGCTACGAGGAGGACGTCGTCCTGTGCGTGCACAACCTCGCGCGCTCCGCCCAGGCCGTCCAGCTCGACCTGTCCGACTACCGGGGGCTGGTGCCGGAGGAGATGCTCGGCCGGGCGCGCTTCCCGAAGATCGGCAGGCTTCCCTACCTGCTGACGCTCGCACCCCGCGGCTTCTACTGGTTCAGGCTGGTGCGCGAGTGATCGTGCCCGGCCTCGACGAGAGGACGCTCCTCGAGCACGTCCGCGAGCAGCGCTGGTTCGGAGCCAAGTCGCGCGAGCTGACGGGCGCGACCGTGGTCGACTCGGCCCTGCTGCGGGAGATCCAGCCGCTCCTCTACCTGGTGCTCGCAGAGCTCCGCTACCCGGAGGGGACGCACGACACCTACCAGCTGCTGCTCGGGTCGTGCGGGCGAGACGACGGCTGGGAGGGCCCGGCGATCGTCGCGGACGAGGAGACGACGACGTACGACGCGCTGGCGGACGAGCGGCTCGCGCGCGAGCTCGTGCACATCATCCGTCGCGGGACGACGGTCACCGCCTCGGAGGGGACGATCGAGTTCCACGCCGTGCCGCAGCTCGCCGCCCGCGGCCGCGAGCTCGTGATCGGCCGCTGCGTCGAGAGCGAGCAGTCGAACACCTCGATGGTCTTCGACGACGAGCTCATCCTCAAGGTGTTCCGCCGGCTCGAGCCCGGACTGAACCCGGAGCTCGAGCTGCTGCGCTTCCTCACCGAGCGCGAGTTCCCGAACATCCCGCCGCTCGCCGGCTGGTACGCCTACATCGGCCGGCCCCTGGAGACGACGCTCGGCATCCTCCAGTCGTTCGTCCCCGGCGCGGTCGACGGCTGGCAGCTGGTACTCGAGGAGCTGGCGCGCGATCCCGCCGCCCTGCTCCCCAGGCTGCGGCGGCTCGGCGAGGTGACGGGCGCGCTGCACAGCCTGCTCGGCTCGGAGGGGGACGATCCGGCCTTCGTCGCGGAGGAGCCGAGCGCGGAGTCGCTCGGCCTGCTGACGGCGACGATCGACGACGAGATCGAGGACGTGTTCGCCGCCCTGCCGGCGGCGAACGAGGCGCTCGAGCCGATTCTCGGCCGCTGCGAGGACGTACGCGAGCGGCTGCGCGACCTGACGCAGCTCGGCAGCATCGGCAAGCTCATCCGCATCCACGGCGACTACCACCTCGGGCAGGTGCTCTGGGCCGGGGCCGACTGGCTCGTGATCGACTTCGAGGGCGAGCCGGCCCGTCCGATCGCCGAGCGGCGCCGCAAGCGCTCGCCGCTCCGCGACGTGGCCGGGATGCTGCGCTCGTTCGCGTACGTCGCCTCCGCGGCCTCCATCCTCCGCGGCGTCGTGGCTCCGGCGGGCTGGGAGGAGACGGCACGCGCCGAGTTCCTCGACTCCTACCTGGCGAGCGTCGACCGCGCGCTGCTCCCCCGCGAAGGCGAGGCGACCTCGCGCCTGCTCGCAATCTTCGAGCTCGAGAAGGCGGTCTACGAGCTCCGCTACGAGCTCGACAACCGCCCCGACTGGGTGTCCATCCCCGTCGCGGGCATCCTCCGCCTGCTCGAGCGCTGAGGCCGGCCGGCCCAGCCCCGCACAGACATGTTCGGAGGTGACATGTCCGTGGTCGAGCGCCCGGCACGCGATCCCCCGGCTCCCGCCTGCCCCCGGGGCAGACATCATTCGCCGATGCAGCTCTGGCCTGGCAGGCCCTTCCCGCTCGGGGCGACGTGGGACGGTCACGGAACGAACTTCTCGCTCTTCTCCGAGCACGCGCGGCGCGTCGAGCTGTGCCTGTTCGACGACGAAGGCGCCGAGACCCGGCTCGACCTGCAGGAGCGCACCGCCTTCAACTGGCACGGCTACGTGCCTGGCGTCGGCCCGGGACAGTGCTACGGCTACCGTGTGTACGGGCCGTACGCGCCGGAGCAGGGGCACCGGTTCAACCCGCACAAGCTGCTCCTCGACCCGTACGCGAAGGCGATCACGGGCAGCGTCGACTGGAGCGCGGCCAACGTGCTGCCGTACGTGCCGAGAGACGCCGGCGACGAGGCCGACCTCGAGCCCGACGACGAGGACGACGCGGACGCGATGCCGAAGTGCGTCGTCGTCGATTCCTCCTTCGACTGGGAGGGCGACGCCCAGCTCGGAACGCCCTGGCCGGACACCGTCATCTACGAGGTGCACGTCAAGGGTTTCACGATGCGCCATCCCGGCGTACGCGAGGACCTGCGCGGCACCTACGCCGGGCTCGCCTCCGAGGCAGCCCTCTCACACCTCCGATCGCTCGGCGTCACCGCCGTCGAGCTCCTGCCCGTGCACCAGATCGTGCCCGAGAGCTTCCTCGCCGAGCGCGGACTGACGAACTACTGGGGCTACTCGTCGATCGGCTACCTGGCGCCGCACGGGGCGTACGCGGCCACCGGCGACCGCGGCGAGCAGCTGCGCGAGTTCAAGGGCATGGTCAAGGCGCTGCACCGCGCCGGGATCGAGGTGATCCTCGACGTCGTCTACAACCACACCGCCGAGGGGAACCACCTCGGCCCGATGCTCGCCTTCAAGGGCATCGACAACGCCTCCTACTACCGGCTCGTGCCCGACAACCCGCGCTACTACATGGACTTCACCGGCACGGGCAACAGCCTGAACCCGGTGCACCCGAGCGTGCTCCGCCTGATCATGGACTCGCTGCGCTACTTCGTCGTCGACTGCCATGTGGACGGGTTCCGCTTCGACCTCGCCGCGGCGCTTGCACGCGAGTTCTACGACGTCGACCGCCTGTCCGCCTTCTTCGACGTCATCCACCAGGACCCGGTGCTGTCGCGGGTGAAGCTGATCGCGGAGCCGTGGGACGTCGGGCCGGGCGGCTACCAGGTGGGGAACTTCCCCATTCTGTGGAGCGAGTGGAACGGCATCTACCGCGACACGATGCGCGACTTCTGGCGCGGCGCGACCGGCGTCGCCGGCTTCGCCTCGCGCTTCACGGGCTCGAGCGACCTGTACGCCTCCGACGGCCGCAGGCCGTTCGCCTCGATCAACTTCGTCACCGCCCACGACGGCTTCACGCTCGCCGACCTCGTCTCGTACAACGACAAGCACAACGAGGCGAACAGGGAGGCGAACCACGACGGCACGGACGACAACCGCTCGTGGAACTGCGGCGCCGAGGGGCCGACGGACGACCCCGAGGTGCGCTCGCTCCGCGAGCGGCAGCACCGCAACTTCCTGACCACGCTCTTCCTCTCGCAGGGCGTGCCCATGCTCCTCGGCGGCGACGAGCTCGGGCGCACCCAGCAAGGGAACAACAACGCCTGGTGCCAGGACAACGAGCTCTCCTGGCTCGCCTGGGACGTGGACGAGCGCCGCGAGCGGCTGCTCGCCTTCACGCGCCGGGTAATCGAGCTGCGCCGGGCGCACCCCGTCTTCCGGCGCGCCCACTTCCTGCTCGGGCGCACGATCAACGGCTCGGGGCTGCCCGACGTCTGGTGGTTCCGCCCGGACGGGCGCCGCATGACGGTGCGCGACTGGCAGGCGGGCGGCGGCACGCTCGGCGTCTTCCTCAACGGCCAGGAGATCCCCGACCGCACGCCGGACGGAGCGCGCGTCGTCGACGACTCGTTCCTCGTGCTCTTCAACGCGACGCCGGAGCCCGCCGCCTTCCTGCTGCCCGCTTCCCGCTTCGGCCGCGCCTGGGTGGTCGAGCTGTCGACGGCCGACCCGGACGCCGAGCCGGCCCACTACCGCTTCCGCGCGGCGGTCGACCTCGAGCCGCGCTCGCTGCTCGTGCTGCGGCGCGCGTAGGTCGCATCGCGCGCGCAGCCCGACCCGATCTCGGCGTCACGCAGGCACCGGCGTCCCGTCGACGCCGAGCGCCGGCTCGTACGAGCCGACGTCGGAGCGGAAGTGCGGGCACTCGGACGTGGGCAGCAGCGCGTACGCGACGCGCAGCTCTCAGGCGGCTCGGGCCCATCACCCGCTCGAGCATCCCGGCCGGGTTCGCACCGCGTGCCTGCGCGAGCGCCAGGCGGCGCGCCGAGCGTCGCGGTGGTGCATCCGTTCCTCGTCCCGGACGGGCAACGGGGAAGCGAGCGTCAGGCGCGCGCGGCGGCCGGGTACATCCGCTCGGCGTAGTCGCGCAGCATCCGCGTGGCGGTGAACACGGGCGCGCACGTGACGAGCGCGCGCTTGACGAGCTCGCACCAGCCGGTCGGCACGCCGCTCGCGTCGCGCTCGTAGAACAGCGGCAGCACCTCGGTCTCGAGCAGGTCGTAGAACCGCGTCGCGTCGGCGGCGTCCGCGGCCGCCTCGTCCGCTCCCTCGTCGCCGGGGATCGCCCAGCCGTTGGCGCCGTCGTAGCCCTCCGCCCACCAGCCGTCGAGCACGCTCAGCTGCACGGCGCCGTTGAACGTCGCCTTCATGCCGCTCGTGCCGCTCGCCTCGAGCGGCCGGCGCGGCAGGTTCACCCAGACGTCGCAGCCGGAGACGAGCCTCCGCGCGATCTCGAGGTCGTAGTCCTCGAGCACGACGACGCGCTCGGTGACGCCGCCGTCGCGCCGGAGCTGGAACAGCCGCTGCAGCGTCGCCTTCCCCTCCTCGTCGTTCGGATGCGCCTTGCCCGCGACCAGGAGCTGGAGCGGACGCGGACCGGCGAGG
>DASREE010000040.1:0-94076 GCA_035652235.1 Gaiellaceae bacterium | reverse complement strand
CGTCCTGCCCAAGGTAGGCCTGGACACGATGACGTCCGGGGACAGGTGCAGCCTGCCTTCGTCCACGAAGACGGAAGGAGGAGCACCGTGTCCCCGATCACGAGTCTCGCACGCCAGCGCAAGCTGATGCTCGACTACGCCGCCGAGCACGGCATGACCGAGGCTGCCCGCAGCCTCGGGGTCAGCCGCTCCTGGCTGTACGAGCTGAAGGGCCGGTACGAGCGCTACGGGGAGGTCGGGCTTCGGCCGCGGCCCAGGCCCGAGCGGCGCGACCCGCGCCGGGTCTCGGTCGCGGTCGAGGACGCGATCGTCGCCTACGCGATCACTCACCCCACGCACGGGCCGCGCCGGATCGCCGACAACCTGCGCCTGGAGCGCTTCGGCGGCGTGCGGGTCGCGCACGGCACCGTCTCGAACGTGCTCCGCCGCTACGGGCTTGAGCGCCGCTCGGCCCGCCTGGCCGCCGCCGAGCTCAGGGGGCTCGAGGAGGGCGGCCCGATCACGGAGCGCACGCTCAGGGAGCTCAGGGCGCGCGAGCGCCGCGAGACGCTCCGGCTGGGCTCGGACACGCCGGGCGAGGAGCTCTTCCTGGACACGATGTACGTCGGCAAGCTGAAGGGGGTGGGCCCGGTCTGGCAGTTCGCCGCGGTCGACGGCGCCTGCTCGTTCGCGATTGCGCAGGCGCTGGCCGGCGAGAAGCGGCAACGCCAGGCGATCGCCTTCGTCGTCGAGCGCGTGCTGCCCGTCTACGCCGAGGCGGAGATCGAGCTCGGGCAGATCACCACCGACCGAGGGCCCGAGTTCGGACGCGCCTTCCGCGAGGCGCTCGGGGCACGCGGCATCCGCCACCGCCGGCTGCCGCCCCGCTCGCCCAACCTGAACGGCTTCGTCGAGCGCCTGCACGGCACGATCCTGCACGAGCACTACCGGGTCGCCTTCCGCCTCCGCTACTACGCTTCGGCGGCCGACGTCGACCAAGACCTGCAGGGCTTCATGCGCCACTACAACTTCGAGCGGCCCCACCGGGGCCGCAGGCTCCAAGGCGCGACGCCCGCGAGCCACCTCTACGCCCACGCCCCCGAACTCCTCACCGCGAAAGGATGGTGACCAGTCATAGCAACAAAAGCGTCCGGCGAGATCGTGGGCCGCACGCGCTAGCCGGAACTCGTTCGCCTGCCGCGACGCGGCTTGCCCGACGCAGCGTTCGTTGGCTGACGCAGCGCGGCGCCGCCGGGACGCCGCCGGCTCAGGCCGGCGGCGTCTTGTCGGCGGGCCAGGGCACGCCGCCCACGCCCCAGTTCTTCGGCGAGTGCCCCTCGACGATCACCCACGTGTGCTCCCGGAGGCCCTCGGTGGTGGAGGCGCAGAGCGCGTCCGTGAGGTTCGCGATCAGCTTGCGGCTCGTCTCCTCGTCGACCCGGAAGTCGAACAGCTTCACCTCGATCAGCGGCACGTCCTCTCCTTTCGCGCGTGTCGCCGCGGCGCGGGCGCGGCGGCGGTCACGCTTTCGTCACGATTCCGGCACAGAGACGTCGATCTCCTCGCGCTACGCTCGCAGCGGGAGGAGGCGCGGGGTGGCCCCAGGCGCGGACGCGTCCGGAGCGGTCAGGCGCCCGGCTTGCCGCCGACGCCCCAGTGCTTCGCGGGCACGCCTTGCACGATCACCTGGATGTGCTCGGGCGCGGCGCCGCTCGACTCCGCCAGCGCCTTCGTCAGGCTGTCGATGATCTTGGGCACGGACTCGTCGGTGACGCGGGTGTCGTACAGCTTCACGTCGATCCAGGGCATGTCAGGCCTCCTTCCGCCGTCGGGTCAGCAGCGCGACGATAGCGACCGCGGCCGCGAGCTGCAGGGGAGCGGAGACGCCGCCCTCGCGGTGCCACGACTCGAACCGGTGAGACGGAAACCACTTCCTGCGGCGGCTCTCGCCGCCGCCGGGCAGGACGTGCTCCAGGTCGGGCGCGGCGCAGGCTGCGGCGCCGAGCACAGCCGGGTCGAGCGGCCCGCGCGCGAGCGCAAGCACGCCCAGGAGCGTGAGGCCGCAGGCGGCCTCGAAGCGCCGGGAGGGGAAGTCCTCGTGCGGGACGGCGTCCCCGGCCGCGTGCAGCACAACCCCGAGGAGCGCCGCGCGCGTCCGCGACCCGCTCAGCACTCCCGCGACGGCGCCGCTCGCGACGTGCATGGCCACGATCACGGCCGCAGCCTAGCCCGGCGCCCGCCCGCGGCCCGTGCCGAAGCGCGACGTGCGCCCGCCGCATGCTCCGACGCCCCGGCGAGGCGCTCAGCGGACGAGGTAGCCGCCGTCGACCGGGACGACCGCGCCCGTCACGTAGCGGGCATCGGCGGAGAGGAGCCAGGCGACGGCGCCGGCCACGTCCTCGGGCGTTCCCCACCGCCCCATCGGGATCCTGGCCGTCACCTCCTCCCGTTTCCACGGCTCCATGTCCGACGTCATGTCGGTGTCGATGAATCCCGGCGCGACGGCGTTCACGCGCACGCCGCGGCCGGCGAGCTCGTTGGAGAGCGCCTTCGCCAGCTGCACGACGCCCCCTTTGGAGGCGGCGTACGAGGACGAGTTGACGCCGCCGAAGAAGGAGAGCTGCGAGGCGGTGAAGACGATCGCGCCGCCGCCCTGCTCGACCATCCTCCGGGCCGCCGCCTGCGCGACGACGAAGGCCGAGGTGAGGTTGATGTCGAGGATACGGCGCCAGTCGTCGAGCGTGTGGTCGAGCGCGCTCTTGCGGACGATCGTGCCCGCGTTCGCGACGAGGGCGTCGATCCGCTCGAGCCGCTCGACGGCGGCGGCTGCCAGCTCCGGCCGGGCGAGGTCGATCCCGGTCGCCCGCTCGGCCGTCTCCACCTGCCAGCCGTCGCCACGCAGCCGCTCGGCGACCGCCCGCCCGATCCCTCGGCTGCCGCCGGTGACGAGCGCGACCCTCGCGCCCGTCATACGAGCGTGAAGCCGTGCAGCTCCTCGGCGACGCGCTCCAGCTCCTCCGCCTCGAGCAGGAACGTCCCCCGCACCTCCCACGCCGGCAGCGGCGGTCGCAGCACGGCCTCGAACGAGACGTGGCCGGCGCCGTCGTGCACGCACGCGAGCGTCAGGCCGCCCTCCCCCGAAGCCCACGTGCGGATGCCGCGCCAGCCGTCGCGGTCGCGCGCGAGGTCGTCGAAGAAGCCGATCAGCGGCGTGTCCTGCTCGCTCAGCCAGACGACCGCGCTGGCGTCGATGCCGGGCAGGACGAGCGTCGCCTCGAGCGCCTCGAGCCTTCTGCCGGAGCGGCTGCGGTAGCGTGGCTCCTCGTGCGCCCTCGGCTCGTCGGAGAGCTCGAGGTGCGACCCGGGCCAGCCGATGGTGACGCGCACCCCCGCCTCCGTGCCGTCCTACCGCGCCACGTGCCGGGCGCCGCCGTCCGGGCCGAGGACGAGGTCGCGCTCACGGTCGGGGACGTGGTCGAGCGGGACGGGCGCGAGCGCCTCGATGAAGCTGCAGCCGTCCTTCGTGCCGACGGCGTGCTCGACGCCGCGGTTGATCACCGCCGTGTCGCCCGGACGGAGTCGGCGCGTCTCGCCCTCGACCGTCAGCTCGAGCTCCCCGTCCGTCACCACCATCACCTGCTCGGTGTGCTCGTGCGAGTGGGCGGGGACGCCGAAGCCGGGCTCGTAGGTGACGCGGCAGACGAGGACCTGCTCGCCGCCGATCGCGTGGATGTTCACGCCGGGGCGGAACTCGAACGCCGGGACGCCGTTCCAGGTGCGGAAAGGACTGCTCACGCCCGCCCGCGTCCGCCGGCCAGCGCCTCCACCACCGCCACCACGTACCCGTCTGCTCGGAGGTTGGACATGTCGGGATCGAGGTGCTTACGCCTCGACGACGAGCTTGACCGGCGCGTCGGGATGCGCGACCGCGGCCAGCGAGAGGTGCTCGTCGAACAGCACGACCTTGCCCTTCCGCGTCGGGCCGTCTTCGCCCTTGCGCTTGCGCTCGAGCGCCCGCAGCACGCGCTCGGGGGTGATCGGGAGCTCCGTCACCCACACGCCGACCGCGTCGTAGACGGCTGCCGCGATCGCCGGCGGTTGCGGGTTGTTGGCCATCTCCCCGATGCCCTTGGCGCCGTACGGGCCGTCCGACGACGGGTTCTCGATCAGGACGGTGTCGAGCTTGGGCAGGCCTTCCATGCCCGGCACGAGGTAGCTTCCGAACTGGGCGCCGCGGTGCTCGACGCTCGGGTAGTACGGGTAGCAGTTCTCGAGCACGCCGAGGCCGAGGCCCTGCACGGCGCCACCCTCGATCTGCCCCTCGACCAGCGTGGGGTTGATCGCGCGTCCGACGTCGAAGCACTGCACGAGCCGCGTCACGGTCACCTCGCCGGTCTCGTCGTCCACCTCCACCTCGGCGGCGCAGGCCGCGTACGAGATGGCGGAGTGGGGCGGCAGGTCGACCCGGCCGGTCTCCGGCTCGACGATGGCCGCGTACGGCTTCAGCTGGGCGCCGCTTCCGGTGATGAGCTCGCCGTAGCTCCAGGTGGCCGCGGCTGCCACCTCCGGGACGGAGATCTTCTTCTGCGGCGCGCCCTTCGCCACCACCTCGCCGTCGACGATGTCGAGGTCGGACGGGTCGATCTCGAGCTCGCGGCCGGCGATGTCGAGGATGCGCTCGCGGACGCGCTCGGCCGCCTTCTTCACGGCCATGCCTGCGACGAAGGTGGCGCGCGAGGCGAAGGTGCCGGTGCAGACGGGCGAGGAGTCCGTGTTCGAGTTGTCGTAGGTGACCCAGTCGTAGGGGATGCCGATCGTGTCGGCGACGATCTGCGACTGGATCGTCTTCGAGCCGTTGCCGATGTCGGCCGTGCCGGCGAAGACGTCGACTCGCCCGTCGGGCTTGACCTTGATCCAGGCCTGCGACGGGTCGCCGTTCTGGTTCATCCCCGTCGGGTACTCGATCGCCGCGATGCCGCGGCCCGTGTGGATCGCCATCAGTGCGCCTCCGGAGTGCCGAGCTGGGCGAGCAGGTGCTCGGGGAGCAGGTCGCCCGAGCGCGGCTCGCTCGTCATCGTGCGGTAGTCGGCCGGGAGCTCGTGACCGAGATGCTCCGCGATCGCCTGGATCGTCGGCACCGTGGACGGGTCGGTGTAGACGACGCCGTTGGGAGACGTGTCGCCGATCCGGTTCGCGTTCTTCAGCCGGAGCTCGAACGGGTCGAGCCCGAGCACCTCGGCGACGCGGCTCACGTGCGTCTCGGTCGCGAACGAGACCGAGGTGACGCCGAAGCCGCGCATCGCCGTCGTCGGGACCCGGTTCGTGAACACGACGTAGCCGTCGAAGTGGAGGTTCGGGATCGTGTACGCGCCCGTGTGGTGGAAGCTGTGCTTCGTCAGCCCGTACGGCGAGAAGCGCGCGTAGGCGCCGGAGTCGTGGAGCGTGATCATCTTGCGGCCGAGGATCCAGCCGTCCTTCGTGACCGCGTCTGCGATCTCCATGTGCCAGGGGGCGCGGGTGGACGAGCAGAGGAACTCCTCCTCGCGCGTCCAGCGCCAGCGGACGGGCCGGCCCGACTTGAGCGCGAGCAGGCAGCAGATCGTCTCGGTGGCCGTGTCGACCTTGCCGCCGAAGCCCCCACCGACCGTGCCGCCGACGAACTTGAGCTTGTTCAGCGGCTGCTGCAGGTGCGCTGCGACCACGCCCATCGAGAAGTACAGCGCCTGCGTGCACGAGTACACGGTCAGGCGCCCGTTCGGCTCGGGGACGACCTGGCAGGTTTGCGTTTCGAGCGGGACGTGCTCGATCGCGGCCGGCCGGTAGACGCCCTGCACGATCACGTCCGCCCTGGCGAAGGCGGCGTCGATGTCGCCCTTGCGGATCTGGCGACGGTCGAGGCCGCCCTCGAAGTGCGGGTACCAGTTGCCCCACTGGTGGACCCGCGGCGCGTCGGGGTCGAAGGCCTTGCGGACGTCGAGGAGCGCCGGCCGCTCCTCGAACTCGATCTCGATCGCCTCGACCGCCGCCAGCGCCGTCTCCTCGTCCTCGGCGGCGACGGCAGCGATCGGCTGGCCCCGGTAGCGCACCTCGTCCTCGGCGAGGAGCGGCTCGTCTGCGGGGATGCCGAGCGCGGACAGGTGCCCGTAGACGTTGAGCGGGACGTCGTCTTTCGTCACGACGGCGTGCACGCCCGCCAGCTGCTCGGCAGGCCGCGCGTCGATGCGCGTGATCGCGGCGTGGTGGTGTGGCGAGCGCAGCGCCTTCACGGCGAGCGCCCCCGGGATGTCGACGTCGTCGACGAACACGGTCCTGCCGGTGACGTGCGCGACCCCGTCGTAGCGCGGCAGCCGTGCGCCCACCGCCTTCATGCGCCACCTCCCGAATGCATGGTCGTGTAACGGCCCGCGGCGGTCACCGTCAGGTCGAGCTGGTCGCCGCGCACCGCCGCCGCGACCGCGTCGATGATCTTCACGTAGCCGGTGCAGCGGCAGACGTGGCCGGCGAGAGCCTGCGCGATCGCGTCGCGGTCGTCGCTTCCGCCGCGCTCGATGTAGGCGTGCGCCGCGACGAGGAGGCCCGAGGTGCAGAAGCCGCACTGCGCGGCGTAGTGGTGGACGAAGGCAGCCTGGACGGGGGAGAGGCGCTCCGGCGTGCCGAGCCCTTCGACGGTGGTGATCTCGGCACCCTCGACCGCCGCCACCGGCAGCAGGCAGGCCCGCCGGGGCTCATCGTCGACGAGCACCGTGCACGTGCCGCAGCCTCCCTGCTCGCAGCCGACCTTCGGGCTGCGGACGCCGAGCTCCTCGCGGAGCACGTCGAGCAGGGTCGCGAGCGGCGGGCTCTCGACCACGTGCAAACGGCCGTTCACGGTCAGGTTCATGCGGCCTCCTCCAGTCGGGCGAGGGCCCTGCGCACGAGCACCGGCAGCGCCTGCTCCCGGTACCAGGCCGAGGCGAGCGCGTCGTCCGCCATCTCCACGTCGGCGAGCGCGGCCCGGCCGGCGGCCTCCGGGTCGCCGGCGAGCGCCTCGGCGGACGGAAGCCGGCGCCCCCACCAGCCGGCGCCGGTGGCGGCCAGGCGCACGCTGCCGTCGGCGAGGCGCGCGGCCGAGACGGCGAGCGCCGTGTACTCGTGGGTGTGCGGCCGGTCGAGCGCGACGAAGGCGCCGGCGGCCGGCTCGTCGTAGCGCACGTCGAGCACGAGCCGCTTCGCCCGGTGCGCCAGGAACTCTTCCAGCGGCTCGCTGCGGACGCCGCCGGAGCCGGCGGAGCGGACGCTCGCGCCCACGGCGAGCAGCGGCCCCTGCAGGTCGCCGCGCGGGGCCTCCTGCCCCTGACCGGCGCACAGGTTGCCGCCGAGCGTCGCCTGCGAGCGCACCTCGATGTCGGCGATGTTGGCCGCGCACGGCCCGACCGGCGCGGCCAGGCCGACCAGGTCCTGCACAGACGTCATCGACCCGATCGTCACCGTGGCGCCGTCCCGGGTCACGCCGGCGAGGCCCGCGCGCGCGAGGAGCAGAGCCCGCGCCGGACGGAGCCGGCCGGCCGCGATCTCGGGCATGACGATCGTGCCGCCGCCGACGACGGTCAGCCCGCTACCGTCGCCGAACGCGGACACCGCCTCGTCCGGCGAGGCGGGCAGCAGCACGTCGGTCGCAGCAGTCATGCTCGAGGCGAGTCTAACCCAGCCGCCCGCGACTCAGCCCATCGTATGGATCTTGACCGGCTCGATCACGAAGGTGACGCGCTGCTCGCCCGGACTGCGCCACGGGTAAGGCCGCTGGCCGAGGTACTTCTCGGCGAAGTCGTCGATGTCCCTGTCCGCCTGCTCGCCGGTGATCGTCTCGACGACCTTGCCCTGGATGCTGATCGACTTGTATCCACCTCCCTCGTGCGTGTGCCAGGAGAGCGCGACGCGCGGCTCGCGCTCGATGTTGCGCGGCTTCTTCCGGCCCAGGGCGGAGTTGACGATGATCTTGCCGTCGCGCGTGCCGGCCCAGACCGTCGTCGATTGCGGTGAGCCGTCCGGGTTCACCGTCGCCAGATGCCAGAAGTTCGCACCCTCGAGCGCCTTGCGCACGTCGTCGGGAAGGTCGGCCATCTGTCTCCTCCTTGTCGTGGACACCGGCATTCAAACGAACCGCGCCCGAGCCGCGCGGCGGAGGCGTGCGGACAGGCCAAACCGGGGCCCACCCGCGCCGGCCGCTACGAGGGCGCCAGGTACAGGTGGGCGCGGTCCCGCTCGGTCGACTCCAGCCGGCGCCGAGCCGCGGCCACGGCGAGGGCGCGGTCGAAGTAGAAGCCCTGCCCGAAGCGGCAGCCCGCCTCGCGCAGGCGCAGCGCCTGCTCGGCCGACTCGATGCCCTCCGCGATCACCTCGAGCCCGAGCGAGCCGGCCATGCCGACGATGGCGCGCGCCACGCGGTCGTCGCGCCGGCTCGACCCGATCCGCTCGACGAGCGGCCTGGCGATCTTGATCGTGTCGAACGGCAGCCGGCACAGCTGGTCGAGCGCCGAGCGGCCGCTGCCGAACCCGTCCAGCGCGAGACGGACGCCGAGCCGGCGCAGCTCGCTCATCGTCTGCTGGGCGGCGTCGACGTCCTCCATGGCCGTCGCCTCGGTGATCTCGAGCACGAGCCGCCGCGCGTCGAGGCCCGCGTCGAGGACGGCGGCGGCGACCTCCGCGCACAGCCGGGGGTTGCGGAACTCGACGGCGGACAGGTTGACGCACACCGCCAGGCCGTCGCGGCCGGGGAGCTGCGAGCGCCAGGCCTGCGTCTGCGAGCACGCCGATCGCAGCACGAAGCGGCCGATGCGGTGGATGAGCTCGCGCTCCTCGGCGGCGGGAAGGAAGTCGGCGGCGACGACCGTCTCCGACTCGCTGCGCCGCCAGCGGACGAGCGCTTCGAAGGCCGCGGTCTCCCCGGTGTCGAGGTCGACGATCGGTTGGTAGTGGACGGCGATCCGGTCGCGCTCGAGCGCCTCCTCGAGCGCGACCACGAGCCGCTCGCGCGCGCGGGCGCCGCCGCGCATGCGCTCCGAGTAGACGGCGTAGCAGGCCGCGCTGTCGCTCTTCGCGCGGTACATGGCGCGGTCGGCGTTGGCCAGCAGCTCGCCCACGTCCTCGACCCCGTCGGCGGCGGCGATGCCGATGCTGAGGCGCACCGACAGGCGGCGGCCCTCGATCGAGAACGGACTCCGCAGCGCGGCGACGAGACGCTGCGCAACCTCGACGGCGACGTCCTCGCCGCCCCGCTCGATCAGCACGGCGAACTCGTCGCCGCCGAGACGCGCCGGCAGCTCGTCCGGCCGCACGTTCGCGCGCAGGCGCTCCGAGAAGGCAACGAGCAGCTCGTCGCCCGCCGCGTGGCCCAGGTCGTCGTTGATCTTCTTGAACCCGTCGAGGTCGAAGTAGAGGACGACCGGGTCGCCGTCGCCCGCCCGCGCGCGCTCGAGCGCCCTGTGCACGCGCGCCTCGAACAGGCGCCGGTTGGCGAGCCCCGTCAGGGCGTCGTGCTGCGCCTGGTGGCGGAGCTTCGCCTCGAGCTTGGTCAGCTTCGCGAGCGACTGCTCGAGCTGCTCGTTCTCGAGCAGGAGCGCCGCGTGTCCCGCGAACGTCCGCAGGAGCTGCTCGTCCTCGGCGCCGAACGCGCCCAGCTCCTCGTGGCGGTCTCCGACGAGCAGGAGCCCGAGCGGCCCCCGCTCGCCGTCGAGCGTCGTCGCGATCAGGTCGTCGAGGCCGCGCTCGGCACGGTAGGGGACGAGGGCGGCGGGCCACCGGTCCTTCGCGCGCGTGATCGGTCCGCCCGTCGACTGCGCCGCCGCCAGCACGATCCGCTCCGACGTCGACAGCTCCGTGTCGGCGAGGGGGGACTCGCCGTGCGGGCCGATCGAGCTCCGCATCGGCCGATCGCGACCCGTCGCGGGGAGGAGGATGAGCTCGGCGTACTCGGCTCGCAGCAGCCGCCGGGCCGAGAGGAGCAGCTGCTTCACGCCGGCCTCCAGGCCCTCCGACCCGTCGGTGGCGCGGATCGAGTCGTACAGCGACTGCGCATGCTCGCGCCGGCGGTGCTCCGAGGCGTACGCGCGCATCGCCAGCGCGCTGGCGGCGACCGGGAGGAAGAGGAGGACGACCGCCTCCGGCCGCGTGTCCGCCAGCTCCACGCCGACGAGCGCGAGGCTGCCGGCGGTGAGGGTGCCGAGCATCGACACTCCCGCCGTGATCAGCCCGCGGTCGAGCGGAGGACGGCGCTCGGCGAGCGACATGGCGGCGGTGACGAGGACGACGCCGGTCAGCGCGGCCACCCCCGCCGCGGCGAGGCCCGCCGCCCAGCCGATCGGCCCGAACGGATTCGCGCCGCCGGCGATCGCTCGGAAGACGATCACGGCCAGCGTCGAGCGCACCGCCGTCTGCGCCAGGCCGAACGCGACCCGCACGGGGGCCTGCCGCCGGTAGGCGGCGAGCGCGGTGCCCGTGCCGAGGAGCTGCGCACCGACCACGCCGGCGGGCGAGGCGGAGAAGAGGCCGACGACGAGCGGGAGGGCGCCGAGCGACAGCGTGTGCGTCGCCCGGCGGACATGCACGTGCACGACGAGGCACTCGGCGACGTAGAAGCCGCCGAGGAGCGCCCACCAGGGAAGGTCGAGGCGGTGCGCGGGCGCGGGCAGCTGCCGGGCGGTGCCGAGCAGGAGGTACGCGGCAGCCGCGGACACGGACAGCGCGAGCAGCCAGATCGCGCCGGTGCGGCCGGACGCGACCCGGGGCAGCCGCTGCTGCGACGTCGAGGCTCGCGCCGCCAGCTCAGGCTCCCTGGTCGTGCGCGCTGTCGAAGTCGCCTCTGCTCGAGTGCACCTGCGTCCCCACCGTGTCGCGTGCGCCGGTCGTGCCGTCGTCGCGCTCAGCATCCAGCGAGGGGAGCGCGGGCGCCATCCCTCGCGGGAGGGACGCGCGCCGCGCTTCCCCCGGACGAGGGACGCCGGCGGCTCCGTCGGCGTCGGGGCCGGCCGCTCACGGGCTGCCCGCCGGCCGGCACCGCATACACTTGCCTGTGTGGCCCCGCAGTCGATCGACGCGCTCGAGACGGCGCTCCGGGAGGCGGACTACCTTCCCGACCGCGGGCTGGCGACGGCACTCTTCCTCTCGCTGACGCTGGAGAAGCCGCTCCTCCTCGAGGGAGAAGCCGGCGTGGGCAAGACGGAGGCGGCGAAGGCGCTCGCGCGCATCCTCGGCACGCGGCTGATCCGCCTGCAGTGCTACGAGGGGCTCGACGTCGCCCACGCCGTCTACGAGTGGAACTACTCGCGACAGCTGCTGCACATCCGAGCGGCGCAGGAGGGCACCGTCAGCGAGGGGGAGCTGTTCGGGCCGGAGTTCCTCATCCGCCGCCCGCTGCTCGAGGCGATCGAGACGCCCGAGCGGGCCGTGCTGCTGATCGACGAGATCGACCGTGCCGACGAGGAGTTCGAGGCGTTCCTGCTCGAGGTGCTGTCCGACTTCCAGATCACGATCCCCGAGATCGGCACGATCAGCGCGGCAGCGCACAAGCCGGCGGTCGTGCTCACGTCGAACCGGACGCGCGAGCTGCACGACGCGCTCAAGCGCCGCTGCCTGTACCACTGGATCGACCATCCCTCGCTGGAGCGGGAGATCGAGATCGTCAAGGTGCGCGTGCCGGGCGTCCCCGAGCGGCTCGCCGCGCAGGCGGCCGCGTTCGTCCGCGGCCTGCGGCGTCTCGACCTGGCCAAGCCGCCCGGGGTCGCCGAGACGATCGACTGGGCGCGCGCGCTCGCGGCGCTCGGCCGCCAGGAGCTCGACGCCGAGGTGGTCGAGCAGACGCTCGGCTCCGTGCTCAAGTACCACGAGGACCTCCTCGCCGTCCGCGACGCGACGCTCCTGGAGCTCGTGGAGGAGGCGCGCGCGGCCCGCTGAGATGGCCGACGCGGTCGTCAGGCACGTCGTCACCTTCGGCCGCGTCCTGCGCGAGGCGGGGCTCGAGGTGGGCCCGGGCCGCCTGGGCGACGCGCTCGCCGGGCTCGACCACGTCGACCTGACGCGCCAGGACGACGTCTACTGGACGCTCAGGCAGACGCTCGTCTCGCGCCGCGACGACCTGGACGCATTCGACCGCGCCTTCCGCGCCTGGTTCCTGCGCGCCCCGACGGCGCCGGTCAGCCGCGACCAGCCGGGTGGCGAGACGGTGCGGCTCGTCCGCCGGCGTGCGCACAGGCGGCCCGAGGGGGCGGAGGGAGGCGAGGACGGCGACCGGCAGTCGCTCGGCTACAGCCCCGACGAGCTGCTGCGCGAGAAGGACTTCGCGGCGCTTACGGGCGAGGAGTTCGCGATCGTGTCGCGGCTGATGCGGGAGCTCGCCGCCTCGCGCCCGCGCCGGCGCTCGCGGCGCCTGCGTCGCGTCGGGCAGGGACGGGAGCTCGACATGCGCCGCCTCGTGCGCGCCTCGCTCGCGACCGGCGGCGACCCGGTCGAGCGCGCCTTCCGCGACCGGGTGCACGTTCCGCGCAAGCTCGTCGTCATCTGCGACGTCTCGGGCTCGATGGAGGCGTACTCGCGCGCTCTCGTCCTCTTCCTGCACGCGCTCGTCGGCTCCGGCCGCGGGGTGGAGGCGTTCGCCTTCGGCACCCGACTCACGCGGCTCACGCCGGACCTGCGCGGCCGCGACCCCGAGCGGGCGCTGGTGGACGCGGCACGGCGGGTCGTCGACTGGTCCGGCGGCACCCGCATCGGCGCGTCGCTGAAGGCCTTCAACGACGAGTGGGGGCGGCGCGCGCTGACGCGCGGCGCGGTCTGCCTCGTCGTCTCGGACGGCTGGGAGCGCGAGGACGCCGCGCTCGTCGGCACGGAGATGGCCCGTCTCGCGCGGCAGGCGTACGCGGTCGTCTGGGTCAACCCGCTCAAGGGACACCCGGACTACCAGCCGCTGGCGGCCGGCATGCGGGCAGCGTTGCCGTCGATCGATCGTTTCCTCCCAGGTCACAACCTGGCGAGCCTCGAGGAGCTCGCCGAGATCCTGAGCGGCATCGAAAGGAGGCATGCAGCGTGAAGGAGATCCTGGACGACGTCGAGCGCTGGCGCGCGCAGGGCAAGAAGGTGGCGATCGCGACCGTCGTCGCCACCCGCCGCTCGGCGCCGCGCCCGGTCGGCTCGAAGCTGGCCGTGTCGGACGCAGGCGAGCTCGCCGGCTCGGTGTCGGGCGGCTGCGTCGAGTCGGACGTCTACGAGTGCGCCCGGCGGGTGCTCGAGACCGGCGAGCCGCAGCTCGTCTCGTACGGCATCGCCGACGAGGACGCCTGGGGCGTCGGGCTCCCCTGCGGCGGCGAGATCGACGTGTTCGTGGAACGGCTCGAGGACGAGTAGGTGTCCGTCTTCGAGCGGCTGGCGCAGGTCGTCGAGCGCGAGGAGCGCGCCGTCCTGTTCACCGTGATCGAGGGCGAGCCGCTCGGCGCGCACATGCTCGTGCTCGAGCACGGCGAGCGGCTCGGCGCGCAGCTCCCCGCCGGGCTGGCCGAGCAGGCGGGCGAGCTCATCCGCGGCCACCGCAACCAGATCATCGACCTGGACGGGGCGCGCGTGTTCGCCGAGATCTACGCGCCGCCGCCGCGCCTGCTCGTGTACGGAGCGGTGGACACGGCCGAGTCGCTGGCGCGGCTGGCGAAGCAGCTCGGCTGGAAGGCGATCGTCGCCGACGCGCGCGCGAAGTTCGCGACGCGCGAGCGAATCCCGAGCGCGGACGAGATCGTCGTCGCCTGGCCCGAGGAGGCGCTCGCGCGGGTGGCGCCCGACCACGCGACCGCCGTCGTCGTGCTCACCCACGACGACAAGTTCGACGTGCCGGCGCTCAAGGCGGCGCTGGCGACGGAGGCGTTCTACGTCGGCGCGCTCGGCTCGCGGCGCAATCAGGAGCGCCGCCGCGAGCGGCTGCTCGAGGCCGGCGTGGACGAGGCCGATCTCGACCGGATCGCCGGCCCCTGCGGCCTCGACCTCGGCGCCGAGTCGCAGCCGGAGACGGCGCTCTCCATCCTGGCCGAGATCGTCGCCGTCCGCAACGGCCGCGAGGGCGGCAGGCTCGGCCGCTCGACGCAGCGCATCCACGCCGCCGCCGATTGAGCCGATGCCCGACAGGATCCGCAAGACGGACGAGGAGTGGCGCCGAGAGCTGGAGCCGGACCGCTACGCCGTGCTCCGCTGCGGGGCCACGGAGCCGCCCTGGTCGGGCGAGTTGAACCTGAACCACGCGGACGGCGTCTACCGCTGCGGCGCGTGCGGGGCCGAGCTCTTCCGCTCCGACGCGAAGTTCGACTCGGGCTCCGGCTGGCCGAGCTTCGTCGCGCCGGCGGCCGAGGGCAGGCTCGTGCTCGAGGAGGACACCTCCTACGGCATGCGCCGCACCGAGGTCCGCTGCGCCGCCTGCGACTCGCACCTCGGGCACGTCTTCCCCGACGGCCCGGAGCCGACCGGTCTCCGCTACTGCATCAACTCGCTCGCGCTCGACTTCGACCCTGTGGACGAGTCCGGCTAGCCGCCCCGCGGCGGCCGGCGGCGCCCATCTCCGTCTGTTAGGTTCGGCGCCGGCTTTTCGGCGTCGAGAAAGGAGCGGACGTGCCCGTAGACGTGAGATCCGACCAGCTTTCCCGGCTCGTCGACCCGAACGTCGAGGTCGAGCGGCTCGCGACCGGGTTCACCTTCACCGAGGGGCCGATCTGGCACCCGCGCGACGAGTACCTCCTCTTCAGCGACATGCCGGCGGACATCCGGCGCAAGTGGACGCCGGACGGGCGCGTCGAGGAGGTGCGGAACCCGAGCAACAAGTGCAACGGCATGACCTACGACGCCGACCTCAACCTGCTCGTCTGCGAGCACTCGACGAGCTCGGTCGTGCGCGAGCGGCCCGACGGGACGCGGGAGACGATCGCGACCCACTACCGGGGTAAGGAGCTGAACAGCCCGAACGACATCGTCGTGCACTCGAGCGGCGCGATCTACTTCACCGACCCGACCTACGGCCGCTGGCCCGGCTTCGGCGTCGAGCGCGAGCAGGACCTCGACTTCCAGGGCGTGTACCGGATCCCGCCGGGCGGCGGCGAGCTCCAGCTGCTCGCCGACGACTTCGGACAGCCGAACGGCCTCTGCTTCTCGCCCGGCGAGTCGCTCCTGTACGTGAACGACACCGAGCGGGCGCTCATCCGCGTCTTCGACGTGCAGGCGGACGGCACGCTCGCGAACGGCCGGGTGTTCGCCGAGGCTATCGGCGACGGCGACGTGGCCAAGGGCGGCCTCGTCGACGGGATGAAGTGCGACGAGGAGGGCTCGATCTGGGTCACCGGCCCGGGCGGCGTGTGGGTGTTCTCGCCCGCCGGCGAGCACCTCGGCGTCGTCGGGATCCCGGAGAGCGTCGGCAACCTGCACTGGGGCGGGCCGGAGTGGAAGTGGATGTTCGTGGCGGCGTCGACCTCGCTGTACCGCTTCCAGACGACCGTCGCCGGCCGCCGCGAGCCCTTCATGCGCTAGCGCAGCACTCAGGGAGGAGTGAGATGGCTGACTTCACGCTGGATCCGACGCGCACCGCGCTCGTCGTCCAGGACCTGCAGAACGACGTGATCATGGAGGGCGGCGCCTTCGCCGACTCCGGCTCGCCGCAGCACGCGAAGGACCAGAACGTGGTCGCGAACGTGCAGCGGCTCGCAGACGCCTGCCGCGCGAAGGGCGTGCCGGTCGTGCACGTCCACTACCTCGTCGAGGAGGGGGCCCCCGGCCTGCAGCTGAACGCACCTCTCTTCCAGGGCGTCAAGGAGGCGAACGCGCTCGTCCGCGGCACCTGGGGCGCCGCGCCCGTGGACGGCCTCGAGCCGAAGCCGGGCGACCACGTGGTCGAGAAGATGCGGATGAGCGGCTGGCAGGGCACCCGCCTCGACAACCTCTTGCGCGCGCTCGGCGTGGACACCGTGATCGTCACCGGCGCCTGGACGAACATGTCGATCGAGCACACGGCGAGAACGGGGGCCGACATGGGCTACACGATGATCGTTCCCGAGGACTGCTGCTCGACCATGAACGCCGACTGGCACAACGCGTCCATCAACTACGCGCTGCAGAACGTGTCCACGGTGACGAAGGCCGACGAGGTGATCGAGGCGCTCGGCTCGTGAAGACCCGCGCCGCGGTGTTCGTCGGCCCGGGCCGGCCCTTCCAGGTGCGGGAGCTCGACCTCGAGGGGCCGGGCCCCGGCGAGGTGCTGGTGCGGATGGCGGCGGTGGGTATCTGCGGCACCGACCTGCACTCGGTCAAGGGCGAGTGGCGGCGTCCGACCCCGATGGTGCTCGGGCACGAGGGGTCGGGCGTCGTCGAGCAGGTGGGGGAGGGCGTCGCCGGCCTCTCCCCCGGCGACCGGGTCGTGCTCTCCTGGGCGCCGTCGTGCGGCGAGTGCGCCGACTGCCGCCGCGGCCGTCCCGCTGCCTGCCTCGCACTGCAGCGCGCGATCGCGGCGGGGACGCTGCTCGACGGCCGCACGGGGCTCTCGCTCGACGGCCAGCCGGTCTACCGCGGCACCGCCACCGGCGCGCTCGCGGAGCGCGTCGTCGTGTCCGCGTCGGTGGCGCTGCCGATCGGCGAGGGCGTGCCGCTCGACCAGGCCGCGCTCCTCGGCTGCGCGGCCCTCACCGGCGTCGGGGCCGCCCTGTTCGCCGCCCGGGTCGAGCCCGGCTCGTCCGTGCTCGTCGTCGGCGCGGGCGGCGTCGGCCAGTTCGTCGTGCAGGGCGCCCGGATCGCGGGCGCGGGCGCGATCGTCTGCGTCGACCCGCTCGCGGCCAGGCGCGAGCTGGCCGCGCGGCTCGGCGCGACCGCGACGGCCGACCCGGACGGGCTGACGGCGGAGATGAAGCGGGCCTTCCCGGACGGCGTCGACTACGCCTTCGACGCGGTCGGGGACCCGTCGACGACGGAGGTCGCGTTCCGCTGGACGCGCAACGGTGGCCTGTGCGTGATCGTCGGCCTGCCGGCGGCCGGCAGGCGGCTCGACCTCGACCCGGTCGACTTCGTGCGCCGCGAGCGGCGCCTGACGGGGACGATCTACGGCTCCGAGCACCCGGCGGTCGCGCTCCCCGTCCTTCTCGAGCACGTACGGGCGGGCAGGCTCGACCTCGCCTCGCAGCTCGGACCGAGCTTCGCGCTGGAGGAGGTCGACGACGCGTTCGAGGCCTCGCTCGCCGGCTCGCCCGGGCGCGTGCTCGTCCGCCCATGACCGCCACCCCCCTGCCCGGACGAGCGACGGCCAGGTGTCCGGCTCCGCTGGTGGACGCGTGCGGACGCCGGGGCGGGCGGCGATGAGCGTCGAGCACGTGGAGCGCCTCCGTGTCGCGTGGGTCGACACCGACGCGGGTGGGCGGATCCACTTCACGGCCGCGTTCCGCTGGGCGGAGCTCGCCGAGACGTCTCTCCGGCGCCGGCTGGGGCTGATGGACGAGTGGGGGAGCTATCCGCGCCGGCGGGTCGAGGCGGAGTTCCTGAACGTGCTCGTGTTCGAGGACGAGATCGACGTGCGCATCCGGCCGGAGCGGCTCGGCGAGACGTCGATCACGTGGGCGTTCGAGGTGGAGCGCGCCGGCGAGACGTGCGTCCGCGGCGCGATGGTCGTCGTGCACGTCGACGGGGAGGGCCGGCCGGCGCCGCTGACGGCGGCGGAGCGCGCGGCGCTGTCGGCCTGACTGAGATTCCCGCTGCGGGCGTCCATCCGGGCGACGGTACGAGACCGAGGCTGGTCCTCAGCCCTGCGTCCACTTGAGCTCCGCCTCGCGGCGCTGCGCCTCCGTCAGGCTGAGCTCGCCCGAGCAGACCTTCGCGTTCAGCTCGTTCTCGATCGCGTCCACCCGGTCGGCGCGCGGGCGCCGCTCGGGCCACAGGTTGCGCGGGTCGCTCGGCGCGCCGCCCAGCTCGAGCGAGATGAAGTGATCCTCCTGGTAGTCGGCCGGCTGGCCGGTGAAGCCGTACCGCCGCATCTGCACGAGCTTGAGGGCCGAGGTGAACGAGGCCGGCGGGCGCACCGTCCTCGTCCAGCCCTGCACGCAGATCGTCGTGCGGATCGTCGCCTGGGTCACGTCCGGGTTGAGCGCTCCCGGGGTCAGCGACGGCCGCGCCGCGTACGCGCCCGGAGCGGCCGGCCCGGGCCCGAGCGCCCGCCCGAGCGCGACCGCGGCCAGGACGAGCACCGGCGCGGCGGCGAGGAGAAGCCAGGCCGATCCCGACCGCCGCCGCACGGGGACGACGGTAGGGGCCGCACCGGCCTCGGCGCAACGGCTGCGCGGGATTCGTCACGAACTCGACCCGATCCGGTCGAGGAAGAGCAGCAGCTGCGGCCAGGCGGCGTTGCGGGCGGCCGCGTCCGCGGCGGGCGTGCCACCCAGCCGCAGCAGCCCGTCGCGGGTGGCGAGGACGGTGCTGGACGGCGCGTTCGGCAGGACGAGGTCGACGGCATGCCCTGCGCCCGGGTAGGCGAGGAGCGTCGCCGGCCGGCGGGCACGGCGCGCGATCGCGCGCGCTGAGGGGCCCGACGGCCACAGCCCGTCGGCGAGCCCGGCGACGAGCAGGAGCGGCCCCTCGATCCGCTCGACCCGGATCTGCCGTCCCGGCGCCAGCGCTCTGCCACCGAGCGTCCAGGCGGGGCCGCGTCCGTCGGGAGCGGCGACGACGCGTGCGCTCGGCGAGTAGGCGGCGACAGCGGAGACGAGCGACGGGAAGGCGCTGGCCACGAGCAGCGCGGCTTCCGCCCCGCGCGACGCGCCGATCACGACCAGGCGGCGCGGGTCGACGCCGGGGCGGGCCGCGAGCCAGACGAGCGCCCGCTGGAAGTACTCGAGCGGGATCCGCTCGAGCGACGCTGGCAGCCCCGGCAGGCCGAAGTAGGCGAGATCGAGCGTCGGATAGCCGTGCGAGGCGAGCAGCTTCGCGACCGGCGGGAAGAACAAGCCTCCCTCCAGGCCGCCGAGGAGGAGAATGGCAGGCTTGCGCTTCGCGCCGGCCGGCGCGTAGTAGCGCCCGACCAGGTGGTCGCGCGAGGCGAGCAGGAGCGTGTGCGCAACCGCTCGCGACAGCACCCGCCGGACGACTTCGAGACGGGCGACCGTGTGCCGGCGGATGGAGATGCTGAGCTGGATGTGGCCGACGTCCGCGGGGAAGGCGTCGCCCGGGAGTCGCTCGACCGGGCGCAGCGAGGTCAGGAGCGAGCGCGCGTCGCGCTCGACGACGCCGCGCGAGTCGGCGCGGAGGGCGACGCTGGAGCGCCAGGGGCGGCGCCGCGCCGACAGCTCGGTGGCGTGCAGCACGACCGCCTCGCCCGGCTGCAGGCCGCTGATGCGCACGTCGAGCGGCGCGTCCAAGAGCCCCTCGGCGGGAGCTGCGGTCATCCGCACGGGCGCCGTCGCGGACGCCGCCGCCGCCAGTACGGCGGCCAGCGCTGCCGCCAGCGTCAGGACGGGGCGCGGCGAGACAGCTCCTCCTCGCGCCTGCGCAGCTCCACCCGGCGGATCTTCCCGCTCCGCGTCTTCGGGAGCGCGTCGACGAACTCGATCTCGCGCGGATACTTGTACGGCGCCGTCACGCGCTTGCAGTGCTCCTGCAGCTCGCGCGCCAGCTCGTCCGACCGCTCGAACCCGGAGCGCAGGACGACGAACGCCTTCACGATCTGGCCGCGGTCGGGGTCGGGCTTGCCGACGACGGCGCTCTCGGCGACGGACGGGTGCTCGAGCAGCGCGCTCTCCACCTCGAAGGGGCCGATGCGGTAGGCCGCCGAGAGGATGACGTCGTCTGCCCGGCCGGTGAACCACAGGTAGCCGTCCTCGTCGCGCGTCGCCCGGTCGCCCGTCACGTACCAGTCGCCGCGGAAGACGGCCGCGGTCTCCGCCGGCGCGCGGTAGTACTCGCGGAACAGGCTGGGTGGGCGCCCGGCGAGCGCGACGTCCCCCTCCTCGCCCGGCGCGGTCTCGTTGCCGTCGGCGTCGATGACGGCGACGCGGTGGCCGGGGGACGACAGGCCCATCGATCCGGGCCGCACCTCCATGCCCGGGAAGTTGCCGACGAGCAGCGTATTCTCGGTCTGGCCGTACCCGTCGCGGATCGTGAGGCTGAACGCGTCCCGGAACGCCTTGATCACCTCGGGGTTGAGCGGCTCACCGGCAGAGACGAGGTGCCGCACGCGACAGAGGTCGTGGCGCTCGAGCGCCGGGAGCTTCGCCTCGAGCCGGTACTCCGTCGGCGCCTGGCACAGGACGGTGACGCCCAGCCTGGAGACGAGCTCGAGGCGCTCCTCCGGGTCGAAGCCGCCCTCGTGCAGCACGATCGCGGCGCCCGTGCTCCACGGGCCGAGCAGCACGTTCCAGATCGACTTCGCCCAGCCGGTCGAGGCCGTGCACCAGACGAGGTCGCCCGGGCGCGCGCCGAGCCAGCGCTCGGCCTGCATGCGCTTGGCGAAGCAGTAGCCGTGCGTGTGCACGACCCCCTTCGGGTCCTTCGTCGTGCCCGAGGTGTAGAGGATGAAGGCGGCGTCCGACGCGGCCGTGTCCTCGGTCGGCGCGGAGTCGGGCTCGCGCTCGAGGCCGGCCGTGTCCGTGAAGATCGTGTCGGCGCCGAGGGGAGCGACCTCCCGCTCGGCCTGGCGATCGGCGACGAGGAGCCGCGCGCCCGAGTGTTCGAGGCGGAAGGCCAGGTCCCTCGCGCGCAGGAGCTCCGAGCAGGGGACGGCGACGGCGCCGAGCTTGAGCAGCCCGAGCACGAGCGGGTGCCAGTCGAGCGTCTTGCCGACGAGCACGAGCACGCGGTCGCCGCGCCCCACCCCGGCGCGACGGAGGCGGCCCGCCCAGCGAGCTGCGCGCGCGGCGACCTGTTCGAAGGAGACCTCCGTGACGGCGCCGCTCGCGGCGACGAACGTGAGCGCGTGGCCGCAGCGCCGCTCGACGACGTCCCGGGCGAAGTTGAAGCGGGCGGGGACGGCGAGCGGCGCGCTCAAGGATGCTGCCAGCGCGCGAGGTAGTCCTCGCGCACGGGCTGGAAGATGTCCAGCACGAGCGCTCCCTCGGGCCCGCAGTAGGCGGAGTGCTCGACGCCGCCCGGGAGGACGTACCCCTCCATCGGCCCGAGCTCGTGCGCCTCGCCGTCGACGACGAGAGCCTGCATGCCGCGCAGGACGATCCCGAGCTGCTCGTGCGGATGGCTGTGCAGCGGCACGACCGACCCCGGCTGGAACTCGATCAGGTTCAGCATCGCGCCGGAGCCGAACAGCGGCCGGCCGGTCACGCCGGCCGCGAGCTCGAACGGCTCGACGTCGTCGAAGTGCACGAACTGCGGCTTCGGCTGCTCGCCCACGCCCGGATTATCCACCTTCCCGGGCCGGGATGGACGCCGCTCGCTCGGGGTCGAAGTAGTGGAGCATCGTCGCCTGAGGGCGGAAGCCGACGCGCTCGTAGACCGACCGCGCCCCGTCGGAGCCCGGCGAGAGGAAGACGAGCTCGGCCCCGGCCACCGCGGCCGCGCGCGCCGCGGCCGCCGTGATCGCGCCGCCGATGCCGCGAGCGCGCGCGTGCTCGAGCACGCCGACTCCCGCCAGCTCGGACAGCCCGTGCTCGGGCGGCGTGGCGGAGGCGACGGCGACCGGCTCGCCGTCGAGGAAACCGAGGAGCTCCGCCCCCGCCCGCGCACGCCCGCGCAACCAGGCGCGCGCCGCCTGCTCGGACGGCTGCTCCGTCCGGGCGCCGAAGGCCCGGTCGCGCACGGTCAGGAAGGCGCGCGCGAGCGCGGGCGGCGATCCGGCCGTCACGGGGACGATCTCGAGGCCCTCGACGGGGACGGCGGTGACCGCGGCCGCGGAGCAGGTCAGAAGCGGCGCCCGCAGCTCGAGCAGGAAGCCCGCCTCCTCGAGCAGGCTCGCGAGGCGCGGCGCCGTCCGCTCGAGGAACTCGAAGCGGGTGCGCCTGCCGCGCTCGCGGAAGAGGGAGCGCAGGCGGGCGAGGGGCCCGGTGACCTCGCCCTGCACGGGTCCGTCGGGGATCGCGTAGCTGCAGTACTCGAGCGGGTCGCTCGGGTGCAGGTAGGCGGTGAACGGCGGCGCCGGCACGGCCTCGTACCGGCGCCGGGCGCTCGCACGCAGGTACGCCTGGATGCGCTCGGTCGCCGGCACCCCGTCGATTATCGTCTCGTCCGTGGCCGTCGAGACGCGGATCGCGCCCGAGCTCGTCCGCTCGCAGGCGTACGTCGGCGGCGCCTGGGTCGGCGCCGACTCGGGTGAGACGTTCCCGGTCGTCAACCCGGCGACCGGGGAGACGATCGCCGAGGTGCCCCGGCTGGGCGCCGCGGAGACCCGCCGCGCGATCGACGCGGCGGCGGCCGCCTTCCCCGCCTGGAGCGGGCTGCTCGCGAAGGAACGCGCCCGGATCCTGCGCCGATTCGCCGAGCTCGTGCTCGATCGCCGCGAGGAGCTGGCCGTGCTGATGACGCTCGAGCAGGGGAAGCCGCTCGCCGAGTCGCGCGCGGAGATCGACTACGGCGCCTCGTTCCTCGAGTGGTTTGCGGAGGAGGCAAAGCGCGTGTACGGGGACACGATCCCGGAGCCGATGCCCGGGCGGCGCGTGCTCGTCCTCAAGCAGCCGGTCGGCGTCGCGGCCGGGATCACCCCGTGGAACTTCCCGAGCGCCATGATCACGCGCAAGGCGGCGCCGGCGCTCGCCGCCGGCTGCACGATGGTGCTGAAGCCGGCGGAGCAGACGCCGCTTTCGGCGCTCGCCCTGGCGGAGCTCGCCGAGCAGGCGGGCGTCCCCGGCGGCGTGCTGTCGATCGTCACGGGCGCCGCCGACGACGCTCCCGTGATCGGCGCAGAGCTGACGTCCAGCCCGCTCGTGCGCAAGCTCGGCTTCACCGGGTCGACCGCCGTCGGCAAGCTGCTCATGGCGCAGTGCGCGCGGACGGTGAAGAAGGTCTCCCTCGAGCTCGGCGGCAACGCGCCCTTCCTCGTCTTCGACGACGCCGACCTCGACCTCGTCATGCAGGCGTTCCTGGCCTGCAAGTTCCGCAACTCGGGACAGACGTGCATCTCCGCGAACCGCATCCTCGTGCAGCGGGGCGTGTTCGACGAGGTCGCCTCCCGGCTGGTCGACCTCGCAGCCGCGCTCAGGGTCGCTCCGGGCCTCGAGGAGGGCGCCCAGGTTGGCCCGCTGATCGACCGCCAGGGGTTCGAGAAGGTCGAGCGGCACGTCGCGGACGCGGTCGAGCGGGGCGCCGAGGTGCTGGTCGGCGGCTCGGCGCACGCGCTCGGGGGCACCTTCTTCTCGCCGACCGTGCTGACGGGGGTGACGGTCGAGGCGGACATGTCGTGCGAGGAGACGTTCGGCCCGGTCGCCGGCCTCATCCCGTTCGAGTCGGAGGAGGAGGCGGTGCGGATCGCGAACGACACGCCGTACGGCCTCTGCGCCTACTTCTTCACGCGCGACGTCGGGCGCGCCTGGCGCGTGGGAGAGGCGCTCGAGTGCGGCATCGTCGCGCTCAACACCGGCTTCGTGTCGACCGAGGTGGCTCCGTTCGGCGGGGTCAAGGAGTCGGGGATCGGACGGGAGGGCTCGCGCTACGGGATCGAGGAGTGGCTCGAGGCGAAGTACTTCACCATGGCCGGGCTGTGAGCCGGCGCGGGGCGCGCTCCCGGCTCAGCGGGCGACGGCGCGGCCGAGCACGAACGGGCGCACGAGCTTCGGCATCCCGCCCGGGGCGACGCCCCGCTCCACCTCCTCGACCGCGAGCACGGCCTCGATCTGCTCGAGCGTCCGCCGGTTCGGGTGGCAGCCGAAGCAGACGGTCTTCCAGACGCCGCTCCAGCGGTCCTGGCGCCGCGCCAGGTCGGGGTCGTCCGCGCGCACGTGCTCGAGGAAGAGGTAGCGCCCGCCCGGCCGCAGCACGCGCCTGACCTCGGCCAGCGCGCGCTGCTGGCTCGAGACCGAGCAGAGGACGAGCGAGCCGACGACGGTGTCGAACGTCCCGTCGTCGAACGGCAACGCCTCCGCGGGCGCGCGCACCGCCTCGACCTGCCTCCCCACCGTGGCGGCGCGCCTCCGCGCCCGACGGAGCATGCCGTCGAGCGCGTCGGTGAGCGTGATCGACGACACCGCTTCCGGGTAGTAGGGCAGGTTGAAGCCCGTGCCGGCCCCGATCTCGAGCACGCGCCCCTCGGCCGGCTCGAGCAGCCGGCGGCGGTGCTCGATCGCGAACGGCTTCCGCTCGAACGGGGCGCCGAGGGCGTCGGTGACGAAAGGGGCGAGGTGGTCGCCGAGGCCCACGCGCCGGAGTATGCCGCACTCATAGAATCGGGGCCCGTGATCGTCGAGGAGCGCACCTACCACGTGCACACCGGCAAGCTCGGCGAGGTCGTCGGCCTGTACGAGCGCGAGGGGATCGCGCTGCAGATCGAGCACCTCGGCAACCTGCTCGGGTGGTTCACGGTCGACGTGGGCGAGCTCTCCTCGGTCGTCAGCTTGTGGGGCTACGACAGCTACGCGGAGCGGGAGCGGCGGCGGGACGCCCTGCAGGCGGACGAGCGCTGGCAGGCGTTCCTCGCCCGGCTGCAGCCGCTGCTCGACACGCAGTGGAACCGGATCATGCGGCCGACCTCGTTCTCGCCGATCCGCTGACGACCTTGCATCAGACTGGTACAAGGTCGGGGGAGGGATGACGGTGCTCGAGGGCAGGGTGGCGATCGTCACCGGCGGGGCCCGCGGCATCGGCCGCGCGATCGCGGACGGGCTCGAGCGCGCCGGCGCGACCGTCGTCGTCGCCGATCTGGACCCGCCCGAGGGCGGCATCCGCGCCGACGTGTCGGTGGAGGCGGACGTGGAGGCGATGGTGCGCGAGACGCTCGACCGCCACGGCCGCCTCGACATCCTCGTCAACAACGCCGGCCTGTACGCCTCCCTGCCGATGCGGCCGTTCACGGACATCCCGCTCGAGGAGTGGCGGCGGGTGATGGACGTGAACGTCGCCTCGATGTTCCTCACCTGCCGCGCCGTCGTCCCGGCGATGCGCGAGCAGGGGGGAGGCAAGATCGTCAACATCTCCTCCGGCACGCCCTTCCGCGGCGTGCCCTTCCTGCTCCACTACGTGACGAGCAAGGGCGCCATCGTCGCCTTCACGCGTGCGCTCGCGAAGGAGCTGGGCAAGGACTCGATCCACGTCAACTGCGTCGCGCCCGGGTTCACCCTGTCGGACGGTGTCAAGGCGCACCCGGAGGTGATCGAGAAGCTCCGCGACGTGTCCCTCGCCGCGCGCACGATCCAGCGCGACCAGCTGCCGGAGGACGTCGTCGGGGCCGTCGTCTTCCTGTGCGGGCCGGGCGCGGACTTCGTCACCGGGCAGACGATCGTCATCGACGGAGGCCAGACCTTCCACTGACGTGATCCTCTCCCTGCTCGAGCATCCCGACGGCGTGGACGCGCTGCCGGGCCGCCGCGTCGTCTACGACCTGGCCCGCGACGAAGCCCGCTTCGGCGCGGCGGCCGTCGACGGCCCCGCGCTCGTGTGGGAGCTCGGAGAGCAGCCGGTCGCCGGCGCGACGCTCGCCGCCGAGATCGACGTCGCGCCGGACGGCGGCTGGCTCCTGCGCTGCGACCGCGTCGACTTCCCGCCGGGCGGAGTGGCCTACCGGCACACGCATCCCGGTCCGGGCATCCGCTACCTGCTCGCCGGCTCGCTGCGGGTCGAGGCGGGCGGCGCAAGCCACCTGTACCGACCGGGCGGCGCCTGGTTCGAGAGCGGGCCCGAGCCGGTGCTCGCCGTCGCCTCGGAGACGCAGGAGACGGCCTTCGTGCGCGTGATGCTCGTGCCGCGCGCGCTCGCCGGCAAGCGCACCATCCGCTACGTCGACCCGGCCGACGAGGCCAGGCCGAAGCTGCAGCGGGCGCGGATCTACCTCGAGCAGCCGATCGAGCTGTGATCGCCGGAAGCGGGGCGGTGCGGGGGGTTGCCGTGACGCGGAGCGGCGGCCGGGTCCTCGTCGACCAGCTGGAGCTGCACGGCGTCGAGATCGCCTTCTGCGTCCCGGGCGAGAGCTACCTGCCCGTGCTCGACGCGCTCCACGACGCCCGCATCCGGCTCATCTCCTGCCGCCACGAGGCGGCGGCGGCGAACATGGCGGAGGCGTACGGGAAGCTGACCGGCCGCCCGGGGATCTGCCTCGTCACGCGCGGCCCCGGCTCGACCCACGCCTCGATCGGCGTCCACATCGCCTGGCAGGACTCGACGCCGATGATCCTGCTCGCCGGCCAGGTGCGGCGGGCGTTCGTCGGCCGGGACGCGTTCCAGGAGCTCGACTACCCGCACGTGTTCGGCGGGCTCGCCAAGTGGGCCGTCCAGGCCGAGGACGCCGGCCGTCTGCCGGAGCTCGTCGCCCGGGCGTTCGCGGTCGCCGTCAGCGGCCGGCCCGGCCCGGTCGTGCTCGCGCTGCCCGAGGACGTGCTCGCCGAGGAGACGGACGCGCCGGACGCCGCCCCCATCCACGTGCCGCACCCGCAGCCGAGCGAGGACGACCTGCGGCGGCTCCGCCAGCTGCTCGAGCGCTCGGAGCGTCCGCTCGCCATCGTCGGCGAGGGCGGCTGGACGGCGGACGCCGCCCAGGGCGTGCTCGCGTTCTGCGAGGCGAACGACGTCCCCGTCGCCGCGTCGTTCCGCTGCCAGGACTACGTCGACAACCGCTCGCGTGTCTACGCGGGGCACCTGACGCTCGGCATGGACGCGAGGCTCGCCCGGCGCGTGCAGGAGTCGGACTTCGTGCTCGCCGTGGGCGGCCGGCTCGGCGACATCACGACGCGCGACTACACGCTGCTCGAGGTCCCCCGGCCGCAGCAGACGCTCGTACACGTCCATCCCGACCCGGACGAGCTCGGCCGCGTGTACGAGCCGGATCTTCCGATCGTCTCCGGGGTGACGGAGCTCGCCGCCGGCCTGCAGGAGCTGGAGCCGGTCGACTCGTCGCGCTGGCGCGAGTGGACCGCCTCGGCGCGCGCCGACTACCTGGCCAACCTCCGGCACCGGCCGCTTCCCGGCTGCCTCGACCTCGGCGAGGTGATGGCCTTCCTCCGCCGCCGGCTCCCCGAGGACGCCGTCCTCGCCTGCGGCGCGGGCAACTTCACCGTCTGGGCGCACCGCTTCTACGAGTTCGCCCGTTTCGGCACCCAGCTCGCCCCCCGCGCGGGCGCCATGGGCTACGGGCTGCCGGCGGCGCTCGCGGCGAAGGCGCTCCACCCGGAGCGGCTCGTCGTCTGCCTCGCCGGCGACGGCGACTTCATGATGGCGGCGTCCGAGCTGGCCACGGCCGCGCAGTACGAGCTGCCGGTGGTGGTGCTCGTCGTCAACAACGGCATGTACGGGACGATCAGGATGCACCAGGAGCGGCACTATCCCGGGCGCGTCGTCGGCACCGACCTCCTCAACCCGGACTTCGCCGACTTCGCCCGCTCGTTCGGCTGCCACGGCGAGACGGTGGAGCGGACGAGCGAGGTGGAGGCGGCGTTCGAGCGGGCGGTGCGCTCGGGGCTGCCGTCGGTGATCGACCTGCGGGTCGACCCGGAGGCGATCCACCCGCGGCAGACGATCACGGAGATCCGCGCTGCCTCGCGCGCATAGGGTTACGGCGTACGGACGACGAAGGAGGAGCGATGGCGAGGTCCTATGCGAGCACGGTGATCGACGCCTCCGCGGACGAGGTGTGGGCGCGGATCCGCGACTTCAACGGGCTGGCCAGCTGGCACTCTGGCATGGTCGCGACGAGCGAGATCGAGGAGGGCAAGGCAGGCGACCAGGTGGGGGCGATCCGCAGCTTCACGCTCACGGACGGCACCCACCTGCGCGAGCAGCTCCTCGCCCACTCCGACGTCGAGCGCTCGTACACGTACGACTTCCAGAAGCACCCCTTCGACGTGGACAACTACCAGGCGACGATCCGGGTGACGCCGGTGACGGACGGCCAGCGGAGCTTCGTCGAGTGGTGGACGACGTTCGACTGCGAGCGCGACCAGATCGGGCGCTGGGAGCGCTTCTTCGCCGTCGAGGTCTTCCAGGGCGGCCTCGACGCGCTCAAGGCGCACTTCGCGAAGCAGAGCTGATGCGCGGCCGCGAGGAGTACCGGGTCGCGGGGCAGGCGGAGCCGATCTCGCACTACACGGACGCGGTGCGGGCGGGCGACCTGCTGTTCGTATCCGGCATCGTGCCGGTCGACGCGGACGGGCGCGTGGTCGGCGGCGACGTCGTCTCGCAGGCGCGGCAGGTGTTCGAGAACATGCGCACGGTGCTGGCGGCCGCCGGCGCCGCCCCGCAGGACGTGGTCAAGGTGACGGTGTTCCTGACGGACGTCCGCGACCGGGCCGCGATCAACCCGGTTCGGCAGGAGTTCTTCGGCTCCGCCCGGCCGGCGTCGACGCTCGTCGAGATCAGCCGCCTCGCCGTCCCGGGGGCGCGGATCGAGGTGGAGGCGGTCGCTCTCGTGCCGTCATGAGGAGGGAGCTGCACGTGCCGGGGCTGCCGCTGCTCTCCCACTCGGCGCACGCGGTCACCGTGTCCGGGGAGCTGATCTTCGTGAACGGGATCCTGCCGGTGGACGGCGACGGCAAGCTCGTCGGCGACGACATCCTGACCCAGGCCAGGAAGGTGTTCGGCACGATGTGGGAGATCCTGGCCGCCGCCGGTGCCTCCTTCGGCGATGTGGCCAAGCTCACGATCTTCCTCACGGACGTGTCGGAGCGGGACGCGATCGCGCGGCTGCGGGAGGAGGTGTTCGGTGACGCCCACCCGGCGTCGACGCTCGTCGAGGTGTCGCGGCTCGCCGTGCCGGGAGCGCGGATCGAGGTCGACTGCGTGGCGGTGGCGGGGCGATGAACGGCGATCCGGCGGACGCCGGCGGGTCGGCGAGCCGCGACCCGTACAACGCGGTCATCACCTGGGTTGAGCAGCCGTACGCGCGCGCCTCCGGGCCGCTCTCCGGCCGGACGCTGCTCGTCAAGGATCTGATCGACACCGCGGGCGTACGTACGACGTACGGCTCGCGGATCTACGGCCGGCACGTGCCGGAGCGGACGGCGCCGGCCGTCGAGCGGCTGCTCGAGGCGGGGGCGGTGATGGTGGGGAAGGCGAATCTGCCCGAGTTCGCCTGGGCCGTGATGGGCCAGAACCCGTGGTACGGGACGGTGCACAACCCGGCCGCGCCGGGGAAGACGACGGGTGGCTCGAGCGCCGGCAACGCGGCCGCGCTTGCGGCAGGGCTCTGCGACCTCGGGCTCGGTACCGACACCGGCTGCTCGATTCGGCTGCCGTCGGCGTGCTGTGGCACCGTCGGGCTGAAGCCGCGGTGGGGCTCGGTCTCGACCGAGGGCGTCTTCCCGCTTTGCCCGACGCTGGACACGGTTGGGCCGATGGCGCGGACGGTGGCGGATGTCGCGCTCGTCTGGTCGGTGTTGACCGGGAAGCCGGTGCCGGAGCCGGGGCTGGACGGGTGCAGGGTCGGGCTCCTTCGCCGGCCGCCCGGGGTCGGCGACGGCCGTGAGACGGAGACGAGCGACGCGGCCGAGGCCTGGGTCGCGGACCTCGAGCGGCTCGGGGCGACGGTGGTGGAGGCGGCCGTTCCCGAGCCGACGGCGAACACGTGGCCGCTCTTCAACCGGGAGGCGCTCCACTCCCACCGTGCCACCTTCCCGAGCCGCGCCGACGAGTACTCCCACCTCTGCCGCAGCAAGCTCGAGCTCGCGCTGCGGACGACGGACGAGGAGGCCTCGGACGCGTACCGCGCGATCGACGAGTGGCGGCGCTACCGGCCGGACGTCGACCTGTATGCGAGTCCCTGCTTCGCCGTCGAGCTGCCGCCGGAGGACGCGGACGAGCTCGAGGTGCGGCTCGCCTTCTCCTCCTTCCTGCGCTGGGTGAACCTCATCGGCTGGGCCGGCCTCGCGATCGGGAACATGCAGCTCATCGCCCCGCACGACGAGACGGTTCTCGCCGCCGGCCTGGCCTGGGAACGAGGGCCATGACCCGCGGGGCCATGACCCGGCGTCAGATCAGATCAGACCAAGACCGGGGACTTCCTCATGGCCACAAGTGGGGACTTTCTCATGGCCACGGGTAATTTGTTCCGGGAGACCGTGCTCCGAGGGATCGACGAGAAGCGCAGGCATCTGGCACGAACACCGCCCAAGGCACCTCGCATGCCGCCGCCAGATCGTGATGGCGGCGAGCTGACACGGACTCGATCACGAAGGCCGGAACCGCCTGGCCGGCGAACGCTCGAACGTGAGCCGCCTGGGCTCGGACTTGAGCCGTGACCCCGAGGCGTCAGCGCCGCGGCCGCCGCGCCCGCGGAGTCGGAGCAGCTTCAGGAACTCCTCGCGACCCACGCCCGACGCTTCGATGATCGCGTTGAGCGTCCCTCTGGCAAGGTCGCGGGCGTGCATCGGCACGACCACGCGGTGCCGCTGCTGTGGGTGACGGAACACGTGGTGGTTCCCTTGACTCGATCGAGCTCCCAGCCGCACCGCTCCAGCGCGCGCACCGCTTGCCGCGGCGTCACCGCCGGTAGCCGCGGCGTCACGTCGAGACGGTGACGCGCTCGATCTCGACCGGGACCGGCTCGCCCTCACGAGACCATCCCCGATGCCCCGCTCTTCGGTCCGGGGTCACCCGCGCCCACAACAAGCCTAACGCCCATCGAGGGCGCTGACAGCACCCGTCGTCGCGCCGATCCTGGCCGATCAGAGGCCTCGCCTGCCCGAACACAGCGATCGCCGAGAAATTCGAGGCCAGAGGAGCCGCTCTCAGCCCCTCCGGGCGCCCGCCGCAACCAATCCATCGTCCGAAACCGACCTCGCCGGCCCGACTCGCACCCTTGACATGCATCCTTGACACTTTCATCCGTCGACCACAACTGCCGCCAGTGCTCCTTCGGAAAGGCGGTGAAGGCGAGCAGGCCCGGCGCCGCCTCCTCGAGCAGCGTCGCTGCCTCGGGGAAGCGCGTGGCGAGCTGGTCGACGATCCGTCGGTGCTGCTCGTGCACCGTCTGCGCGTCGGGCTGGGCGAAGACCGTCCGCACCATCGTCGCCACGAAGCTCTGGGCGCCGAGAACAACGTGGCTAGCTGTAAGACCCAGCCAGGCTATTCCTCCTGAGGGCCTCCAGCCGCGGTAAGCTAGCGTCCTTCGAAGCGGGGGGCGCGCTTCTCGACGAACGCCTCGACGCCCTCGCGGAAGTCCTGCGTCGAGCGGAGCATCCCGTAGGCGAAGCCCTCGACCTCGAGCCCGAGCTGGAGCGGCCCGTCGTAGACGTGGTTGAGGACGCGCTTCGCGACGGCGAGCGCGAGCGGCGAGACTCCGGCCAGGTCGCCGAGGATCTCGGCCACGGCGCTGTCCAGCTCGGCGGCGGGCGCGACCGCGGACACGAGCCCCCAGGCGAGCGCCTCCTCGGCCGTGATCCGCCGTCGCCGCATGATCACGTCCTTCGCGCGACCGAGACCGGCCAGCCTGGCCAGGCGCTGCGTCCCGCCGGAGCCGGGAATCATCCCGAGCCCGACCTCCGGCAAGCCGAGCTGGGCGTCGTCGGAGCAGACACGGAAGTCGCACGCGAGCGCGAGCTCGAGGCCGACGCCGAGGCAGTAGCCCTCGATCCGCGCCACGACGGGCTTCGGGCAGCGCTCCGGCGCGGCGACGTTCCAGGCGAGTCGGGAGAGCTCCTCGGGCGTCGCCCCGAGGAAGGCGGCGATGTCCCCGCCGGCCGTGAACGTGCCGCCCGCTCCGGTCAGCACGATCGCGCGGACCCCCTCGTCGTCCCCGATCTCGGCGAACACGTCTGCGAGCAGCCTGCGCGCAGCGAGCGGGACCCGGTTGAGCTTGCCGGGGACGTCGAGCGTGATCGTGGCGACGCCGCTGGCCGCGTCCCGCTCGACGCGAAAGCCGTCCTGCGCCGTTACCGGCACGCGGCCGTCTCCTCGCGCACCGACGACGTCCTCACCGGGATGCAGCCTCCTCGCGCAGCATGCGCCGCAGGATCTTCCCAGACGGGCTCTTCGGAAGCGCGTCGACGAAGCGGTACTCGCGCGGGCGCTTGAAGCGGGCGAGCGTGGGTGAGTCGAGGCACCAGCGGTCGAGGGCGTCGGCGTCGAGACCGGTCTCCGCCGCGACGACGACGGCCACGACCCGCTGGCCGAGCCGCTCGTCCGGCGCGCCGATCACGGCGACCTCGCGCACGCCCGGGTGGCGTGCGAGCACCTCCTCCACCTCCAGGGGGTGGATGTTCTCCCCGCCGGAGATGATCATGTCGTCGACGCGTCCGACGATCCACAGGTCGCCGTCCTCGTCGAGCTGGCCCACGTCGCCCGTCCGGTACCAGCCGTCGGCGATCGCCTTCGCGTCGGCGTCGGGGCGGTTCCAGTAGCCGGTGAACGCCTCGTCGGAGCTCATGTGGCAGAGGATCTCGCCGTTCTCGTCCAGCCTGAGGCGGGCGTTCACCGACGCGCGTCCGGCGCAGCCTGGCTTGGCGGCCTGGTCCCGGTGGACGGAGAACGTGTAGATCTCGGTCGAGCCGTAGTGGTTGACGAACAGCCGCGGCGAGAACGCCTGGACGCAACGCTCGACGAGGGCGCTCGTCATCGCCGCTCCGGCGTACGCGAGCGTTTCGACGGAGGACAGGTCGTGGTCGGCCCTCGCCGGGTGGACGACGAGGTCGTGGAAGAGCGTGGGGGCGAGGTACAGGGACGTGATCCGCTCGCGCTCGATCAGCCGCAGCGCCTCGCCCGCGTCCCAGTCCGGTTGGCAGACGTAGCAGCCGCCGATCAGCGACATGGCGATCAGCGAGTGCACGCCCATCGTGTGGTAGAGCGGCATCACGCCGAGCGTGCGGTCGCCGTGGCGGTAGCCGTGCTGGAGCGCCTGCGACAGGCCGCCGGCCCGGTCGGCCCGGTGCGACCGCGGCACGCCCTTCGGCCGGCCGGTCGTCCCGGACGTGTACAGCATCAGGCTCTCCTCGCGCTCGTCGCGGTCGAGTGCCCCCGGGTGCTCGTCGCCGTAGAGGGGCTCGAGGTCGACGTCGACGTCGAACCAGGCCTTCGCGCCGCAGTCGGCCCGGCAGTAGTCGAGGTCGGCCTGCGAGACGCGGTGCGAGAGCGGGACGAAGGTCGCGCCGAGCCACTGGCAGGCCCAGTACAGCTCGACCGACTGGCGGCGGCAGCGGACGACGGCGGCGACCCGGTCGCCCGTGGCCACGCCGCGCTCGGCGAGCCCGCCGGCCAGCCGCGCCGCGCGCTCGCGGAGCTCCGCGTACGTCAGCCGGACGTCGCCGTCGACCACCGCCTCGGCTTCCGGGCGGCGCTCGGCCATCGCGAGCAGCGAGAGCGCGAGGTTCACGTTCCCGCCGCCTGTGCGATGGCCTCCACGATCGACTCGTAGCCGGTGCAGCGGCAGAGGTGCCCGGAGAGGAGATCGACGATCTGCTCGCGCGTCGGCGTGCCGCGGGCGAGGAGGTCCGTCGCCGCCAGAAGGATCCCGGGCGTGCAGAAGCCGCACTGGAGGGCATGGTGCTCGCGGAACGCCGCCTGGAGGGCGTTCAGCTCCCCGTTGCCGGCGAGCCCCTCGACGGTGACGATCTCGGCGCCGTCTGCCTGCACGGCCAGCAGGAGGCACGAGCGGACGGCCACCCCGTCGAGGAGGACGGTGCAGGCGCCGCAGACGCCGTGCTCGCAGCCGACGTGCGTGCCGGTCAGCCCCAGGGTGTGGCGCAGGAAGTCGGACAGGAGCAGGCGCGGCTCGAGTGCCTCGCGCCGCTCGTGCCCGTTGACTTTCACGACCACGTCGATCACGGCCGCGCACGCTCCCGCGCCCGCGCCACCGCACGCTCGACCAGGACGCCGGCGAGATGCCTGAGGTACCTCGCCGATGCGTGCAGGTTGCCGAACGGCTCCACCTGCGCGGCCGCCGAGCGGCCGGGCGCGTCCGGATCGACGTCGACGACCGTCGGCCGGTCGACGACCGCGCCGAGCGCGACGCGGAGCTCTCCGCGGGGCCCCGCCGCCGCCGCGGCCATGCACAGGGCGTAGTCGCCGCGGCGCTGCGCGAGCTCGGCGAAGGCGTAGCCGAAGCCCGCGGCCGGCCGGGGCCACAGCGTGGCGACGAGCAGCTCGTCCGGCTCGAGGGAGGTGGTGAAGTGCGTGACGAAGAGCTCCTGCGCCGGGATCGTCCGCCCGGAGCTCGTGACGGCGGCGCCGCCGAGGAGCGTGAGGCAGACGGGAAGCTCCGCGGCCGCGTCGGCGTGGGCGATCGAGCCCCCGACCGTACCCCGGTTGCGCGTCGCGAAGTGGCCGACGAAGGGGATCGCCTCGGCGAGCAGCGGGTGCTCGAGCAGGCGCGGGTCGGCCTGACGCACGAGCGCGCCGACGCGCCACGAGCCGTTCTCCTCCGCGATGCCGTCGAGCGGCAGCCTGTTCGCGTCCACGACCAGCGACGGCCTCGCGATGCGCATGTTCAGCATCGGCACGAGGCTCTGCCCGCCCGCGAGCACCTTCGCCTCGTCGCCGTGCTCGGCGAGGAGCGAGGCAGCCTCCTCGACGGTCTCCGGCCGCGCGTAGCGGAACGGCGCGGGCTTCACGACAGGAGCTCCCACACGCGCGGGGGCGTCAGCGGGATGTCGACGTCGTCGCGGCCGAGCGCGTCGGCGACGGCGTTCGCGATCGCCGCCGGCACGCTCATCGTGTTCCCCTCGCCGATCCCCTTGGCGCCGAGCGGCGTGAACGGCGACGCGGTCTCCAGGTGGGCGATCCGCAGCGGCGGCAGGTCGGGCCCGGTCGGGCACAGGTAGTCCATGAACGTGCCCGTGAGCAGGTTGCCGTCCTCGTCGTAGACGAGCCGCTCGAACAGCGCGGGCGCGACCCCGTGCGCGAAGCCGCCGCGAACCTGGCCGTCCACGAGCAGCGGGTTCAGCAGCCGCCCCGCGTCGTGCACGGTCACGTAGTCGAGCACCGTCACCTCGCCGGTCTCCGGGTCGACCTCGACGACCGCCACGTCGGCGATGAACCCGTGCGCGGCCGACGACGCGACCCGGTCGTCCGCGCCGGGCGCCGCCAGGTTCGGCGCGGCGCAGAACGCCGTCTCGTACAGCCCCGGCTCCATCCCCTCCGGCAACGCGTCCGGGTGCCAGTGGGCGATCCCGGCCACCCGCCGCAGCGACAGCGAGCCCTCGCCGAGGTGGTCGCGGATCGCCTGCACCTTGGCTGCCACCTTCTGCGCTGCCAGGTGGACGGCGCCCGCGCCGACGCCGGAGAAGCGTGACGAGTAGTTGCCGGAGGCGACCGTCCATGCGCTCGTCGAGGTGTCGACCTCGGTGATGACGTCGACCTCGTGCGGGTGGACGCCGAGCGCGTCCGCGACGATCTGCGCGCAGACGGTGGCATGCCCCTGCCCCTGCGGAGTCGTCGCCACGCGCACGGTCACCCCGCCGAGCGGCGACACGCTGACCGTCGCGCCCTCGGCGTTGCCCGACTTCGGCAGCGCCCGGGCGCGCTCGTGCGCCGGCTGGGCGAGCGTGATGTAGCCCATGTTTGAGATCGACGGCTCGACGACGCAGGCCAGCCCGATGCCGAGCAGCCGGCCTCGCCGCCGGCCCTGGCGCTGCTCGACGCGGCGCTCGTCGTAGCGCGCCAGCTCGAGCGCCCGGTCGAGGCACGCCTCGTAGTCCCCAGAGTCGTACAACCCGCCGCTCGGCGTCCGGTAGGGGAACTCGTCCGCGCGCACGAGGTTCCGCCGCCGGAGCTCTGCCGGATCGAGGCCGAGCCGGCGCGCGGCCACGTCCATCGTTCGCTCGAGCGCGAGGTAGAGGGGCGGGCCGCCGAAGCCCCGGTTGAGTCCGGTGGGGCAGCGGTTCGTGAGCACGACGCGGTTGCGGGCGGCGACGTTCGCGACACGGTAGGCGCCGGACAGGGAGCCGTGCATCCGGTACAGCGTCGCGGGCTCCGGAGCGCGCACGTAGGCGCCGACGTCCTCGACCGCGTCGTAGCGGAGCGCGAGCAGCTCGCCGTCGGCGGCGAAGCCGGCCTCGAGCTCGGTCATGCGCCCGGTCGCGGACGAGCTCGCGGCGAGGTGCTCGAGGCGGTCCTCCGTCCAGCGCACGGGGATGCCGAGCTTGCGCGAGGCGAGCCCCATCAGCACGACGTACACGTACACCGTCGCCTTGATGCCGAAGCTGCCACCGGAGTCGGGCGGGGTGATGAGGCGCAGGCGGGAGCCCGGCAGGCCGAGCGCAGCGGCCGCCACGGAGTGCAGCGTGAACGGGCCCTGGAAGTTGGCCCAGGCGGTCAGTGAGCCGGTCGCCTCGTCCCAGTCGCAGACGACGCCGTACGTCTCGACGGGACAGCAGGTCCAGCGCGGGAAGGCGAAGCGGTCACGCACGACGACGTCGGCGCGGGCGAGCGCGCCGTCCGGGTCTCCGTAGGAGAACGAGCGGTCGGAGACGACGAGCCCCTCGAGAGGGTCGAGAACGGGGTCGAGCGGCTCGTAGTCGACCTCGATCAGCTCGAGGGCGTCCTCCGCCGTGTAGCGGTCGCGCGCGACCACGACCGCGAGCGGCTCCCCCGCGTAGCGGGCGGTGTCGGAGGCCGCCGCGTAGTAGGGCACCGGGCTGTCCACGCCGGCCGGGAACGGGCGCGAGGAGGCGACGACCTCCTCGCCCGTCAACACCCCGATCACGCCGGGCAGCTCGAGCGCCGGCGAGGGATCGAGGCGGGCGATGCGGGCATGCGCGAGCTGCGAGCGGAGCACCGCCGCGTGGCCGGCGCGCGGGGCCGGATCGATGTCGTCCATGAACCGCCCGAGGCCGAGCAGGAGCGCCTCGTCCTCGAGCCGGGGCAGCGGGCGCCCGACCCACGTCTCCGATCCGACGGCGACGGTCACGGCGACACCCTAGTGCGGCCGGGCCAGGCGCGTCCGCAGGCAGCGACCTGCCCGCCGCAGGCGGCGCCGTCGGCGAGCGCCTCGACCGCCGTGCGGCCCGCTGCGAGCGCGAGCAGGAACTCGGCGGCGACGGCCTCCGCCCCGAGCGCGGCCGCCCAGACGGCTGCGTTCGCCGCCGAGCCGCCGGCCGAGACGGCGACCTCGGCGCCGTTGCCGCTGCCGGAGACGAGCACGTCCAGCATCAGGTCGCCGACGGCGACGAAGCGCATCGCGCGTGCCCTCCGCCTAGCGCCGGCCGCTCCAGGGGCCGAGCCAGCACCTGCTGCCGGGGCCGCCGGTCCGCCCCGCGGGCGGCGAAAGACGCGAGTGTCCCGCTTCGATCAGCGCCCGCAGCGGCAGGGAGAGCGCGGCCACGGCGCGAGTCTAGCCCGCCCGCGGTGGCGTCTGCGCGGCGCGTCGATGCGCGGCGGGCCGCGCGCGTCAGGCGGCCTCCGGGGTGTCCAGCCCGTATGCGTACGGGTGGTAGTAGACGTCGAGCGCGTTGTCGCTCCTCGCCGGCAGTGAGACGCGTCGGCCCGTCGCGTCCTTGACGACGACCGACAGGCGCCCGTCCGCCCGGTCCAGAGGAGCGAGACTTGGCGGCCGCCCTCGACCCGCCGCGCCAGCTCCTTTGCCCGTCCGCCTCGCACCGTTCCTCCCTTCCTCTTCGTCGTCGTGGCGCAAGGGACGCTACGCGCACGCCGCCCAGGACCTCGCTGGCGGACGTGAACCGTCGGTGGTCAGCCGGAGACGCGCCGAGCGGCGGCCTGCACCTGCTCCTCGCTCGGTCCGCCCTCGGCCAGCGCCCGGAAGGCGTCGATGATCGCGCGCGGGTCGCGTCGATGGCGCTTCGCGGCGAGCGTGAGCGGCTCGTGGAAGGCGCCGCCGCAGTGCGCACACGGAAGCGAAAGCCGGGCCATCAGCCGCGCCGCCTGGCCGTCCGGGAACATGCGCAGGAGCTCGACGATCGTCGTCGATCCTCGGATCTCGCGGCTCGCGGGAGCCCCGGGTGAGGTGGCCCGAGCGGTCAGGCCCCGGACGGCCTGCTGCGTCACGCGCTCAGTCTAGGCCGAGGCTCGCCCTGCCCGCTCCTCCCCGGGCGGGGCAGGGAGGCGGGGGAGGGCGGCGGCGCGAGCGAAGTCCACCGCGAGCCCCCACCCAGGGTGGGGGAGAACCCCGTACCCCTACCGGTCAGGCTAGCGGCGCACACCGCGCGCATGCGTGCCGATTTCGAATCGACTTCGCGAACCGATGCCGACGCCCCGCGGCCCGAGCGCCCGGCGCGCCTGCCGAGCCACCGCCGCCGGCGCCGCTCCGGCCGCTTGGCCTGCGTCGCGCCTGACGAGCGGCTCGTTCCTCCACCGTCCTACACCCCGGCCTCCTGCGGGAAGCGGAGCGGCTCCGCCTGCATGCGCACGGCGTTTCGGGGCAGCTGGTAGCGGGCGAACGGGAGCACGATCACCTTCGCGTCCTCGCCGTGGCGGGCGAGCGCCGCCCCGAACGCCTCGTCGAGCGAGGTGGTCGCGTCGATACCGATGTCCGCCGCCATCTCCAGGTTCTCCTCGAGCGTGACCATGGTCAGGTGTTTGCGGGTCATCACCTCGTAGATCGGCACCCAGATACAGCCCGCCCACATCTGGATGGCGCGGGCGTGGATGTCCTTGAGGACGCGCTCGTAGTTCTCCGGCGTGGGCGGCATGTACGGCTTCATCAGGTCCATGAGCGCCAGGCCGGGGAAGTCGCCCACCGCGGTCGACACGCCCGGCGAGGGTGAGCAGTAGATGATCGTGCCGCCGTCGCGGAGCACGAAGTCGGCCGACATGCAGCCCCAGCCGGTGTGGAAGAACAGGTGGTCGGTGGGCGCGAACACCCCGCACACGGCGATGTCCGCGCGGTCGCCGGGGTGCTCGTACGCGTAGATGGCGTTGAAGCGCTCGATCGCGCGGCGGTGCGCCTCGGGGTGCGAGCCGAACAGCGCCTCGACGACCCGCCCGTGCGTGTCGAGGATGACGTTGAGCGTGCAGGTGAGCCCGCACATCGTCGCCACCTCGTCGATGTCCGACCGCATCGGCCCGGCGTAGGCGCCGTAATGCGTCTGCGGCGACGGGACGAAGGCGCAGTGGTTCGACTCGATCGTCTCGTCGGAGACGACGCCCGGGAGGATGAGCTTGCCGCCGCCGCCCGCGCCCCAGTGGTTCGCCTGCGCCTGCCCGATCGTGAGCTTGAGGTCGCACGCCGCCACCTCCCGGTGCAGCCAGACGGGCGTGCCGCGCGAGGAGACGCCGACGTAGGTGTAGAGCTCGGCGTTGCGCGGGTCGTTCTGGAAGAACTCGATCCCGAGCCGCTCCATACGCGCCAGGTTGTCCCGGCCGATCTTCTGCTCGATGTCCGACTCGGACATGGGGAAGACCTTGCCGTTCGCGCACACCATCACCGCCGGCTTCCCAGCCGCCTCGACGGCGTCGAGGACGGCGGGAAGGAGCTTCGACTGCGGCGTGGGGCGGAACTGGTTGTCGATCACGATCGCGACGCGCGTCGCAGACTCGAGCAGCTCGGAGAACCTCGGCCCCGACACGGGCTGCTCGAGCGCCAGGCGCGCCGCCTCCGTCGCGTCCGCGACCGGGTCCGGCTCCTCCGGGTAGATCGCCGCGAGCAGGTTCTCCTCCGCGATCTCGAGCTCGAGCGTCTCCCGCGACACCTTGCTCTCGTCGCCGGACGCGCCGATCGCCAGCGGGTCGAGCGACTCGTACGGAATGACCGCCTTGTACAACGGATCCTCCCCTCGACGTGAACTCCGGCTCCTCGACCATTCTGCCCCAGATCGGGCGGCGGCGGTCGGCGCCGGCGGCCCAGCTCACAGCTGGACGGCTTCGGGGCCGGGGTGCCGCTTCCAGCTCCCCTCGCGCAGGGCCTCGAGGAAGGTCGCCGCGAGCGGCGACCACTCGGACCTCGTGTAGGCGGCGAGCTCGCGGACGAGCGGTGGGTCGAGCCGGACGACGCTCGCGTCGAGCCCCGGCGAGATGACGTTGTCGGGCACGATCGCCGGGCCGAGCCCGGCGGCGGCGAGGCTGGCGGCGGCGGCGACCTGCGTCGTACGCACGCCCACGCGGGGCTGGAAGCCCGCTGCCCGGCAGGCGGTGACGACGACGTCGGTGAGGCCGTGCCCGGGCTGGAAGAGGATCCAGAGCCGGTCTGCGAGTGCGGCCAGCGGCAGCGTCGGCCGGCCCGCGAGCGGGTCCGAGTGCGGCAGGATGACGACCAGCTCCTCGTAGCCGAGCGACTCGGCGGCGCCGTCCCAGCTCGCCGGCTTCGGCCCGAGGGCGATGTCGCCGGCTCCCGCCCGCACGCTCTCCTCGAGCAGGCCGCGGTGCGTGTACTCGAGCATCCGCACGCGCATGTCCGGGTAGCGCGCGTGCCAGCGCATGATCGCCTGCGGCAGGATGCCGACGGTGAAGGAGAGCAGGGTCGCCACCTCCAGCTCACCTGCCTCCAGCCCGAGCGCCATGCGCGCCGCCGTCCCCGCCCGCTCCGCCGCCCGCACCGCCGCCCGCGCCTCTGGCAGCAGCGCCTTCCCCGCGGCCGTCAGGCGGATCCCCTTGGCCAGCCGCTCGACGAGCGGACCGCCGACCTCGGCCTCGAGCGTGCGGATCTGCTGGGAGAGCGACGGCTGCGTGATGCCGAGCCGGCGCGCGGCTCGCGTGAACGAGCCCTCGTCGACGAGGACGAGGAACGAGGACAGGCGGCGGAGGTCCATAGGCACAGGCTATTAGCATGAGAGCGCCGAACCGCGTTGCGTTATCGGCCCCGAGGTTCCTAAGATCATCGTTCCGGTGCGCGCGACGAGGGTCAACCACGTCTCGATTCACGCCGTCGACTTGGAGGCCTCGGCGCGCTTCTACGAGGAGCTGTTCGGGCTCGAGCGTGTGCCGACGCCGAGGTTCCAGGAGGAGGTGATCTGGTTCCGGGTCGGCGACCAGCAGCTGCACCTGTTCCGCAGCGCCGAGCGCGCGCCTCGAGCGCACCACTACGGGTTCGACGTGGACGACTTCGAGACGGCGTACCGGAGGGCGAAGGAGCTCGGCCTGCTCGACGGGGAGACCTTCCACCAGGCGGTGCGCACGCACCCGGCCGGCTGGGTGCAGATGTACCTGCGCGACCCGGCCGGCAACCTCGTCGAGATCGACTGGCCGGACGTGTCGGCGCTCAACCCCGACCTCGTCGCCGAGCTCGGCCGCCTCGACGACGAGGTGCCGCAGGTCGGCGAGGCGAGGGAGGCGACGCTGTACACCGGAACGAGGGGCTAGCGATGGTCGTGCACTCGGAAGTCGGCGCGCCGTCTGCGCTCGCGGCGTGGCTGCCCCGCTCGCGCGGGGAGCTGCTCCAGCGGCTGCCCTTCTTCATCATGGCCGGCGGCCTCGTCTTCGTCGCCGTCTGGATCCTGTTCCTGGCGAACAGCACGCTCGTCGGCTCGGCGGTGGACAACCCGGGCGCCCTGCTCACGACCACGTTCGACGCGCTCACCATCGCCGGCCTCTACTTCATCGTCGCGAGCGGCTTCACGCTCATCTTCGGCCTGATGCGCGTCGTGAACATGGCGCACGGCTCGCTCTTCCTGCTCGGAGGCTACATCGCGCTGCACTACGAGGAGCAGTTCGTGGGCGGCGCCGTGAACTCGAGCGTCGGCGGCGGCATCGATCCCTCGCAGGTGTCGATCGGCGTGTGGCTTGCGACGCTCGTCATCGGCGGCGCGATCGTGGGCCTCGCCGCCGTCGCCGGCCAGCAGCTCCTCCTGCGCTGGAACCAGGGCCAGGACCTCCGGCAGGCGCTGATCACGATCGCGATCTCGTTCATCGCCGCCGACCAGATGATCGCCCACTTCGGTGGCATCTCCGAGGACATCTCGGCGCCCGGGAAGATCTACTACAGCTACGTCCTCGGGGTCCACTACTCGGTCTTCCGGCTCGTGATCCTCGGGATCGCGGTCGTCATCGGCCTGTGCCTGTGGCTGTGGCTGCACAAGACGCGGACCGGGATGATCATCCGGGCGGGCGTCGACGACAGGCAGATGGTCTCCGCGCTCGGGATCAACATCCAGCTCGTCTTCGCCCTGGCGTTCCTCGTCGGCGGCTTCCTGGCCGGCTTCGGCGGAGGCGTCGGCGGCTCGTTCGCGAGCCTGGCCCCCGAGGTGGACGGCAACTGGCTGCTCAACTCGCTCGTCGTCGTCATCATCGGCGGCATGGGCTCGCTGGGCGGGGCGGCCGTCGGCGCGATCCTGTACGGGTTCGTGACCTCCTTCTCGGCGACGTATCTGCCGACGATCGGGGACAACTGCTGCACGCAGTACTCGATCATCTTCACCTTCGCGCTGCTCGCGATCGTGCTCGCGCTCCGCCCGCTCGGCCTGTTCGGGAGGGCGGCGTGACCTGGCTCGGCGTCGACCTCGGCTCCCGGATCGAGCGGACGGTCGCCCTGGTCGTCGTCGTCGTGCTCGCCTTGGGCCCGTTCGTCTTCAGCAACTACTGGGTCAGCTTCGTGCTCACGCAGGTGTTCTGGTACGCGGTCCTGGCGATGAGCATGATCTTCCTCTCCGCCTACGCGGGGATGGTGTCGCTCGCGCAGGTGTCGCTCTTCGGCATCTCGGGCTTCGTGCTCGGCAACGTCGTCACGAACGTCGCCTCCGGCAACACGAAGGGTCTCAACCTCGGCTGGAACCCGTGGATCGGGATCCTGCTCGGGATCACGTTCGCGACGGTGATCGGGCTGATCTTCGGTGCGCTCGCGAGCCGCAGCGCCGGCATCTACTTCCTGATGATCACGCTCACGTTCGCCGTGCTCTGCAACTACTTCTTCGGGCAGGTGACGCTGCTGTCCGGCTTCAGCGGCATCAGCAACATCTACCAGCGGGCGCCGGGTTTCCTCGGCGGCGACGTCCAGCACCACGCCAACCGTCTCTACTACCTGTCCTTCGTCGTGGCGCTCGCCGTGTACGCGCTCATCCGCTACATCGTGCGCACGCCGTTCGGGATCGCGCTGCAGGGGATCCGCGACGACCCCGTGAAGATGAGCTCGCTCGGGTACAACGTGTCGCTCCACCGGACGCTCGCGTTCGCGTTCTCGTCGTTCCTCGCCTCGCTCGCCGGTGTCCTCTTCGTCTGGTGGAACGGGCACATCGACCCAGCGACCATCAACCTGACGGCGGTGCTCGATCTGCTCACGCTGTGCGTCATCGGGGGCCTGTACAGGATCGAAGGCGCCTTCGTGGGCGCCTTCGCCTTCGTCGAGATCAACAACCAGATCCGCGACGTCGAGGTGCCGTGGATCGGAGGGACGTTCAACACCGTGATCGGCCTGATCTTCCTCGCCATCATCGTCGTGTCGCCCGGGGGCCTGATCGGGATGTGGGGCTTCGTCAAGGAGCAGCTGCGGCGAGGCGCCCGGGCGGCGCCCGTGGAGGCAGGGGCGGGGTGACCGAACGGCTCGCTCCACGGCGGGTGACACTCGAGGGAAAGGAGGACGTCACGAGGGCACTCTCCCGGGTCGGATGCGACCCATGTTGTGCACGGCGCTCAGAGCGCCCGGTCGCCACGGGCGACCGGACGGGAATGCCAAGACACGAGCGAAAGTGAGGGAGGGCATGGACTATCTCAAGAAGCGCGGCAAGCGCTTCTGGCTGCGGGCCGGCACGTCGCTCGCCGTCGCAGCCGCTGCGGCGGGGATCGTGGCGACGACGGCCGTCGGGAGAAGCGGCGCCGCCACGCCCGTCAGGATCGGGATCCTGACCGACTGCCAGGGGGCGTTCGGAGCCTGGTACGAGCGCGACATCGAGGGTGCCCAGGCGGCGCTCGCGCAGTACATCCCCGGCATGAAGCCGAAGGACCCGAACAAGGGTTCGGCCGGCATGACGACCGGCAACCTGGACGGCCACCCGGTGTCGGTGGTCGGCTACGGGTGCGGGAACGACCGGGCGGACACGGCGATCAAGGAGACGCGGCGGCTGATGGAGCAGCTGCACGCGAACGTGCTCATCGGACCGCTGTCCGGCGACGAGTCGATCGCCGTCGCCAACTACGCGAAGGCGCACCCGCAGTGGACGTTCATCAACGGCACGGCGGGCGCGCAGGACACGACGCTGAAGGTCAGGGCGCCCAACTTCTTCCGCTTCAACGGGGACGGCGCGCAGTGGAACGCGGGCACGGCCGACATCGCCTACCGCCTCGAGCACTGGCGGAAGGCGGCCGCGATCATGGACGACTACAGCTTCGCCTGGACCTCCGCAGCCGGGTTCATCGCGGAGTTCTGCGCCGTGGGCGGCAAGATCACGGCGCGGTCGTTCCCGCCGCTGAACACGACCGACTACTCGTCGTTCGTGCGTCAGCTGCCGCCGCCGAGTCAGGTCGACGGCTACTTCTGGGCGGTCGGCGGCTCCGGCCTGATCCCGTCGCTGAAGGCGTTCGAGCAGGCGTACGGGCCGCTCGACGGCAAGCAGTTCGCCGGGAACCTGTTCTGGGGTGTCCCCGGCAGCTTCCAGGCCCTCGGCACGCGCGTGGCGAACGCGCTGGTCGGCGGCTTCGGAACGGCCGGTGACCTGAAGACGGCTGCCGCCAAGAAGTACGCCGCCATCGTCGACAGGTGGTACAAGAAGGACCCGCCGTTCCCCGGCTCGACTGCGTCTGGTGCCGCGGACGGCTTCCTGTACAACTACTTCAACGCGGCCTGGGCGCTGACGATCGCGCTCAGGCAGACGAAGGGCGACCCGTCCCCGAAGCCGCTGTGGAAGGCGCTGTCCAAGGTCGTGCTCCACGCGGGCTACGGGACGATCAGCCTCGACAAGAACCGCAACGCGATCCAGGATCAGTTCGTCCAGCAGCTCTACCTGGACAACGGCAAGCTGAACATCCGCACGATCGCGTACGTGCCGAAGGTCGACCAGACGTTCGGCGGCACGTTCAGCTCGAGCACGCCTCCTCCGGGGCGCACGTTCCCGCCGTGCAAGAAGCGGTCCCTGCCGTGGGCCGGCAAGGAGCGGGCCGTCGTCAACGGCGTGATCACGTCCAAGGTCATCAGCAAGCTGCCGTAGGGGCTTGACCGAGGCGGCAGTACAGGAAGCGCCGACGGCCGCGAGCGCCGTGCCGGCCCTCCGCACGCGGAGGGTCGGCCGGCGCTTCGGCGGCCTGCACGCGTTGCGGGAGGTCGACCTCGAGGTCGTCCCGGGTGAGCGGCGCGCGATCCTGGGGCCGAACGGCGCCGGCAAGACGACGCTGTTCAACGTGATCGCGGGCGACTTCCCGCCGAGCTCCGGAACGATCGAGCTGTTCGGGCACGACGTCACCTTCCTGCCCGCCCGCAAGCGCGCCGGCCTGGGGCTCGCGCGCACGTACCAGCAGTCGCGCGTGCTCGCCGGCTTGACCGTCGAGGACAACATCTACCTGTCGATCCTCGGCGTCGAGGGCGGCCATCTGCGCATGTACGTCTCGCCGAGGCGCGACCGGGAGATGCGCGAGCGCGCCCGCGCCGCCGCGGCGAGGGCGGCCATCGACCACAAGCTGGCAGACGTCGTCTCCTCGCTGTCGCACGGCGAGAACCGTCAGCTCGACCTGGCGATGGCGCTGGCGGCCAGCCCGCGCGTGCTCATGCTCGACGAGCCCGCCTCCGGCCTGTCGCGAGGAGAGCGGGTGCTGCTCACGGAGCTGCTCCTCTCGCTCGATCGGAACATCACCCTGCTGCTGATCGAGCACGACATGGACGTCGCCCTGCGCGTCGCAGAACGGGTGACGATGATGCACGACGGGCGGGTGATCGTGGAGGGGACGCCCGAGGAGATCAGGGCGAACGAGCTCGTCCACGACCTGTACCTCGGAAGCGGCCACCGCGCCGCCACGAGCAGCTGATGTCGGCCCCGGGCGCGTCGAGCGCGACCGCACCGACGGCCGGGTCGGAGCAGATGCTCGTCGTCGAGGGGCTCGACGCCTTCTACGGCTCGGCGCACATCCTCCAGAACGTCAGCTTCGCGATGGGCGCCGAGTCGGTCGCCGTCGTCGGTCGCAACGGCATGGGCAAGACCACCCTGTGCGCGTCGATCATGGGGCTCATGCCCTCGCTCAAGGGCACGGCACGCGGCTCGATCCGCTTCCTCGGCGAGGAGCTCCTCGGCAAGCCGCCGTACAAGATCGCCGCGCTCGGCATCGGCTACGTGCCCCAGGGGCGGCGCCTGTTTCCGTCGCTGACCGTGGACGAGCACCTGCGCATGATCGGGCGGCGAGGGGGGGACGGCTGGACGGCGGAGCGGGTGTACGACCTGTTCCCGCGCCTCGCCGAGCGCCGGCGGCACGGCGGCGCCCAGCTGTCCGGCGGCGAGCAGCAGATGCTCGCCATCGGCCGCTCGCTCCTCGTCGATCCGAAGCTCCTCGTCATGGACGAGCCGTCCGAGGGGCTCGCCCCTGCGATCATCGAGAACCTGATCGAGGTTTTCCGCCGGCTGGAGCAGGAAGGGCTGCGCATCCTCCTCATCGAGCAGAACCTCGGCGTCGCCACCTCGCTCGCCGAGCGCCAGCTGGTCATGGTCAGCGGCGAGATCGCGGCCGAGACGACCGCCCGGGCGCTCGCGGACGACCCGGAGCTGCAACGTCGCTACCTCGGCGTCGAGCCGCTGGCGCAGTAGATGAACCGGCTGGCCGGGGGGCGCCGCGAGCTGCCGGCCCGGCGGCGTGTCGCCCGGACGGGGCTGCTCCTCTCGCTCGCCGCCGCCGCCCTCGCCGCGCCGACGGTGCTCGCAGCCTGCGGGGGCTCGGGCGCGCCGCGGCCAGACCTCCTGTTCGTCTCCACCCGGAGCGGCGTGAACGCGATCTACGAGATGAACGCCGACGGCAGCCGGCAGCGGCGCCTGACGAGCGGAGGGCCGAGCGACGCCTCCAGCCCGAGCAGGCTGCTGTACGAGACGACTCCCGCATGGTCTCCCGACGGGCGGAGGATCGCGTTCGCGAGCAGCCGGTACGGAAGCTCCGACATCTTCGTCATGGACGCCTCCGGCGAGCACGTTCGGCGGTTGACGTCGACGCGCGACGACGACACCCATCCCACCTGGTCTCCGGACGGCCGGCGCATCGCCTTCGTCCGCGGTGGGCACGGGGCGATCTTCGTGATGAACGCCGACGGCAGCCACGTGCGCAGGCTGACCGGCGACACGGCGCGTCAGGACGATCCTGCCTGGTCACCCGACGGGCGCTGGATCGCGTACGCACGGAACACGCCGCTGACCACGTCCACGGAGATCTGGCTCGTCCACCCGGACGGCGCCGACGCGCACGCGCTCACCAGCCTGAACGCGGCGACCACCTGGCCGGCGTGGTCGCCCGACAGCAGGGAGATCGCCTTCTCGAGCGCCGTTGGCGAGCTGCGCTACAGCATCTACGTCGTCCGCGTCGGGACGAGGAAGGCACGCCGGCTGACGCGATCGAACGACGACGAGTTCGAGCCCGCGTGGTCGCCGGACGGCAGACGGATCGCGTTCGTCCGCGACGGCTCGATCGTCACCGTCGCGGCGGACGGGAGCGACGAGCGCGTCCTCACCGACCCGAAGGACAACGACTCGAGCCCGGCCTGGAACCCGCGCCTGCCCGCCGCGGCGACGAAGTAGGATCGCGCGGTGGCGACCGTCGTCCTCGTCGGAACCCTCGACACCAAGGGCCGCGAGTACGCGTTTTTGCGCGACCAGGTCCGCGAGCGGGGCGTCGACTGCCTCCTCGTCGACGCGGGCGTGTTCGAGCCGCAGGTCGAGCCGGACGTGCCGCGCCAGGAGGTGGCCGCGGCGGCCGGCGCCGACGTTCGCGAGCTCGCCTCCGCCGGCGACCGCGGGGCGGCCGTCGAGGCGATGGCGCGGGGCGCGGCGGAGGTGGTGAGGCGGCTGCACGCGCAGGGACGGCTGGACGGCCTCGCCGCCGTCGGCGGCTCCGGCAACTCGTCGATCGCCGGCATCGCGGCCCGCGCGCTCCCGGTCGGCGTGCCCAAGCTGATCGTGTCCACGGTCGCCTCCGGGGACACGCGCCCGTACGTGGGCGCCTCGGACGTGACGATGACCTACTCCGTCGTCGACATCGCCGGCATCAACCAGATCTCGGCGCGCATCCTCGCGAACGCGGCCGGCGCCATCGCCGGCATGGCCACGGCGCCGCTGCCGCCGCTGCCGGACGCGAAGCCGCTCGTCACCGCCTCGATGTTCGGCGTGACGACGCCGTGCGTGACACGGGCCCGGGAGCGGCTCGAGGAGCTCGGCTACGAGGTGCTCGTCTTCCACCAGACCGGCACCGGCGGCCAGTCGATGGAGGAGCTGATGCGCGGTGGCTACGTCACCGCCTCGCTCGACGTGACGACCACCGAGCTGTGCGACGAGCTCGTCGGGGGCGTGCTGCCCGCGTACCCCGGCCGGCTCGAGGCGGCCGGGGAGCTCGGGCTGCCACAGGTGGTCTCGCTCGGCGCGCTCGACATGGTCAACTTCGGGCCGAAGGAGACCGTGCCCGAGCGCTTCCGCGGGCGCAGGCTGTACGTGCACAACCCGACGATCACGCTCATGCGGACGACGCCGGACGAGTGCCGCGAGCTCGGCCGGCGCATCGGGCGCAAGCTGTCCGCCGCGAAGGGGCCGACGGCGCTGTTCGTCCCGCTCCGCGGCGTGTCGATGATCGCCACCGCGGGCCAGCCGTTCTACGACCCGGACGCCGACGCGGCGCTGTTCGAAGGGCTGCGCGAGACGCTCGGGCCGAACGTCGAGGTGCACGAGTTGGACACGGACGTCAACGACCCCGAGTTCGCGCTGGCGATGGCGAACCGCCTGCACGAGCTCGTGCAGGAGGCGAGATGACGAGAGAGGAGGCGCTCGCGCGGCTGCGCGCGCAGGTGGCCCAGGGGAAGCCGATCATCGGCGCGGGCGCCGGCACGGGCCTGTCGGCGAAGTGCGCCGAGGCGGGCGGCGGCGACCTGATCATCATCTACAACTCGGGCCGCTACCGGATGGCGGGGCGCGGCTCGCTCGCCGGCCTGCTGCCCTACGGCGACGCGAACGCGATCGTCGTCGACATGGCCCGCGAGGTGCTGCCGATCGTGCGGGAGACGCCGGTGCTCGCCGGCGTGTGCGGCACCGACCCCTTCCGGCTGATGCCCGTCTTCCTGGAGGAGCTCAAGCGGATCGGCTTCTCCGGCGTGCAGAACTTCCCCACCGTCGGCCTGTTCGACGGCGTCTTCCGCCGGAACCTGGAGGAGACGGGCATGGGCTACGCGCTCGAGGTGGAGATGATCCGCCAGGCGCGCGAGCTCGAGCTGCTCACCTGTCCGTACGTGTTCACGGTCGAGGAGGCGCGCACGATGGCCGAGGCGGGCGCGGACGTGCTCGTCCCGCACATGGGCTTGACGACGAAGGGGACGATCGGCGCGCAGACGGCGAAGACGCTCGACGAGGCCGTCGAGCTCGTGCAGGCGATGCACGACGCGGCGAAGGCGGTCGCCCCGGACATCCTCGTGCTCTGCCACGGCGGGCCGATCGCCGAGCCCGAGGACGCCGCCTACGTGCTCGAGCGCACCTCGGGCGTGGTCGGCTTCTTCGGCGCCTCTTCGATGGAGCGCCTGCCCAGCGAGGTGGCGATGACGGAGAACATGCGCCGCTTCAAGGCGATCCCGGTCGGATAGGCTGGCGCGGCGATGCAGGCGGTGCGCATCCATGCCGGCGGGGAGCTCCGCTTCGAGCAGGCGCCCGACCCGGTCGCCGGGCCGGGCCAGGTGCTGGTCGAGCTCCGGGCGGCGGCGCTCAACCGGCGCGATCTGCTCGTGCGCAACCCGCCGGGCCCCGCGTACGACTTCCCGAAGCCGTTCGTCGCCGGCCACGACGGCGCGGGTGTCCGCCGCGACACCGGCGAGGAGGTCGTCCTCTACCCGACCGTCGGCTGGGGCGAGCGCGACGACGTGCCCGCGCCCGGGGCGAGCTTCCTCGGTGGCCCCCACGACGGGACGTTCGCGCAGCTCGTCGTCGTGCCGGCGGAGAACGTGTTCCCGAAGCCGGCCCGGCTCTCTTGGGAGCAGGCGGCGGCGCTGCCCGTCGCCGGGATGACCGCCTACCGCGCGCTGCACGCCGTCGGCCGCCTCCAGGCGGGCGAGACCGTGCTCGTCCTGGGGGCGGGGAGCGGCGTCTCCACCTTCGCCGTCGCGCTCGCGGCGCAGGCGGGCGCCCGCGTGCTCGTCACCTCGTCGAGCTCGGAGAAGATCGAGCGCTCGCGCTCGCTCGGGGCAGAAGGCGGTGCCCTGTACACCGAGGGCGACTGGGTGGCGGCGATCCGCGAGCTGGCGCCGGACGGCGTCGACCTCGTGCTCGATTCGGTCGGCTCGACCTGGGCCGACTCGCTGCGCACGCTGCGACGGGGCGGGCGGCTTGTCGCCTTCGGTGGGACGGGCGGTCCGAAGGTCGAGCTCGACGTGCGCCACCTGTACCTGAACTACCTGTCCGTGCTCGGCACGACCGGCGCCTCGCCGCGACAGTTCGGCGAGTTCCTCGAGCTGGTGCAGGCGGGCTCGTGGTCGCCGGTGATCGACAGCGTGCGCCCGCTCGCCGAGGCAGAGGCCGCCTACGAGCGTCTGATCGGCGACCACGTCGGCAAGGTCGTGCTCACCATCGAGTAGCGACAGCGTCGCGCCGGCGGCAACGCTCAGAGTCGCCGGACGAGCTCCTCGAGGGGGCGGCGGTCCGCCCGCTCGAGCCACTCGTCGGGCGTCCGCGTCTCAGGAGCGCGGACGCGGGCGGGGAACCCGAACGTGAGCACGGTCGCCAGCTCGTCGTCCGGCCCGAGCCCGAGCGCCGCCCGGGCCGCAGCCGGGTCGGCGAAGCCGTTCGGGCACGACGCCACGCCCTCGTTCCAGGCGGCGAGCATCATGTTCTCAGCACAGCGGCCCGCGTCGAGCGACGACCTCGCCTGCAGAGCGACGACGAAGGCGGCGCCGCGGACGTTGTCCGGGACGAAGACGGCCTGGGCGAGCCGCTCCCGGCGAGCGCGGTCGTCGACGACGAGGAACCGCCACGGCTGGCGGTTGCGCGCGCTTCCGGCGACTCGCCCGGCCTCGAGGATCTTCCGCTCCGTCTGCGGCGGAAGCGGCTCCCGAGTGTAGCGGCGCGTATCGCGCTTGCTGGCGATGGCGAGGAACGTGTCCACGGTGCGAATGGTAGGCGGTTGCTTGGCGACCGGGCCCCGCGGAGAGGTACGGGCCCCGAGGGGGGCGGGCCGTTGGCCGGCATCCGTCAGCGGCGCCCGACGTGCGGTCGCCCGACACGCAACCGGCACAGGCCGGTCGCACACCCGCGCGGACTTCGCCGGTAGCATCGAGAGCGGGGTGGAGGAGTGGTGGCCCCCGCCACGGCGCCGGCGACGGCGGGCGCGGACGAGGCCTCGGCGGACGAAGGTGTACCGGCACTCGCGGCCGCTAGGAGCGGAGCGCGAGCAGCCGGCGGGCAAGCGTTCCGCCGCCGATCGTCTGCTCAGCTCCGCCGCCCGCCCGGCGCCGCAGCTCCCGGTCCGAGGTCACGAGCCAGAACGGGCGCCCCTCCGACCGGAGGCGAGCGGCCTGGCAGGCGATCCGGTCGTCGGCGCTCGCGGGGCCGGTGCCGACCACCTCGACCCGGCCGTCCGCCGGCGCTGAGGGGGCCTCCCCGTCGAAGACGACGAGCGCGTCGCAGCCCTCCTCGGCGGCCCAACGGCGGCAGAGCTCGACGAGCTCGGCCTGCGCGATGTTCGGCCAGGTCGAGCGCAGCACGTTGCGCGCGTCCACGAGCGCGAGCGGCCGAGGCCTCGGGTGGGCGCTCACCGGCGGCTCGTCACCCGCGCCCGGCGATGGCGGTGGCGACCCGGCGGCCGGAACGGACGGCCCCTTCCATCGTCCCGCAGTACGCGTCGGTGTGCTCGCCCGCCAGGTACAGCCGTCCGGCCGGTCGGCGCAGCGCGCGCCAGAAGCGCGTCACCTGACCCGGGCCGTACGCGACGTAGGACCCGCCGCTCGGCACCTCGTTCTGCCACGCGATGCTCGAGCCCCGGTCGACGAGCGCGCGCGTGCTCGGGTAGACATCGTCGATCTCGTCGGCAGCGAGGAGGATCCGCACCGCGTCCGGCCGTGCCCCGAGCAGGACGGCGTCGCCGCCGGTCGTGTAGGTGAGCAGGATTCCCGGCCTTCCCGACTGGCTTGCGGTCGCCTCCCAGGCGGTCTGGAAGGTCAGGTCGGTGACGATGCTGCCGCTCCGCCCGAGCCGGCGCCAGAAGCGCCGCTCGTACTGGACCATCGTCTTCGCGGCGTTGCCGTAGCGGAGCGTCGCGATCGCCTGCTCGAGCACGGCCGGCAGCCCCGGATGGAACTCGATCGTGCTGCGGACGGCCGGGAGCGGCGCTGCGAGCACGCAGAAGTCGGCGTCCACACGGGAGTGCTGCGTGAACGCGCTGACGCGGCGCGCGTACAGCTCGATCCGCTGCACCGTGGCCTCGAGCCGGAGGTCCTCGACCCGGTCGGCGAGCGCCCGCACGAGCTGGTCGTTCCCGCCCCGGATGCGGTAGGCCCGGGCGCCGGACGCCGTCAGGTGCGCGTCGCGGCGGGCGTGCTGGCAGAGGAAGAGGAGCGAGATGTTGTGCGGCTCGACCGAGAAGCGGCTGCGCAGGTCCTGTTCGACGAGAAAGCGGGCTCGGCGGGGTAGCGCGAGTCGGTCGAGCAGGTACGCGGCCGACCGGATGTCGAGCGCCGATCCGGCCGCGGGTGGGTCGAACGGGTCGACGCCCCGCGCGAGGGCGTCGACGCGCCGGCGGAAGCGGTCGATCTCCCGCCCGGTGCCGTCGGCAAAGACGGCGGAGCTGCGGCGGCGCGCCCCGCCGAGGTAGACGACGCCGTCGAGACGGAAGTCGGGCGCATCCCGGGTGTCTTCGAGCTCGAGCCCGGCGCGGCGCACGTAGTCGTGCATCAGACGGTGCGTGCTGGCGATGAACTCGCCGCCGCCCTCGGCGTGCTGGCGCGCGCCGAACGGCCTGCGCACCGTGTAGACGCGCCCGCCGGGCCGGTTGCGCGCCTCGAGCACGGTCACGCGCCAGCCCGCCGCCTGGAGGTCGAGCGCGCAGGCGAGGCCGGCGAGGCCGCCGCCGACGACGACGACCGAGCCGCGGGCCCGTCCGGCAGCGCGCGCCGTGCGCGCCGGTCTCGTGGCGATCGCGGTGCCGAGCGCTGCGGCCAGAAGCTCCTGTCTCGTCCGGCCCTGCCCTCGCATCTCCCTGTTGGCGCGTGTATCCCGGGAGACCCCACCTCCCCGACCCATGGCGCGAGCCTACTGACAGAGCGTGCGCACGTGTGGCACCTCTTCGTACCGGGAGCGTGACGCCTCGCGCCGGCCGCGCAACGCGGGGAGCGACATGCGGTCACGGGCGGCGCGCGCGTCGGCGGCGCCCGAGCCGCGCGGCGACCGGCCGAGGCATGTGCGAGCATCGCGGACGTGCCGGGGTCGCATCCGATTGCCGACGCGCACGTCGACCTCCTGCTCGAGGTCGTCTGGCGGCGCGAGCGCGGCGAGTCCGATCCCTTCCGCGAGCACTGGCTGCCGCTGCTCGAGGCGGGCGGCGTGCGACTCCAGGTGTGCCCCGTCTACGTCGAGGGCGATCGCGTCCCCGACGGCGCGCTCCGGCGGGCGCTGACCCTCGTTGCCGCCTTCCGCGAGGCCGCCCGGCTGAGCGCCGACCGGGCCGTACGGGTCGAGACGCAGTCCGACCTCGACCGGGCCGGCGGCGAAGGCAGGATCGGCCTCGTGCTCGCGCTCGAAGGGACGGAGGCGCTCGGCTCGAGCCCGGAGCTGATCGACGTGTTCTGGGCTCTCGGCGTGCGCATGGTCGGTCTCACCTGGTCGCGGCGGAACGCGTTCGCGGATGGGTCGGGAGAGCCCCGCGCCGGCGGGCTGTCGCGGCTCGGCGAGCAGCTCGTCGACCGCCTGTGCAGCCTCGGCGCGATCGTCGACCTCGCGCACGCATCCGAGCAGACGTTCGAGGATGCGCTCGCCCGACTCGACCCTCGATCGCCGGTGCTCGTCAGCCACGCCTGCTGCCGGACCGTCTGCGACTCGCCGCGGAACGTCTCGGACGACCAGCTCGTCGCGCTCGCCGAGCGGGACGGGCTGGTCGGCGTGATGGCGCTTCCGTCCGCTGTCGATCCGGAGCAGCCCGACCTGGAGCGACTCCTCGACCACGTCGAGCACGCGGTCGCGGTGGCAGGAGCGGAGCACGTCTGCTTCGGCGCGGACTTCATGAGCCGTCTCGTGCGCACCGGCGCCGTCACCCCGACGCCGCGGGAGCTGGCCACGCTTCCGCCCGGGCTCGAGCCGGGAGCGCCGGTGACGGGCTTCGCCGGCCCCGAGGACTACCCGGCGCTCGCCGCCGCGCTCGCCCGCCGCGGTCTCGACGAGGCCGTCGTCTCGGCGCTCCTGCACGGCAACCTCGTGCGCTTTCTGCGTCGGGCGCTGCCGGACGAGTAGCCGCCGCGTCCCGCCGCCGCCAGGCTCGGCGTCGGGGCGCGGGGGGGCGCGGCGCGCCGGCAGCGCTCTCCAGCCGCTCGCGCAGGTGTCCGACCGGCTCCCGGCGGCGTCTTCTAGAGTCAGCGGCATGGCGCTCGACCCAGCCTTCGTCGACGCGGTCCGCCGCGCGCTGCCTGCGGACGCGGTGCTGTCGGAGCCGGAGGACCTGCGCACGTACGAGTGCGACGGCCTCACCGGGCGCCGCGTGCTGCCGGCGCTCGTCTGCCTGCCGGAGACGACGGAGCAGGTGCAGGCGGTCGTGCGCGCGTGCGCCGCCCGCCACGTCCCGTTCGTCGCCCGGGGCGCGGGCACGGGCCTGTCCGGCGGCGCCCTGCCCGTCGCCGACGGCGTCGTCCTCTCGCTCGCGCGGATGAACCGCGTTCTCTCCGTCGACCTGGACGCGCGGCGCATCGTCGTGCAGCCCGGCGTGACGAACCTGCAGGTGACGGAGGCGGTCGCCGCGGACGAGCTCTACTACGCGCCTGACCCGTCCAGCCAGCAGGTGTGCACCGTCGGCGGCAACGTGGCCGAGAACTCCGGTGGCGCGCACTGTCTGAAGCACGGCTTCACCGCCAACCACGTGACAGGGCTCGTCGTCGTGCTTCCGGACGGGAGCCTCTGCCGCCTGGGCGGCGTCGCCGCCGACTCACCGGGGCCGGACCTGCTCGGCGTGTTCGTCGGCTCGGAGGGGACGCTGGGCGTGGCCGTCGAGATCACGCTGCGGCTGCTGCGGCGGCCGGAGGCGGTCGTCACCCAGCTCGCCTCGTTCGACTCCATGGACGAGGCGGGCGGTGCCGTCTCCGGGATCGTCGCCGCGGGCATCCTCCCGGCCGCGATCGAGATGATGGACCGGCTGACGATCGAGGCGACCGAGCAGGCTGTGCACGCCGGCTACCCGCAGGGCGCGGGCGCGATCCTGATCGTCGAGCTCGACGGCGTCGCCGCCCAGGTGGAGGAGGATGTGGCCGCGGTCGAGCGCATCTGCCGCGAGCACGGTGCCCGCGAGATCAGGACGGCTGCGGACGCCGCCGAGCGCGCGCTGCTGTGGAAGGGCCGCAAGTCGGCGTTCGCGGCGATGGGTCGGGTCAGTCACAGCTACTACGTCCAGGACGGCGTCGTGCCGCGGACGCGCCTCCCCGAGGTGCTGCGCCGCATCGCCGAGCTCGAGCGCGAGCACGGCCTCCGCGTCGGCAACGTCTTCCATGCGGGCGACGGCAACCTGCATCCGCTCGTCCTCTACGACGAGCGCGTGCCCGGGGAGCCGGCGCGCGCGCGGGAGCTGGCCGAGGCGATCCTCGTCGCCTGCGTCGACGCCGGCGGCTCCCTCACCGGCGAGCACGGCGTCGGCACGGACAAGGCGTGCGCGATGCCGCTCATGTTCGGCGAGGACGACCTCGCCGTCATGCAGCGGCTGCGCCGCGCGTTCGACCCCGACGGGATCGCGAATCCCGGCAAGGTGTTCCCGACGCCGCGCCTGTGCGGCGAGGTTCCGGGACCGTACCGGCGGCATCCCCTGGAGGAGGCTGGCCTTGCCGAGCGTCTGTGAGGTCGCCTCGCTGGCGGAGGCCTCCGCCCTGCTGCGCGAGGCCTCGGCCCGGGGCCGGACGGTGTCGATCGAGCGGGCAGGGGGCGAGGTTGAGCTGCGGACAGCGAGGCTCGACCGCATCCTGGAGCACGAGCCGGGCGATCTCACCTGCGTCGTCGAGGCGGGGCTGCGGCTGTCCGAGCTGAACGAGCGCCTGCGGCCGTTCGGGCAGCGGCTGCCGCTCGATCCGAGCGGCGATCCGACGGTCGGCGCCTGCCTTGCCGGCGACCTGTCCGGGCCGCGCCGGCACCGCCACGGCACGATGCGCGATCTTGTCATCGGCGCGACCGTCGTCCTCGGCGACGGTACGGTTGCGAGCTCGGGAGGCAAGGTGGTGAAGAACGTCGCCGGGTACGACCTCGCGAAGCTGTTCTGCGGCTCCCGGGGTCTGCTCGGCCTGGTCGGGCGGATCGCGCTCCGTCTCTCGCCGGTGCCGGAGGCGAGCCGGGCGCTGCGGGTGCGGTCGGGCACGCTGCAGGAGGCGTGCGCGAAGGCTCGGGCGATCGTGCGCTCGTCGCTCGAGCCGTCGGCGCTCGACCTCACCTGGCCGGGATGCGACCTCCTCGTCCTCTTCGAGGGGAGCGCCCGCGCGGTCGGCGCCCAGCTCGAGACGGCCCGCTCGCTCGTGGGTGGCGCGGACGAGCAGGCGTGGGGGGCGGTCGACGACTGCCGTCCGCTCGCCGCCGGACGCGTCCCCGTCACCCTCGGCTCGATCCCGGACGTCCTGCCGCGCTACGAGCGCGCGGTCGCGTGCGTCGGCGCGGGGGTCGCCCACACCGTCGCGCCCGAGCCCCCCGACCCGCGCGATCCGGTCGAGATCGCCCTCGTCGAGCGGATCCGGGCGGCGTTCGACCCGGCTGGGGTGCTCGTCTAGGTGCGGGCCGGGGCGATGGTGGGGAACCCCTGCGCTGCCCCGCCCGTCGTCGGCACGATTGCTGCGCCGGACAGGCCTGGCCGGGAGCGCGGCCGGTCGTGAGCATCGACCCGGCTCTGATCGAGGACTGCGTCCACTGCGGCTTCTGCCTACCCACCTGCCCGACCTACGGCCCGCTCTGGCAGCAGGAGATGGACTCTCCGCGCGGGCGGATCTGGTTGATGAAGGGGCTCGTCGAGGGCACCGTCGAGCTCACCGACACGACCGTCGCGCACTTCGACCGCTGTCTCGGCTGCATGGCGTGCATGACCGCCTGCCCGTCGGGCGTGCGCTACGACCGGCTGCTCGACGAGACGCGTGTGCTCGTCGAGGAGCGCTACCAGCGCCGGCCGGACGACTGGCTCCTGCGCCGGCTCGTCTTCGCCGTCTTCCCGTACCCGTCCAGGCTGCGGCTGGCGCTCGCGCTCGCGCCGTTCGGGCGAAAGCTGCCGCTGCCGGGGTTCCTGCGGCCGCTCGCCGAGCTGGCGCCGCCGTGGCGCGCGACGGCTGGCCCGGCTGCCCTGACGCCCGCTCTTGGCGAGCGGCGTGCGCGGGTCGGCCTGCTGACGGGATGCGTCCAGAGCGTCCTCTTCGGCGACGTGAACGCGGCGACCGCGCGGGTGCTGGCGGCCGAGGGCTGCGAGGTGGTGGCGCCGCCGGGCCAACCGTGCTGTGGCGCGCTGCACCACCACGCCGGTCGTGTCGGCGCCGGGCGGGAGCGGGCGCGGGCGATCGCCGCGCTCTTCCGCGCCAGCGGCGTCGACGTGCTCGTCGTCAACGCGGCCGGCTGCGGATCGCACCTGAAGGAGGCCGGCCTCGACCTGCCCGTGCGCGACGTGAGCGAGGTGCTCGCCGAGCTCGCGCCGCGGGCGGAGCGCCGGCCGCTTCCGCTCCGCGTCGCGTTCCAGGACGCGTGTCACCTCCGCCACGCCCAGCAGCTCGAGGCGCAACCGCGCGAGACGCTGCGGGCGATTCCCGGGCTCGAGCTCGTCGAGCCGGCGGAGCAGGCGATCTGCTGCGGGAGCGCGGGCATCTACAACCTCGTCCAGCCCGCAGCGGCGCGGAAGCTCGGCGACCGCAAGGCGGCGAACGTCGCGGCCACCCGGCCGCAGGTGTACGCGAGCGCGAACCCGGGCTGCCTGGTGCAGGTCTCGGCTGCCCTTCGCCGCGCCGGCCGGCGCATCCCCGCCGTGCACCCCGTCGAGCTCGTCGACGCCTCCATCCGCGGCCTGGACGCCGGATCGCTGCTCACGTCGGCGCGCCGCTGACACGATCAGACCCCAGGTGACATCCGTTCGACGGGGCCGGAGGGCGCCGGCTCCCGCTTGGCAGGCAGGGCCGGGCCGGGGTATCCTCGCGTGTCCACGCGGAAGGGGGATCGGTGCGCCAGATTGCAGTCACGGTCAACGGCCGGCGCCAGGAGGCCGAGGTCGAGCCGAGGCAGCTGCTCGTCTACTTCCTGCGGGAGCAGCTCGGCCTGACGGGGACGAACGTCGGCTGCGACACGTCGTCCTGCGGCTCGTGCACGGTGCTCCTCGACGGCGAGTCGGTCAAGTCGTGCACGCTGCTCGCCGTCCAGGCGGACGGGCACGAGGTGACGACGATCGAGGGCCTCGCCACGGATGGGGCGCTGCACCCGGTGCAGCAGGCATTCCACGAGAACCATGCCCTCCAGTGCGGGTTCTGCACGCCGGGCATGGTCATGGCCGCGGTCTCCTACCTGAAGGAGAACCCGAAGCCGACCGAGTCCGAGGTGCGCCACGCGCTGGAGGGGAACCTCTGCCGCTGCACCGGCTACCACAACATCGTCAAGGCGGTCCTCGCCGCGGCGGAGGCCTAGCATGGCGGCCATCGGCGAGGCCGTTCTGCGCAAGGAGGACGCCAGGCTCCTCACCGGGCAGGGCCGCTACGTCGACAACCTGCGCACGGCCGGCACGCTGCATGCGGTCGTCGTCCGCAGCCCGTACGCGCACGCGCGCATCGACCGAGTCGACGTCTCCGCCGCGCTCGCCGCCGACGGCGTCGTCGCCGCCTTCACGGGCGCCGATCTGGCCGATGCCTGGCCGGGCGGGCTTCCCTGCTTCTGGCCGGTCTCGGACGACATCAAGATGCCCACGCACCTCCCGCTCGCGACCGACAAGGCCCGCTTCGCGGGCGACGGCGTGGCCGTCGTCGTCGCCGAGAGCCGGGCGCAGGCCAAGGACGCGGCCGAGCTGGTGACGGTCGACTACCAGCCGCTTCCGGCGGTGACGGACGTCGAGAGGGCGCTCGCCCCCAACGCCCCGCTCGTCCACGACGACGTCCCCGGCAACCGCTGCTTCACCTGGTCGCTCGTCACCGGCGAGCCGGAGCGGGTGTTCGCCGAGGCCGACGTCACGGTCAGCTGCCGCTTCCGCCAGCAGCGCTTGATCCCGGCGGCGATGGAGCCGCGCGGCACGCTCTGCGAGATCAGCGCCGCCGGCGACGTCGTCGTCACCACCTCGACGCAGGCGCCGCACATCCTCCGGACGGCGTTCTCGCTCGTGCTCGGCATCCCGGAGGCGAAGATCCGCGTGATCGCCCCGGACGTGGGCGGCGGCTTCGGCTCCAAGGTCGAGGTGTACGCCGAGGACATGATCGTGATCGCTCTCGCCCGCAAGCTCGGCCGTCCCGTGAAGTGGACGGAGGAGCGCTCGGAGGGTTGCCTGGCGACGATCCACGGCCGCGACGTCGTCCAGGAGATCGAGCTCGCGGCGACCTCCGACGGGAAGATCAGGGCGGTCCGCACCCGGCTGAAGGCGGCGATGGGCGCCTACCTTCAGGCGGTGACGCCCGGCGTGCCGCTGCTCGGCGCCTGGCTCTACGCCGGCTGCTACGACGTCGACGCCTACGACTTCCACTGCACGGGCGTGTTCACGACGACGACGCCCACCGACGCCTATCGGGGGGCCGGCCGGCCGGAGGCGACGTACGCGATCGAGCGGGCGATCGACGCGCTCGCGCGCAAGCTGGGCAGGGATCCGGTCGAGATCCGGCGTCTCAACTTCATCGACGAGTTCCCGGCGGACATCGCCTCCGGGCTCCAGATCGACTCCGGCGACTACCACGCCGCGCTCGACCGTGCGCTCGAGCTAATCGGCTACGAGGAGGTGCGCCGCGAGCAGGCTGAACGCCGCAGCCGTGGCGACGTGAAGCAGCTCGGGATCGGCCTGTCCACGTACGTGGAGATGTGCGGGCTCGCCCCCTCTCGGATTCTGGGCGCGCTCAAGTACGGGGCCGGCGGTTGGGAATCACTCTCCGTGCGCGTGCTGCCGACCGGCACCGTGCAGGTGATGTCCGGGACGACGCCGCACGGCCAGGGGCACGCGACCACGTTCAGCCAGATCGTCGCCGACCGGCTCGGGGTCGACGTCGCCGACGTCGAGTTCCTCGCCGGTGACACGGCCGTCGTGCCGACCGGGATGGACACGTACGGGAGCCGCAGCCTGCCCGTCGGCGGCGTCGCCCTCTACCACGCGACCGACAAGGTGATCGCGAAGGCGCGCAGGATCGTCGCGCACCAGCTCGAAGCCTCGGAAGACGACCTGGAGTACGAGGCGGGCAGGTTCTCGGTCAAGGGCAGTCCGGACAAGGCGATGACGGTCAAGGAGGCCGCCTTCGCGGCCTGGGCGGCGCACAACCTGCCGGACGGGCTCGAGCCCGGGCTGGAGGCGACGCACGTCTACGACCCGCCGAACTTCTCCTGGCCCGCCGGCTGCCACATCGCGGTCGTCGACGTGGACACCGAGACGGGCGAGGTGGAGCTGACGCGCTACGTGGCGGTCGACGACGTCGGCACGGTCATCAACCCGATGATCGTCGACGGGCAGGTGCACGGCGGCATCGCCCAGGGCGTCGCGCAGGCGCTGTGGGAGGAGGCGGTCTACGACGAGGACGGCAACCTCGTCACCGGCTCGCTGCTCAACTACCTCGTGCCGAGCGCCGCCGAGCTGCCGTCGTTCGTGCTCGACCGCACGGTCACGCCGAGTCCGACGAACCCGCTCGGCGTGAAGGGCGTGGGGGAGACGGGGACGATCGCGTCGACGCCCGCGGTCGTCAACGCCGTCCTCGACGCGCTGTCGCACCTCGGCGTCACCGACATCGACATGCCGACGACGCCGGAGCGCGTCTGGCGCGCAATTCAGGAGGCCTCGGCTTCCGCTGCCGATCAGGGAGGCGAGCGATGATTCCAGCTCCGTTCGAGTACGAGGTGGCGAGGTCGGTCGAGGAGGCGGTGCGGCTGCTCGGCGAGCGCGAGGACGCGAAGCTGCTGGCCGGAGGCCATTCGCTCATCCCGGCCATGCGGATCAGGCTGGCCCGGCCGGGGACGCTCATCGACCTCGGGCGGGTCGAGGGCCTCCGCTACGTCCGCGAGGACGGCGACCAGGTCGCCATCGGCGCGCTGACGCGCCACCACGACGTCGCGACGAGCCCCGTGCTCGAGCGGCACTGTCCCATCCTCGCGCACGCGGCCGGGCAGATCGGCGATCCGCAGGTGCGCCACCGGGGCACGATCGGCGGCTCCGTCAGCCACGGCGACCCCGCCTCGGACGCGCCCGGCGTCCTGCTCGCGCTCGACGCGGAGCTGGTCGTCGCCGGCCCGGACGGCGAGCGGCGGATCCCGGCGGCGGAGTTCTTCACCGGCGTGTTCGAGACGGCGCTCGGGCCACAGGACGTGCTGACGGAGATCCGCGTGCCCAAGCTCGGCGGAGCGGGCTGGGCGTTCGAGAAGTTCAGCCGGCGGGCGCAGGACTGGGCGACGGTCGGCGTGGCGGCGGTGCGGGCAAACGGCGGCGCCAAGGTGGCGCTGATCAGCATGGGCGGGACGCCGCTCCGGGCGCGGGCGGTCGAGGAGGCGCTCGCCTCGGGCGCCGATCCGAGGGCCGCGGCCGAGCGGGCCGACGAGGGAGCCGATCCGCCGAGCGACGTCGCCGCAAGCGCCGACTACCGTCGGCATCTCGCACGCGTGCTCGTCCGCCGCGCCCTGGAGCGGACGCTCGGCTCGTAGCCCGGCGGGAAGCCAAGTGCGGCGGGAAGCCAAGGAACACACTGTTTCGAGGTAAGGAACAGCCTGGTGCAAGGGGGCAGTCCGGCGGAGCGCCGCGAGCCTCTGAGCGCCGCGAGCCTGTTCGTGTGTCCCTGCGCCCCCCGGCCCTGCTCGCCGCCGCCGCGGCCTCGCTCGCTCTCGCGTCGCCCGCGGCGGGCGCACGATCGCAGCTCGGCCAGCTCGTGCCCGGGAGCGGCCGGGCCGTCCCTCCGCTGGCGGGAATCGACCCGGTGACCGGGAAGCGGGTGAGCCTGGCGCAGTGGCGGGGGAGGCCGCTCCTCCTCAACCTGTGGGGCTCGTGGTGCTCACCGTGCCGCCGCGAGGCGCGCGAGCTCGCCCGCTTCCTCGCCCGGCACCCGCGCTCGCTGCTCGGGATCGACGTCGAGGACTCGAAGGCGGGCGCGCGCAGCTTCGCCCGCCGCTACGGCACCCGCTTCCCGAGCATCTTCGACCCGCGCGATCGTCTCGTCCACCGCCTGCAGGCGACCGGCACCCCGACGACCTTGTTCCTCGACCGCCGCCACCGGGTCGTGGCCGTCCTCTACGGGCCGGGCACGCTGGCGCTGTTCGAGCGCGGCTACCGCCTGGCGACGCGCTCGCCGTCTAGCCGGTGAGCCAGGCGGGCGGCGCGAGGCGGCCCGTCCCCGCCAGGCGCATCCCGTTCCGGCCGAAGTCCTCACGGGACAGGTCGCGGACGAGGCGGACGGCGGTGTCGTCGGGATCGACCCGCGGGACGCCCGGCGCGAGCAGGCGCACGCCGACGAGGCGTCCACGCAGCCAGGCGCCGCTCGGCCGCAGCTCGACCCGCAGGATGCCGCTCACGCCGAGGACGCCGCCGGTCGAGAGCGTGCCGTTGCCGAGGAAGTTGCCGAGGCTGTAGGCGATCAGGCGCCCGCGGTACCACTCCATGCCGCGCAGGACGTGCGGCCCCGAGCCGACGACGAGGTCGGCCCCCGCGTCGACGACGGCGTGGGCGAACGCGATCGGGTCGCCGCGGTCTTCACCGAGGAACTCCTCGCTGCCCGGATGGACGTGCTGGCGGTCGGCGCCTTCTGCACCGGCGTGCATGACGCAGACGACGAGGTCGGCGCGCGCGGCGGCTGCCCGGACGAGGCGCTTCGCCGCCGCGATGTCGGTCAGGCTCTGCGCCCACGCGTACGGCGCGAAGCCGAGCACGGCGACGCGCGTCCGGCCGGCCCGCACGACCGTGATCTCGCCGGGGCGGCCGGTCGAGCGCAGGTGCGCGGCACCGAGGGCCGCGAGCGTCTCCGCCTGCCCAACCGGGCCGTAGTCGGCGGCGTGGTTGTTGGCGAGGTTCACGAGCGTGAAGCCGGCCCGTCGCAGCAGGCGCGCGTACGAGGGGGGAGCGCGGAAGGCGTAGCAGTCGCTGCTCGCCGGGCCGCACTTGGACGAGCCGCCGGTCGCGAGCGTCCCCTCCAGGTTGCCGGCGACCACGTCGCCGCGCAGCTGCCGGCGCACGGAGGCGGGGAAGAAGGAGGCGCCGCCGTCTGCCGCGGGCGCCATGGCGATGTCTCCGACCCAGACGATCCCGACCGGCCGCGACGCGGCGGCGCCCGGTCCTCCGGCGGCGCCCCGCGCTCCGGCGGCGGCGGGCGCGCAGGCGGCCGCGGCGAGCGCCGCGGCGGCGAGCAGACGGCGAGGCACGGCCGGCATCGTAGTCCGCTCGGAGGCGCCGGGACGTCGGCGGACGTTCGCTCCCCGGCGGCCCCCCGCGCTCGGCAGGGCTAGCCGCCGAGCGCGGACTCGGGTCGCGAGGCGTCGGTGAACTCGCGGAACTCGCCGGAGACGAGGTAGGCGGTCTGCTCGCCGATGTCGACGGCGTGGTCGCCGATCCGCTCCAGGCAGCGCGAGGCGATCAGCATGCGCAGGCCCCACTCGTGCGCGGAGGGATCGCCGGCCAGCTCGAGGATGCGGTGCACGGCGCGGCGGTTCACCCGGTCGACGAGCTCGTCCAGCTCGACGAGCGACGTCGCCGCCTCGATGTCGCGGGCGGCGAACGAGCCGAGGGCGACGCGGATCATCTCCTCGCAGCGGTCGCCCATCTCGGCGATCGACTCGAGCAGGCGGCGCTCCTCCGTGAGCCCTTCGGACAGCTTGAGCAGCTTCGCCACGGTCACGCAGTAGTCGCCCATGCGCTCGAGGTGCAGGTTGATGTGCAGCATCGCGAGCACGAGCCTGAGGTCGACCGCGACCGGCGTCTGGCGTGCGAGCAGCGACTCGATCCCGCGCTCGATCTCCACGTAACGGCGGTCGATCTCGTCGTCGAAGGCGATCACCTCGTCCGCGAGGGCGAGGTCGTGCGCCTCGAGCGCGGACAGCGCCGCCCGCAGCGCCCGCAGGACGAGACCCCCCTCCTCGTCGATGGCGGAACCGAGCCGGTCGAGCTCCTCCTGGAAGGAGATCCTCACGGCCGCGGCCGCCCTCGGCGTGCGCACGGCGGCGCCGCCCTGGACCGGAGCTCCGGCCAGGCGCTCCTGCTCATCCGAACCGCCCGGTGACGTAGTCCTCCGTCCGCCTGTCGGATGGGTGCGTGAAGATGGTGGGCGTGTCCGCGTACTCGACGAGGACGCCCGTCCGCCGGCCGCCGGAGACGTCGAGGCTGAAGAAGGCGGTCATGTCCGCGACGCGGGCCGCCTGCTGCATGTTGTGCGTGACGATCACGAGCGTGTAGTCGCGCTTCAGCTCCTGCATCAGGTCCTCGATGGCCGCGGTCGAGATCGGGTCGAGCGCAGACGCGGGCTCGTCGAGGAGGATCACGTCGGGCTCGACCGCGAGCGCCCGCGCGATGCACAGGCGCTGCTGCTGCCCGCCGGAGAGCGCGAGCGCGCTCGACTCGAGGCGGTCCTTGACCTCGTCCCACAGCGCCGCGCCGCGCAGCGCCTGCTCGACCCGCTCGTCCAAGTCGCCCTTCAGGCCGAGCACCTTCGGAGCGAAGGCGACGTTGTCGTAGATCGACTTCGGGAACGGGTTCGGGCGCTGGAAGACCATGCCGATCCGGCGCCGCACCTCCACCGGGTCGACCTCGGCGCCGTGCAGGTCGACGCCGTGGTAGAGGATCCTGCCGCCGACGGAGGCGCCGGGAACGAGGTCGTTCATGCGGTTGAGGCAGCGGATGAACGTGCTCTTGCCGCACCCGGACGGACCGATCACCGCCGTGATCAGGTGCTTGTACACGTCGAGCGAGACGCCGCTGAACGCCGTCGTCTCACCGTAGCGGACGGACAGGTCGTCGATGTCGAACACGACCTCGCGCACGCCGTGGGGCGTCGGCGCGGCAGGAGCGGCGGACACCTCGACCCGGTTGATCGCGGTCTTCACCAGGCGAGTGTGGCCGCCGCCTCGTGCGCGGGGGGTCGAGATGGTGTGAACATCAGGTGACGGTCTGGTGAACCACCCTGGCGGTCCTGGCCGGCGCCGGCGATGCTGGCGCCGTGGAAGCCTCGCCCGCTTCGCAGCCGGCGCGCGCCCTCGACTCTCGTCGCAGGCAGCGCGACCGCGTCGGCGACGTCGCCTTCCGCTGGCTGACCGGGGCGGCGGCCGCCGGCTCCGTCTGCCTGATCGGGCTGATCGTGTACAAGGTCGTGGACGGTGCCCGGCCCGCCCTCAGCCGGTTCGGTCTCTCCTTCCTCTGGCACCAGAGCTGGGACGCGGTTACGAACCGCTTCGGGGCGCTCGACTTCGTCGTCGGGACGGTGTACACGACCGGCTTCGCCCTCTTCGTCGCGGGGCCGGTGGCGATCGCGATCGGCCTGTACCTGAGCGAGCTCGCCCCGCGGGCGGTGCGCCGGGTCGTCGGGCCGCTCGTCGAGATGCTCGCCGCCATCCCGAGCGTCGTCCTCGGGCTGTGGGGCATCCTCGTGCTCGGGCCCGTCGTCCACGACCAGCTCGGCCCCTGGCTGAACGGTGCCCTCGGCTGGCTGCCGTTCTTCGCCAGCCGTCCCATCTCCGGCAGCACGATGCTCACGGCCGTGATCGTGCTCGCGATCATGATCACGCCGATCACGGCTGCGATCAGCCGCGACCTCTTCTCGCAGGTGCCGCGCGACCTCAAGGAGGGTGCGCTCGGGCTCGGCCTCACGCGCTGGGAGATGGTGCGCGGCGTCATGCTGCCGTACACGCGCGGCGGTCTGATCGCCGCCGTGCTGCTCGGCGCCGGGCGCGCCGTCGGCGAGGCGATCGCGGTCACGCAGGTGATCGGCACGACCGCGCACCTGACCGCCGACCTCTTCCAGACGGGTGACACGCTCGCGAGCCGGATCGCAGCTCAGTACCAGGGCGCGGTGTCGACGCTCCAGGTTGGCTCGCTCTTCTACCTGGGCGTGATCCTGCTGGCGATGTCGCTCGTCGCCAACGTCGCCGCCCAGGCGATCGTGCGCCGCTACCAGGTCGAGCGGAGAGCCTGACGTGGAGGACTCCGCTCGGCCGCCGACGCTCAGGGCGCAGGGCCGCACGCGCCGCCGGCTGGCCGTCAACCGAGCGGCCGAGGGCGGCGCGACGCTGGCCGCGCTCGTCGCCGTCGGCGTGCTCGGCGTCGTTGTCGTCTCCGTGCTCCTGCGCGGCCTGCCGGCGCTCAACCTCGATCTCCTGACCAAGAACCAGCCCTTCTTCGGCGAGACCGGCGGTGGCATCGCCAACGCGCTCGTCGGAACGCCGATCATCGTCGCCATCGCGACCGCGATGGCGCTGCCCGCAGGCGTGCTCGTCGCCGTCTACGTGTCCGAGTTCGCGACCGAGCGGGTCAGCCGCGTCGTCCGCCTCGCCCTGGACGTGCTGAACGGCGTGCCCTCGATCGTGGTCGGCATCTTCGTCTACGGCCTCGTCGTCGTCGGCCACGGCCAGAGCGGCCTCGCCGCGTCGCTGGCGCTGGCGATCATCATGCTCCCCCTCGTCTCGCGCTCGACGATGGAGGTGCTCGCGCTCGTGCCCCACTCGCTGCGCGAGGCGAGCCTGGCGCTCGGCGTCAGCCGCTGGCGGACGGTCCTGTCCGTCGTCCTGCCGACCGTGCGCGGCGGGATCCTCACCGGCGCGACGCTCGCCGTTGCTCGCGCCGCCGGGGAGACGGCCCCGATCCTCTTCACCTCGTCCATCTTCCTGAACAGCGTCGTCGCCGACCCGACGCAGGCGCTCCCGAACCTGCCCTACAAGATCTTCTTCTACTCCGAGGCGCCGGACAAGACGCTGAACGACCAGGCGTGGGCGGCGGCCTTCATCCTCATGGCCTTCGTCCTCGTCGCGAGCCTGGCGGCGCGTGCGCTCCTCGCGCGCAGCGAGCGCAAGCTGACGCACCGCTGAGCGGCCGCGGTTCACCAGCCCGTCACCACACCGTCACCGAAGCTCAGCCCACCCGCGGGCGGCACGCGGGCAAGCTCGGCTCGATACCTCGACGACAAGGGAGAGAGATCAGATGAGAAGCAGATTCGCCCTGGTGGGAGTTGCCCTGCTCGCGGCCGTCGCCGCCACTGCGACCGCGGCGAACGCGGGCCGAGCCGCGAAGGCAGGCGACCAGCTGGTCGGCGCCGGCAGCACCTTCGTCGCCCCGCTCATCTCGCAGTGGCAGAAGGACTATCCGCCGAAGACCGGCGTGAACATCGTCTACTCGCCGATCGGCTCCGGCGGCGGGATCCAGGCGATCACGAGCAAGACGGTCGACTTCGGCGCGAGCGACGCCCCGCTCACGCCCGACCAGTTCGCGGCCTGCGGCGACTGCGTCCAGATCCCCTGGGCGCTCGGCGCGACGGCGATCATCTACAACCTGAGCGGCATCCCGAACAACCTGCACATCACCGGGCCCGTGCTCGCGCAGATCTTCCTCGGACGGATCAGGAAGTGGAACGACCCGGCGCTGCAGAGCCTGAACCCGAAGGTCAAGCTCCCGAACACGGACATCACGCCCGTCTACCGCTCGGACGGCTCCGGGACGTCGTACAACTTCACCGACTACCTGTCCAAGGTCAGCCCGGCGTGGAAGTCGAAGATCGGCGTCTCCACCCAGCCGAGCTTCCCGGTCGGCGTCGGCGGCAGGGGATCGTCCGGCGTCTCGGGTGTCGTCAGCAAGACGGACGGCGCGATCGGCTACGCGGACATCGCCTACGCGCTCGTCAACCACCTGAAGTTCTTCTTCGTCAAGAACGCGGCCGGGAAGTTCGCCGGCCCGGGCCTCAGGGGCATCGCGGCCGCCGCCTCGACGATCACCAAGAAGTCGATCCCGGCGAACAACGAGATGCACATCGTCGACCCGCCGAAGACGAACAAGGTCGCCTACCCGATCTGCACCTTCACCTACGTCATCCTGCACACGACGACGCCGAAGGCGGCGCAGCTGCGGCGCTTCGTCTTCTACGCGCTCACGCAGGGGCAGCAGTTCGGGCCGCGGATCCTCTTCCAGAAGATCCCCGTGCCGGTGCTCGTCGCCGCCGAGAAGACGCTGAACAAGATCCACCCGCCACGGTAGCGGCGTCTGCCTCCCCGGAAGCCGCCGGCGGCCGAGCTGCCGCCGGCGGCAGCGCCTCCTCAGCCGCCTGGCGGCCCGGCGTCCCCGAGCGGCAGGGTGCAGCGGATCTCGAGCCCGCCGCCGGGGCGGTTCCGCGCCTCGACGGAGCCGCCCGCCGCCGCGATCACGTGCTTCACGATCGCGAGCCCGAGCCCGGTGCCGCGCGACGCCCGCGCGCGGTCGGAGCGGTAGAAGCGCTCGAACAGCCGCGGCAGGTCGTCCTCGGGCACGCCGACGCCGTCGTCTGCGCCGACGAGCACGGCCGTCCCGTTCTGGCGGCGCACGGTGAGCGTGAAGGTCGTGCCCGGCCCCGCGTAGCGCACCGCGTTCTCGGCCAGGTTCGTCGCCACGATCTCGAGCATGCGCTGGCGCAGCGGCAGCTCGATGGTCGCCGGGCAGTCGAGCACGAGCGTGACGGCGGCCCGCTCCGCCGGCTCCCGCACGCGCTCGAGCGCCGACTCGAGCACGACGAGGGCCGGCGTCGAGCCGAGCGAGACGACCGTGCGGCCGCTGTCGAGCTCGCTCAGGAAGAGCACGTCGTCGATCAGCTCCCCGATCTGCCGCACCTCGGCGCGAGCCTGCTCGACGAGCTCCTCCGGCCGCGCTCCCGGCAGCGCGAAGCCCTCGAGCAGCACCATCAGCCGCGTGAGCGGCGTGCGCAGCTCGTGCGAGACGGCCGCCGTGAAGCCGGCGCGGAGCTCCTCGTAGGCGGCGAGGTCGCCCGGGCTGCTCAGGTAGAGGATGCTCTCCCGGCGTCCACCCACCTCGTAGGGGATCTCGATCGGCGAGCGGCCGTCGCGGCGGCCGAACACCTCGTCCGGGAGCGGCACGCCCTCGCGCAGCCCCTCCAGCGACTCGCGGGCGCGCCGGCTGGCGGCGATCACCCGCCGTTCCGCGTCGAGCACGACCACGATCTCCCGCGACTCCTCGACCAGCACGTCGGCCCGCTCGGCGGCGAGCCTCAGCTCCAGCGGCTCCTCCGCCCGCGGCTCGGCCTCGCGTCGCCCGAAGATCCTCGTCACGAGATGTTCACCGCGCGTTCACCAGATCGGAGCCGCACCCGGGTCTATCGTAGGTCGTGTGGCGAAGGTGCTGATCGTCGAGGACGACGAGGTGATCGCCAGGGGTATGGCGGAGCACCTGCGCGCGGCGGGGTTCGACCCGATCGCCGTCGGAGCAGGCGAGGTGGGGCTGGCGAGGCTTCGCTTCGAGAACCCGGACGTGTGCGTCCTCGACCTGATGCTGCCCGGCGTCGACGGCTGGCGGCTGATCGAGACGGCGCGCAACGAGGGCATCGGCACGCCGATCCTGGTCGTCAGCGCGCGCGGCACCGAGCACGACCGCGTGCACGCGCTCGAGATCGGGGCCGACGACTACCTGGTCAAGCCGTTCTCGATGAAGGAGCTCGTCGCCCGGGTGCGGGCGGCGGTGCGCCGCGGGGTCAGGGCGCAGGACGCGCCGCGCGGCGAGGCGATCGCGATCGAGGAGCTCGTCATCGACCCGCGCGAGGTGCAGGCTTTCGTCGACGGGGAGAGCGCCGAGCTGACGCCGACCGAGTTCAAGCTCCTCTACTCGCTCGCGCTCGAGCAGGGGCGTGTCGTCACGCGCGACGAGCTCCTGCAGCGGATCTGGGGTCGCCGGCAGACGCACCGCGACCGGACGGTCGACGTGTTCGTCCGCAGGCTGCGGGACAAGATCGACCGGCGGGCGACGCGCCACACGTTCATCCAGACGCGCTACGGGGTCGGCTACAAGCTCGACTCCCAGCCCAAGTAGCGCTCCGGGCCGACGCCACCCGTTCACGACGCCGAAGATCGCCCCGGTGATCGGCGTAATCCGGTCGCTGACGAAGGCGCCGAGCAAAGCCGCGCAGATCGGAGCCCGCGCGCCGTGTCGCGCGGTCGTGTAGACAGGCGTCGTGCGCATCGCGGTCGCCGCCCTGCACCTGCTCGCCGCCGCCGTCTGGGTGGGCGGGACGGTCGCGCTCGTCTTCGTCGCCGTGCCGATCGCGCGGCGCTTCCAGGGCGAAGAGCGGGCGCGTGCGCTGCGCGCGCTCGGCGCCGGCTGGCGGCCGATGGGCTGGAGCGCCCTGGCCGTGCTGGCCGGAACGGGGGCCGTCCTGGCCGGCGAGGACGGCGCCTTCTCGGGTCGGGCGTCGACGGCGTTCTACGCTCTGCTCGCGGTCAAGGTCGCCGCGGTGGCGCTGCTGGCGGCGGGAGCGCTCGTGCACGACTTCGTGCTCGGGCCGGGGCTCGCCCGGCAGATCCGCGAGGGAAGGCCGCAGACGCTCCGCCGGCCGCTCGTCGTCGTCGGCTGGACGACCTTCGCGCTGACGCTGATCGTGCCCGTCCTCGGCACCGTCCTCGCCCACCTCGGCCGCTGACACCCCCGCACCCGGGCGCAGCCGGTGCGCTCCCGAGGGGGCCCGGCGCGACGGCACGCCCTCACGCCGTCGGCCATCTCGGCTAGATTCGTCTCTCGCGATGCAGTACGCATTCTTCGGCAGTCCGACGAGCGAGTCGCTCGACCGCTTCGCGCGGCTCGTCGGCGAGGCGCTGGAGGGGGTCGGCTTCACGCGCGCGAACGGCGACCCGCGCGAGGCGAACCTCGTCATCAGCCTGCTCGACCTCGACCATCCGAAGCCGTTCCGGCGGGGAGCGAAGGGCACCTACGTCGTCGCGCTGTTCGAGCGCCCCGAGCATCCCGAGCCGATCGAGGAGTCGCTGCGCGCCGACTACCCGCAGCTCCTGCGCGGGCTTGCGAACCTCGTGCTCGACTACGTGCCGGGCCGGGGGGCGTGGTTCACGACCATGGAGCGCGGCCACTACGGGGTGAGCGCGCAGGACGAGCGCCGGCTGGCCGAGAAGGTCGTCGAGCGCGTGCTGCCGCTCGCGAGCTCGCGGCTCGTGATCGACAACGAGTTCCGCACCGATCTCGAGCCCGAGCTGTGGTCGGGCGACGAGATCACCGACTCGATCCGCCGGGCCGGCGCCCGGCTCGGCGAGCTCGACCTGCTCCCGAACCCGTTCCCGATCGAGGACCTGCTCACGGAGCGGGAGCTGCGGCACGTCAAGCGCCTGTACGGGATCGGCGGGCTCTCCTACGGCAACCTGTCCGCGCGCAAAGACGCGCGCCGCTTCTGGATGAGCGCGAGCGGCGTCGACAAGTCGCGCCTCGAGGTGCCCGGCCGGGACATCCTGCTCGTGTCCGACTACGACTCGGCCCACGGTCGGATGGTGCTGAGCGTGCCGCCGAACGTCGAGCCTCGCCGGGTCTCCGTCGACGCGATCGAGCACTGGATGATCTACCGGGAGCACCCAAACGTCGGCGCGATCGTCCACGTGCACGCCTGGATGGAGGGGATCAGCGCCACGGACGTGAACTACCCGTGCGGCACCGAGGAGCTCGCCCGGTCGGTTGCCGAGCTCGTGCGCGGCGCCCCCGACCCCGACCATGCGGTCGTCGGATTGCGCAACCACGGCATCACGGTCACTGGGCCGAGCCTGGACGAGATCCTCGACCGCATCGAGCCGAAGGTCCTGCGCGAGATCCCGATGACCTGAAGCGAGGCGGCGGCTCGGCTCTCCTGCGCACGCCGGGGCAGCCCCGCCCGCCGCCAGTCCGGCGACGAGGCCCACGGCCTGCCCGGCGACACCGGCCCCGGCCCCGCGAGCCCAAGTGACAGACTGTTACAAGGTCAGGGGTGAGGGGGCGCTCGGGTTCACGGGGCGAGCAGCTCGCTCACGCCGCCCGGCGGCGCCGTCTCCGCGGCGAAGAAGCGGCGTGCCCACAGGGCGACGTAGACGAGCGCGACGAGCACCGGCACCTCGATCAGCGGCCCCACGACGCCCGCGAGCGCCTGGCCGGAGGTGGCGCCGAACACGCCGACGGAGACGGCGATGGCGAGCTCGAAGTCGTTGCTCGCGACGGTGAAGGCGAGGCTCGCGGTCTGCGCGTAGGGGAAGCCAAGCAGCTTGCCGGCGGCGAAGCCCGCCAGCCACATGATCGCGAAGTAGGCGAGCAGCGGCAGCGCGATCCTGGCCACGTCGAGCGGCCGGGTTGTGATCTCGTCGCCCTGGATCGCGAACAGGAGCACGATCGTGAACAGCAGGCCGTACAGCGTGATCGGCGCGACGCGCGGGACGAACCGCTCCTCGAACCACGGCCGGCCGCGGCGCCGGAGGGCAACCCTGCGCGTGAGGTAGCCGGCGGCAAGCGGGATGCCGAGGAAGATGAGCACCGTTCTCGCCACCTCCCAGATCCCCACCTCGAAGCCCTGCGTGTCGAGGCCCAGCCAGCCGGGGAGGAGCGTCAGGTAGAAGTAGCCGAGCAGCGAGTAGGCGGCGATCTGGAAGAGCGCGTTGAAGACGACGAGGACCGCGGCGCGGTCGCGGTCGCCGCCGGCGAGGTCGTTCCAGATCAGCACCATGGCGATGCAGCGCGCCAGGCCGACGACGATCACGCCCGTCCGGTACGCGGGCTGGTCGGGAAGCAGCGTCCACGCCAGCCCGAACATGAGCGCCGGCCCGGCGACCCACGAGAGGGCGAGCGACGCACCGAAGAACCGTCCGTTCCGGACCCCGTCCCGGCTCGTGCGGCCGAGGTCCTCGTAGCGCACGCGCGCGAGCACCGGGTACATCATCAGGAGCAGTCCGGCGGCGATCGGCAGGGAGACCGTGCCGACGCGAAGGCGGTCGAGGCCGTCGTTCAGGCTGGGGACGAGCGAGCCCAGGCCGAGGCCCGCCGCCATCGCGGCGCCGATCCAGAGCGGCAGGAAGCGGTCGAGCGTCGACAGCCGCGCGAGCACCGCCCGCTGCGCCTGCGCGCCCGATCCGGCCGCCACCGGCGTGCGCTCAGCGACCGCCACGACCCTGTCCCTCGCGCGAGCCGGCGCCGGCCAGGAGCTCGTCCACAAGGCGCCGTACGCGGCCGTCGATCTCGTCCCGGATGCGCCTGACCGCGTCCAGGTCGGCGCCGGCGGGATCGTCCACCTGCCAGTCCTCGTACCGTTTCCCCGGGTACACCAGGCAGGCGTCGCCGCATCCCATGGTGACGACCACGTCGGCGGCGCGCACCGCCTCGTCGGTGACGAGCCTCGGCCGCGCGCCGGACAGGTCGACGCCCAGCTCGCGCATCGCCTCGACCACCGCCGGGTTCACCTCCGCCGCCGGGTCGCTCCCGGCCGAGCGCACCCGCACCCGACCGCCCGAGCGCAGCGTGACGAGAGCGGCGGCCATCTGGCTGCGCCCGGCGTTGTGCACGCAGACGAAGAGAACCTCGGGCCTCGCCGTCATGGTCAGCAGCAGGCGCGCGCGGACGCACGGGCCGCAGTCGGGCTGGCCGCACGCGCGCCGGGGGGCTTGACCGCCTTCACGATCGCGGCGTGCATGCCGTCTGCGACCTCGTGCGTCGGCTCGATGGAGACCGCCTCGAGGCCGGCCGCCGCGAGCCCCGCCTCGTACTCGCCCATCGAGAGGGCACCGGCGATGCAGCCCGCGTAGCTTCCGCGCTCGGCCCGCTCGGCCGCAGACAGACGGTCGTCGGCGACGATGTCGCTGATGCTGAGGCGGCCCCCCGGCTTGAGCACTCGGCCGATCTCGGCGAGCACGGCCGCCTTGTCGGAGGACAGGTTGACGACACAGTTGGAGATGACGACGTCCACGCTCTCCGACGGGAGCGGGATCGCCTCCATCAGCCCGCGCAGGAAGACCGCGTTGCGAACGCCCGCCCGCTCGGCGTTGCGGCGGGCGAGCGAGAGCATCTCGTCGGTCATGTCCAGGCCGAAGGCGACGCCGGTGGGGCCGACCCGTCTGGCGGAGAGGATGACGTCGATGCCGCCGCCCGAGCCCAGGTCGAGCACGGTCTCGCCCTCGTGCAGGTCGGCAACCGCGGTCGGGTTGCCGCAGCCGAGCGAGGCGAGGACGGCGGCGTCCGGGAGCTCGCTCCGCTGCGACGGCGAGTACAGCGCGCCGCCGAGCTCGGGCGCCGCGCCGTCGTCGCAGCAGCTGCCGGCGCCGCAGCCGCAGGTCCCTGCCTCCTCGACCGCGCGCGCGGCCTGCGCGTAGTGGCGGCGGACGGCCTCCCGAAGCTCCGTGGCCGTGTCTGTCATGGTCGATCCTCCTCCAGGTCGAGCAGCCCGGCGAGCGTGGCGAGCACCTCCGGCCTGAGCGTGAAGTGGGCCCACCTGCCGCGCTGCTCGCGCTCGAGCAGGCCCGCCTCGGTCAGCCGCTTCAGATGGTGGCTTACCGTCGGCTGCGAAAGCCCGAGCGCCGGCTCGAACTCGCACGCGCAGACGGGACCCTCGCTCCGGGCGAGCAGGTTGACGATGCGCACGCGGGCCGGGTCGGCGAGCGCCTTGAACATCGCCGCCGTCGACTGAGCCTCATCGTCGGACAGCGCCGGTGCCCGGAGCGGGCGGCAGCACGAGATGAGGGGCAGCGTGCTGTGCATCGTATCGATCGGTCTCAATATATCGATATCAGTCGATGCATGTCAAGCCGGGCCGGAAGACACGAAGGGCCGGCACCCGGCCGGCCCTTCTCGCGCTCCGCTGCCCTCCCGCCTACGTGACGGTGAGGGTGCCCTTCATCCCGGCCGCCTCGTGGCCGGGGAGGGTGCAGTAGAACTCGTACGTCCCCTTCTTCAGCGTGACGGTCACCCTGGACTGACCTCCCTTGCCGACCGTCTTGCCCTTCACGTGCACGCCGTGCCCCTTGATGGCGACGTCGTGTGGGAGCGGCGAGATGTTGGTCATGACGATGGTGATCTTTCCCGCCTTCGCCTTCAGCTTCGAGACGTTGTACTTGAGCAGGATCTTGTCCGTCTTGATCCTGAGCACCGTGCCCTTCGCCGCGTGACCGGCGACTGCCACCGACGCGGCGGCGGTCAGCGCCAGGAGGGCGACGAGGGCGATGCCGAGCACGCGCTTTCGCATGGATCTCCTTCCGGATGGCGAGCGGCCGGCGGGGCCGGCCCGGCCGTGAGGGTAGCCGAGCGCGTCCGGGTTGCCGCGGCCGAACCGGCGCGGCTCAGGCGGGTGGTCTGAGCACGGCGAACTGGTCGGTGATCGCGAGCGTGCGCGAGCGGAAGCGGTACACCTCGGCCGGGCGCCCGCCCGACGGCCCCGACCGGCGGCGCTCGCCCGTCGGCTCGAGCACCTGGCGGCGCAGGAGCACGCGCTTCAGGTTCGTCGCGGACACGTCGTGGCCGAGCGCGGCGGCGTACAGGTCGCGCAGCTCGGCCATGACGAACGTCTCGGGTGCGAGCGCGAAGCCGAGGTTCGTGTACGAGAGCTTCGCGCGCAGCCGCTCCCTGCCCGCGAGCGCGATCCGCTCGTGGTCGAACGCGAGCCGGGGCAGGCGGTCGAGCGGGTGCCAGGCGGTGTCCGGGGGGACGGCCGGATCGAGGTCGCTCGGGACGAGCCCGAGGTAGGCTGTCGCCAGCTGCCGCTCGCGCGGGTGGCGGCGGGGGTCGCCGAGCGTGACGAGCTGCTCGAGGTGGGAGAGCTCGCGCACGTCGACCTTCACGGCGAGGTGCCTGCGGATCGACTCCTCGAGCGTCTCGTCGTCCGCGAGGTAGCCGCCGGGGAGCGCCCACGCGCCCGCGAACGGCTCGCGCGCCCGCTGCCAGAGCAGGACGCGGAGCTGTGCGCGGCGCACCTGCAGGACGACGCCAAGCACGACGTGCGTGGACGGCAGCTGCGCGGCTGTGCGGGGGTGGGTGGTAGACTGTCCGCGAGGTTTTAGACTCACAGGCTAAAACTAGCAGCTGTGGAAGAGCGCACAGATCTGGTCGTCGTCGGCGGCGGTGTGGCCGGGATGTTCGCCGCCCTCTGCGCCGCCGCCGACGCCGACGTCGCGCTGCTCACGAAGGGGCCGCTACTCACCTCGGCCAGCTACCTGGCCCAGGGCGGGGTGGCGGCGGCGGTCGGGGCGGACGACTCGCCCGAGCTGCACGCCGCCGACACGCTGCGGGCCGGCCGCGGCCTGTGCCGGCCGAGCGCCGTCGAGGTGCTGGCGAGGGAGGCGCCCTCCCGGGTGGCCGACCTGGCCGAGCTCGGCGTCCCGTTCGACGACGACCTCGGGCTCGAGGGCGGCCACTCCCGGCGGCGCGTGCTGCACGCCGAGGGAGCCGCGACCGGGGCCGTCATCGCGCGTGTCCTCGCCGAGCACGTTCTCGCGCATCCGCGCATCCGGGTGCACGAGGGCGAGCGCGTGCTCGAGCTCGTCCCCGGCGGCGTCCGCACGGTACGCGGGGTCGTGCGCGGGCGCGGGACGCTGCTCGCGACCGGGGGCTACGCGGCGCTCTGGCGGCGGACGACGAACCCGCCCGGCTCGGTCGGCGACGGCATCGCGCTCGCCTTCGCCGCGGGGGCGGCGGTCGCCGACCTCGAGTTCGTGCAGTTCCACCCGACCGTCGTCGCGGGCGACGGGCTCCTGCTGTCCGAGGCGCTGCGCGGGGAGGGCGCCGTGCTCATCGACGAGCGCGGCGAGCGGTTCACGGACGAGCTCGCCCCGCGCGACGTCGTCGCCCGCGCGATCGACGCGCGCGGCAGCGCCCTGCTCGACCTGCGCCGCATCGACCGCGGGCGCTTCCCGGCGCTGATGGTCGCGCTGGCCGAGCACGGCTACGACCCGGCGCGCGAGCCGATCCCGGTCGCGCCCGCCGCCCACTACACGATGGGCGGCGTCGTCACCGACCTCGACGGCCGCACCGGCGTCGCCGGCGTCTACGCCGCCGGCGAGTGCGCCTGCACCGGGGTGCACGGGGCGAACCGGCTGGCGTCGAACTCGCTGCTCGAGTGCCTCGTCTTCGGGCGCCGGGCCGCGCTCGCGGCGCTCGCCGACGAGCCGGGCTCCTGGCCGCCCGTGCTGCGTGCGCAGGGCGGCCCGCCCGGGGCTGAGCCGGTGACGGATGCGCTCCGGGACGAGCTGTGGCGCGAGGCCGGGCTCGTCCGCGACGCGGCGGGGCTCGAGCGGCTGACGCGCACGCCGCACACGCTGGCACGGCTGATCGCCCGCTGCGCTCTCGCCAGGCGGGAGAGCCGCGGCAGTCACTTCCGCGTCGACTACCCGTTCGAGGACGAGGCGTTCGCGCTGCATACCGTCGTCCGGCCGGGGACCGGCGAGCGGGTGGAGCTCGAGCGATGGAGCTGACGGCGCTCGACGTGCAGGCCTGGCTCGCCGAGGACGTCGGCACGGGCGACGTGACGACCGCGTCCGTCGTCGACGCGGGTGCGGCCTGCGAGGCGCGCCTCCTGCTCAAGGAGCCGGGGGTCGTGTGCGGGCTCGGCGTCGCCGCGAGCGTGTTCGCGGCGCTCGGGGCGCGGCTCGAGCCGGTCGCCGAGGAGGGGCAGGAGGTGCAGCCCGGGCCGATCGCGTTCGTCTCCGGTCGGGCGCGCGCCGTCCTCACCGGCGAGCGGCTGGCGCTCAACCTCGTCGGCCGGCTGTCCGGCGTCGCGACGTTGACCCGGCGCTACGTGGATGCCGTCGAGGGCACCGGCGCCGTCGTCCTCGACACGCGCAAGACGACGCCCGGGCTGCGCGCTCTCGAGAAGCACGCGGTGCGCTGCGGCGGCGGCACGAACCACCGGCTCGGCCTCTTCGACGGGGTGCTGATCAAGGACAACCACCTGCGCGTCGCGGGCCCGCTGCCCGCGGCCGTCGAGCGCGCGAAGACGACCGGCTTCCCGGTCGAGGTCGAGTGCGACACGATCGAGCAGGTGGCGGAGGCGGTGGACGCGGGCGCCGAGCGCATCCTGCTCGACAACATGTCGCCGGCCCTGCTCCGCCGGGCGGTGGCCCTCGTCGGCGGCCGCGCCCAGCTCGAGGCGTCCGGCGGCGTCTCGCTCGAGACGGTGCGCGAGATCGCCGAGACTGGTGTCGACTTCGTCTCGGTCGGCGCGCTCACCCATTCCGCCCGCTCCCTCGACGTCTCCCTGGAGGTGCTGTGAGCACGGACACCCTGACACCAGACCGCATCGCCCGCCTGCAGGACGAGGTGCGGGCGCTCGCCCGGGAGCGCGGCGCCGTCGTCCTCGCGCACAACTACCAGGTGCCGGAGGTGCAGGACGTCGCCGACTTCGTCGGCGACTCGCTCGGGCTGTCGCGCGAGGCGGCGGCGACGGATGCGTCCGCGATCGTGTTCTGCGGCGTCCACTTCATGGCGGAGACGGCGGCGATCCTCTCGCCCGACAAGACGGTCTTGATCCCCGACCCGGATGCCGGCTGCTCGCTCGCCGCGTCGATCACGGCCGACCAGCTCCGAGCGTGGAAGGCCGAGCACCCCGGCGCCGTCGTCGTCTCGTACGTGAACACGACCGCGGAGGTGAAGGCGGAGACCGACTACTGCTGCACCTCCGGGAACGCCAGGGCGGTGATCGAGGCGATCCCGGAGGACCGGGAGATCCTGTTCTGCCCGGACATGTTCCTCGGCGTGTGGCTCGAGCGCGTCACCGGCCGCAAGCTCAACCTGTGGCTCGGCGAGTGCCACGTGCACGCGGGAATCCGCCCCGCCGACATCGAGCGCTGGCAGGCGCAGGCGCCGGACGCCGAGCTGCTCGTCCACCCGGAGTGCGGCTGCGCCAGCCAGTGCATGGCGTTCGCGAACGGCCGCACGCACATCCTCTCGACGGAGGGGATGATCCGCTTCGCGCGGCAGTCGCCGAAGGAGCGCTTCCTGGTCGCAACGGAGACCGGGATCCTGCACCGGCTGGCCAAGGAGGCACCCGAGAAGCGCTTCGAGGCGGTGTCCGAGCGGGCGGTGTGCCGGTACATGAAGATGATCACGCTCGAGAAGCTGCGCGACTCGCTGCGCGACTGGAAGCACGTGGTCACGGTCGACCCGCAGATCGCGGCCCGTGCTCGCGGGGCGATCGAGCGGATGATCGCGATCGCCTGACCTCCGTCATCTGCGCGCCGCCTCGCGGGAGGGTGGCTGCCGTTGATCGCGGCCGTTCGCTCGGCGCCGGCGATCTGGGGTAACGTGCGGGTCAGGCGCCGCGCGCCGCCAGCTGCACGACGCCGTCCGCGGCGAGCGCGGAGATGTCGGCGTCGGAGTAGCCGAGCTCGGAGAGAACCTCGGCTGTGTGCGCGCCCAGCGCGGGCGGCGGCGAGAGGTGCAGCACGCGCTCCCCATCGATCGAGACGGGGAGCGCGGGAACGCGCAGGTCGGGCAGCCGCTCGTGCTCGAGCTCCTGGATGATGCCGAGCGCCTGCGTCTGCTCGGCCGCCGCCACCTCGGACACGTCCTGGACGGGCGCGGCCGGGACGCCGGCCGCCGCCAGCCGCTCCAGCCAGGCCGCGCGCGGCTCCGTCTCGAACCGCGCCTCGAGCAGCGCCGCGAGCTCGTCCCGGTGCGCGACTCTGTCCGGATTCGTCCGGAAGCGCGGGTCGTCTGCCAGTTCGGGCAGCCCCACCGCTGCCGCCAGCGCCGCGAACAGGCGATCGTTGCCCGCGGCGACCATCATCCGCCCGTCGCTGGCCGAGAACGCCTGGTAGGGGGCGATCGACGGGAACGCCGTGCCGCGCCCCGAGGGGACGAGCCCCGCGCCGAGGAAGCCGGTGAGGTGGTAGGCCATGTACCCGAGGGCGGTCTCGTACAACGAGACGTCCACCTCGTGGCCGGTGCCGGAGCGCTCCCGCTCGTGCAGCGCCGCGAGCACGCCGAGCGCGGCCCACATGCCCGTGCCCTGGTCGACGAGCGACACCCCGGCGCGCACCCCCGGCCGTCCCGGCTCGCCGGTCACGCTGACGATCCCGCCGGCCGCCTGCGCGAGCGGGTCGTACCCCGGCCGCAGCTGCCACGGCCCGGTACGGCCGAAGGAGCGAACCGAGCAGTAGACGAGGCGCGGGTTACGGGCGCGGAGCTGTGCGCTGCCGAGGCCCCGCTCCTCGGCGAGACCGGGACGCAGGCTCTGCACGAGCACGTCCGCCCGGTCGACCAGCCGCAGCAGCACCTCGCGCCCGCGCCGCAGATCGAGCGAGAGCGAGCGCTTGCCGGCGTTCATCGCCAGGAACAGGGTGCTCTCCTGCGAGTTGCCCCAGAAGGGGGGCCCCCACGTGCGGGCCTCGTCGCCGGTCCCCGGCGGCTCGATCTTGACCACGTCCGCTCCGAGCGCCGCCAGCACCTCGGTGCAGTAGGGACCGGCGAGCGAGGTGGTGATGTCGACGACGCGGATGCCGGCGAGCGGCAGGAAGCTCACCCCTCGACGCTATCGCGTCGCGCGCCGGCCGCGCTGCCCCGACCGTACCTGGAGCTGGGGGCATGACAGGCTGTCTCCCCCCGACCCGGTCGGAAAGGCGAGACTGTCCCCGTGAACCGCCTGGCGCACGCGACGAGCCCGTACCTGCTCCAGCACGCCGGTAACCCGGTCGACTGGTACCCGTGGGGCGAGGAGGCGCTCGCGCGCGCCCGCGACGAGGACCGCCCGATCCTGCTCTCGATCGGCTACGCCGCCTGCCACTGGTGCCACGTGATGGCGCACGAGTCCTTCGAGGACGAGGCGACGGCCGCGGTGATGAACGAGCAGTTCGTGAACGTCAAGGTCGACCGCGAGGAACGGCCCGACCTCGACGCCCTGTACATGGAGGCGGTCGTGGCGTTGACCGGGCACGGCGGCTGGCCGATGACCGTCTTCCTCACGCCCGCCGGCGAGCCGTTCTACGGCGGCACGTACTTCCCGCCCGAGCCGCGGCACGGGCTGCCGAGCTTCCGGCAGGTGCTCGCGGCGGTCGCCGCGACCTACCGCGAGCGTCGCGGCGACGTGGCGCGGACGGCGGCGCAGCTGCGCGAGGCGCTGAGGCGGAGTGCGCAGGCGCGACCCTCGACGGAGCCGCTGACGGACTCGCTCGTCGCCGAGGCCGTGCGCGGCCTCGTGCGCCTGCACGACCCGATCTGGGGCGGCTTCGGCCGCGCTCCCAAGTTCCCACCCGCCCCCGCGCTCGAGCTGCTCATGCGCCGAGGCGAGCTCGAGCCGGTCGTGCGTACGCTCGACGGCATGGCCGCGGGAGGCATGTACGACCTGGTCGGCGGCGGCTTCCACCGCTACTCGGTGGACGAGCGGTGGCTCGTGCCGCACTTCGAGAAGATGCTCTACGACAACGCGCTGCTCGTACCTGCCTACCTGCACGGCTGGCTCTTGGCCGGCGACGAACGCTACCGGCGCGTGGCCGAGGAGACGGTCGAGTACATGCTGCGCGAGCTGCTGCTCGACGACGGCGCCTTCGCCTCCTCGCAGGACGCCGACACGGACGGGGTGGAGGGGCTCACGTACACGTGGACCGAGGCGGAGCTCGGCCCCGAGCTCGCGGGCCTGCTGCAGCCGTTCGAGCACGGCCGCTCGATCCTGCGCGGGGAGCTCTCCCCGGACGAGCGCGCGCGCCTGCTCGCCATCCGGGCTGAGCGCCCGCAGCCGGCCCGCGACGACAAGGCGATCGCCTCCTGGAACGGCCTCGCCCTCGCCGCGCTCGCCGAGGCCGGGTGGCGCCTGCGCCGCGCGGACTGGGTCGACGCCGCGAGGCGGCTCGCCGAGTTCCTGCTCGGCCCGCTCTCCGACGGCGATCGCCTGCACCGCAGCTTCCGCGCCGGCCGGGCGGCCGGCACCGGCTACCTCGACGACTACGCGAACGTCGCGCACGGCCTGTACGAGCTGCACGTCGCAACCGGCGAGCCGTGCTGGCTCGAGGAGTCGAGGCGGCTGGCGCTCGTCGCCGTCGACCTGTTCGCCGACGAGGAGCGCGGCGGCTTCTTCCTCGCGCCGGTGGACGGCGAGGTGCTCGTGGCGCGGACGAAGGACGTGGAGGACAGCCCGACCCCGTCCGGGAACTCGATGCTGGCGTACTGCCTGCTGCGGCTGGCGCGGATCTTCGGCGACGACGAGCTCGAGCGCCGCGCCGTCTCGGTGCTGCGCCTGCTCGGGCCGCGGCTCGCGCAGGCTCCCTCCTTCTTCGCCTGGGCCGTGTGCGCGCTCGACCTCTACCTGGCGCCGCCGCGCGAGATCGCCATCATCGGCCACCCCGGGGACGAGGTCGCCCGCGCCGCGCTGGCCGGCTACGAGCCGAACGCCGTCGTCGCCTTCGGGCCGGCGGAGGGCGTGCCGCTGCTCGAGGGGAAGACGGCGCTGGACGGGAAGCCGACCGTGTACGTGTGCGAGCGCTTCGCCTGCCGCGCGCCGGTGACCGATCCGGCGGCGCTTCGGCCGTAGCGTCGGCGGCGCCGTCGCTCGCCCGCTCCCCGCTACGCTCGGTACTCGACTCCGGGCGCCACCGACAGCCACGGCTCGCGCACGGCCCGGTGGGCGCCGCTCGAGGCGCGCGCGGCCTCGGCGCGGAGCAGCTCCTCCAGCTCCTCGGGGCGGAGCGGGCGTGCGAGCAGGAAGCCCTGGCCGAGGTCGCAACGCTCCTCCTCGAGGTGTTGGAGCTGCGTGAGCGTCTCGATCCCCTCGCCCAGCGTCTCCATGCCCAGCGTCTTGCCGAGCCCGACGAGGACGTGTACGAGCGCCTTCGACTCCCGGCTCGCGGCGCTGCCCGAGATAAACGAGCGGTCGATCTTGAGCGCGTCGACCGGGAAGTCCCGCAGGTGCGCGAGCGAGCTGTAGCCGGTGCCGAAGTCGTCGATCGCGATGCGCACCCCGAGCGTCTTGATCTTCGCCACCAGCGCCTTCGCCGTCTCCGGGTCGCGGGTGAGCGCTGTCTCCGTGATCTCGAGCGTCAGTCTCTGCGGCTCGAGGCCGGACCGCTCGAGCGCGCCGCGGACGTCGTCGACGAGGCCCGGGTGATCGAGCTGCCGCGCCGAGACGTTGACCGCGACGCCGAGCCCGTACCCGCGCTCGGCCCACGCCGCCGCCTGCGCGCAGGCGTGCTCGAGCACCCACTTGCCGATCGGCACGATCAGCCCCGTCTCTTCGGCGAGGCCGATGAACTCGTCCGCGCCGACCAGCCCGCGCTCGGGGTGCTCCCAGCGCAGCAGCGCCTCGGCCGCCGTCAGCGCCCGGTCGCGCAGCCGGTAGGTCGGCTGGTAGAGGAGCCGCAGCTCGTCTTCGGCGAGTGCCCTGCGCAAGCCCATCTCCAGCTCGAGGCGGTTCTGGGCGACCGTCTGCATCGTCGCCTCGAACTGCGCGCAGCGGTCCTTGCCCGCCTCCTTGGCGGCGTAGAGCGCGATGTCGGCGTCGCGCAGGATCTCCTCGGCACTGCTCGCGAGCGCGCTGACGACGCCGATGCTGGCCGTCACCGTCAGGCTGCGCCCGCACGCCAGCGTGACCGGCTCGCGCACGAGCGCGAGCAGCCGCTCGGCGACGAGGATCGGCTCGACGGCGTCGCCGTCCGCCTCGAGCAGGACGACGAACTCGTCGCCGCCGAGTCTCGCGACCGTGTCCTGCGCCCGGACAGCCGCGGTCAGGCGCACGGCGACGACCGTCAGCAGCTCGTCGCCGATCGAGTGCCCGAGCGTGTCGTTGACGCCCTTGAAGCGGTCGAGGTCGAGGAACAGTACCCCCGGCGGTCGCCCGGCCCGACGCGCCCGGGCGAGGCTGCGCTCGATCCGGTCGAGGAGGAGCGCCCGGTTCGGGAGCCCTGTCAGGGCGTCGTGCAGGGCGTCGTGGCGCATGCGCCGCTCCGCGTGCCGGAGGTCGCGCTGGATGAGAAGCTGGCGGGCGGCGGTGGCGGCGGCGAGCGTGACCGCGATCGCCGTCATCGCCAGGCCGGGGAAGAAGGCGTCGTGGCGGTCCGAGAAGACGAGCAAGCCAAACCCGACCGCGACCCCCAGGTAGGGCAGCCACGAGCTCCCCTGGCGCCGGCTCACGACCGGCTCGGGGCCGTCGACCGGCGCCTGCGCGAGGCCCGCCCACGCGTACGAGGCGATCGCGACCATCCACAGCGTGTCGATCGCGTCGCCGCCCTCGTAGCTCGAGTGCAGGGTGACGTAGCCGTAGACGAGGTCGGCGGCGACGTAGAAGGCGAGACCGGTGCCGAGCAGGCGGAGCGCGGCGCGCGAGGACGGCGGCGAGCCGCGCAAGAGCAGGGAGGAAAGCCCGACGAGGAGCACCATGTCTCCGACCGGGTAGGCGATCGAGCAGGCGACCTGGAGCGCCGGCCCCCCGAGGACGGCGGTCGGGCCGAGCACGACGTAGACGACGACGCCGGAGCCCGCGACCGTGATGAGCGCGAGGTCGAGCGCGAGCCGGAGCCGCTCGCTGCCCGTCCGGCGCCGGGTGGGGAAGGAGAGCAGCCCGGCGAGCATCAGCGGGTAGAAGGCGAGGTAGAAGAGATCCGCCGCCGAGGGGTACGGCCTCCGTCCCGCCAGCTCGTAGACGGTCTGCACGACGTCGCCGACGAGGTAGGCGACCGCCGAGGCTGCGACCAGCGTCCACGCCCTGCGCAGGCGCGGCCACCTGCGACCTGACCAGGCAGCCCAGCCGGCCGTGGCGAGGGCGGCCGCGCTCATCGGGTAGAAGAAGGCGTCGCCGATCAGCCGCCGGTCGCCGGGCGGCCCGAGGCGCATGAGCTGCCACGCCGCGTACGTTCCGAGCAGGCCGGCGATGGCAGCGGCGGTGAGCCGGCGCGGGCAAGACAGGGCGTGGAGCGCCGCCTGCCGGCCCGCCCCGCGTGCGGCGGCAGGCGCGCGCTGCGCCCACCGGCGGACGGGCAGCCGGGTGGAGGCGATGCGCGTTGTCACTCGAGCTGGGATCGGCGCGCAGGCGGCGCGGCCGTTCGGTAGTTCCTACGGAGCCGCTTCACTCCATCGGGGGGGTCCGGCTCCCCTGCCCGCACCGGCCGGCTCAGCCGGCGCCGCGCGGGACGCGGATCTGCTCGAGCGGCGCCGGCCGCGCGAGGTGGAAGCCCTGTCCGAGCCCGACGCCGAGCTCGAGCAGGGTGCGCAGCTCCGCCTCCGTCTCGATGCCCTCCGCGACGATGTGGGCGCCCATCGCCTCGGCGAACGCGATCAGCCCGGCCGCGAGCGTGCGGCGTCCGCGGTCGCGGTCGATGTCGCGGGTGAGCGACGCGTCGAGCTTGATGATGTCGGGCGAGAGCTGCAGGACGTGCCGGAGGCTCGCGTAGCCTGCGCCCGCGTCATCGACCGCGAGCCGCCCGCCCCGCTCGCGGAAGGGCGCCAGCTGGGCTGCGAGCCGGGCGTAGTCCTCGATCTCGGAGTGCTCGGTCGTCTCGAGCACGATCCGCGGCGCCGGCAGGGTGGCGAGCTCCGCGAGCAGGGCGTCCGAGCCGAGCACCTCGGGGCCGACGTTGACGGCCAGGAAGAGGTCGTCGGGGATGCGGGACAGCGCCGCGCGGGCCGCGCGCAGCGCCGCCAGCTCCGCCTCCTGCTGCAGCCCGACCGCCGCCGCCTCCATGAACCACACGTTCGGCGGCTGCTGCGGATCGGAGAAGAAGCGGGCGAGCGCCTCCAGTCCGACCGTGCGGCCGCTGACGAGCTCCACCACCGGCTGGAAGTGCATGCGCATGACGCCCCCGCTGAGAGCCAGGCGGACCCTCGTGCGTCGCGCCCGCTCGCGCTCCTCCGCCGTCGCCGCCCGCTGCAGCTCGTCGCGCAGCGTCGCCAGCACCTGGCCGGTCACCTCCGGCGAGAGTGACCCGAGGCCGCTCGCGCACTGGACGATCGTGTCGCGGATCTCGCGCGCGGTCGCCCCCTTGACGAGGTAGCCGACCGCGCCGGCGCGCAGCATCTCCAGCACCGCCTGACGGTCACCGTACGCCGACACGGCGACGACCCGGGTCGACGGAGAGGCGGCGCCGATCTCGGCCGTCGCGCGCGCTCCGCCACCCCGGGGCATCTTGAAGTCGACGAGGGCGACGTCCGGCCGGTGTCGGCGCGCCAGCTCGGTCGCCTCCTCCGCGTCGGCGGCGAGGGCCACGACCTCGAAGGCGGGGTCGTCGGCGAGGAGCCCGCGCAGCGCCTCGCGCACGTCCTGCTGGTCGTCGGCGATGAGGATCGAGATCACGGCGCGGCGAATGCCGCGCCGACGAGCGAGCTCTGCTCGGGGACGTAGAACTCGACGGTGGTGCCGAGACCGGGTGCCGACTCGACCCGCCACCAGCCGCCGCTCTGCTCGGCGCGCTCCCGCATCGAGGCGAGGCCGAGATGCCCCGGGGAGTCGCTTGCCTCGGCGGGGTCGAAGCCGCAGCCGTCGTCGGTGACCCGGACGCGCGTGCCGCCCTCGCACGCCGCCAGCTCGACGCCGATCCTGGTCGCCCCTGCGTGCTTGATCACGTTCGCAATCGCCTCCTGCGCGATCCGGAAGAGGATCGTCCTCGCCATTGTGCCGGGCTCGTCGGCCGACTCCCCGCGTACGTCGTACTCGATCTCCCGGTCGCCGACGGCGTGGCCGAGGTACATGCGCAGCGCCGGGGCAAGGCCGCCGTGGTCGAGCACGGCCGGACGGAGGTCGAACATCAGCGCCCGCAGGCGTGCGATCGTGGCCCGCGCCGTCTGCTCGATGCCCTCGAGGGCGTCGCGCAGCTCCGGGTCGTGAAGGCTCTGGCACAGGCTGCCCAGCCGGATGACGAGCGCGGTCATCACCTGCACGGAGTCGTCGTGGATGTCGGTGGCGATTCGCATCCGCTCCTCCTCCTGCGCCTGCACGAGCCTGGCGAGGAGCGCCCGCCGCTGCTCGTCCACGACGCGCAGGGCGGCCTCGGCTCTGCGCCTCGCGGTCACGTCGCTGAAGACGGTCACCTGGCGCACGGCCTGGCGGCCCTCGTGGAGGACGCCGGTGGTGGCGGCAAGCCAGCCGACGGAGCCGTCGGCGCCGAGCACGCGGAACTCGACCTGGCGGCCGGCACCGATGGCGGTGTCCTCCGCGAGCGCGTCGCGCAGGGCGGCGCGGTCGTCGGGATGCGTGGCCTCGAGCAGCGCCTCGAGCGAGGTGAGGGCCGACAGGTGACTCTCGGCCAGGTGGTCGCCGAAGCTGAGCGCGACGACCTCTCCGGTGCGCAGGTCGCGGTCCCAGACGACCATGCGTCCGGCCTCGAGCGCGAGCCGCAGCCGCTCCTCGCTTCGCTTCAGCGCCTGCTCCCGGGCGCGCGCCCGGGTGGCGTCGCTGATCAGGCTGACGACGGCCGTCTCCTCGCCCGCCCTCATCGGGGCGAGGCGGATCTCGGCGGGGAACGTGCTCCCGTCCTTGCGGCGGCCGACGAGCTCGAGGCCGCTTCCGTGCGACCGCACCCGTGGGTGCTCGGCATACTCGGCCCGCTCGCGGACGTGGAGCTCGCGGAGACGCTCGGGGACGAGCAGCTCGACCGGCTGCCCGATCAGCTCCTCCGGCCGGTAGCCGAACACGCGCTCGACCTGTCGGTTGGCGAGCGTGATCGTTCCGCTGCGGTCGACAGCGACGATCGCGTCCGGCGCCGACTCGACGACGCCGCGGAAGGCCTGTTCGGTCGCCTCGAGCTCGAGCACGGCCCGCTCGTGCTCGTGCTCGCGCTCGGACTCGGAGCGCTCGTTCGCGGCCGCCTGCGCGAGGACGCCGGCGACCGCCTCGAGCCACGTCCGCTCCGTGGCGGCGAACGCGCGCGCCGTCCGCGAGTAGGCGCCGAGCATGCCGACGGGCTCGGGACCGAGGCGGATGAGCACGTCTACGCCGGAGACGACTCCCGGCGGCTGCGAGGCGGGCGTGGGCGACGGGCCGTTCGTGCCGCGGCCGTCCCAGCCGATGCCGGCGGCGAGCGCGAGGCCGCCCTCGCCGTCGCGGAGGAACACCGCCACGGGCTCGGTGCGCAGGCAGCGGGCGACGGCGTCGGCGGCCCGCCGTGCGAGCTCGCCGAACGGCGATCCCGACGCGGCCGCGCGGGCGAGCGAGGCGAGGGCTTCCGCCCGCTCGGCGCGGGCCTCGCCCGCGCGCGCCCGCGCCTCGGCGTCGTCCAGGCGCAGGGCGAGGCCGCGGACGAGGCGGCTGAGCGCCTCGGCCTGGGCGGGGCTCTCGGGGCGCTCGGGCACGGCCGCCTGGGCGAGCGCCCGGCGCACGCCCCGGACGACGGCCGCGGGCGCGACCGGCCGCCGCAGCCAGCGGGTGGACGGCCACAGCCGCTCGAGCGCCTCGATCTCCGGCGGGCCGAGCGCGGCCGTGAGCACGAGCCGCGGCAGGTGGCGGCCGGTGTCGCCGTCGAGGAGCTCGGCGCGGAGGGTGGACGCGTCCGAGACGACGAGCGACACGTGCGCAGGCGGAGCACAATCCGGAGCGACGGCCGGCGGGCGGGCAACGACCTGGTAGCCCGCCCGGCGAAGCGCGGACACGACCAGCTCGTGCTCCGGCAGGTCGTCGTCTACCGCGAGAACGATGCCTCCTGCGGCGTCGTGCTCTTCGCGTCTCGATCGGGACTGACCGGCCATGCTGCGTCCACCGCTCGAAGGGAGACGTGCACATTGTAGGCACATCACGGATCGTCTCCCGTCTGCGCAGGAGCATGTCGCAGGAGCCCGCGCCGGCCTCCCGGCGCCGGCCGCGGCTTCGGTGTGGCTGACGGCCCCACGGCGCGGGACCCTGACAGGGGGCGGTGTTGGACGGCATCAGCGCAGCCACGCTGGCTGACTGGTGTCAACCCGCAGCTGCGACCTGTGGAAAACCCGAAGGCCGCGTCGCCCGTAGGCGGCGCGCGAGCGGGTCGGCCCGGCCCGGCTCGCGCGAACGGGGAGGCAGGCACGGTCGTCCGGACGCGGACGCGGCGGTCACGAGCCATCCTGTCGGGCTTCGCTCAGCGCCTGCTCGAACACCGCCCGCGGCTGGGCGCCGAGGACGAGCAGCCGGCGGTCGAGCAGGAAGGCGGGCACGCCCGTGATCCCGATCGAGACGGCCTGCGCCGTCAGCCCGGCGACGACGTCGCGGTAGGCGTCTCCCTCGATCACCGCCCGCACGTCGGCCTGGTCGAGCCCGGCCTCGACCGCCAGCGCCGTCAGCTCGTCGGGGTCGCCGATGTTGCGCGCCTCGGCCCAGTACGCGTCCATCAGCCGGTCGTGGACGCGCGCGTGCAGGCCGCGCTCGCGCGCCAGCTCGGTCACGCGCAGCGCCTGCATCGTGTTCGGCACCACCTCCGGCGGCGGGTTGTAGACGAGGCCCTGCTCGGCGAACCGCTGCCGCAGCCGGTCGTGGAACGCCTCGCCGTAGCGCGCGTGGAGCTGCGAGCGGGGGATTCCCTCGCGCGGGTACTCCGGGTGCAGGTCGAACGGCAGCCAGGTCACCTCGGCGCCGAACCGGCGCGCGAGCCACTCGGCCGTCGGCTGGCCGAGCCGGCAGAACGGTCAGATGTAGTCCGACCAGACGAGGACGTCGTGCGCCACGACGCGGGACCCTAGCGGCCGGGGCTCAGCCGACGTCGGCGAACGGTCCGCTTCCGGGCCAGCGCGAACGCTCGCCCCCGCCCCGGCCGCCGGCTCGGGCCCTCGGCTCAGGCTTCCAGCGCGAGCAGGTCGTCGACCGTCTCGCGCCGCCTGATCAGCCGCGCCTGGCCGGCGCCGACGAGCACGGCGGCCGGCCGCGGGACGGCGTTGTAGTTCGAGCTCATGCCGAGCGTGTACGCGCCGGTGGCCGCGACGGCGAGCAGGTCGCCGGGGGACGGCTCCGGGAGCAGGGCACGGTCGATCAGCACGTCGCCCGACTCGCAGTGCTTGCCGCAGACCGTGTACCAGCCTGCGGGCTCGTCGTCGGCGCGGTTCGCGAGCAGGCAGCTGAAGCGCGCCTCGTACAGCTGTGGCCGCGGGTTGTCCGACATGCCGCCGTCGACGGCGACGAACGTCGTCGTCTCGCTCGCGTGCTTGACGACGCCGACGCGGTAGAGCGTGACGCCGGCCTCGCCGACGAGCGAGCGGCCCGGCTCGAAGACGACCTGGGGGCCGGGCAGCGCGTGCAGTCTCCACGCGCGCTCGACGCGCTCCGCGATCGCCCGCACGAAGTCGTGGATCGACGGCGCTCCGTCGTCCGGGACGTAGCGGATGCCGAGACCGCCGCCCACGTCGAGCACGCGCGGCGTCCAGCCGATCTCGGAGCGGCACTCGGCGGCGAATCCGGCGAGCCAGTCGACCGAGAAGCGCGCCGGGGCGACGTCGAGGAGCTGCGAGCCGAGGTGGACGTGCAGCCCTTGCACGTCGAGGCCGGCCCGGGCGGCGCTGTCGATCGTCAGCATGGCGTCGGCGGGGGGCAGCCCGAACTTCGAGCCGCGGTGCCCGGTCTTGATGGCGTCGTGCGTGTCCGGGTCGATCCCCGGCGTCACCCGCACGAGCACGCGCTCGACCTGCGCGCGCAGGGCCCGCGGGGCCTCCTCGAGCGAGTCGAGGACGACGAGCCAGACGCCGACCTCCGCGGCGCGGCGAAGCTCCTCGTCCGACTTGTTGTTGCCGTGCACGACGATGCGCGAGGGGGGCACCCCCGCGTGGAGGGCGAACTCGAGCTCGCCGAGCGTGGACACGTCCGCCCCCAGCCCCTCCTCCGCGAACAGCCGCAGGAGGGCGACGTTCGGAAAGGCCTTCGAGCCGTACAGGCAGACCGCCTCCGGCGCCGCCGCGCGGTACTCTCGGGCCCGCGCGCGCAGGGTCTCCTCGCAGTACACGACGAGGGGCGTGCCGAACTCGTCCGCGAGGGCGGACAGCCGCACGCCGCCGATCGCCAGCTCCCCACCTTCGAGCGCCGCCGTGTCCGGGAGGAGGTCGCCCAGCTGCATGACGGCGACGCTAGCAGGCGCTACACTGCGCGACGGATGCAGCGCGAGCTTACGTAGCCCGGGAAGCGAACGCGGCGCCGCCGCCGAGCTTCCCCTGGCCTCTCGTTTCGAGAGGTTTTTTTGTCCCCGGGAACGGTCGAGGGACGACATGGAGCGGTACGACCCGAAGCGAATCGAGCAGAAGTGGCAGGCGGTCTGGGAGGCCGAGCGCGCGTTCCAGACGCCGAACCCGGAGCCGGGGAACGAGCCGGAGCGCCACTGGTACCAGCTCGAGATGCTCCCGTACCCGTCCGGGACGCTGCACATGGGGCACGTCCTCAACTACACGATGGGCGACGTTCTCACCCACTTCCGCCGCCGCAACGGCTGGACGGTGCTGCGGCCGATGGGCTTCGACTCGTTCGGCCTGCCCGCCGAGAACGCGGCCATCCAGGAGGGCGGGCATCCGCGCGACATCGTCGAGCGGAACATCGCCGCCATCCGCCGTCAGATGAAGCGGATGGGCTGGGTGATCGACTGGGAGCGCGAGGTGTCCGCGCACGAGCCCGACTTCTACCGCTGGACGCAGTGGCTGTTCCTGCGCTTCTTCGAGCGCGGGCTCGCCTATCGCAAGGCGGCGCCGGTGAACTGGTGCCCGAACGACCAGACGGTGCTGTCGAACGAGCACGTCGTCGACGGGCGCTGCTGGCGCTGCGGTGCGCTCGTCGAGGCACGGAACATGGAGCAGTGGTTCATGCGCATCACCGCCTACGCCGACGAGCTGCTCGAGTACGAGCTGCCGCCGGGCGGCGAGTGGCCGGAGCGGACGATCGCCATCCAGCGCAACTGGATCGGGCGGAGCGAGGGCGCAGAGGTCGTCTTCCGGATCGACGAGCTGGGGATCGACGTGCCGGTGTTCACGACCCGGCCCGACACCCTGTTCGGGGCGACGTTCTTCGTCCTGGCGCCCGAGCACCCGCTGGTGGAGCAGATCGGCAGCGAGGAGGTGCTCGCCTACGCGCGCATGACGGCGGCGAAGCGGGGCGAGGCGCGGGCGACCGGGGAGGAGAAGACGGGCGTCTTCACCGGCCACTACGCGACCAACCCGGTGAACGGCGAGCGGCTGCCGATCTGGGTCGCCGACTACGTGCTCATGGACTACGGCACGGGCGCGATCATGGCCGTGCCCGCGCACGACGAGCGCGACTTCGAGTTCGCGCAAACCTTCGGCCTGCCCGTGCGCGCCGTCGTCCGCCCGCGCGACGGCGAGCCGCCGGCCGAGGGCGCGTTCTCGGCGCACAGCCACGACGAGGTGCTCGTCGACTCCGGGCAGTTCACCGGTCTGCCCTCGCCGGAGGCGAAGCGGCGGATCGTCGAGTGGCTGCGCGAGCGGGGGCAGGGCGGGCCGGCCGTCTCCTACCGGCTGCGCGACTGGAGCATGTCGCGCCAGCGCTACTGGGGATGCCCAATCCCGATCGTCCACTGTGGCCGGTGCGGGCTCGTTCCCGTCCCGGACGACGAGCTGCCCGTGCTGCTCCCCGAGGTCGACGACTACCGCCCGAAGGGCGTGCCGCCGCTCGCCTCCAACCGGGCGTGGCTGGAGGTGGACTGCCCGCGCTGCCGTGGCCCGGCCAAGCGCGAGGCGGACACGATGGACACGTTCGTCGACTCGTCCTGGTACTACCTGCGCTACGTCGACCCGCGCAACGCGGACGAGCCGTTCGGGCGGCGGCTGATCGACTACTGGTGTCCGATCGACCAGTACATCGGCGGCATCGACCACGCCACCGGTCACCTGCTCTACTCTCGCTTCTTCGTCCGCGTGCTGAACGAGCTCGGCCTGGTCGGCTTCCGCGAGCCGTTCGCGCGTCTCTTCCACCAGGGCTGGGTGCAGATGGGCGGCTCGAAGATGTCGAAGTCGAAGGGCAACGTGCAGGGGCCGGACGCGCTCGTCGCCGAGCACGGCGCGGACGCCGTCCGCCTGTACATCCTGTTCATGGGTCCGCCCGACCAGGACATGGAGTGGAAGGACTCGGGGCTGGAGGGCATGAGCCGCTTCCTGCGCCGCCTGTGGCGGGTGGTGAACGAGGTGGCCGAGCGGGCTCCGCTCGACGGGAAGGCCGAGGGCGAGCTGGCGCAGAAGGCGCACGCCGCGATCGCCAAGGTGACGGACGACATCGGCCGCCGCTTCGCCTTCAACACGGCCATTTCGGCCGTGATGGAGCTGGTCAACGAGCTGTCGCCGCGCGTGGCCGACCCGGCCGCCCGCTTCGCGGCGGAGACGGCGGTCAGCCTCGTGCAGCCGTACGCGCCGCACGTCGCCGAGGAGCTGTGGGAGCGTCTCGGGCACAAGCGGCTGTGGGAGACGCCGTGGCCGTCGTACGACCCGGCTATGCTGGAGCGGGACACGTTCGAGCTGGTCGTGCAGGTGAACGGGAAGGTGCGCGACCGCGTCGAGGTTGCGGCGGGCCTGTCCGAGGAAGAGCTGGTCGAGCGGGCGAAGGCCTCGCCCCGCGTGCGCGCGTACGTGGACGGAAAGACGGTGCGCAAGGCGATCGTCGTCCCGCGCAAGCTCGTCAACCTCGTCGTCTAGTGCGGCCTCTCAAAACGTTTGACGGGAAACCTGGAGGGACCTCCGCGGTCGCTGTCGGATCTGGGCGCATGCGACTCGAGGAGGTGTCGATGCGTCCCCCGGAGGTGTTCGTGCGTGAGCTTGCCCCGCATGAGGGGCAGCGGCTGAAGCGGCTGTCGCGGACGGCGAAGCACGCCTCGACCAGGCAGCGGGCCTCGATCCTGCTTGCCTCGGCGACCTTGATGAGCGTGCCCCAGATCGCGCGTATGTGG
>DASREE010000039.1:0-30132 GCA_035652235.1 Gaiellaceae bacterium | reverse complement strand
CGCGACGAACGGGACAGCCGCTCTGCTCCTGGCGCTCAGCGTCTTGCTTGTCGCCGCGCCAGACCTCATTCCAGGGTTCACGGTGCCCGGTAGCGGAATGGCGTAGCCGGCACTCGACCGACCGAGCCGCCCGTCGCCCGCGGAATGGAGCTATCGGCGAGGCGTTTTCCGCCGCTGGCCGAGCTCCTGGAAGACGAACGGCCGCTCGAGGGCGGCCGTTCTCAGCAAGTCGTCTATAGCGGGGGCAGGATTTGGACAGACATCTACGACCGGGTATCGCCTGATCGAGCTCCGACACCTCTGACCCTCTCGGGGTCGCGGCTTGAGTCCGCATGCGAGCCTTGGCCCGTCTCGGTAATTGGCTACCACCGGTGCGGCCCGTAGGGACTCCAGCCGCCGAGGTACGGCTTGAGGCGGTCGTGGGTGACGTCGGGATCCGCCGGCAGCCGTGGTAGCTGCTGTGCGCCGTCGGCGTGGTCGCGTGCGAGCTCAAGCCATTGGGCGGCGTCAGGGTCGGCGGCGATCGCGTCGGCGCCGTGGCGAGCTTCGACGGCTGCGCAGTAGGCTCGGATCGCTTCGGCCTCCCCCCACGCGCGCACTCGATTGCGCAGAACCTCGAGACGGTGGTCTTCGATGAGCCGGCGCTTCGCGTTCTCCATCGCTGCTTCCCATTGGCGCTGGCGCTCGGCCTCCTCGCGTTCTCTGGCCAGTCGACGCTCTTCGGCTTCGACGGCCTGTACTTCCAACTCGCGTAGCAGGTTGGGCAGGCGGTCCTCGAGCTTCCAACGGTTGCGGTCGCCCCAGCTGCTCTGCCGGCCATACGAGCCATCGAGTGCTTCGATGTTGAGTTCGCCCGTTGCAGCACTGTCGTATGGCTTGGGCCGGTCGACGAACTGCATCAGGCGAAACGGCTGCTCTCGGTCGTGCTTCCAGCGCCTCATCTCGCGCTCGTATGGCCCACGCTGACCAGCACCCTTTTCCCAAATCCGCACTTTCAGTTGATGGCCGTTCACCGTGAACACCAGCTGTCCGTCGCGCGCCGGCCTCCACTCGGTTCGCCCATAGCTGTCCTCGTGGATTCGCACGCAGGAGACCTCGTATCCCCGCCGCTCCCCTTCAACGGCGAGCGCGTGCACGATCCGCAAGACACGCGGCAGCGCCTTTCGAGAGACCTCGTGCAGGTTCGTCCGGTCACGGAACTCGCGCGCGACCCGGTGGTATTTACTCAGCCGCGCCGGAACCGGAACAGGCAGCAAGCCAGGCGGATCCTCCTGACCATCCGCGGCGAAGCGCCCATCCGTCACGAGCTCGATCAGGAGCTCTTCCGCTGATGCGTTCTTGACAACGAAGCGGCAGCCCCGAGGAACCCTTCCGTAGCTTTCCGCGAGGCGCACGCGACGCTCGTAGTCGACCACATCCTTGTCGTTCCAGCGCCTCCGCGGCATCCGTAGCGATCCGCCAGCTGCGATGACGTCGTCCACCAGCTGCTGGGTGACGGAGACGTTCGGCGGCCGCGGCAGTGGTGGGTTCGGACCGTCAACCTGTCGCAGGTACTCCTTGCCGGCGGACGTGATTGCGGCTTTCCAAGTTGGGCCGCGACCCCGCGTCCGCACCAGCCCGCGGTTGCGCAGCGCTCCAGCCGAGATTCGCGTGGAGATTCCATCGACGCCGTTGTCAGGACATCCGTCGTTAATCCACCGCAGCACCGCGATTTGCACCTCATTCAGCGTCTTCCGCTGAGCCATATCGCCCTCCACCCAGGATCGAAACCCATCATCAGCGGAGACGACCCTATGGCCGCGCCGGATTCCTCTACGTCGTGAGTGAGCTAGGTTGAGACCTGGGGGATACTTGCGCGAGCACTCGTCCATGTACGGAACCCCGTCTCTCGTCATCGCTGCGTTCGGGTCCCCCACCTGTAGCTGTGGGTACGCCGACCGACTGTTCATCGGGGATAGAACATGGTCTGGCTTGGACGCCACGCCTCTCCCGCTGAACAGGCTTCATCGCCCCTTCCCCGGCGGGTTCCGTCCGCCGCACTTGAGACGATCTGCACGAGGCTCCGGGCCGGAGCGACGAGGTGCACACGCAGCCGGGGGAGTCGCATGACGTACCACGATCCTCGTCGCGAGGTAGAGAAGCTACGCGAGCACCTCGCGTCGAATGAGCGGCCGGTCGCGTTCCTGGTCGGAGCCGGCGCGTCCTGCGCCGTGCGCGATCCGGATGGCGAAGCTCTTGTACCGGCTGTCGGCGCGCTGGGGGACATCTGCGCTGAGGCAGTCACTGCGCTCGGCGCGGAGTACGTCGAGATCTACAAGGCGGTTACAGACCAGATCGAAACCACGCCAGACAGAGTCGCCGGGCTGGCGAACATCGAGGAGATTCTCTCCGCGGTCAGGCTCGCCATCTCCGCGATGGGCGACACCGACACGATCGCGGGTGGAACGAAGCCCCAGCTCAGCGCGATCGAGATCGCCATGCGTGCGGCCATCGCGTCTGCCGCATTACCGGATGAGGCCCGGATCCCGAACGAGCTTCCCCAGCACGCTCTCGCCCGTTGGATCCGCCAAGCCGAACGCCGCTTCCCGGTCGAAATCTTCACGACCAACTACGACACGCTCCTCGAACGTGCGCTCGAGGACGAGCGCGTCCCCGTATTCGACGGATTCACCGGCGGACGCATGCCGTTCTTCCTTTCCGCAACGCCTACCGGCGATGACGAGCCCGGCCGGAGCTGGACACGGCTCTGGAAGATCCATGGATCGGTTACGTGGACGTGGCACGAGCCTGCCGGTCAGCGTCGGCGGATCGTTCGTGGCGTTGAACATGCAGGCGGCGAGCTCATCCTGCCGTCCTTTCACAAGTACGACGAGTCGCGCCGGCAGCCGTACGCATCGATCCTGGACCGCCTCGGGAGAGTGCTCGGCGACCGCGAGGACACAATGCTCGTCACGATCGGCTTCAGCTTCAGCGACGAGCACCTGAACGCTGTCGTCTTCGACGCATTAGACGCGCGACCACGCCTATCGGTCATCGCGCTCCAGCACAACGACCCTGCGTCCGATCACGAACTCTTTCGAAGGGCCGAGCGTCACTCGAACCTGCTCGTGTACGGCCCTGGGCGTGCAATTGTCGGAAGCCGCGTCGGCGAGTGGCGGCTGCAGGAACCGGTCGACGAGAAGACCGCCGCGTTGCTTGACATCCCCTTCGACTCAGACGCGAAGCCCGAGAAGGACGAAATCGCCGTCACGGGCCGCTTCCGCCTCGGCGACTTTCGCTGGTTCGCGCGCTTCCTCGACACCCTCACACGTAGCGATGAGTGATGCTGCCGGCCGCGAGCCGACCTTCATCGGGTTCGTCGTCTCCGTCCAGGGCAGCGTCATCCGCGCGCGTCTACGCAAGACGCCGAGCACACTGGTGATGGTAGGGGGCGAGTCCTATCGCGTCGGGCAAATCGGCGCATTCGTGCGGATTCCGCTCGGCTATACTCAGCTGTACGGCGTCTGCACGCAGGTGGGCGCCGATGCAGCTCCGAGCGCCGCACAGGACGCGGCTTCTCTCTTCGAGACCGACGACGACGAGGAATTGCCCGAGGGGTACCGCTGGCTCACACTGGTGCTCTTCGGCGAGTCCGTGGGCGGGCACTTCGACCGCGGCGTCGGGCAGTACCCCACGGTTGGCGACGAGGTCCATTTGGTCTTGCCCGCCGACCTCGAAACGATTTACCGGGACCGGGGCGACCGCGACTTCATTGAGATCGGGCGGGTTGCGAGCTCGGCAGGGATCCCGGCGCGCCTGCAACTCTCGACCCTCGTCACCCGCCACTCGTGCATCGTCGGCTCGACGGGATCCGGCAAGTCGAACCTCGTCGCCGTGGCGCTGGAGGAGCTGAGCGATGGATTTCCTTCCGCGCGCGTGCTCGTGGTCGACCCGCACGGCGAGTATGGCGCCGCCGCCGGTCGTCCCGCCCGGGTAATCCAAACGGGCGCAAGCGGCGAAGAGAATCGACTGCGGGTGCCGTACTGGGCGCTGCCCTTCGACGAGCTGATCGAGATGACGATGGGTGGCATGCAGCCGCGCACGCTCGAGGCGCTGCGCGACCGCGTGCGAGACATGAAGCTCGACGCCGCACAACACCTGGCCGACCCGCCCGCGCCTGAAGCGATCACCGCCGACTCGCCCGTCCCTTTCAGCATCCGCCGGCTCTGGTTCGAACTCGAGGATCGTGAACGGATGACTTTCTCATCGCGCAACGATCAGACCGAGGACACTCGGCTCGAGCCGACAGATCCGGGTGACATGGACACGCTCCGACCACCGTCGTACCCGCCGCCCACGTCGTACAACACTGCGCCGTACCGGAACCAAAGCGCAGAGGGAATCGGCAAACAGCTCGACCTGCTGCGGATGCGCCTGCTCGACTCGAGCTACGCGTTTATGTTTGATCCGGACGACTCGCTTCACCCCGACCGCGACGGCCGGGTCGAGGAGGACCTGGCGAACTTGCTACCGGAGTGGGTCGGCGGGACGGAGCCGATCACTGTGCTCGATGTCTCCGGCGTCCCCGCCGAGGTAGTCGCGCCGATCGTCGGAACGATGCTGCGGATCGTCTACGACGCCCTCTTCTGGGGCATGAGGCTGGCCGTCGGCGGTCGCCGCCAACCACTACTCGTGATACTCGATGAGGCCCACCGCTTCCTCCCGGAAGGATCGGACACCCCGGCGCACCGGGCGTTCTCGCGAATCGCGAAGGAGGGCCGCAAGTACGGCGTCGGCCTAATGATCGTCACGCAGCGCCCGTCTGACATCGACGCCACCGTGCTAAGCCAGTGCGGAACGATGCTCGCGCTACGGATGACAAATCCGCAGGATCGAGGTGCCGTTCACGGCTCGATCCCCGACGACCTCGGCGATCTAACCGAGCTGCTTCCGTCCTTGCGCACCGGCGAGGCGCTCGTCCTTGGCGACGCGCTCCAGGTCCCGTCGCGCATCCGCGTCCGGAAGGCGCGCGAGAAGCCCGAGGGCGAGGATCCCGCCCTGCCCGGCGCATGGCTTGCCACGCCGCGACCGGATCCGGAGCTGTACGAGCAGGCAGTGCGCAACTGGCGCGCGCAATCAACAACCGTGGCAAGCACTGAGGGGGACTGATGGCCGAGCCGAACATGGAATGGGTTGACTCGAGCAACATCGAGCAGATCGGCTACGACGAAGACGAACACGAACTCTGGGTCCGCTTCAAGTCCGGCGACACCTACGTCTATTCGGACGTACCTCCCGCGACCTATGACGACATCATGAGAGCCGACTCGAAGGGCAGCTACATGAACCGCGAGATAAAGCCGAACTACGATTGTCGACGCGTGTGATGGAGACCCGCGTCGCGTGAGCTAGCCGATGCCGGCCACGCCGAGTAGCGTCCGCCGGTGACCCAGCGCTGTCCGACGTTTGAGGGATAATATCCCTCTTATGTCTGACAGGATCGACCACGACGGCCTCTACCGGATGGCTGAGTCGCAGGCAGGCTACTTCACCGCTGAGCAGGCGCTCGAGACGGGCATGGACAGGAGCACCCTGCTCCACCATGCCCGGCCCGGAGGACGCTACGAGCGCGTCCGGCGCGGGCTGTACCGGCTGCGTCACTTCCCGTCGAGCCCGCACGAGCACGTCGTCGCGGCCTGGCTCGACCTTCCCGCCCCAGCGGTCGTCTCACACGAGAGCGCGCTCGAGCTGTACGAGCTGTCGGACGTGATCCCAAACGCCGTTCACATCACGCTGCCGCGGGCGAAGCGTGGTCAGCGGCCGAGGCCCGGCGTCCGGTTTCACGTCCTCACAGATCCGCCACGTACGGATGAGACTCGCCGGGTGGATGGCGTGCTGGTGACGAGTCCCGAGCGAACGATCGTCGACTCCCTCGAGGCCGGCACGCAACCCGAGCAGATCGAGCTCGCCATCCAACAGGTGCTCGAGCGCGGACTGACGACCCCACGACGCCTGCGCGCAGCGGCAGCAAATCGACCCAACCGCGTTCGCACTTTCATCGACCGCGTCCTGAAGGAGCGCGCGGCATGAGGTACCACGACGCGGCAGCGTTCCGGCAGGCACTCGAGCAGCGGCTGAGAACTCGTGCCGCCGGAGACGGGACGCTCCTCGCGCGCGACCGCAAGCGAGTCGCGTTCGACCGACTCCTCGCTCGCCTCGACGAGGTCGCACCCGGCGACTGGCTGCTGAAGGGCGGCTTCGCGCTCGACCTCCGGCTCCCCGAGCGCGCGCGAGCGACGCGCGACGTCGACATCGACTGGCGATCGGACGAAGAGCAACTCGCAGAGACGCTGATCGAAGCCGCCGCGCTGACCGGCGACGACTTCTTCGGCTTCAGAATCGAGCGCACCGGCAGGCCACCCGAGCCCCTCGGCGGCAGCCACCGTTTCCGTGTCACCGCAACCCTGGCCGGACGCTTGTTCGAGACGTTCCTGCTCGACATCGGCCTGCGCGCCTCTCCCATCGAGGAGCACGACACGCTGATGACGCCCGATTACCTGTCCTTCGCCGAGATCGAGCCGATCGAGGTTGCGGTCGTCCCGCTCGAGCGACACGTCGCCGAGAAAGTGCATGCCTACACGCGCCGCTACGGCGATGACCAGCCGAGCTCGCGCGTGAAAGACCTGATCGACATCATCCTGATGAGCGAGCTCGCGTCCTTCGATTTCGAGCAACTCCGGGACGCGATCGTCCAAACGTTCAGCGAACGGGAGACACACGATCTGCCCGCATCGCTGACAGCACCTCCAACCGAGTGGGCGCCGCCCTACCGGGCGCTGGCTGACGAGGTGAGGCTAGACCCCGATCTCTCGACTGGGCACCGCCTCGCCGCTCACTTCCTCGACCCCGTTCTCGCCACGGAGCCCGGCCTCATCCGCTGGGATCCGCGGACGAACGAGTGGCAGCGTGAGTGATCCAGGCGCGCCATCGCTGATGATCCGAACTCCGGCTCGTTGCGGGAGGGGTCAGTCGCAGAGGGAGGCGACGAGGTGGTCGAGGAGTGCTTCTTCGTGGACGACAGTGCCAGCGGCGACCATGGCGCGTGTGAGCTCAGGATCCCAGCTCGCCTCGACGGGAATTCCTGTGAGTGGCAGGTGGTCGCCGCTCTGCGACTGACCGAGGGCGCGACGGTAGGTCTGGTTGTCGTAGAGCCACGTGCGGCAATCAATCGTTGCGATCAGGCGGTTCGCGATCGCGATGCCGGGCCAGTCGAAGTCGCCCCTGTAGGCGATGTCGCAGCCAGCTTCGGCGAGCCGGGCGAGGAACTCGAGAGTGACGACGGTAGGATTGCCTTGGAGGCAGACGATCGTGGTCGTGGCGCCAGCGTCGAGAGCCGCCTCGAGGACACGCGGATTTTCGCAGGCGAATACGCGCTCCCGTGGCGGTAGGGCGAGTGGCTCGTGCGCGAGGTCGCGTGCGCACAGGTGTGTCGGAAGGCGTGCGTCGGCGCGTTCGCGCAGATGCCGAGAAAGAAGGGCGTTCCCGGAAGGGCGGAGGTTGGCGACGAGCACAGTGGCGGAGACGCTGTCGCTGACAATGCCGACGAGCGACCAGAGCTGGCGCCGACCGGCGGCTGTGGTCGGGTAGTCCGCGCCGATGATCGCGGCCGCCGCGCGCAACACAAGCGCCGTCAGGCGATGTCCGTCGTCGAGGGCGTGGGCGCCGCCGGCTCGTGTGGCTGCGAGTTCACTGCGACCGATTGGCGAACCGCCCGAGACCGCTGGCAGCGCCGTAATGCAAGCGACGGCGCGACGGACGAGTTCGTCGCTGCTTTCGGCCGACCGGCGGAGGAGTCCGGAGCGGCGTGAGCCCGCGATCCATGCTTCAGCCCAGTCGGCGTCGGCGAGGCCTGCAGCCTCAAGTGCGACTCGAGCGGCGGCCGCAGCCGTCTCGGTTGCGCGGGCCCGGCGTTCGCCTTCATCCAATGCGGCGGTGGTTAATCGCCAGCCGCGCGGCGCCCCGAGGCGGCTTCCGTCGTTGACTGCGCAGGTGATTTCGATGACGCCGGCCTTGCACAGCTCGATCGCAACAGCCCACGCCCGATCATGCGAGCCGAAGTGCCTCGCGACGGACTTCCACCGCCGCGACGTCGCTCCGTACAGGAATCGTTCGTCCTGCGGGCTCAACGAAGGGTGGGCGGATGGCTGGGTCGTTCGCACCTCGACGCTTGTCACCTTGGCGCGGCCGGCGCGGTCGCGCGGCAGCCGATAGCCGTCTCCGGCGGCGACCAGGCGTGGGTGGGCTGCACATCCCGTTGGCACGCCAACCAGGTGCAGCGCCGTCCCAGGTCTCACGGGAATCGCTCGATGTAGCTGCCAGTGAGCTCGACGAGGCCGTCGCCTGCGGTTCCGAAGACACGGGTCGGTGCGTTCACGATGTCGCTGAGATCGCGGAACTGGAAGTAGAGAACGAGTCCGGCGTGTCGGGCGGCATCCTCGAGGACGCCGTCTTGGCAGGTGCCGAGGACGGTGAGATCGACGCTTGCCGCGGTCTCGGCCAGAGCGCGTAGGACGGCGTCACGGTGGTAGTCGCCGAGGCTGTCGCCGAGCTCGTCGAGGACGAGCGTGCGGCCCGCGGCGCCGTCCCGACCGTTCGTGGCGGCGAAGAGGGCGGCGAGGACTAGATGGATCGCGAGCAGCTTCTCTGTCGCCGTGTTCGCCCGCTCGAGGTATGGGACAAGCGGTCCGCCGGGGCCGCGGCGGTAGCGGGGCGTAACCCGCCACTGCCACGGCTCCTTGGCCGACGCAGGGCGGATGGACTCGATTCTCAGATCCGCGCCAGAGCCGCGGGCGGCGAGGTCGAGCTCGTTCAGGCGGTCGCTGATGTCGGCAAGAAGCGTGCGAACACTGCGCTCGATCCCGTCTTGGATGATCGGCAGGTTCCTGCTCCGCTCGTCGCAGGCGGTTGCCGCGGTTGCGAGCGCTTCCTCGCGTCGGCTTCGATCGGCGACGATGTGCGCCTCGGCAGCCTCGTCCTCGAGCTGGAGTCGCTCGAGCCACGAGCCGAGCGCGTCGGTCAGAGCATGGAATGCGCGCGCCAACCATTCGTAACGGATGCTCGCGATCTCATCGTCACCCGCGGAGGTGGCCTCCGGGCTGGCGTTCGTTCGTTCCGATACTGCAATCGCGACACCGCTGCCGGGAGGGGCGCCGTCGCCGGTGTCGCTGTCGATCCCGCAGGCGGTGAGCGCCTTGTCGAGCGCGTGGTTGGCTGCTCGGCGGTAGGCGTCGGCGTCGGCGCGAGCTTCGCCGCTCGGATCGTCCGCGAGCGCGGCCTCGGCGCTCGCGGCGTCGGCTCCCCACGCGCGAGCCCAGTAGCCCACGGCGCCAGTGCGCCGTCGCAGGCGGTCGATCGCCGCCCGAAGCTCGCTGTTACACCGGCTGACCTCGTCCTCGGCCCTTGTGAGCTCTCCTTCGAGCTGGGCTCTGCGGGCCTCGAAACCGCCCCAGTGGCGTTGGGCGAGATTCGATCGTTCGTGTGCCTCCGCGTGCGCGGTCGCGTTGCGGTTCTCCTCGGCTGCTGCGCGGTGGAGCTGACTGCGCACCGTCTCGATCTGGGTCGTCGTAACGTCGAGGTCGCGCCTGGCCCGCGCGGCCTCACGATTGGCCTCGGCGAGTTCCCGGCTCCGAGCCGCAGCGGTCATAAGCCGATCTGCTTCCTGCTGGCGTTCGAGTGAGCGCGCGAGCTTTCGTTGCGCCCCGTCGAGTCGTGCAGCTCGACCGATGACTGGGTCGGCGAAGCCGCCGACAACGACGACATGCGCGCCTAGCTGGGCATGCGCAGGATCTCGGCCGGCGATTGCCTCGGCGAGTTGGCGGAGAAACGCGATAGCGGCAGGCGGTGCGGTTGCGATGCCAGGGGGCGGTTCCCGATCTTGGTCGGATCCGAAGACGAGGACGTCGCCGGCTTCGGCGACGGCCAGCGCTTCCTGGCGGGAACGGCCGTCGACGGCGACGGCGTCCTCGTAGAGTGTCAGCCGCGGCTCCCACTCGTCCCGCGCCTCCGGATCGAGGTTCAGCTCGTCGAGCAGCGGCCGAGCCTGCACCCCCGCCGCGGCGAGTCGTGCTGCCGTCTCGCCCGCGCGTCCGCCTCCGTGAGTCTCGACCGCCTTCACTGCGTGTTCTGCTTCTCTCGTCGCGGCGTCGGCTGCGCCGAGCCGAGCGATCATCGCTCGTTCGTGCTCGTTTGCCACGGCGACGGCGCGTTCGGCATCGGCGGCGGGTGTGCCGTCCCACCGTTCCGCGAGGGACCGAAGCGCGTCGGCTGTCTGCTCGAGTTGATCGAGTGTGGTGCGTAAGCCCACTGCTGCGCGCAGTGCTGTCTCGTGCGCCTCGCGAGCATTCGCCTCGAGGAGGGATGTGCGTTCGGCGGCCTCGCGAAGGCTGCTCCCGTCCCCTAGCCGGGCGAGTTCGGCACGGGCGGCGCGCGCCCTGTGGCGCGCGGCGTGCCGCGCACGGCGAAGCGGCGGGATCTCTTCCGCTCGCGTCGCCGTGGCACGGGCGGTCGCGTCTACCAGCCCCTTGGCATTGTGGAGCCGCCACAGCCGCATCGCGAGTGCGAGCTGTTCGCGTGCTCGTCCTCGGGCGGCGATTGCCCCCAGCTCGTCGTCCTCGTCGCCCCGTCGACGCTCGTCTTCCAGCCGCAGCCGCTCCAGCTCGCGCGTGCGCTCGTCCAGATCGGCCCGCGCTTCTGCGTCCGCGTGCAGCAGGTCGTCTCGTCCTACCAGCTCGAGCAGTGCGAGCCCGATCTGTTCCGGCTCCATCCGCTCCTGCGCGAGCTTCAGCAGCGACTTTCCGGGCGTCGCATTGCCACGCGCCTGCAGCCAGGCGACGCAGCGGGGAGCCGAGCCGTACAGGTTCTTCGCGTACGTCTTGGAACCCCAGCGCTGATCCGGCAGCTCCGACCAGAGTGCATCGGCGGCAGCCTCGCGTGCACTCGGAGTGTCCGCCTCGACGAGGCAGATGCCGTCCGCGTACCGGGTCCAAAGATACTGCGCCGTGGCGTTGATACGCAGCCAAACCGTGAGCGGGTCGGTGCCGCCCTCGCGGGCGAAGACGCCAATCACGTAGCCGCGTTCGGCGCGAGCGTAGCGCTCGACATCCACGCCTGCTTTCGTGCCGTCGAAGAGCAGGTTCGCCGCCTCGGGCGCGCCCGTCGCCGGTCGCCAGCCGACGTCGCCGAGCAGCAAGCTGACTGCACCGAGAAACGTGGTTTTGCCCGACCCGTTCGAGTCGCCACGAGGACCGTGACCCGTAACAGCCACAAAGCATCCGGGCGTCACTGGCACGGGTGCCGCCGGCAGCCGGCCGATCGCGATCGTCTGCACGCAGACGAGCTGCCGATCTCCCACGATCCCCGACTCGGCAGAGGCAGCAATAGGGGCGAGCTCCACCGTCATGAAGACGTCCCGGCGCGGCGGGCCGCGACCGCACGCGCCACGGGTGTCTCGGGCGCTGCAGCGAGGACGAGGTCTCCCCAGAGTCGCTGCGACTGCGCCGCGGTGAGACGGCGCAGCGCCGGGCCGGGGACGATGCCGCCGCCAGGGCTCCGCTCGATGAGGCCGGCCGCGTCGAGCCGGCGGAGTGCCGCTCTCATCACGCTCCGGTATTGAGGCCGGTAACGAAGCAGTTCCTCCGTACTCACTCCGGGCGCGTCCCAGCCGCCAGCCGCCGTCCCCGTACGGGCCCGATGGAGGCAGACCGTGCTGATCAGGACCAGCGCGAACACCGCGCGATCGTCCGGTGCGAGCACGGCGAGGCCACGCTCGCCCAATGTCTGCACGACATCGTCGTCGTAGCCGGTGAGCCAGCCGTCGGGGTGCTCGACCAAGACTCGCCCAGCCCGAGCAGCGAGACGCTCGAGCTGACCGCGTAGGGCGGGATCGCGCAGAGCCGGAAAGTCGGTCGCCGAAAGCGGCGCCAGCGCCGTCTCAAGCGCCGTCCACGCCGCCGCGACGAGGTCGCGCGCTCTCTCGTCGAGCTGCTCCATTACCCCACACCGTCTTCGAAGCCCTGTGTCGCCGCAGCGAGCAGATGATGCTGCCGGCGAAGCTCCGCCACCGTGCGCAGCGGCCATGTCGCGATCTGTGACCCGAGCCGCAGGCCGCCGTCGTCTGTGTTCTCGGCGAGCCCGACGGCGCGGAGCTTGGCGACGAACTTCAGCACGACTGTGCGGTCTCGGTTGAGGATCTCGGCAATCCGGTCGATCGCCCCCGGACCAAGAGCCTCGCCGGGCCAAGGCTCCTCGGCCGGATCCCGCCAGCAGAGGCCGAGCAGCACCGCCAGCACGAGCGCCGCGAAGTCGCTCACGGTCGCTGTCGCTGGTCCCCCGGTGGCGGGTTCGAAGCCGTCCCGCCAGGCGAGGCAGACGCGGTCGTCGAGCCGGACGATCCGCCTTCCGACAGCAGCGGCATCCGCTGCGGCCTCGGTTCCGACGAGGGCGCTCGCCGGGACACTGCCTTCGGCACGCATGCGTGCGAGCAACACCTGCGCCTCGGTCAAGGTCATTCGGCCTGCACCTCGGCTCGCTCGGATGACTGAACATTTGCCGTCGACGACCCGCTACGCGAAAGAGTGAGTGGAGTCGAGCACCAGGCGACCTCAAGCACGGGATCCGCCAGCAACCCATCGCCGATCACCACGTCGGTCGGCACGACCGGATCGCGACCCGACGCAAGCGTATCGGCGAGCAATTGCGCCGCCGCCGACCATGGCATCGCTCGCAGCATGTCGGTGAGATCGACCGAGGGCTCGCCCTGAAACAGCGATTCCGCCTGCAGCGTCAGCCGCTCCCGCCGTTGCTCTCGCCGCGCGCGCCGCAGCTCCAGGGGATTAGCGCCCGGAACGAGCTGCGGCTCCGGAGGTAGCTGGCGCTGCCGCGGCGTCGGACGCCAGTGGGCAAGCGCGTCCAGGAGCTGCTCTGCGGACACGACGGGCGCGGGGGCGTCGAAGACGAGCGTCTCCGCGACCGCCGAGAGCCGCTCCCACGGTGCGTGGATCGCAGCAGTTCGCCACGCCCTCCGGTGAAAGCACGCCGAAGTCACGGGCGGCACCTGCCTCCGACACCACGCGCTCGGCGGCCTGGCCGAGCCAGCGGTCGTACCTCTGCGCCTCGAGCAACGTCGCGTGCGCGAGCGGCTCCAGCTCCGCGAAGATGGTCGCCACGAGCTTCGTGAGCTCATCGAGAGTGACGAGCAGCCGCTGATGCTCATGGCCTCTCACCTCCTCGTAGAGCTCAGCGATCGTCCCCAGCCGCGTCTTGCGCGCCAGCGTGTCCGCGAATAGTGAGAAGAAGAGACGCGCACGTTCGAGCGCCGCTCGCACCTCGACAGCCGTTGCGGCGGAGGCACGAATCGCCGCCGCCGTCCGGTCGAGCAGCAGCAGTAGCTCGCTCACGCCGCCCTGCGTCGTGATCCGCTCAGCCACTTGGACTCCAGCGAGTCCGCGCGGATCGAGGACGTAGCGGCCCGTCCCGCGTCGATCCTCGTAGGGCTGCAACATCCCAAGCCCAACGAACACATGGAGCCGACGCTCAAGCTCACGGGGATCAACCGCACCGTCGATCCGCGCCGCGATCTCCGCCAGCGTCAAACCACCTGCCGCATCCGGCTGGCAGCAGCACTCGACGACCGCGCGGGCGACCTCGAGATCAGCCAGTTCCTCCACAACAGAACCAGCATCGCGAGCCATCGGCGCCACAAACGGACCCAGAACTTCAGCGCCATCCGTCAGCAGCTGCTGCTGTTCCGCGCTTGTCCGCGCCCGCCGCCGAGCCACGACTACATGCCTCCCGTCTGCAACGGAACGCGGAAAGCGCGTGCCAAAGTGCCAGTGTCTGTAGCAGGCGTAGCCATCTAGGCCAGCAGTCCCTGCTCGACTTCCTCGGTGATGAACGCCTCGCGTTCGGCGCCTGTGACTCGCAAGACCTCGCTGCCTTCGGGGCGGTAGTTGACGCGAAGCACGGTTTCGATCTGCTCGGCGACGGCGCGAACGTGGCTGATGACGGCGACAAGGCGGCCCGCGTCGGCGCGGCGCTCGAGCTCGCCGAGTGCCTCCTGGAGAGCGTCGGCATCGAGACTCCCGAAGCCCTCGTCGAGGAAGAGCGCCTCGAGGCGGCCGCCGCTGCGAGCGGCGAGCTCGACGAGTCCGAGCGCGAGCGCGAGGCTGGCGAGGAACGATTCGCCGCCGGAGAGCGTCTTCGCCCCGCGCGGCTGCCCGGAGATGCGGTCGATGATCTTGAAGTCCTCGGCGAAGCCGTAGCGTTTGCCGGTCATCGAACCGAGGATCTCGGAGGCGATCCCGAGCAGGGCTCGCTGCCGACGCGCGACGACGAAGCCAATGAAACGACCGTCGGTCAGCTCGGAGGCGAGCGCCTCGAGCGTCCCGATTGCGTCGCGCAGTGGGCCGAGCTTCTTCTCCAGCGCTGCGACCTTGGGGATCTGCGCCCGGGCGAGCGCTTCCTCGGCTTTGGCCTGCCTTGCGGCGGCTGCGGCTGCGATCAGAAGCTCCTCGAGCTCGGCAGTGTCCGCCGCCTCGACTTTCTTCAGGAGACGGACCATCTCGGCACGTGCCTTATCCGCCGCCCCGTCGGCCTCGCCAGCGCGAGTACCGATCGTCTTCACGATGTTCTCGGCGGTTTGCTCGAGCGCCGCGACCGCCGCGGCGTAGGAGGCGAAGTCGCCGCCGGCTTCCGGAAGCGGCGGCGTCTCGAGCCCCGCGAGGCCGGTCGCGTCGCGCAGCCGTTCGTGGAGGAGCAGGACTGTCTTCTCCGCTTCCTGACGCGGCTCGTCGAACTGCCGCTGCCGACGCTCGGCGAGTTCGTCCCGATCGGCGCGGAGTTCGGTTAGACGCTGTTGGAACCCTTCGCGCTCCCCTCGGAGTCCGCGTACCTCCTCAAGCCGCGCTTCGAGGCGAGCAAGAAGAACCTGCGTCCGATCCGCGGACGCGTTCGCCGCGGGACGGAAGCGTTCAGGCAACGCCGCACGCTCGGCCTCGAGCGCGTCCGTCTGTTCTGCGTGCGTTGCTTCGTCGCGCTCGAGGGTCTGCCGGCGCTCGCCGAGTGCCGTCTGCCTCGGCTTGAGTGCGGCCTCCGCGCCCGTCGCCGCTGAGCGAGCTTCCTCGGCCTGACGACGGGCGAGCTGCAGTGCTTCTTGTTGTCCTTCCACCCGTGAAGTGAGGGCGGCTAGGAGCTGTTCGTCGGCGACGGACGGATCAGCAGCAGTGTCGCCGAGCGCCTTTCGCAACCGACGAAGGGTGGTCTTCTCTGCGTCGCTCGCAGTCTTCGATCTCTCGCGGGCGGCGTTCACGCTCTCGCCGAGTTGGCGGCAGCGCTCCTCCAACTTCGCGCGGGCGTCGCGTGCTTTCGTCTCGGATGCCGTCGCGTGCTCGTGAGCCTTCTTCGCTGCCTGCTCTGCCGGCGCGCGCGGAGGCTTAAAGCCAGCGGGAACCGCGTGACCGCAGATCGGGCACGGATCACCGGGACGCAGACCGTCGGCGGCGTGCGCCGCAGCGTGTTCGCGCTGCACCTGCGCCAACGCCGCTGCGGCTGCAGAGGCGTTCTCGTGAGCCTGCGCTTCAGCAGTCCGCGCCTCCTCAAGCTGCCCGCCGGCCTGCTGCTGCTCGGCTTCGATGTCGGCGCGCGCCGCGGCTGCGCGCGCAGCCTCCTCCGCCAGCCGGCGATACTCGGAAAGACCATCCTTCGCCTTCTGCAGCGCTCCAGCTGCTTGCTGCACGCTCTCCTCAGCAGCGTCTCGCGCCTGCACTTTCTCGACGGCAGCCGCACTGAGCGACTCCAGCGCTTCTTCGTCGGTCGCTAGCTGCTCCTGAGCGTCGGCGAGCGCGCGGCGTTCCTGCCCGTGCCGTTTCGCTTCGGCGGCGAGTCGCGGCGACTCCGTCGTGAAGCGCTTGAGCACAGCCTGCGCGCGCGAGAGGGCCGCCTCGCTTTCGCCGGCGCCTTCGGCTCGCCCAAGCGCGTCGCGGGCCCGCCCGTCGGCCTTCTGGAGTTCCTGTTCCTCCCGGGTCAGAGCGACAGCCTTGTCGTCGAGTTCCGCGAGCAGCGGCTGCAGCTCAGCCAGGGCAGCAGCCGGATGACTGTTCGCCTCTTCGACGAGCGAAGCGGCGGCGCGTAACCGTCCCGCCGTCTCCGTCTTATCCTTCGCCGCTTCCTCCTGCTCAGCGACCTGGCCCTTTACCGCGCGGAGCTTCGCCTCCTCCTCCTCCGATTCGGCTTTGCGCCCCGCCGCTTCGCGAGCTGCCTGTTTCGGATCGGGAAGCAGCTGCGCTCGTTCGGCGAGGAGGTCGTCGAGAGAGCCGCGATACTCACCAGCGAGCCGCTGAGCGTGATCGCGGACGACGCCGAGCTCGTGCAGGCGGAAGATGCCCTTCAGGATGTCGGTCCGCTCAGCCGGGCTCGCCTGCAGCAGCGTCTGGAAGCGCCCCTGGGGGAGGATCACGGCTGACGTGAAGCCGTCCCAGCCGAGGCCGACGAGCCGAGTCACCTCCTTCTTGATGGCCTCTTCGCCGTCGAGCTTGGGGACGCTCGGATTGCTCAGGCACTCGAGCTCGTGACCTGGCGGCGGATACGCCGTCCGCGACGTCGAACGTGTGATGCGATAGGTCTGGCCGTCGCAGGCGAAGTCGAATTGCACGGTCATCGTTGACGCGCCGTCGGAGATCAGCTGCTTGACGCCGCGCTGATCCCACGTCGTGGCGTTGTAAAGGGCGTACGTGATCGCCTCGAGGATCGACGACTTCCCGGCGCCGGTGTCGCCGACGATCGCCACCAATCCGAGATCCCTGAAGCCGATCTCGACCTCAGCGCGGAAGCTGCGCAGCCCCTTGATCTCCAGTCGAAGCGGTCGCATCAGGTGTTCTTGGTCTTGGCGAGAAGACGGTCGAGATCGGCGAGCCGCGGCAGCGTCTCGTCGTTGACAGCGTCGAGCAGCTCCTCGAACCGCTTCAGGACGCGCTTCGCATCGGCGCCGCGAGTCCCCCGGTCGGCCAGGTAGGTGAGGAAGAGTTCGCTGAAGCTCGGTTCAGCCTCGGCGTCGACGGAAGCGGCCTCGACGATCTCGATCCTTGTTGCTGCGCAGTCCTCATTGACCTCTACGAGCGTCGCGTCCGGACAGAGGTCGCGCAGCAGCTCGCTGAGGTTGTCAGTCGGTGAGTCCGTACGAACCGTGACACGGCAGATCGCGTCGCCGACAGTCGGCGCAAGCGCGGTGATCTCCTCGAGCGTGCCTGTCAGCGTGCGCAGCGGCCGTCCGCCGATCAGCGCCTGCGTCGTTACCGCCGCGGGCCGGCCAGGCTCGGCTTCGACGATGACGATCTCCTTCTCCTCGCCCTCCTCGCCGAAGTCGAGGCAGATCGGCGAGCCGGCGTACCGCCCATTGACCGTCGTGCCTGGGAGCGCCTGCGGCTGATGGATATGGCCGAAGGCGGCGTAGGAGACCTGCGGCAACCGCTCCAGCTTGCAGGCGTAGGTGTCGCTGACGTGCAGCGAGCGTTCGCTGCCGGAGAAGTGCGCGCCAGTGACGTACAGGTGAGCGGCGAAGAGAAGGATGTGCCGCGACGGGTCATAGCCGTCGCGAAGGCCGCGGCCGAGCGCGTCCTCGATCAGGTGGATGCGGTCGGCGTAGGTCGTCATCCAGGTACTCGGATCCTCGAACCGCTCGACCATCCGGTTCGCGTGCACGAACGGAAGCGGCGCCAGCCGGATCACCTCATCGCCGGGGCCTTCGAACTCGAGCACGCCGCCGTCTTCCGGCGGTCTCGCCTGGTCGATGAAGTGGATACGCCGATCCTCTCCCTGTAGCCGGTTGAAGAGACGGAAGAGCGCCGGCGAGTCGTGGTTCCCCGCTACGACGACGACCGGCGCGATCGCCGCCAACGCCTGGAGCGCGTCGATCCCGCGCCGCATCTCCTCGTAGCCGGGACGGAAGCCGTCGAAGACATCGCCGGTGTGAACGATCAGATGGGGTCGCAGCGCCTCGGCGTAGCCGATCGTCTCCTCGAGCACGGCGTCGTGGTCGGGAGCCCGCGAGTGGCGGTAGGTCATCCGCCCCAGATGCCAGTCGGAGATGTGGAGCAGTCTCATAGCCGCTCGAACGCTTCCCGCTCAAGGGCCTGCTGCGTCTCGCCGCCAGGCCCCTGGTCTTCGGCGACGCAGGTCGCGAACGCTGGGAACGGGAAGCGCAACGGCAGCGGCGCCGGGATCAGCGGCTGATCGAGCACCATCGTTCCCGGCAGGAACCGCGCCGCCCGCTCGCGCAGCTCGCTCGTCAGGAACTTGTACTCCGAGGCCTCGCCGGCATCGAGGCGACCGACCACTTTCAGCGCCGCGTTGCGAATGATGTTCCCGTCGACGTCGTCGGCCGACTGCTGCGCACCGATTAGCAGCACGCCGAGGCTACGGCCGCGGGCGGCGATGTCGACAAGCAGCTCCTTGATCGGACTCGTTCCCTGCCGCGGCGCGTACTTGTTCAGCTCGTCGAGGACGATGAAGCGCAGCGGCTCACGCCCGAGGCCCTGCTTCTCCTCGAATACGCGCGAGAGCAGCGCGCCAACGACGAAGCGCTGCGCATCGTCGTGAAGATCGTGGATGTCGACGACCGTAACCGGCTCCTCGAGTTCGACCGGATGCACGCCTACGGTGACGAGATGGCCGAGCCGCGGCGAGAGCGCGTACAGCCGTCGCAGGAAGGCCATCAGTGTGTTTGCCTGCACGCTCCCCGTCCAAGCCGGATCGCTGTGCGGATCGTCCGGGGCAAGCCGCGACGTCAGGAAGTCGACGAGATCGGAGAAGTCTCGGATCGGCGTGCCGGCGCCCGCCGGCTTCGGGTCGCGGCGCTCCTCGATGATCCGGTCGAAGTTGTACGAGCAGCCGTCCGGTGGGTCGGCGAGGACGACGGCACCCCGCTCGCCCTCGAGCGGGTAGGCCCAGCGGGCGAGCTGCACGCGGACGCGCTGCTCGACGAACGAGATCTGCGTCCGCGCATCCTCGGGCGCGGTGAAGCAGAAGCGCAGCAGCCCTTGGCGGATGAACGTCGCCGGCGTCCAGCCGTAGGCGAGGACATCGCTTGCTTCGCGCGAGACGATGTCGGTCGCAACCGCCCCGCGATGGCAGCGAGGCGAGCGCGGCGCATACAGCCGCACGCGCTGGAACGCGCCCGGTTCGGCGACGCCGAGCGCCTGCCAGCGGCGCGCGGCATCCGGTTGCGCTCCGTAGCGCGCATTCGGACGATCGATGTGGAGCAGATCCTCGCCCTTGACGTTGAAGACGAGTGCCCTTGTCGCTGGCGCCGCCGGCCCGAGCAGCGCCCGCCCCTCCGGCGTCTCGAACAAGACATAGAGGAGGAAGAGGGCATACGACGTCTTCGTCGCCACGCCGGAGATGCCGGAGATCGACGCGTGCCCGCCCTTCTCGCCGTTCAGGAAGGCGAAGTCGGCGTAGATCGGATCCTCCGCCTGATCGAGGCCGACCGGCAGCGGATGCTCCATCTGGTCGAGGAACAACGCCTCCCGCCGTTCCGCCTCGCCGACGCGAACGACGGGCGCGCCCGGGTCCGGCGGAAGCCAGAGCTCGGGAACAGTGCGCAGGATCTGCACCTCAACCCGACGCGAGGTGATGCCGGGCATCGTTCTCGCCTCGGCGATCCGATGCGTGTCGGAGGGAAGCTCGGCGCCTTCGATCTCGCCGAGCCCTTCAACGACGATCCCGTAATGGCGCAGCCCTCTTCCGTCCGGGAGCGTCTGCGTCGTTACGACGAGCTCGTCAAGCTGCACGACCGCGTCCTCGGCAAGGACGACGAAGAAGCGCCGGGTCGAGGCCGGAACCGAACCGTCGACGAGGCCGAGACCGCTGCTCGGCACAGCAGATTCGCCGTTCGTCGTCTCGACGTTGCTCATATGACCTCCTCGGATTCGGTCAAGGCATCGACGGCTTCTCGGACGGCGCGCGCGGCAAGGCCGGCGTGGCCGAGCAAGTGACGCAGGTGCGTCTCCAGCGCGCCGATCGGCTGCAGGTTCTGTGGCGCCCGCGGATCGCGATGGGCGACGCCGGCGTAGTGCGGAATGGTTCCCGCGACGCGATCTACAACCTGAACCGCCGCGCCCAGGCCCGGCGACTGGGGGACCTCGAGCCGGACGATCCCGAACCACGGGCTCGACCTCGCGGTGCGTGCGGCCAACCGGAGATAGCACGAGTAGCGATCGGTCCCGAGGCGAAACAGCGACGTCCGCTCGCCCGCTTGAAGCTCGGGAATTCGCGTGTGGTGTTCCTCGCTAAGGAGCGCCCGGTAGTGTGTTTTGACGTACCCCACTACTGGCAGGTCGCGGCTCCGGACGAAATTCAGAGGCCCGTCGATCACAACCAAATAGCCCTGCTCCGAGAGGCCCTCGGCGAGCCGCCCCTCGTCCTCGCGCATCCGCGTCTGTAGTTCCTTCAGCGGTGCATCGGGTGCCGAGCTTGCGACCGATGCCGACGTCCACCTCCAGCCTCCTGGAACAGACGGAAGGTTTCCCGCGAGTCCAGCTCCCCAGATGACGAGCCGGCGCACGCGGGTCGTGCCGAACCGAAGCGCGTCGCCATCACCGATTACGGCGCCGCAGGCGTGGGCGCCGGCGACACCGTGCGCCACCGCGCCGGTCGCCGAGTCATGCTGGTAAAGCGATGCCTCTCCGCGACGGACTCCGTCGACGAAGGCGACCTCCGCCTCTTTGCCAGAGGGCGCCCCACGATGTGCGACGAGCCGGTCGCCGTCCTCGACAAGCTCGACGTCGGCGGTCAACGGCTCGTCCGCCTGTACCAGATACGGAGAACCGTAGGTAGCAGCCCAGTCCTCGACGAAAATCGCCCGCGGACCGCGCGCCGACTGGGAGCCGACTCGCGTGACGCGGCTCATAGGTGCCCTCTGACCGTGGTCAACTCGACTCGCACGCTAAGTCTCTCCTCTCGTCCCTTCAACCCTGCGACGTCGCCGAGATCTCCTTCTTCACGATCCGACCTCAGCGTGGTAAGCTCCCGGTCGCATGTTCTATATACCAGATCGGTAAATGGTTTTCCAGGGTGGCGTGGAGCTCATGTTCGCAACGACTCGTCTGCAGCGGCTCTTCGAGTCGCAGAAGGAACTGCGCCGCGCGCACGGAGACCGGTGCGCGAAGAAGCTCATAACTCGGGTCGCGGACCTGCGCGCCGCATCGACCTTGGCTGAGTTCCGCCATCTCCCGGGCCGATGTCACGAACTCGACGGCGACCGTCGCGGACAGCTCGCGCTCGAACTCGAGGGCGGCAAGCGCCTGATCCTCACGCCGAGCGGCTCCGACATCCATCGAGCCGACGGCGGACTCGATTGGAGTCTCGTGGAGGCTGTCTGCGTTATCGAAGTTGTCGACTACCACTCGTAAATGAGCGCGACCAGACTCCGATGCCCAGGCAGATGACACCACCGCGGGCGTTCCAGCCCGACCACACCAGCCCGCCCGGCGAGACTGTTGCCGACCTGCTCGACCAGACCGGCATGACGCAAACCGAGCTTGCCCAGCGCCTCGGGGTCTCGCTTAAGCACGTCAACCAGGTGGTGAAAGGCGCGGCGTCGATCTCGGCCGAACTCGCGCTCGGGCTTGAGAAGGTGTTCGGAGTCTCTGCCTCCTTCTGGCTCAACAGGGAGTCGCTCTATCGCGCTGACCTCGCTCGCCGAGAAGAGGATCGAGAGCTCACGACGGCGCTTGAATGGACGAAGGGCTTTCCAGTACGCGAGCTGAGAGAGCGCGGTTTCATCGCATCCGGGAGCAGAGGAACGGATCTCGTTCGTGACCTCCTGAGATTCTTCGGTATCGCGAGTCCTGAGGTATGGGCTGACCCAGCAGTTGCCTTCCGGAAGTCACAGCGGGTTGAAAGCGACACTAAGGCTCTCGCCACTTGGCTGCGTGCGGGCGAGATCGAGGCAGCAACCATCGACGTCGAGCCATTCGATAGTGCTCGCTTCTACGATGCACTCCATCAAGTGCGGGCACTGACGCGGCTTGATCCAAGCGAGTGGCAGCCGGCGCTTGTAAGGACTTGCGCCGCCGCCGGTGTCGCGGTCGTGATACTTGAAGCCTTCCGAGGTGCGCGGGCCAACGGCGCCACGCGGTGGCTCTCCCCCACGAAGGCGCTCGTCCAGATGAGCCTTCGCTACCGATGGGAAGACGTTTTCTGGTTCAGCTTCTTTCATGAAGCTGCGCACGTGCTTCTGCATCGCAAGAAGCAGATCTTCCTCGAAGGGCTAGAGGCAGTCAGAGACGACGAATCGCAGGTATGGGAAGACGAGGCAGATCGCTTCGCGGCGCGGATCCTGATCCCGCCGGAACATGAGTCCGACCTTCGGTGGCTTACTCTCACTGATGTCCCTGAGTTCGCCGACCGGCTTGGAATCGACGCGGGAATCGTGATCGGTCGCCTACAGCATGACGGACTAATTCCGAACCACCGTGGCAACGAACTCCGCCACCGTCTAGAAATCAACGACTAGGGCGCCCACGCTTCGAGACCGGGGCCCCGCACCTGGTGCCGGCCGGGAGCTTGCGCACCGGCGACTTGAGCTGAGACGCGATCCCGAGGAAGATCAAGACGATGGCGGGCCTTCTCAGTCGGTTCTTCGGCGCACGAGCGTCTACGCGAGCGCCGCAGATATCCACGGTGCAGGCAACCCTGTATTCCGGCCACGAGACGCTGGAAGTCGTTGGTGAGTCCCACTACCAGGAGGCGCTTTGGCGGATCATCGGCGGTCGCAATCCCCATCCGGTGCGCCACGAAACCTACGCGGTCCTGGTGCCTGATCCGTCCAACCGCTATGACCCAAACGCGATCGAGGTTCGGGTCGACGGCACGGTCGTCGGCTACCTCTCACGCGACGACGCGGCCGCGTATCGACCCGGACTCCTCCGACTGATGGAGGCGAGCACGAACGACCTTGTCGCCCTCCACGCCGTGATCGTCGGCGGCGGCCCGCGCCCCGATGGCATCGGATACCTCGGCGTCTTCCTGGATCACGACCCAGCCGACTTCGGTCTCGCCCCACATCACACGTCGAACGGCAACCTCCGAACCGGGTTCTCCGAGGCGATCGCGACAGACCTCGAAGACGACAGCTATGACCTGTCCTGGTACCGACAGCTCTCCGAGAACGACGCCAACGCGATCGAGCAGTTGCGATCATTCCTTGAGGCCGAACGTGACCCGATCGACAGGCACTACATGCTCTCCGAGCTGGAGCATCGCCTGTACAGGAGCCGCATAGTGCTTCCGTCGGCGCTTGACGACTTCGATGCTGTCTGCGCTCAGCACGACGAGGAGATGGTCACGATCCGACCTGCCCTCCTCGACAAGTTCGGCGCCATTCCCGTGATCGAGATGTACCGGCAAACGGTAGTCCGGTGTCAGAAGGCGAAGCTCTGGCAGGCTGCACGACAGTGGGCAGAGCGCGGGATCGCCATCTACGGCGACCACGCAGCTCGGCCGGAAGTCGTCGAGGACCTCCACAAGCGGATCGCCTACGCGACGGCGAAGATCGACGCCGCGCAGCAGCCGAGGCCGCGAAAGCCACGGGCCTCAACCGTCGCAACGACGACCACTGCCGTCGACGTGGAAACGCTCGTCTGCGCGTCGTGCGGCGGTAGGTTCGACCGTGTGCGCACGAGAGGTAGGAAGCCGAAGATCTGTCCGGCTTGCCGAGATGGGACGACTCCCGCCGTAACGGCGTCGTCGTAGCGGCACGACTGCGGGAGCCCGATGGGCCGCATGTGGGCCGCGGCAGTTGTCACGAACGAACGGAGTTCGCTCGGCCCTCAACGCTCCCAGGGATCCTTTAGCCGGCGGAGGTTGCGGATGCGCGGCGTGCCGCGCGTAGTGACGTTTGGGTCGAGACGGTGGCCCTTGTAGTACTCAGGATCAGTAGGTATCAGGCGGGTGCGGTCGCGCCAGTGCTCCTCGAGGTGATGGATCCAGGCGTGTACCTGGATGAGCTGCTCACGGCGGATGTCGTAGACGCGGGCGCGGCCGTCGTTGGGATCACGTCGACACTCGACGAGTTCGGCGTCGCGCAGGATACGCAGGTGCTTGCTGACCAGCGGCTGGCTCTGTTCTATCCGGCCGGCGAGCTCGGTGACCGTGCGGGGGTTGTAGGCGAGTTCCCAGATGATCCGGCGCCGAGTGGGGTCGCCGAGCAGGTCGAGCGCGGGCAACCGCGGAGGCGGCCCGGGACCGTCGGAGTGGCGTTTTTGCATGTCCTACAGGTTATGCAATTCGGCTTCTGATGTTCCGCCGCATCCCCGTGAAAGCGCATAGAGATGCGGGTTAGCGGCGACGCCGCGCGGTGTCGCAAATCCGGTTGTTCGATTTGAGGGCCTTCTGCGACGTCTGTCTAGTGCAGAGCTAATCGCAGCCGGGCGACCGTCCTCGCCTGCGAGAAACGGTTCATCGGATGAAGGAGGTTGTCACGACGGATTTGTTCGAGCGCGCGCTCGCAGGAGCGGCGCACCAACGGGAGCACGCCCGCCAAGGGGCCGACGGCCCCTGGTATCTGAGCTGGCCGGAACGCCTATCTCGACTCGACGTCGAGAGGCTGCTGGCTCAGCTTGTCCACTATCTCGAGGTCGCCGCGGTCGCCTGCGCCGTGCTGTTGGCGCTTGCCACCGCCGTCCGGATCGTCCGGCTGGTGCTGCGCCGTCGTGCGGCAGCACGGGCTACCCGCATGCGTGTGCTGCTGCCCGAGCAGTTCGATCGCGAGGGACTCGTAGGATTCTTCCGGACGCTGTCGTCGCTACTTCACCCACGGCTCGGCGGCACTCCTTCCTGGGTTACGTTCACGGTTTCCGCCGAAGGGCAGCGGCTCGAGGCGGAGCTCTGTTGCGCCGGCGTATTCGCGCCCCAGGTCGTGGCTGCGCTCAAGGCAGCGATCCGCGGGGCGAGCGTGGAGTGGCTCACGCCGGGAGTCGAGCGCCGCGAGCAGCCGCGTCGCTGGGCACGCTGCGTCCTGCGTCCTGCTGGCTCGGTGTGGCTGCCGCTCCGGGCCGAGCATCGCCGCGATCCGGCGGCGCAGGTGCTCGCGGCGTTGCAGGGGCACGCGCCGGGCGAGGTCGCGTCTGCTCAGCTCGTCTTCTCGCCGCTCGCCCGGCGCGCGCGTACACAAGCGAGGAAGGAGGCTTGGGCGCTGCGCGGCGGTCGCCGCGGCGGCACGTGGGCCTCGCTCGCAGCGTTCGGGCGGGGTGTGGCTACCGAGTTGCTCGACTTCGCGACACCGGGACCCTCGGCGCCTCGTGCGAGCACGCCGGCACCGGTGATCCGATCGGATCCGTGGGCGATCGAGCAGGCTGCTGCGATCGGCCGCAAGGCGGCCGAGCCCGCGCTGGCGCTCACGGTTCGGCTCAGGACCGGCGCGGCGCAGCGCCGCTGGGCGAGAGAACGGCTCTCCGGGCTGGCGGCGAGTTTCACCCAGTTCCACGAGCTCGGTGGGCTTCGGCCCGGGCGCGAGTTCCGGCTCGCGCGGCGGTTCGACCGGCGGATGCCCGCGCCCCGACCGCCGTTGATCGTGACCGCGGCGGAGGCGGCGGCGCTACTCCCGCTACCCGAGCAGGCGGCCGAAGCTCCGTTCGCGCTGCCGGAGGCGCCGGCGCGCTCCGTCGCCCCTGTCGCCGATGCGCCCGGAGGTGGGGTCCTGATCGGCGTCGCCGAGCAGGACGGGCTGGGGAGCGAACTGTGGATCGAAAGCGAGGCGCTGCTCCAGCACGTGCACGTGCTCGGTCCGACCGGTCGCGGCAAGACGACCCAGCTCTGCAACGTCTACCTCGAGGTCGCCCGGCTCGGGCTCGGCGCCGCGTACATCGAGCCCAAGGGCGACGCCGTCAACGATGTTCTCCAGCGGATCCCGGCCGAGCGGGCGGACGACGTCGTTCTGCTCGACCTCGGCGACCAGCAATATCCGCCTGCCCTGAACCTGCTCGCCTGCGCGCCCGGCGACGAGGACGTGCACGTGCAGGCGCTGGTCGGCATCTTCGCCCGTCTCTTCGGCCGGTTCTGGGGGCCGCGGTCCGAGGACATCTTCCGCTCCGCACTCGCGACGTTGCTCGCCAACCGTGATCCACGACTGCCGGCGCCGACGCTCGCGGACGTGCTCGCCTTGCTCACTGATCCAGCTGAGAAGGCCCGCCACCCGGTCTCCGACCCGGTCGCGCTGGCGCAGTTCTGGCGTCAGTGGCGCGCGCTCTCCGACAGCCAACGCGAACAGGCACTTGCGCCGCTTGCGAACAAGCTGCGGGCCTTTCTTGGCCGGCGGGCGTTGCGCAACGTGCTCTGCCAGGAAGGGGCGCCCGACTTCGAGCGGATCATCGCCGAGCGGAAGCTGTTGCTCGTCGCGCTGCCGGCAAGCACGCTCGGCGATGCCGCCGATCTCGTCGGCTCCGTGATCGTCTACCGGCTCTGGCAAGCGGCTCAGCGGCTCGGCCCCGATCCCACCAGGACGCCGTTCGCTTGTCTGGTCGATGAGGCGCATCGCTTCTGCCGGCTGCCGCAGGGGCTCGCGCAGGCGTTGGCGGAGGCGCGCGGGTACCGGCTCGGCTTCGTGCTCGCCCATCAGCACCTCGCCCAGCTCACCGACCCCGACCTCATCGAAGCCGTCCACGCGAACACGCAGACGAAGCTCTGCTTCGCACTGCCGCCGCAGGACGCGCGCCGGATGGAGGCGCACTTCCTGCCTCGGCTCGACGAGGAGGACCTGCGCCGGCTCGGTCGCTACCGGCTCGCCTGCCGCATCTCGCACGACGGCCGGCAGCTCCCGGCGGCGATCGCGGTCGCGTCCCCGCTCGAGCACCCGACGAGCACAAACCCGGCCGACCGGATCCGCGCGGCCGCCCGCGGCCGCGCGCTGACCGCGTCCGAAGTCGAAGCGGCACTCAAGGTGCGCTACGGCAAGCCCGACCCGGGCGAGGGCGGCGGCACCGCCGCCCCGGACGCCGGTCCTCCCTCCGGTCCTCCCTCCACTCCTCCACCGGAAGGAGGACCCCGCAGTCGCCCAGGCGGGCATGAACACGCGCGCTTCGACGGCTCGGAGAAGCCCGACAAGGATGAGCTGAAACAGTGGGAGGATGAGCCGCGTGCGGCGGCCTGAACGGCCGCCGCTCCCGGCGCTGACCGAGCGCGACCGGGCGCTGCTCGCCCAGCTCGCCGAGCACGAGCCGCTCGCCACCGGCGAGCTGCTCCTGCTCTTCTTCAGCGGCTCGCGGACCTGCCGCGTCCGCCTCGCCCAACTCGAACAGCATCGGCTGCTCCTCCGCGTCTACCCGACAGCCGGACGCAAGGGCACAAGTGAGGCGCTCTGGTTCCTCACCGCCGAGGCCCGCGCACTCCTCGGCGCACCCGCGAGACGAACACCATCGCTGTCCCTGCCCGACCTCGAACACCGGCGCGCCGTCGCCAAGTTCATGTGCCGGCTCGTCGAACGCAGCCTCCACGAGCCCGACGAAGGCCTCTGGTGCTGGCATGGCGAGAGCCGCGCCCAAGAGGGTGCCGGCGGACACGTCCGCCCCGACGCCTACGGCCGCTACCTGCTCCCGAACGGAGAGCTCACCTTCTACCTCGAACTCGACCGCGGCACCGAACCTGCCAAACGGGTCGGCGCCAAGCTAGCCGGCTACACCGCCGCGCTCGCGACCGATACCGGTCGCGAGCGCGGCAACGTCCTGCTCATCTGCCACAGCCGGCGCCGCATGGAGAGCCTCGCGGCGCACGCGCCGCAAGGTCCGCCCTGGATCTGGGGCTCGACCGACAGCGTGCGTTACTGGCTCCTCCCAACCCTCCAAGAGGAACGTACGCTCGACCAGCTGCCGCTGTGGTCCCGCGGCCCCGAGCAACGCCCGCTCGCCGGCTGCCTCGGCCGCCGCTGGCAGACCTGGGGCCAACGCCAATGGCACTCCCGCAAGGAGGCCGTCTGAGCGGCCCGCGGCGGCTGCAGGCCGTCCCTCGAGATGGCGCGGAGCCCGACGGCGGCCACCTACGGGTCGAGGTGACGATCAGGCGCGCCAAAGGCGCTGCCGCCGAAGAGCTCCGGGAGCGCCAACTCCGGGCCGTCCTTCGCCTCCTGCAGCGGGCAGCCGCCCTCCAGGCCGAGGCCCGGAGGGCGGCGTGAGCGGCGACTTGCGCTTGCCGCGGTTCTCTGGCTCCATGTCCAGCCGGTGCCCAACGACCACGAGGAGGTCACGATGAGGTTCGCCTTTTACGGGCGCGTCTCGACCGAGGACGCCCAGGACCCCTCGCTCTCGATCCCGCGCCAGCTTTCCGCTTGCGAGCGCGTGATTCGCGAAAGCGGTGGCGAGCTCATCGCCCGCTACTGGGACATCGAGAGTGGGCGCAAGAGCCTGAACGCGCGCGGCAACGGCGTGACCGGCGAACGCTTCGCTGTCGCGGTGCCACGCGACGGCGGTATCCACGATCTGCTTCATGCCGCGCGCGATGGCGCGTTCGACGCGGTGCTCGTCGAGAGCATCGACCGGCTCTCGCGCATGACCGCGGACGCAACCAGTATCGAGCGCGACCTCGAACAACTCGACATCGGTCTGTTCGCGACGGACGAACCGATGGTCGCCAACGCGACAGCCGTCCTCACTCGCCGGGTCAAGCAAGGCGTCGCCGAGTGGTACGTCCGCGACCTGATCGAGAAGAGCCGCCGCGGCATGGAGGAGAGCGTCCGCCAAGGCTGGCACACCGGCGGCCCCGTTCCTTACGGCTACCGGCTCGAGCCCCACGCGCATCCCAACCCGCACAAGGCGCGCGAGGGGAAACGCAAGCACCGGCTCATCGCCGATCCGGTCCGCGCTCCGATCGTGCGGATGATCTTCGAGGACTACTGCGTCAACGGCCTCGGCCTCGGCGCGATCTGCGAGAAGCTCAACCGTGATCTCGACTGCTACCCGCCGCCGACGAGAAACAAGAAGGACGAGAACGACCTCCGTCCGACCTGGAGTCGCTCGCAGATCCAGGCCATGCTCCGCAACCCGAAGTACACCGGCTTCAACGTCTGGGGCCGGCACGACAAGCGGCGCGGCCGTCCGTTCATCCGGCCACGCGAGCAGTGGATCTGGAGCGCCGAGCCGACGCACGAGGCGCTGATCCCGAAGGAGCTGTTCGCCCTCGTCGAGGAACGCGCGGCCCGCAACGAACAGCACGCGAAGCTCACCGAGCCGAAGCGGTACATCCAGCGGTCGGGAGGTCGAAGCGCACGCCTCTACCCGCTCCGCGGACGCGTGCGCTGTGCTCTCTGCGGCCGACGGATGTCGGGCAGCCACCAGAAGGGCGCCAACTGGTACCGCTGCCAGTTCGTCGACCGCCACGGTCTCGCCGCGGCTGAGGCAACCGGACATCCGCGCGTCCTCGGCATCAAGGAGGACGTCGTCCTCGCCGAGCTGTTCGACTTCCTCTCCCGCCGTCTCTTCGGACCCGGTCGGCTATCTCTCCTGCGCGACGACCTCGCCCGCACCTCCGCGGGCGGCTGGCACGCGCACGAAGCGGAGATCGCGAAGCGACGGCGCGAGCTCGCGGAGCTCGACCGCTCGCTCTATCGGCAAGCCCTCCGCCTGGAAGAGCACGACGATCCCGCTCACCCCGTCGTAGCACTCGCGAAGCGACGAATCGTCGAGCTGACTGCCGAGCGCGACCGGCTCGAACGCGAGCTCGCCTCACTTGAGGCGCAGCCTCCGAGCGACGTCCATCCCGGCGCCGTCGAGGCCATGCTCGCGTCCGTGCCCGACCTGACCGACGCCCTCGACAACTACGAGCCGCCAGAGCTCGCCCAGCTCCTCGAGGACTTCGACGTCGAGGTGACCTACAACAAACGCGAGCGGACGCTCCAGCTTGCCGCGACCCTCGCGCTCGACACGCCCCCAGAAACAGCGCGACCGCCTCGTCGGCGGTCGCACAAATGTGACATAGCGGGGGCAGGATTTGAACCTGCGACCTCCGGGTTATGAGCCCGGCGAGCTACCTGACTGCTCCACCCCGCGTCGCGTCGTCGATTGTAGCACCGGCGGCGCGAGCGGCTAGCGTGCGGCAGGTGGATTGGGCGATCTA
>DASREE010000038.1:0-50665 GCA_035652235.1 Gaiellaceae bacterium | reverse complement strand
CCAGGCCGAAGCTGTACAGGCGCCAGCGCATCGCCTCCCCGCTGACGCCGAAGCGCTCGGCGCAGGCGTCCGGGTCGCCCGCCCAGACGGCGCGCACCTCGGGTTCGGGCATGAGCAGCTCGGCGGCGAAGACGTTCGCCTCGCGCTCGAGCGCCTTCGCCCGCCCGTCGAGCCCGATCTCCTCGGCGCGGCAGTAGCGGGCCGACCCGAGGCCGTTCTGCGCCTGGCAGACCCAGTGCCCGAGCTCGTGCGCGAGCGTGAAGCGGCGGCGGCGCGGCGGCTCGGCCAGGTTGACGAGCACGCGCCGCTCGGCCGGCAGCAGCATGCCCGAGACGTCGAGCTCGGCCACCTCCTCGACGATCAGCCCGCAGAGATCCTCCGCGATCGCCTCCACCGGGACGGGAAGCGGCGCGCCTCCGAATCGCTCGTGGTAGCGCCGCCGCACGACCCCGGCCCGCACATCCGTGACGGGTCCAGGCACGTCGCCAATTGTCATGCGGACGGCGATGCGATTCAAGCGGGCTCCGGCTCGTCGCCTCCGGTAAAGAGACGGTCGACCTCGTCCCCGGCGGCCTGGGTGGGCGGCGGCGGCGCGGCCTGCGCTGCCGCGGGCTCCGCGGCTCGCAGGAAGGCGGGGGCAGCCGGCGGCGGCGCCGTCCACGCGAGCGCCGGCCCGGCGGCGGCGCCGAAGACGTCCACCAGCGCCGAGCGCAGGCGTCCGCTCAGCCCGCGCGGGTCGAGCAGCCCGCCCTCGAGCCGCTGGTAGTAGCGCTTGACCTTCGCCCGCGTGGCCGGATCGAGGCCGAGCCGCTCGACGAGGGACGAGACGACGTCGTCGACGCGCAGCCCGCGCTCGACCCGCAGGGCGAGTAGGGGCGGCTCGGGGGCGAGCAGGAGCCCGAGGCGGCGCTCGTCGTCCTCGCTCGCCGGCTGGGCGGGCGCGCGGCGCAGGTACTCGCCGAGAAGTAAAGCCAGCTCGTCGCGCTCGGCGCCCGCCCGCTCGAGGAAGTCCTCGGCGCTCGGCCGCTCGCCACGCGCGTAGGCGGCGGCGTACTCGTCGAAGAGCTGGAACAGACGCTCAGACACGGAGCTTCTCCCGCAGCTTCGCATGGCCGTTGTGGAGCGCCTGGTGCACCGCGTTCGCCTCGATCCCGAGCCGCTCCGCGATCTCCGCCGGCGCCAGCCCCAGGCGGTAGCGCAGGTCGAGAACCTGGCGCTGGCGCGCCGGCAGCTCGGCGAAGAGCGCCGACAGGTCGTGGTCGACCTCCCACTCGGCATAGGCGTCGGGCGCCTCGCCGTCCCAGTCGTCGGGGAGCTCCGCCTCGCGGCGGCCGAGCGAGAACCCGCGCAGCGTCCACTCGGTGACCATCCACACGACGACGCGGAAGGGCACCGGGTAGGTCTTGCCCGCCGCGAGCTCGCTCCACAGGCGCAGGAAGACGCGCTGCGCCGCCTCGTCGCCCGCCTCGCGGCTTCCGAGCCGGAAGAAGCAGCGGTCGCGGACGGCGGCGAAGTAGCCGGCCAGGAGGAGCTTGTGCTCCCCCGTCTCGAGCAGCCGCCGGTCCTCGGCGTCGCGGGCGTCGTGCATCCCGGGCACAGTCTGCTGGGCCACGCCGTGTTCTTACACCCGGAGGCGGACGCCCGTAAGCGCGGAGCGGCAAGCGGTGGACTCTGTGCAGACGAAAGGGGGCCCGACGTGATCGAGGACAGCATCCAGCTCGGCGACGCGGTGGAGCACCGCGGCGTCAGCATCGTGCCGCTCTTCCCGCGGCGCGACCCGCAGGCGGAGTACGTGACGCTCGAGGAGGCGCTGCCGCTCGGCTTCCGCGTCAGCGAGGTGGACGCGGCCGGCTCGGTGCCCGAGCTCGTCGCCGTCAACCCGCTCGACACGCCCGTGCTCCTGTACGACGGCGAGGAGCTCGTCGGGGCGAAGCAAAACCGCATCCTCAACGTCACCGTGCTCGTCGCGCCGGGGAGCGAGATCAGGATCCCCGTGTCCTGCGTCGAGCAGGGACGCTGGCACGCGTGCGCGGCCGGCTTCGCCCCCGCGCGGCACGCCGCCTCTCCGGAGCTCCGCCGGCGCAAGGCCGAGCTCCTGGGCGCCGACCCGCTCGCGCGCGGCCTCGCGCAGTCCGTCGTCTGGGAGGAGGTGGCGGCGAAGGCGGGCCGCCACGGCGTGCGCTCCCCGACCGCAGCGGCCGTGGACATCTACCGCAGCCGCGAGGAGGACCTCGCCGCCCGGCGCGGGGTGTTCCCGCTCCTTGCGGGACAGGCCGGGGCCGTGCTCGCGCTCGGCGACGAGCGGCTCTGCCTCGACTACCTGTCGCGCCCGGCCGCGTTCGCGCGCCTGTACCCGAAGCTCCTCGACGGCTACCTGCTCGACGCGCTCGAGCACGACGGGACGCGGGCGAGGCCGGAGCGCCCGGCCGAGCTCGTCGCCGCGCTCGACGCCCTGCCGCGGCGCCGCGCTCGGTCGGCCGGGATCGGCGAGGACCTCCGCCTCGCCGGCGCGGGCATCGTCGCCTCCGGCCTCGTGCTCGACGGCGAGCTGGTCCAGCTCTCCGCGTTCACGAGCGAGGCCGAGCGCCCGCGCACGCGCGTCGCGCGCCCCAGCCGCCGCCGCTGACCCGGACGCGACAGCGCGGCGGCACCGGCCGCGAGCAGGTCTCCCGTCGCCGTCGTCGAGCGCGCCCGCGTCATGCGGAACGCGTACGGCGCGGCCGTGCCGGCGAGAAGCCGGCGACGCCGCCGGGGCGAGAGCGAGGCCGGCCGCCTACCGGCGCGAGAAGAGGTTGAGCACGATCGTCAGCAGCAGGCTGAGGACGACCATCAGCCCGAGCGGCGCGTACAGCGTGAAGCTGCCGCGGCGGACGACGAGGTCGCCGGGGAAGCGGGTGACGCCCAGGCGCGAGAGCAGCAGGAACCCGGCGCCGAGGGCGAGCGAGACGACGCCGAGAGCGAGCAACACTTTCCCGACAGTCTCCATGCGTCCAGGCTAGCGCGTGCCGCGAGGATGGAAGGGTAGCGGCGCGCCGGCCGTGGGTGCCCTGGCCCGGGACACGCCCGCGACACGCCCGCGACGCGGGCCTCGCCGGAGGTCAGTGGATTCCCCGATGAGCGCCGGCGCCGGCTCGAGCATGATTGCCCGATCGCGAGGAGGGACGCGGATTGGCTCTGATCGGGACCTGCACCGCACCCGGCTGTCGGACGCTCTGCCTCGGCCGGCTGTGCATCGAGCACCTGCCGGCGGGCGCCGAGCTCGTGTTTGTGCGGGGGAGGCCCTGGCCGCCGCGGGATTCATCGCCGGCGTTGCCTACCATCCGCTGGCCGGCGGCCGCCTGCGGGCCGGCCGAGATCGGGGGTCGTGCGGTCGGGCGGACGCGCGCGCCGCTCGTCGCGACCCCCACCGAGTAAGCCGGCGCCGCCGCGGCAGACCACGCGCCCCGGGCGTAGACGGACGCGCCTCGAAGGTGCGTATGAGCGATCCTGAGGCCAGCCTCCTCCGGCGGGAGCGAGATGACGCTCTTCCTCTACCTCGACCAGAACTACCTGAGCGGAATGGCCAAGCGGAAGCCCGCCTTCTGCGACCTCGAGCCCGTCCTGCGCGGCGCGGTCGCGCGCGGTGCGGTGCAGGTGCCGGAGTCCGAGGCGCACGCGCTCGAGTCGTCGCGGCGTCCCGACCTCGCCCTTCTCGACCTGCTGCGCGAGCTCTCGGGAGGCCTGCGGCTGCCCGCGCCGGAGGCCGCGCGCAGCCGCAGCGTCGAGCGCCGGCTGCGCCACGTCCTCGCGCGCGACTTCCCGGAGCGGCGGAACCGCGCGAGCGACGCCGTCGACGTGCGCGCGCTCGCCGCCTGCCTCCCCGTCTGCCGCCTCGTCACCTGCGACGCGTTCATGGCCGACGTGATCAGGCGGACCGGCCTCGACGTCCGCTACCGCACGGAGCTCTTCACCGGACGCCGCGCCGACGTCGAGCGGCTGCGCCGGCGGCTCGAAACGCTGTGAGCCGCGCGCCGCGCTCGCCCAAGTCCCACGAAGCCGGCGCGCGCGGGCGCTCGCACGTTGCCGCGAGCCCGGCCCGAGCGGGCTGGAGGCGCGGAACCCGCCGCGGTCCGCGCTGTCCGCGCCTCGCTTGCCCGCCGTTCACTCAGCTCTCGCCAGCGCCGGAGCCCTCCAGCGGCACCCCGCAGCGGGCGAGCTGCTCGGCGATCCTGAGGTGGTCGGCGACGAGCACGCGCGCGACGCTGTGCGCGATCGCGTGCACGGTCGGCGCGTCCCCCTCCACGTGCATCGCCCGGAGGAGCTCCCGCTCCAGCCCCTCGCGCAGCTCCTGCTCGCTCAGCCCCAGCGCCGGGAGCGACCCGGCTCGACCCGCCATGTCCTCCTCCTCGTCAGCGTCGTGCGATACCTTCGACCTGGTGCTCGAGCGTCTCGGCGTGCGGCTCGAGCTGCAGCCGGAGCTCGACGAGCGCCCGCGTGACGCCGTCTGCCCGCAGGCGGCTCTCGATCGCCCGCACCGCCTCCAGGATCGTCGTCAGCTCGCCCTCGACCGTCGTCCCGGCGGCTCCCACCTCGTAGCGGAGGCCCTGCGCCGCGATCTCCGCGACCGCGCGCGCGACGACCTCGCGCGCCGAGCCTTCGATCTGGGGCACGACCGCGATCTCCCCGATCATGGTCTCCTCCTCGTCTCGGATGCGGGGAGTGTCGCCGATCTCGCGCCGGCCGCCATCGGTAGTTCGCGGCGCGCTCGATCCGCGGCTTTCCCGATCTCCCGCCGACCCGCGACACCCGTCGTCGGCCGATCCCGCCGGCGGGCGCCGTCGGCGGCCGATGCGCGTGTTCGTCCTCCCGGCGGGCGCGGCCCGGCTCAGCCGGCGGACGCCGCCTCCTCGACCGGCAGGCGGTGGCGCATGATCTTGCCGGAGCCGGTGCGGGGGATCTCGTCGATCACGCGCACCTCGCTCGGCACCTTCCACGGCGCGAGCAGCCGGGCGCAGTGCTCGACGAGCGGCGCGGGGTCGAACGTCTCCGGCTCGACCGGGACGACGAACGCCACCACCACCTCGCCGAGCGCCTCGTGCGGCCGGCCGACGACGGCGCAGTCGCGCAGCGACTCGTGCGAGATGAGCGCCGCCTCGACCTCGGCCGGGTAGACATTCTCGCCACCGCGGATGATGAGCTCCTTGATGCGGCCGGTGATCGTCAGGTAGCCGTTCTCGTCGAGGCGGCCGAGGTCGCCCGTCCGGTACCAGCCGCCCGCGAGCGCGGCCTTCGTCTCCTCGGGGCGGTTCCAGTAGCCGAGCATCACGTGCGGCCCGCGGACGTGGATCTCGCCGTCGCGGCCCGGCTCGACGTCCTCGCCGGTGGCCGGGTCGACGAGCCGCACCGCCGTCCCCGGCAGCGGCAGCCCACACGAGCCGCGCGGGCGCGTGCCCGTCGGCCAGTTCATGGTCACGAACGTCGACGTCTCCGTGATCCCGTAGCCGTCGAGGAGGAGGACGCCGAACGTCCGCTCGAACTCGTCGCTCAGCGCCGCGGGCAGGATCGCGCCCGCGGACACGCAGCGGGCGAGCGTCGGGCAGCGCAGGCCCTGCTTCCTGCCCGCCTCGAGCAGGTAGTGGAACATCGTCGGGACGCCGGCAAGGAGCGTGAACGGGCGCGACGCGAGCAGATCGAGCGTCTCCGACGTCGAGAAGCGGCGCGTGATGCGGACGCGCGCGCCGGCGGCGAGAGCCGCCAGGTGGAGCTCGGTGCAGTAGGAGTGGAACTGCGGCAGCGGGGAGAGGATGACGTCCTCGTCGGAGATGCCGACGATCGAGCCCCAGCAGGCGGCGACCCAGAGCAGGCCCCGCTGGGAGAGGAGCACGCCTTTCGGCCGGCCGGTCGTGCCGGACGTGTACAGCATCCAGGCCGGCGCGTCGAGGTCGCCGGGCTCGGCGCGCCCGGGGGCGTCGGAGGAGACGAGCTCCTCGTACGACTCGCCGGCCACGGCCACGAGCGCGAGCTCGCTGGCGCCCCCCAGCTCGTGCCGGCGCTCGGGGTCGACGACGAGCGCACGGGCGCCGGAGTCCGCCAGCATGAAGCCGGCCTCGGCGGCGGGCGCGGCCGGGTTGATCGGCACCGCGATCGCGCCCGCCCGCACCGCGGCGAGCTGCGCCTCGGCGCCGCGCACGCCGTTCGCCATGTACGTCGCCACGCGGTCGCCGGGCTCGATGCCCGCCGCGGCGAGGTGGGCGGCGAGCCGGCGCGTGCGCAGCTCCAGCTCGCCGTAGGTGACCTGCAGCTCGCCGTCCTCGAGCGCGACCCGCTCGGGCGAGTGGGCGGCGAGCAGCTCGCCGACCGGCCGGATCAGCTCGGTGCGGATCACCGCAGCGCGCGGGCGGCCGCCTCGACCGCGTCGACGATCGCTCCGTAGCCGGTGCAGCGGCAGATGTTCCCCGCCAGCTCCTCGCGAATCCGCTCGCGCGTCGGCTCGGGCTCGTGCTCGAGCAGGGAGAGCGCCGACAGCAGCATGCCGGGCGTGCAGTAGCCGCACTGGATCGCGAAGTGGTCGCAGAACGCCTGCTGCAGCGGGTGCAGCGTCCCGTCCGGCCCGGCCAGGCCCTCGACCGTGGTCACCGCCGAGCCGTGCGCCTGCACGGCGTAGACGAGGCAGGCGCGCACGGGCTCGCCGTCGAGGAGCACGGTGCAGGCGCCGCACACGCCCTGCTCGCAACCAAGGTGGACGCCGCTCAGGCCGAGCTCCTCGCGCAGCGCGTCCGCGAGCGTCCGCCTGGGCTCGACGTCGAGCGTCTGGCGACTGCCGTTGACGGCGAGCTCGACCTTCACGGGCGCATTAGCTCGACCTTCACGGGCGCATTCTCTCCGACGCACGACGGACGCACTCCGCTGCCAGCGCCCGCCGGTACTCGGCCGGCCCGTGCACATCGCCGAAGGCCGGCGCCCGCTCCAGCTCCGAGGCGCCGGCCAGCAGGAGGGGCGTGCCGGCGACACCGCCGACGGCGATCCGCGTCTCGTCTCCGAAGCGGGCGGTGGCGGCGAGCGCCAGCGCGAAGTCGCCGTGCCGGCGCGAGAACTCGGCGAAGCCCCAGGTGTCGGGGAGCGGGAAGTCGACGGCGACGATCAGCTCGTCCGGCCGGAGCGCCGTCTGCAGCGGCCCGGTGAAGAGCTCTCCGGCCGGGAGCGTGCGCGCGCCGGCGGGGCCCTGCACGTGCGCAACCGCCCCGAGTGCGACCGCGACCACCGGCAGCTCCGCGGCGGGATCGGCGTGCGCCAGGCTGCCGCCGAGCGTCCCCCGCGTCCTGATGGCGGGATGCCCGACGAAGCGAGCCGCCTCGGCGAGCAGCGGGTGCGCGTCCTGGCGCACGAGCGCGGCGTGGCGGACGAGCGCGCCGACGCGGACGCTCGCCGCGTGGCGGTCGATGCCGTCCAGCCCCGCGATCCGGTTCACGTCGACGAGAAGCGACGGCCGCGCGAGGCGCAGGTTGAGGAGCGGCGCCAGGCTCTGGCCGCCCGCGATCACCTTGGCGTCGCCGCCGGCCTCGGCGAGCGTCCGCACGGCGTCGTCGACGCTCGCCGCCAAGTGGTACGCGAACGGCGCCGGCTTCATGCGCCGCGGAAGGCGGGCGGCCGCCGCTCCGCGCGCGCCCGGCGGCCCTCGGCGGCGTCCTCGCTCGCCCAGCAGGCTTCGTACAGCTCCACGACGCCCTCCGCCCCGTCGAGCGCGCGCTTCGAGTAGCGCAGCGTGAGCGGCGCCAGCTCGGCGATCGAGGCCGCCCAGGCGAGCGCGTCGTCGAGGCCGCCCAGCCGGTTGACGAGGCCGCAGGCCTGCGCCGCCGCCGCGTCCAGCTGCTCGCAGCCGAGCAGCATCGCCCGGGCGGTGCCGCCGCCGGCGAGCTCGGCCAGCCGGCCGACCGTCCACGGGCCGACGGCGATCCCGTAGCGCGCGGTCGGCACCGAGAAGGTCGCGGCGGGGCCGGCGACGCGCAGGTCGCAGGCGATCGCGAGCTGCGTGCCGGCGCCGATGGCCGCGCCGCCGACGGCGGCGAGCGACGGCACCGGCGCGTGTGCGAGCGCGCCGAGCGCCGCGTACAGGGCGGAGCGGAAGTCGGCCGCGAACACCGCGTCGAGGTCGGCTCCCGCGCAGAAGCTCGTGCCGCTGCCGGTGACGACGAGCGCGCGGGCGCCGCTGGCGACCGCCTCTTCGACGGCGGCGCGGAGCGCCTGGCAGTGCTCGACGTCGAGCGCGTTGCGGCGCTCCTCCCGCTCGATGCGGACGAGGGTGACCGCGTCGAGCTGCTCGACGGCGATCACCGCGCGAGCTCCCACACGAGCGCCGGCGCGAGCGGCAGCCGGTCGACCTCGACGCCGAGGGCGTCCTCGACCGCGCCCGCCAGCGCGGCGGCCGGCCCCAGCGTGCCGCCCTCGCCGACCCCGCGCACGCCGAGCGGGTTGTCAGCCGGCTCGGACAGGTGTCCGAGGACGAGCTCCGGCACGTCGGCGCTCGTCGGCAGCAGGTAGTCCGCGAGCGTCCCGGTCAGGAGCGTCCCGTCCTCGTCGTAGACGTGGTGTTCGTAGAGCGCCCCGCCGATCCCCTGCGCGACCGCGCCCGCGACCTGGCCCTCGACGATGCGCGGGTTGACGATCGTGCCCGCGTCCTCGACGCAGACCCAGCGGACGATCCGCGTCTCGCCGGTCGCCCGGTCGATCTCGACCGCCGCCACCTGCGCCCCGGCCGCGAACGCCCCGCGGACGGGGTCGTAGAACGAGGTCGCCTCGAGACCCGGCTCGACGCCCTCGGGCAGGCGCTGCGTCTCGAGGTACGCGACCCTCGCGATCTCCGCGAGCGTCAGCGACCGCCCCGGAGAGCCGGCCACGCGCACGACACCCTCCTCCAGCTCGAGATCCGCCTCGTTCGCCTCGAGCAGGCCCGCCGCGAGACGCAGCACCCGCTCGCGCACGGCCAGCGACGCGCGCCGTGCGGCGCCCCCTCCGATCACCGCCTGGCGCGAGGAGAAGGCGCCGAAGCCCCACAGGCTCGCGTCCGTGTCGCCGATCCGCACCTCGACGTCCTCGTAGGCGACGCCGAGGCCGTCGGCGACGATCTGCGCCACCGTCGTCTCGAGGCCCTGGCCCTGCGAGGAGACGCCGCTGAACACGGTCACGCGGCCGTCCGGGTCGACGCGAACGGTGCACGCGTCGTGGCCCGTCCGGAACGGCATGCGCGGGCCCGCCGAGGCGGCGCGGCCGAGGCCGGTCAGCTCGTTGTAGCAGGCGATGCCGATCCCGAGCGGCGGCTCGCCGCGCTCCCGCCGGCGGCGCTGCTCGGAGCGGAGCGCGTCGTAGCCGGCCAGCTCAAGCGCCCGCTCGAGGCAGCGGCCGTACTGGCCGGAGTCGTCGACGAGCCGCGTCGGCATGGTGTAGGGAAGGTCGTCCGGCCGGATCAGGTTGCGGCGGCGGATCTCCTCCGGGCCGAGGCCGAGCCGCCGCGCAGCCGCGTCGAGCAGGAGCTCCATCGCCAGCGTGCCGGCGGGGCGCGCGACGCCCCGGTAGGGCCCGGCCGGGGCCGTGTTCGTGGCCACGCCGCGGACGAGGCAGCGGTAGTGCTGGAGGCGGTACGGTCCCGTCAACAGGCCGCCCGCCATGAGCGGCTCGATCCCGGCCGTCCACGGGGAGAGCGAGTAGGCGCCGACGTTGCAGACGACGTCCGCGTCGAGCGCGACGAGCTCGCCGTCGGGCGCGAAGCCGGCGCGCACGGCGTAGCGATGGTCGCGCGCGTGCGCGGCTGCGAGCAGGTGCTCGCTGCGGTCCTCGACCCACTTCACGGGCGTGCCCGCGAGCGCCCGCGCGGCCAGGCAGAGCGCGACGTCCTCCGGGTACACGATCGCCTTCACCCCGAAGCCGCCGCCGACGTCGGGGGCGACGACGCGCAGCGAGCCCTCGGCGACGCCGAGCAGCTGTGCGAGCGCGTTTCGCAGCAGGTGCGGCACCTGCGTGCCGCACCAGTAGGTGAGCCGGCCGTCGCCCGCCTCCCACAGCGCGACGCCGGCCCGGCACTCGAGCGGGTTGGCCGCGTGGCGGTTCGTGCGCACGACCCGCTCGACGACGAGCGCCGCCCGGGCGAGCGCCGCCTCCACGTCGCCGGCCTCGAAGCGCCGCTCGAGCAGCACGTTGTCGGGCGCCGCCGCGTGCACCGGCACCTCCGGCGCCGCGCTCGCGTCGACCGTCGCCGGCAGCGGCTCGTACTCGACCTCGACCAGCTCGCAGGCGTCCTCTGCGGTCGCCCGGTCGCGGGCGACCACGAGCGCGACCGCCTCGCCGGCGAAGCGCACCTTCTCGTGGGCGAGCACGGGCTGGTCGGTCTCCACGTACGAGGGGAGCGCCGAGCGCGCTCGCAGCGCCACGCCCGCGAAGTCGGCCCCGCAGAAGACAGCGCGCACGCCGGGGTGCCGCGCGGCCGCCGAGGGGTCGACGCGAGCGATGGTCGCGTGCGCAAGCGGGCTGCGCAGGAAGGCCGCGTGCTGCATCCGCGGCAGCTCGAGCGCCGAGACGAACCGGCCGCAGCCGGTCACGAGCCGGCGGTCCTCCTTGCGCGGGACGGCGTTGCCGACGCTCGCGCTCACGGCATCGCGTAGCCGCCGTTGACGGACACGACCTGCCCCGTCGTCCAGGACGAGAGCGGCGAGGCGAGCAGGAGCACCATCGGCGTCACGTCCTCGGGCCGTCCCAGCCGGCGCAGCGGGTACTGCGCGAGCACCTTCCGCAGGCGCTCCTGCTCGGCGCCGCCGACGTGCTCGTCGAAGCGCTCGGTCTGGACGAGACCCAGCGAGACGGCGTTGACGCGGATCCCGTGACGGGCGAGCTCCCTGGCCAGCGACTTCGTCAGCCCGACCGTCGAGGAGCGGGCGGTCGCCGTCACGGCCAGGCCGGACTCGCCGACACGGCCGGAGTCGCCGAGCAGCGTCACGATCGAGCCGGAGCCGCGAGCCGCCATCCGCCTCGCCACCGCGTGCGTGACGCGCAGGGTGCCGGTGACGGTGACGGCGATCTGCTCCTCCCAGTCGGCCGGGGTCGAGTCGAGGAAGCGCTCGCGGCGCGTGGCGGCGGCGTTGTTGACGAGCACGTCGACCGGCCCCAGCCGCTCCTCCACCGCCGCGACCGCCGCCTCCACGGCCGCGTCGTCGCGGAGGTCGGCTGGGACGGCGAGGCCGCCCGTCTGCTGAGCGGCCTCCTCGGCGCCCGCTTCCGACGAGTGGTAGTGGAAGGCGACCATCGCCCCTTCTGCGGCGAAGGCGAGGCCGAGCGCGCGGCCGAGCCCCTGCCCGGCCCCGGTGACGAGGACGACCTTGCCCGCGAGCTGCAGGTCCATCAGGCGCCGCCCGATCTCGTACGCTCCATGCCCGAAAGCTTATGACGGCCGCCGCCGACAGCCTGCACCTGCTCCCGCTCGGCGCCCTGCGCACGCCGCGCCGGTTCATCGTCCAGGACGGCGGCGACGAGCTCGTCACCGTCCCCGTGGTCGCATTCCTGGTGGGAAGCGGCGAGCGGCTCGTCCTCGTCGACTGCGGGATGTCGCCCGCCGGCGCCGCCGACCCCGAGCGCGCCTGGGGACGGCTCGCCCGCTTCTTCGAGCCGGTCGTGGCCGGAGACGACCGGCTCGAAGCCCGGCTCGCGGCGCTCGGGCTGGCCCCGGGGGACGTCACCGACCTCGTGCTCACGCACCTCCACTTCGACCACGCGGGCGGCGCGGCGCTCCTGCCGAACGCGACGCGCTGGGTGCAGCGGAGCGAGTACCGGCACGCGCTCCACCCGGACCGCCACGAGGCCGGCGGCTACCTGCCCGCCGAGCTCGCGGGCGAGTACGAGCTGCTCGCCGGCGACGCGACGATCGCGCCCGGCGTGCACGCGCTCTTCACGCCAGGGCACACGCACGGCCACCAGTCGGTGCTCGTCCACGTGGCAGGGGGCTGGCACTGCCTCGTCGGCGACGCCGTCGACAGCCGTGAGCTCCTCGAGCGCAAGCGGATGCCGGGCGTGGTGGCAAGCCCCGACGACGCGATGCTGTCCACCGCCCGCCTGCGTCTGCTCGAGTCGGCGCTCGACGCCAGCCTCGTCTTCAGCCACGACGCGGAGCAGCACGCCGCGCTCCCGCCCTTCCCGCAGCCGCTCGCCGGCGGCTGAGCTCCGGCGCGGCTGCAAGGCCCGCGCCGGTCGCCGGCGTTCCCGCCGGCGTGCGGGCGGCGGCCCGACCGCGAAGGCTTCCCACACCCCACATCCTCGGTCGGCGAGGGCGTCGCGGCCGAGCTCGCTTGGGTGTTCGCGGCGCGGGGCCCGGCTGCCCGGACCCGCCTACGCAGTCGTGGCTGCGGCCAAGCCGAGCAGGGCCGCGTGGAGCGCGCGCAGCCCCGGTGGCAGCGTCAGCTCGCGACGGCGGCGGATCCCCTCGACGGCGCGCAGGAGCAGGCGCGGGTCGCCCTCGACCGGCAGGCGGGTGCTCCCGAGCGCCTTCTCGAAAGCCGCGACCATCCTCCCTACACGCGGGTACGAGCGGGGAGGAAGCAGTCGCAGCTCGTTCAGGAGCAGGCGCCCCTCCCAGTCGTCGAGCAGGCACAGGGTCGTGCCGACGACGACCGTGACCCGGCGCGGCTGGAAGACGGGTCGCACCCGCTCGTAGCGCGCAGCCAGCTGGCGCACGTCCTCCTCAGCCGAGTCCGCGTCCCAGACGTCCGGCGGGAGGGCAGCCGATGCCGCCTCGCCGGCGAGCGACCTGCCTCGCTCGCTCACCGCCGCGCCTCCGAGGCGAGGCGCAGGCGCAGCCGCTGACGGTGGCGGCGCTCGATCTCGGCGCGAAGCCCCGTCCCGAACCCGGTCTCCTGCTCGAGCACCGAGCCGCGCTGCTCGGCGAGAAGGCGCGTCAGGAGGGGACGCGAGAGCAGCCCCCGCCCGAGCAGGACTGCCCCCAGCCGCTCGCCGGATCGCTCCTGCTCTTCGAGCGCCTCCTCGACGTCCGTCTCCGTGAGCAGGCCCTGCGCGCGCAGCAGCGAGCCCAAGGGCTGCCACTCGATCGTTTCGGCTGCTTCCACACTTCCCCCTTTTCCGGTGACGTCCGGTGCGTGTCGGTCCTCACCCTGCCCGCCGTCGAGGAGTGGCGAAATCCCTCCCGGGAGGGATTGAGACGCGCGGGGTACCCCCTCCTCGAACGAGGGACGGCGATCGGCCCTCCTCGATCGTGCGAGGCCGTCCGGGCGGCGAGACGCCGCCTGCGACACCCGGCGGGCGACCGCGAGCGACGAGCTCGCCGGCGCGCGCATCTGCTCCTCGGCTTGGCCTGCCCGGGCCGGGCGGCCCGAGAAGAAACCCCCGGGCGAGGGATGTGCAGGGGCCGCTTCCACAACGACGCTCCGTCCACGGGCCCGGTTGGGGCCGCCACGAGCGTCGGGAGGTTTCGAGTGGCCGGAGAGAGCAGGACGCCAGCGCGACCCATCTCGACGCGGTCGTGGCGCTGCGAGCGGGGACAGGCGATCGTCCTCGTCGCGGTGGGCCTGTTCGCCCTGTGCGCCCTCGCCGGCTTCGCAATCGACGTCGGGCTCCTCTACCAGACCCATCGCAAGCAGCAGGCGATCGCAGACGCCGCGGCGCTGGCCGGAGCCTACGACCTGCCCGCGAACACGAGCCAGGCAACGAGCGACGCCCAGTCGAACGCCGCCACGAACGGCGGCTCGGCCAGCGTCTCGTTCTCGACGCAGTACCTCCCCAACGACACGATCACCGTCAACGCCACGACGAAGACGCAGGTCCAGTTCCTGAAGCTGTTCGGCTACGACAAGGTGAACGTCGGCGCCAAGGCGGTCGCCCAAGCGGAGGCGCTGGCCACGGCCTCGGGCGGCGCCGCTCCGTTCGGGGTCGTCAACACGCAGCCCGAGCTGTCGGGGCCCGGCTGCCCGTGCTTCGGCACCGCGACGACGCTGACGCTCGGCAAGGTCGGGCCGGGAGGCTTCGGGATCATCAACATCGACGGCTCGAGCGGCGGCACGAGCCCCGGCACGCTCGCGGCCTGGATCCAGAACGGCTGCAGCTGCGCGACCGCCGCCCCCGTCTGGCTGTACAGCGACCCGGGGGCGAAGATGAACTCCTCCCAGGTGAAGTCGGCGATGAACGCGATGCTCGGCAAGAACCTGCTCTTCCCGGTCTACGACCAGACGAGCGGGAACGGCGCCGGGCTCCAGTACCACGTGATCGGCTTCGCCGCCTTCAAGATCAGCGCGTACAACTTCCAGGGCAGCAAGAACGACTGGATCCAGGGCTCGTTCCAGAAGGTGGACTGGACCGGCTTCGGCACGACCGACACGTCCAAGTACTTCGGCGCCACCACCACCCGCCTGATCGGCTGATCGCGGCGCACGGCAACCGCCGCCGGCTGCGCAGCGCGTCCGCGTACGGCGCCGAGCACGGCGCGGTCGCGCCGGCCAGGCTCCGTCGCTCGTTCCGTGCCGGCTCCGACGGGAAGGAGGATGCCACTGGAGCGGGGCCGGGCGGCGAGATCTCTGGGGCGCGTCCAGGCGTTCCGGAACGAGGCCGACGCCCGCGCAGCCTACGAGTCGCAACAGGCGGCGCAGGCCGAGCCGAAGCCGTCACGGCGATGGGCGCCGCGGCGGCGTCCGGCCGCGAAGGGTCGGATCGCTCGAGGCTCGTTCCCCGGCAGCGCGGGCTCGGGCCCGGAGCCCGGCGCGACGGCACCCGGTGCTCCGACTCACGGCGAGGCTCTGAACACGAGCCCGAGCGAGACGACCCGGCCGTCCGCGACCGTCGCGAAGAGCACGACGTGCGTGCCGGGCCGGTCGATCCCGACGAGCCGGAACCGCCCCGCGCTGCCGGGCGAGTCGGGGTAGAGCCGCTCGAGCGTCGCGAGCGGCGAACCGACGGCGAGCCCCGCCGACGTCCGCCAGCGCCTGCCCGTCGCGGTCAGCGTCTGCAGGTACACGGTGGCCGGGGACGCGCAGGCCGCGCCGGGGGCGGCGATGAACTGCATCGTCAGGCCGAGCGACGACCAAGTGACGCGGCTCTTCCTGCCGGAGGCGAGCCGGCAGCTCGACGCTGGCCCGAATGCGAGCGTGGCGCTCTCGTAGGTGCCGCGGCGGGCCGCTGCCCAGATCGTGAACCGACCGACCGCCGCGCGGCGCCGCGACAGCCGCAGGACGAACAGCGGCCGAGCAGAGCCGGCGGGCGGCGGCTGGCAGGGATCCTGGCAGAAGGAGAGGATGAGCGGACGCAGCAGACGCGCGAGGCCCATCGCCCCGCCCGCGTTCAGGTGGATCCCGTCCGAGCCGAACCAGCTCTGGCCGGTGCTCGCCCGCTGCCAGTCGGCGACGACCACCTGCGGCCACTTGCCCGCCTCGGCGACGATCGTCCGGTTGATGATCCGGTAGTCGTCCCGCACCTCGTGCAGCGTCGTCCACACGATGTGCTCCACGCCCTTGTCGACGAGCGCCTGCACGACGCGGTCCATGTCGTCGCGGTACGTGCTGACGTAGTCGTTGTAGCCGACGTCGACCACCACGATGTTGCCGAGCGTCTGCTTGTCGTCTGCTTCGACCACGTCGAGCACGGTGGGCGGCCGCACCCCCTGGTACGGACAGCTCACGGCGACGAGCCGCCGGCACACCCTGAGCTCGAGGTTCAGGTCGAGGCCCCTGCCGAGGTACTCGCGCGCCTGCGGAACGGAGCCGATCACGCTGGCGACGGAGTCGCCGAACAACGTCACCCGCGGAGCGGCGGCGCTGGCTCGAGCCTGGCCGCCGAGCGCGGCCGCCCCGACGACCGCCGCGAGCAGGAGCACCGACGCCGCTCTCCGCACGGCCCGATGGTAGCCACCGACGTTCGAGACGCCACGGTCGAGCGCGGCCCGGGCGCCCGCCGGCGACGTCACTCCTCGTCCACGAGCATGCGGCGCTCCCACCAGCGGACGCCGACGAGCACGAACACGACTCCGAGGGCGATCGCGCCGGCGGCGTACAAGCCGTAGGTCTGGATCGCGTCGGCGGCGGCGTGTCCCAGGTAGTAGGCGACGAGGCCGACGAGCGTTGCCCAGAGGATGCCTCCGGCGGCGTTGAAAGCGAGGAACCGCCACCACGGCATGTGCGAGATTCCCGCCATCCAGGCCGCCGTGATGCGCAGGACGGCGATGAAGCGGCCGAAGAAGACGGTCTTGCCGCCGTGGCGGGCGAACAATCGCTCGGCGCGCGGCAACACCCGTTGCGCATGACGGTGCACGAGCCTCCAGCGCGCGAGCAGGCGCCGGCCTCCGAGCCGTCCAATCCAGTAGCCGGCGTTGTCGCCGACGATCGCCGCCACGGCGGCGACCACCACCACCGCGACGATATTCAGCTTCCCCTGTGAGGCGAGCACGCCGGACGCGACGAGCGCCGTCTCGCCGGGAAGCGGGATCCCGGCGGACTCGATCGCGATGAGCAGGAAGAGCAGCACGAGCGCGTACTGCTGGTGCTGCTCGATGAAGTGCCCCACCTGCCAAGTCTACGCAGCGCGCTTCCACCCCCAGCCCGCCGCGCCCCGACGCCGACGGCCGAGGCAGACTGTCACTGTGTTGCTCGTCCGGCCGGTCCTGCTCTACGACGGCACCTGACGCTTCTGCCGGTTCGCGGCGCGTGCCGTCGCGCGAGTCGACCGTCCCGGCCGCATGGCGCTTCTCCCGTTCGCGGATCCCGAGGCGGACCGCCTCCTCGCGCGACTCCCGGCCGAGCGGCGACGGACGTCCTGGCACGTCGTCCGCACAGACGGCGACGTGCGCTCGGCCGCCGCGGCGGGGGCCGAGCTTCTGCGCGTGCTCGGCTGCACCCGGACAGCTCGGCTCGCCGTCCGCGCCGAGCGGCTGACCGACCGACTCTACGCGGTCGTCGCCTCGCAGCGCGGGCGGCTCGGCCGGTTGCTACCGGACGGCCCGGCGCCGCGCCGCTTTCCCTGAACGGCGGCCGCGCGCTCACCCTGCGATCGCGGTCGTCAGCGTCCGGCGCAGCACCAGCCTCCCCCGCTCGTCGTAGCCGGAGTAGCGGATCGTCGCCGAGCTCGGGCCGAGGCCGGCCGTCGTCGCCACCCGCATGGGCAGGCCCGTGGCTCGCTCGTACACCTCGCGGAAGCCAGGCTGGTCGACGACGAGCCAGCGCATGCCCGGCGCCGGCACGAGCCAGGCGAAGCCGACGAGCGGACGGCCGCGGCCGTCCTGGCAGACGGTCAGCCGGGGATCCGGAAGGCGCCTGCCGACCGCCTCGTACCCGGTCGTGCCGCACCAGAACGCCCCGGCCGCCGCCGGGTTCCGGTCGCACCCGTACACCGCCCCGTACAGGCCGGCGAACGTGACGCTGGCGCCGCTCGCGCCCACCCGGAGTACGACCGGCTCGTCCGCCGGCAGCCGCTCGCCCCGGTCGCAGCTCGCGGCGAGCGAGCGGACCCGCCCGAGCGGGACGACGCGCACCTTCGTCATCACCAGCCTGCCGTGCAGGAAGCGAAGCGCCGGGGGGACGGCGGGCGGGCGGGAGCCGTCCACCAGGCGCGCCGGAGCCGAAGCCGCGCCCGTGCCGGCGCCGGCGAGCGACGCCGCCAGCGCGAGCAGGCAGAAGGACGCACACGGCGTCCCTCTGCCCGGTCGCTGGCCGTGTCCGTGCAACCGCTACCGCCATGCCTTGCGGAACGTGCCGCTGAAGGCGCGGTTGGCCATGTAACTCTCGACGAACTCGTCGGTTCCGTACGCCTCGCCGAGCGCTTCCCAGTACAGCTCGGCGCCCTGGTCGATCCTGAGCTCGAACAGGGCGATGTGGCTCGCGCTCACGAGGGCGTCCATCATCTTCGCCTTCGCCTTGTCCGCCATCCGCTGGTGCGGCGCTGCCGGGTTCGGGCTCTTGAACGCGCTCGTGTCGTACGGCCCGTGGTCGTACAGCGACCTGGGCCAGAAGTAGAACGAGTTGTTGGACGGATTCGCGTAGTTCGACTCGCGCCAGACTCGCCACACGAGCCCGGAGCAGTCCGGCCCTTCACCGAGCGTCGACTTCGTCTCGCGTGGATAGACGTTCCAGGTCGGGTCGGCGTCGTTGTTGTCGAAGCAGCCGCCCGCCCACTGGTACCCCTCCCGGTCGGCGATGTTCGCGATCTCGGTGGCGGCCTGACGCGAGTAGCCGCCTGGGCCGACGTGGCCGGGATCGTAGGAGATGTCGGCCACCCGGCAGGCGGTCCGCCCCTGGTCGGCAGGGTGCGAGTAGACCCAGCATTTGCTGTTCGCACCGTAGTAGCAGCTTCCGGGATCGCCCCAGCCTGGTACCCACGCCCCCCGGCCGGCGGCGGCGAACCCCGGCGCTGCGACGGCGCCGAAGCCCGCACCGAACAGCACCAGCATGCCGAGGAGCCTCGCGATGCGCGCTCGTGACCGCATTCAGCTCACCCCCAGGTCGTATCGGTCGACGACGATGCCAGCGCTCGTCGAGCCCAGCTCGTACAGCGACGAGCCGACGAGCCGGAACCGCGAGAGCGGCATCGACTGCGCCCACTCCAGCGCCGGCACGGAGAACTCCGTGGCGAGCGCGCCGGACGGGTCGACGACCGCGACCTCGTACTCGTGCTCGCTGTCGGTGAACACGGAGAAGACGAGGACGAGGTCGCCGCTCGGCAGCAGCTGCGCAAGCTGGACGTCTGCGACATGCGTGCCGCCGAGGAGGCGGACGGAAGACTGGAGCTGCGTCGTCAGCCCCCGTCCCGTGTAGACGCCGGCTCTGATCTCGTCCCCGAGGCTCTGCACGACGACGTTGCCAGCCGGCGACGGTGCGCCGCTGACACCCCCCTGCAGCTGGACGGAGACATCGACCGGCGAGGCACCGTCGTTCTGCGCCACGGGCGCCCACAGGCTGGATGGATACTGCGAGACGTAGGCCGTGCCGCCGACGAGGCGCACCTGGGCAGCCGCCCTGTCGGCGACCGGAGCGACGCTCACCGGCGCGCCCTGGAGCGTGAACGTCCTCAGCACGGGCCGCGGCTGGCGGGCGCTCTGAGTCTCGAGCACGTACGCCCGGCCCGCCGACGCGTCCACCTTCAGGTCGGCGCGGACACCGGTCAGGCCCGGGAGGCCGATCTCGGTGGGCGCGCTGCCGCCCGAGAACTCGAGCATTCGCGAGTTCGCCTCGTCGAGGAGGTAGATCGTGCCGGACGGGTCGACGTCGAACGACGCCGCGCCAGCCGGCATGTCGATGCCGTCTTCGAGGCCGACCTCGCCGGGGCCGGTGCCCCACGCCGCCGACGCGACCACCGCGTCCGGCTCGCGCACCGCTCCGAACACATGCGTTCCCAAGTCGATCGCCGCGCTTCCCACGAGGAAGCTCAGCTGCGGGGCCGCGCTCCCGCCGGGCGGCACCGCGACCGTCTGCCCCGTGCTGTTGTCCTTGACGACGGCGTAGTAGTCGAACCACGGCGCCGACCAGATGCTGCTCGGAACCTGCGCCACGTATCGACCCACGTCCGCCGAGGTGTCGAGCCGGAGCGGCACGGCCGCGTACCGGTTCGTGCTCGAGTGGAAGTAGACGGTGCCGCCTCCGTCGCACGTTCCTGCCCCTTCGGCGTTGCCGTCGGGCGGAAGGCAGGAGATGTCGTAGCGCACCTCCGCGGGGTCGCTTCCGACCCGGAGCTTGAGAGGGGTGTGCACCGCCTTCAGGAACTGGTCCGCGGCGGCGATCCGATGCTTGGCCGCGCCGGCGACACCGCCGCCGAAGAGCACCGCGGCAGCCACCGCGGCACCGGCGAGGGCGGCGCCGACGCTCCAGCCAACGCTCCGCCGCCGATTCGTTCGCGATCGCATGCTGCTCCTTCCGTTTCGTGTTGTCCCACGAGAGAACAGCCGCACCCTCCGCTGTGTCAAGGGCTGCCCGCGCTCCGGCACAGAGGCGGCACACCCCCGTGCGTCCTCTCTGGCGCTCGGCACCGGGTGTCACGCCGGTGTGCCGAAACCGCCGCAGATGGCAGACGGACACTTCCCCGCCGGCCGCGCAGCGGCTACCTGTGACGGCCCAACCGACGAGAGGAGATGTCGATGACACGAAGCTCGACGCCGCGACGCCGCAGGCTCGCGCTCGGCGTAGCGCCGATCCTGCTCGCCCTCGCGGCCGCCGGCTCGCTCGCCGCCGTCCAGGCCGCCGGCCGCGGTCAGGTGGCCATGATCCAGGCGTGCCGGCACAAGGTGACGGGCATCCTCCGCGTCGTCTCGGACCCGTCCAGGTGCACGAGGCGCGAGCTGCCCATCTCATGGAACGTACAGGGGCCGCGCGGGCCGTCCGGGCCGTCCGGCCCGCAGGGCGCGACTGGGCCGCAGGGGCCCACGGGCCCGCAGGGGCCGGCCGGCGCGCAGGGGCCGGCGGGCGCGCAGGGCGAGCGAGGCACGGCGGGTCCGGCTGGCGCCCCGGGCCCCGCAGGCCCGCCCGGAGCGCCGGGGCCTGTCGGGCCGCAGGGTCCGGCCGGCGCGAAGGGAGACTCCGGCCCCACGGGACCGCAGGGGCCCGCCGGGCCGAAGGGCGAGCCGGGGCCGAAAGGCGATCCCGGCACCCCGCTGACGTCGTTCGACGATCTGGCCGGACTTCCGTGCGGGAGCGGCGACACGGCGGGGACGATCGCCGTCGGCTACGACGTCTCTGGGCAGGTGCAGATCACGTGCACGCATGCGCCCGGCTCACCCGGCGTCCGGATCAACGAGCTCATGACCGGCGTCAGCGGGGCGGCGTCGAACGAGTTCGTCGAGATCGTCAACGGCGGCTCGGCGGCCGCCGACATCTCCGGCTACAAGCTCGTCTACCGCTCGGCGGCGGGCACGAGCGACACGGCGCTCGCCACCGTCCCCGACGGCACGACGCTCGCGCCCGGCGCCTTCTACCTCTTCGGCGGCAGCGGGTACGCGGGAGCGCCGGCTGCCGACCAGACGTTCTCCGCCAGCCTGTCTGGAACCGCGGGAGGCATCGGGCTGCGAGACGCGGCCGGGACGCTCGTCGACTCGGTCGGATACGGCTCGACGGCGACGAACGCCTTCGTCGAGACGTCGCCCGCGCCCGCCCCGCCGGCCACGGCGGTGCCGGGCTCGAGCGACGCCCGCCACCCTGACGGCCACGACACGAACGACAACTCGGCCGACTTCACCGTCGTCTCGCCGCCGACGCCGCGCACGAGCAACGGGACGTGATCGCGACTAAAGATGGATCTCCATTCCTTCGAACGCAAGCTCTGGCGGGGCGCCGTCGCCCCGCCAGAGCTCCTGAGCCCGCGACGCGTGCGCGTCGAGGTCGTCGTCCGTGTGCAGCGGGTCGTGGTGGAAGAGGACGAGCCGGGCAGCATGCGTCATCGCCGCGAAGGAGACGGCCTGCGAGACGCTCGAGTGGCCCCAGCCGACGTGGTCGGCGTACTCCGCGTCCGTGTACTGGGCGTCGTGCACGAGCAGGCTGGATCCCTCGGCAAGGGTGTAGCCGGAGACCCAGTCGCTCGTGAGGCGCTCGAGCTCGACGCCGACGGCCGGCTCGTGGTCGGGCAGGTAGGTGAGGCAACTGCCGTCCGCCTCGATGCGGTAGCCGAGCGTCGCTCCGGGGTGGGATACGTGCGCGGCGACGAGCTGCGCGCCGCCGATCTGCCACGGCTCGTCCTCCACGTCGTGGAAGCGGAAGGAGGCCGGCAGGTCGGAGAGCTCGACGGGGAAGAGCGGCGCCGACAGGTAGCGCGCGAGACGCTCGTCGAGGCTTCGCACCGAGGACGGCGGCCCCCAGATGTGCACGGTGGCGCCGGGATCGAAGATGGGCGCGAAGAAGCCGATCCCCTCGATGTGGTCGATGTGCAGGTGGGTCAGGCAGAGGTGGATCTCCTTCCGCCGCTCGCCCGCCAGCCGGCGGCCGAGGGCGCGAATCCCCGTCCCGGCGTCGAGGATCAGGCTGGTTCCGTCGTCGCACTCCACCTCGATGCACGACGTGTTGCCGCCGTAGCGAAGCGTCTCGCGCCCCGGCGTCGCGAGCGAGCCGCGGCAGCCCCAGATCCGGACGAGCAAGGCGTCCCTAGCGGAGTTCCCAGAAGATCGCCATCACGCCGTGGAACTCGTCGTCCGGCCCGAACAGCGGGAGCGCAGTCGTCTCCACGGTCCGCTTGCGACCGTCGAGGCCCGTCACCCGCATCGTGCCGTGCGCAGGCCGACGTTCCGCGAACGCGATGCCCCCGGGCATCTGCTCGCGCTGCAGGGGCGTTCCGTCGAGCGCCTCCGGCTCGAGCAGCTTCACCCACTCGCCGACGGAGATCCTCGCCGCCTCGACGAACCTGCCGCTCGCGATCTGCTCGGCCGGCTCGTTGAAGAAGACGAGGTCGCCGTCGGCGTCGGCGATGTAGATCGGCGTGGCCAGGTTCTCCGCAAGCTCGCGGGCCAGAATCAACACCAGGCTCTTCTGCCTGCGCGCCATGGTGGGCGAAGCCTACGTGGTCGGAGAGGTCGAGTCGGCGGGAGCCGACCGGGAAGGCGCTCCTCGGCCGGCATGCTGTTGTTAACCTGGTTAACGAGATGAGCAGGGTGGTCGGATCCGAGCGCGCGATCGACGTCGCCAACCGGCTCCGGCCTGTCCTGCTCCGCCTCGGCCGCGAGCTTCGCCGGGAGGCGAGCGCCTTCGGCGTCACGGGCGGCCAGGCGACGCTCCTCGCCGTCATCGAGGGGCGGGGGCCGGTCGCGGTCGGCGAGCTGGCCGCCGGCGAGGGCGTCTCGCGGGCGGCGATGACCAAGCAGGTCGACCGGCTCGAGGACGCTCGCCTCGTTCGCCGCGCCCGCGGCTCGACGGCGGATCGCCGCCGCGTCGAGGTGGAGCTCACGGACGAGGGACGCCGCGTCCTGAGCCGCGTGCGGTCGCACCGGACGGCCTGGCTGGCGGCCCGTCTCGAGCGGCTCGACGAGCGCGAGCTGGCCGCGGTCGACGCCGCCATCGCACCGCTGGCCGCCCTCCTGGAGGCAGACGCGTGACCGCGGCCATCCTGGCGCTCAACCGCCGCACGTTCGCGAGCCTCGCACACCGGAACTACCGCCTCTACTTCGCCGGGCAGGTCGTCTCCGTCACCGGCACGTGGATGCAGAACATCGCGATGGCGTGGCTCATCCTCGAGCTGACGCACTCGCCGGTCGCCGTCGGCGCGCTCGCGCTCTGTCAGTTCCTGCCCTTCACCGTCTTCGGCCTGTTCGCCGGCGTGCTCGTCGACCGTTGCGACGCGCGTAGGTTGGTCATCGCCACACAGGCGGTGTCGATGCTGCTGGCGGCCGCGCTCGCGGCTCCGACGCTGCTCGGGCTCGCCGCTCCCTGGCTTGTCTACCTCCTCGCCGCGCTGCGCGGGACGGTGCTCGTCGTCGACGCCCCCGCGCGCCAGTCGCTCACCTACCAGATGGTCGGGCCCCGCGAGCTGCCGAACGCGGTCGCGCTCAACTCCAGCCTGTTCAACGGCGCCCGGGTGCTCGGGCCGGCCCTGGGCGGGGCGGTCGTCGCGGTCGCAGGCGCCGGCGTCTGCTTCGCCTTCAACGCGGTGAGCTTCGTCGCCGTCCTCGCGGGGCTGCTGGCGATGCGCGTGGACGAGCTCAGGCGGCCGGAGCCGCAAGCGCGGCAGCCACGGCTGCTTGCCGGGGCCCGCGAGGCGCTCGCGTACGCGCGACGGGTGCCCCGCGTGGGCCTCGTGCTCGTGCTCGTCGCGCTCGTCAGCACGTTCGCGTTCAACTTCAACGTGCTGCTCCCGGTGCTGGCCAAGTCGACGCTTCACGCGGGACCGGCTACGTTCGGGGTCGTCACCGGTTGCTTCGGCGGGGGCGCCCTCCTCGGCGCGCTCGTCTCCGCCGCGCTCGGCAGGGCGAGCCTGCGAGCGCTCCTGCTCGGCATGACCGGCTTCGGCCTCGGCGAGCTCGTGCTCGCCCCGCAGCGCTCGCCCGTCGCCGCGGGCGCCCTCCTGTTCGTGGTCGGCCTCTGCTTCACCCTGTGGACGTCGAACGCCAACTCGACGCTTCAGCTCGAGGCGCCCGCCCATCTGCGCGGCCGCGTCGTCGGCCTCTACTACTACGCCTTCAACGGCGCCGGACCGTTCGGCGGGATCCTCGCCGGCTGGCTCGCCGCCGTCGGCGGAACCGAGCTCGCCTTCGCCGTCGGCGGCCTCGTCACGATCGCCGCTACGGCCTTCGTGCTCGCTCGCCCGGCCCACCGGCCCGCGCTCCGGCTCGCCCATCTCCTCAACCTCAAGCTCTGACCAAGCGCCTCGACGGGCGCTCGCTCCCGCCGCGCGCGGCTGACGGCGGCTACTCGATCGTCCAGGTGTCGCCGCCGCGGAGGAGCGCGGCCAGGTCGCCCCGCCCGCGCTCGGCGAGCGCCCGCTCGATCTGCTCGGCCATCAGGTCGTCGTACACCGGCTGCTCGACGTCGCGGAAGACACCGACGGGGGCGACGCCGAGATCCTGGAGCATCAGCCGGCTGAGCGCGAAGGCGAGGCTCGGCTGCGGATGGCGCTCGTCGTGGACGAGCAGCGCCTCCTCGCCGACGTCGGCAACGTCCACGAGCTCGACCGAGCCGTCGTCACGCGCGGCGACGCCGCGCTCGCCCTCGGCTCCGAACCTGATCGGCTCGCCGTGGCGCAGGTAGATCCGGTTCGCCTCGTCGTCGCGCACCACGTCGAAGGCCCCGTCGTTGTAGATGTTGCAGTTCTGCAGGATCTCGACGAACGCGGCTCCTCGATGCGCCGCCGCCCGCCTCAGCACCTCCATCACGTGCTTGCGGTCGGTGTCGATCGCGCGCGCGACGAACGTCGCCTCGGCCCCGATCGCGACCGCAAGCGGGTTGAACGGCTCGTCGATCGAGCCCATCGGCGTCGAGCCGGAGCGCTGGCCGCGCGGGCTCGTCGGCGAGTACTGCCCCTTCGTCAGCCCGTACACCTGGTTGTTGAAGAGGAGCAGCTTGATGTTGACGTTGCGGCGGAGCGCGTGGATGAGGTGGTTGCCCCCGATCGAGAGCATGTCCCCGTCGCCGCCGACGACCCACACGGACAGATCGGGGCGCGAGACGGCGAGGCCGGTGGCGATCGCCGGCGCGCGGCCGTGGATCGAGTGCATCCCGTACGTGTGCATGTAGTAGGGGAAGCGCGCCGCGCAGCCGATGCCCGAGACGAAGACGATGCGCTCGCGCGGGATGCCGAGCTCGGGCATGACGCCCTGGACGGAGGCGAGGATCGCGTAGTCGCCGCACCCCGGGCACCAGCGGACCTCCTGGTCGGACTTGAAGTCCTTCGCCGTCAGGGCGAGGCCCCGGCCGCCTCCGTTGGCCTTGCCGTTGCCGGCTGCAGCGCTCACACGAGCGCCTCGATCGCGTCGGCGAGCTCGCTCGAGCGGAACGGCACGCCGCGGACGCGGTTGTAGCCGACGGCGTCGACCAGGAACTCGGCGCGGATCAGCTTCAGCAGCTGGCCCAGGTTCATCTCCGGCACGAGCACGCGCTCGTACCGGTGCAGGACCTCACCCGTATTGCGCGGGAAGGGGTTGAGGTAGTGCAGATGCGCGTGCGCCACCAGGTGGCCCTGCTTGCGCACGCGGCGCACCGCAGCCGCGATCGAGCCGTACGTCCCGCCCCAGCCGAGCACGAGCAGCCGCGCCTCGCCGGTCGGGTCGTCGACCTCGAGCTCGGGGATGTCCGCGGCGATTCCGGCCACCTTACGGGCACGGAGGCGCACCATGGCGTCGTGGTTGTCCGGGTCGTAGGAGACGTTCCCGGTCACGTCCTGCTTCTCGAGCCCGCCGATGCGGTGCTCCAGCCCAGGCGTCCCGGGGACCGCCCACGGCCGGGCCAGCGTGTCCGGGTCGCGCAGATAGGGCAGGAACTGGTCGCCGGCGTTCGGCGCCGTCGCGAACTCGACCGTCAGGTCGGGGAGCGAGGCCGGATCGGGGATGAGCCACGGCTCGGCGCCGTTCGCGAGGTAGGCGTCCGAGAGCAGGTAGACCGGTGTCCGGTACTTGACCGCGATCCGGACCGCCTCGATCGCCATCGCGAAGCACCCGCCGGGCGTGGACGCGGCCACGACCGGCACCGGCGACTCCGAGTTGCGCCCGAACAGCACCATCAGCAGGTCGGCCTGCTCGGGCTTCGTCGGCATCCCTGTGGACGGCCCGGCCCGCTGCACGTCGACGACGACGAGCGGCAGCTCGAGCATGACACCGAGTCCGACCGTTTCCGCCTTGAGCACCACGCCCGGGCCGGCCGAGGTGCAGACGCCGAGCGCTCCGCCGAAGGAGGCGCCGAGCGCCGCGCCGGCGGCCGCGATCTCGTCCTCGGCCTGGAAGGTGCGGACGCCGAAGTGCTTGTAGCGGGCGAGCTCCTCCAGAATCGACGAGGCGGGCGTGATCGGGTAGGCGCCGAGGAAGAGCGGCAGCTTCGACTGGACGCTGGCAGCCACGAGCCCGAGCGACAGCGCCTGGTTGCCGGTGATCTGCCGGTAGACGCCCGGCCTGAGCTTCGCGGGCTTGACCTCGTACGAGACGACGAAGTCCTCGCTCGTCTCGCCGTAGTGGTAGCCGGCCTTGAACGCGCGGGTGTTCGCCTCGGCGAGCTCCGGCCGCGTGCCGAACTTCTGCTGGATGTAGTCGATCGTCACCTCGATCGGCCGCCCGTACAGCCAGGACATGAGGCCGAGCGCGAAGAAGTTCTTCGAGCGCTCGGCCTCGCGCGGGGTGACCCCCTCGATCCCCTTCAGCGCCTCGACGGTCATCGTCGTCAGCGGCACCGCGTGCACCTTGTACTCCTCGACGGTGCCGTCTTCGAGCGGGTTGGCCGTGTAGCCGGCCTTCTGGAGGTTCTTGTCGTTGAAGGCGTCGCGGTTGACGATGAGCGTGCCGCCCTTGCGCAGGTCCTTGAGGTTGGTGCGCAGGGCGGCCGGGTTCATGGCCACGAGCACGTCGGGCTGGTCGCCGGGGGTGAGGATGTCGTGGTCGGCGAAGTGGATCTGGAACCCCGACACGCCCGGCAGCGAGCCGGCGGGCGCGCGGATCTCCGCCGGGAAGTCGGGGAGCGTGGACAGGTCGTTGCCGAGGGCGGCCGTCTCGCTCGTGAAGCGGCTGCCGGTGAGCTGCATGCCGTCGCCCGAGTCGCCGGCGAACCGGATGGTGACCTGCTCGACCTGCTGGACCGCCTTCGCCATGCTCTGGGGATAGGTATAGCGCATGCCGCGACGACCCCGTCACGCCGTCGGTTCCCGCCGCGAGCCCGAACGAGGGGCGCGGTGACGCTCGTCCTCGCCATCCTGCTCGCCCTGTTCGTCCTGCCGACCGACTGGGGAATCGCCGCCGTCGCAGCCGCCACCGTCTGGGAGGTGGCGCAGACGGTCGGTGGCATGTGGTGGTCGACCCGCCGCCGCGCGCAGGTCGGGGCGGAGGCGCTGGCGGGCGAGAGCGCGCGCGTCGTCCGCCGCTGCGACCCGCTCGGCACCGTGTCCGTGCGGGGCGAGCTCTGGCGGGCGAGGTGCGAGGGCGGGGCGGAGACGGGCGAGCTCGTGCGGATCCGGGGCCTCGACGGCCTCACGCTCCTCGTCGAGCGGGACGACGGGGCCGCGCCGCGCCCCCGTGGCCCGCGCGCCTGAGCAGCGCCTGGCTCCGGTCAGCGGCGGGAGGCGGCGGGGAAGGCGAGCGGGTTCCGCTCCGCCGTCAACCCGCGCCGCGAGAGCGTCCACACCGCCGCCGCCAGCGCGACCGCCGCCGACGCGAGAAGGAGAACGGCGCCGCTGCGGGCGGCGGCGGCCGACCCGGCGAGCGCCCCCGCGGCGAGGAGCTCGACGCCGAGCGCGAACAGCGCCGTCTCCACCACCCAGGTCCGCCGCGGGTAGAGCGCGGCCTGCCTCGGCCTCGGCCCCGGCGGCCACCACGTCCACAGCGACACGGCCAGCAGCTTGCCGACGTGCCCGATCGTCACGCCGACCGCCCAGCCGACGAGCAGCAGCACGACGTACGCGGCGAGACGCCGGCTCGTCGCCTCCCAGCCGCCGAGGAGGAGAAAGCCGAGGACGGCCGCCTGCACGAGGAGCACGAGCCCGGCGAGGAAGTGGCCAAGCGGCCCCTCCATCCCGTCCAGACGGTGCGTGCGCGCGACACGGGCGAGCAGGCCGAGGAAGCGCGCGAGCGCGGTGACGCAGAGCAGCGCCCCCGCAGGGGCGAGCCCCTCCACCCGCCAGCCGATGCCGCCGAGGACGAGCCACAGCCCGGCGGTGAAGGCGAGCTCCTCCGCCGGCAGCCGCCGCGGGGGAGCGGCCGGCGCGAGCGCGAGCATCGGTGCGAGCGTGCGCCCAACGGCGAGGATGAGCAGCGTGAGCCAGCCGAGCGCGGCCAGGTGGAGGTGCACGAGGATGGCGCGGTCCCAGCGGATCCCGAGCACCTCGCGCCCCGGCCGCTCGAGGAGCACGGCGCCGAGCGCGAGCGCGAGCGCCGCGTGGCAGACGGCGAGGACGACGGCGCTGCGGGAGGCGAGGAGCAGCCGCGTGCCGGGCGCCCGCGCGGCGAGCGAGCCGATGTCGGCGACGACGAGCAGCACGCCGGCGGCGACCAGCGCGAGCGCGGCCCGGCCGAGCGTGCGATCCGCCTGGGAGACGGCGAGCGCGAGCGCCGCGCCGAGGCCGAGGAGCGGCAGCGCCGACCAGGCGCGGACCGGCCGGCCGCCCACGCGCAGCATCATCGGCAGCACGTGCTCCGCCGCGCCGACGACGGCGAGCGGCAAGAAGCCGAGCCCGGCCAGGTGCGCGGCAAGGAGGAGCCGCTCGTCGAGCACGGCGCCGGAGGCGAGGTCCGGCGCGGCGAGGACAGCCGCGACCGTCGCGGCCGCCCAGGCCGCGAGCCCCGCCAGGAAGTAGGCGGCGACGAGCGGGAACGGCGCCGGCGTGCCGGCGGCCCCTCTCGGCGTCTTCGCCTCAGCCTGTGTCGACGCCCGCAGCCTCCAGGGCTCGTGGGAAGAGGATGTTGTTCTCCTCGTGGATGTGCTGGTGCAGGTCGAGCTCCAGCTCGTGCAGCCCGTCGAGGAGCGCCCGGTGCGTATTGCACAGGGCAAGGTCGGCGTCGTAGCCGTGCGTGAGCTCGCTCAGCCGCTGGAGCGCGGCGCCCGCCTCGTCGTGGTCGTGCTCGAGCACGAGCCTGGCTGCGTGTACGAACGCGGGCGCCTGTCCCGTCTCCTCGATCGAGCGGCAGGCCGGGAAGAAGACCTGCTCCTCCTTCGCCATGTGCTCCTCGAGCTCGTCGCGCAGCCGCTCGAAGACGGCCCGCGTCTCGTGCAGCTCGGGCTTCCGGTCGGCGTGCGCACGCTCGACCTTCTCGAGCAGCGTCGACAGACGCGGGAGCTCCGAGCGGAGAGAGCCATGGTGCGCGGTGACGATGTGGTCGCAGAGGATGCCGAGCGGCGAGCGCGTCCAGTCCTCGAGCTCGCCGTCCGAGCTGTCGGGCGGGGCGTCGAGCGCCGAGAGCACGGCACCGACGTCGAGGTTGCGGCGGGCGCAGGCGGCGGACAGGCTCTGCCTGCCGCCGCAGCAGTAGTCGATGCCGAGGCGCTCGAGCACCCGCGCGCGCGAGGGCCGCGCGAGGACGAGCTCGGCGACGGTGGTGGATTCGGGATCGATCGCGTCCATGCCGCCGAGCCTGCCGCAGGAACACACGACCGACATCGGGGAAACTACGGACACCGATCTACACTACGTGCCTTCCGCACGCACCACCGCCCGGCGCGGGGCCGGCGCCGTCTCCGGCACCGGGGCGAGCGCGAGCGAGCCTGCCAGCCACCACAGGCAGTAGCCGAGCCAGGGGATGCCGTAGGCGTCGGTCTGGACGCAGACGACGAGCACGGCGGCGAACGCGGCCGCGACGCCGGCCGCCGCGTCCCGCTCCGGCCCCGGCGGCGCGGCGCGGGCGCGGCGCAGGAGCGCGACGAGCAGGGCGAGGCTCCAGGCGACGAACACGACCATCCCGAGCAGCCCCGTCTCGACGCCGATCTCGGTGTAGTTCGACTCGCCGGCCCGCAGGCGGACGTCGAAGCGCTCCGCCGTCGCGCCGGCGTTGCCGAGCCCGTAGCCCTGCGGGTGATGGACGACCGTGCGCAGACCGTCGCGCAGGTTGGCGAGATGGCTCGTCAGCGACGGCTCGGAGCCGCTCAGCAGCTCGTTCTTCGCCCCAGGGTGGCGGCGGGCGTTCGCCTCCTGCGCCGCGATCTCCGCCGGGAGGAAGTGCGTCCGCGGGGCGAGGTGCGTGTATGCGTGGTCGAAGCCGATGCCCGCGCCGACGACGGCGACCGCGGCGGCGAGCGGCCACAGCCGGCGGCGGGCGAGCGCGAGCACGGCGAGCCCGGCGACGAGACCGGCGAGCGCGGAGCGCGAGATCGTGAACAGCAGCCCGGCGAAGGCGAGCGTGGCGAGCGGCAGCGCGAGCCGGCGCAGCGGCGCGGCGAGCAGCGAGACGACGAGCAGGTAGCCCGAGGCGAGCGGGCTGACGAAGGTCGAGATCAGCCGGCGGAAGAGCTGGTTGTGCCCGGTGTTGAAGGCGAAGTTCTCCGGCATGCCGCCGGGGCCGCGGTAGTGGAAGCCGAGCTGGTCGCGGAAGTAGCCGACGGCGCCGGAGCGCTGCCACCACTCGACCGAGACCGTGTACTCCTCGACCAGCCCGAACCCGGCGAGGGCAGCGGCGGTGCCGAGCAGCGTCCAGGCGAGCGAGCGCAGCTGCGCCGCCGTCACGCCGAGCGAGCGTCCGAGCAGGTAGGCGACGACCGGGACGAGGTCGTGCCGCAGGGCGTGCAGCACGGCGCTCGCGCCCGCGCGGCCGCCGAGTGGCCCCTGCGGGAGGACGGCGTACAGGAGGACGAGCGCGGCGAACGTGAGCGCGAGCCCGTCGAGCGGGCCCGGCTGGAACGGCAGTCGCCGCCCGCGCACGGCGTCGGCGGCGACGCGGGCGACGGCCACCGCGAGCAGGATCTCCTTCCAGGCGGCGACGAGCTCGAGGCTCGCGCCGCGCACGCCCGCTCCCCACAGGAGCGACATGACCAGGTTGTGCAGGGCGAGCCCGACGACGAACAGGTACAGCGCGGCGAGCGGACGCCTCCAGACGGCGGCGCCCGCGGCTCCCACGACCACGGCGCCGAGCCCGAGCGCGAGCGCCGTCGCCATCAGCCTCGCTCGAGGCGCAGGAAGATCTCGCGCGCGTAGCGGTACGGCGACTCGCCGCCCTCGTCCCGTGCCGCCGCGCGCAGGCCGGCGGCCGCGATCGCGGCCGCCAGCTCGCCGCCGGTGAGCCGGTAGCCGCGGTAGGCGGCGCGGCGGGTCACGTCGCGCGCAAGCCGGCTCTCGACCGGGACGGCCGCCCTGCGCAGCAGGCGCCACAGGCGCGGCCCGATCCCGCCGCCGAGCACGGGCAGCTGCACGAACGCCCGTCCGCCGGGCGCGAGCACGCGGGCGAACTCCTGCAGGTGGGAGCGCACGACCCCGGCGCCCGGCAGGTGCTGGAGCACGAGGTAGCAGACGAGCACGTCAGCGACCCCGTCCTCGACCGCGTCGAGTCGGCGTCCCGAGACGAGGCGGAAGTCGACGTTGCCGGCGCGCACAGCGCGGCGCGCCCGGTCGAGCATCACCGGCGAGACGTCGACGGCGACGACCCGGTCGAACCGGTCCGCGAGCAGCCCCGTCATCCGCCCCGGCCCGCAGCCAACCTCGACGCACGTGCCGCCGCGCGGATCCTCGCCGAGGCGGCGGAACAGCGACTCGAGCTCCCGCGCGGCCGTGCTCGGGTCGCCGACGTACACGTCGACCCGGTCCGAGGCCGCCGCCTGGTCCCAGGTCGCCCTCATCCCGGCGTCGCCCACACCGGCAGAGCGTAGCCGCGGCGTCCGTCGCAGCCCCAGTTTAGGGTTGGCCGATGGTCGACGCGATCGTGACGCCGCGCGGGCCCTACTCGCTCCGCCTGACGGCGCGAGGCGCGGCCGACGCGACACGGAGGTTCCGCGACGGGCTGCTCGTGGCGGCGCTGGAGCGGGAGGGCCGGGTCGAGCGCGCGGCCGCGACCCAGCGCCCGGACGGGCGCGTGCACCTGCGCGCCGACAGCGAGCACAGCCTCGAGCGGCTCCGCTTTTGCCTCGCGCTCGACGCCGACCACAGCGAGTTCCTGCGCCGGTTCGCGCGCGACCCGCTCCTCGGCCGCACGGTCCGGCTGCTGCCCGGCCTGCGGCGGCTGCGCGTGCCGACGGTCGCGCACGCGCTCCTGCGCGCCCTGTGCGGGCAGCTCGTCGAGGCGCGGCAGGCGCGGGCGATCGAGCGCCGGATCGTCTGTCGCGCGACGAGGGCGCTCGACGGCCTCCACGCCGCCCCGACCGGCGCCGACCTCGCCCGCTTCTCGCCGGCGGAGCTGAGACGCCTCGGCCTGCACGCGCGCCGCGGCGCGACGCTCGTCCGCCTGTGTCGCTCGCTCGACCTCGAGCGGCTCCGCGAGCAGCCGGTGGCGGTGGTGCGCGAGCGGCTCGTGCGCGAGCGCGGTCTCGGCCCCTGGTCGGTGGGCGTGATCGGCCTGGAGGGACTCGGGCGGACCGAGCTCGGGCTCGTCGGCGACCTCGGGCTCGTGAAGCTGCTCGCGGCGCTCCGCGGCCGGCGCGCCGAGGCGTGGGAGACCGAGGAGCTCCTGGCGCCGTACGGCGAGTGGGCGGGTCTGGCCAGCGTCTACCTGCTCGCCGGCTGGGCGCAGGGCCTCGTGCCCGTGCCGCGCGTCGAGCGCCGTGCCGCCTGAGCCAGCCCTAGACTGCACCACATGGAGCGGCGGGTGGCGATTCTCGGCTGCGGCAAGATCGGCGAGAGCCTGCTCTCCGGCCTGCTGAGCGCGGAGTGGCGGAGCCCGGACGAGGTGGTGGTGACGACCCGCGGGCAGGCGCGGCTCGACGCCCTCGCCGAGCGCTACGGCGTGCGCACGACGCTGTCGAACGCAGAGGCGGTGGCAGGGGCGGAGCTGGTCGTGCTCGCCGTCAAGCCGCAGGACTTCGACACGCTGCTCGGCGAGGTCGGGCCGCTGCTCGGTCCGGAGCAGACGGTGCTGTCGATCGCCGCCGCCGTGCCGACGGCCGCCATCGAGCGGCGCCTGGCCGCGGGCGTCCCCGTCGTGCGGGCGATGCCGAACGCGCCCTCGACCGTGCACGAGGGGATCGCCGGCGTCTGCGCCGGCGCGCACGCAGACGACGAGCACCTCGCGCTCGCCGAGGAGTGCCTGTCGCACCTCGGCGCCGTCGTCCGGCTGCCTGAGCGCTACCTCGACGCGGTCACGGCGGTGTCGGGATCGGGGCCGGCCTACTTCGCGCTCCTCGCCGAGGCGATGATCGAGGCGGGGATCCTGCTCGGCCTGTCGCGCGAGGTGTCGACGCAGCTCGTCGTCCAGACGATGCTGGGCACGGCGGTGCTCCTCCGCGACGAGCGCATGCATCCGGTCGAGCTCCGCGAGGCGGTCACCTCGCCGGGCGGGACGACGATCCAGGCGATCCGGGAGCTCGAGCAGGCGGGCGTGCGCGCCGCCTTCCTGAACGCGATCCAGGCGGCGATGGAGCGCTCGCGCGAGCTGGCCGCGGGCCAGGACGCCGCGTAGGCGCAGCTCAGGTCCCGGCCTCGGCTGCGGCGCCGGCCGTGGACGGCAGGAGCGGCGACGCGAGCGACGCTGCCATGCCGCGCCGCTCGGCGAGCGCCTGGAGGACGAGCACGGTGTCCGCAACCGGGATGTCCTCGAGGTAGGCGGTGCGGGTCTCGAAGGACCGGAGAACGGACGCGACCGCGGTCCGGTAGGCGCCCCCGTCGCGGCGGCCGAGGGCTGCGAGCGCCTCCGCGACGTCGGCGGGGAAGTCGTCGCGGCCGCGCAGGGTGTCGGCCGTGACGGTCGCCTCCTCGTCGGCCCCGAGCACGAGCAGCGCGAGGCAGGCCGCGTAGCGGGCGATGGGCGAGTCCGCCGCGCGGGCGCCTGTCTCGAGCGCCCAGCGCGCGTCCGCCGCGGCGCGCCGCCAGTCGGACGCGAGCAGGCGCGCCTTCACGGCGCCGATCGGCCGGCCCCAGCTCCCGGGCGGCGCCGATGCGAAGCTCTGGCGGTAGCGCTCGGCCGCGCGGCCGAGCCAGACGGCAGCCTCGCGAGCCCGCCCGGCCATGAGCAGCGCCAGGCCGGCGCCGCCGGCCGCGTTGCCCATGCGCGTCAGCTGCCGCTGCCGCTCGTCGGCGTCCTCGATCGAGGAGAGCCGCGCCTCACCGTCCTCGTACCGACGGAACTCGCGCTCGACATGCTCGTCCCAGCCGCTCATCGTCCCGCTACGACCAACTGATCGGGGAGCCTCGTTCCCCACGTGTGATCTCTACCGGCTCCCGGCTGGGCCTCGCTCTGAGGGGTGACCATCGATTTCGGACTGGAGTCGAGCGATGCATCGGTCAACGAGCGCCAGGGCGTGCGCAAGCCACGCCGGATCGTCGTAATCGGGCGCACGGGTCGGATAGGTCGCAGCGCGCGCGAACATGTCCACCGCCCGACCGGATCAGCGTATCAGGCGAAGGACGCAGTCCTCGATGAGGGTCTCCAGATGCGCCTGTACCCGCTGCGGCGCGTCTCCACCCTCGACGAGCAGGCCCAGCTCGATGTTCTTCGTGAACGCGTACTCGGTGAGGTTCGCGCTCGAGACGAGAAGTCGCTCACCATCGGCCACCGCGCACTTCGCATGCAGCGACGCACGCTTTCCGCCCCCGACCTCTGGACGCTGATCCGACGGCCAGGTGTAGAGGGTCGCGTGCTCGGCAACCTCGCTCCCGAGCGCCTGCGACATCTCGTAGGTCACCTTCCCCCCGCTCTCTGCCTCCGACTCGAGCACGATCGCGACCTGGCACCCGCGGCCGGCGGCAGCTACGAGCGCAGCCGCGACCTCCGGCACCTTGTACACGGCGAAACTCATGACAATGAGGCGCCGACAGGCCATTGCGATCAGCTCGAGCAGCGCCTGGTCTGTCCGCCGCATCGCGATCGCTGGCGTCTCTGGGCCTGTCCAGACGACACTCACGCGCTGACGGCGGGCCGCCCGCTCACGCTCCCGTGCCGCTGCGATCGCAATCCCGACCGCGCGGCCGTCAACACCAGCATCCTCCTGCGCGCGAACGAGTGCTCTCGCCCGCTCACGGTAGGCGTCCGTGGGAACCGCTTCGACGACCGCGCTCGCGGATGCCCCCTCGCCGAACGCGCGCTCGAGAGCATCGAGCGCTCCATCGGGAAGCGCCGACACGACCCGGCCGATCGCCTCAACGAGTTCGCTCATGACCGCGGCAGAAAGCCGATGTCGAGCCCGGTGATCAGCTCGGTCAAGACGGCCCGGTCGAGGTAGCGGTTGCCGCGCTCGCAGGAGGTCTCCGGAGCGAAGAGGCAGGCGTGGCAGGCCGCGCCGTGCAGCGTGATCCCCTCGTCGTCGGGCGCGTGCTCGGCGCAGAGCGGATCCGATGCGCAGAGACCCGCATCGCGAAGCGCCCCGCGGAGGTGCCGTCCGAGCTCCTCCGGCTCGCCGAGCCTGACCAGCCCACCCAAGGTGCCCTCGGAGTCGGGCGCCGCCGTGTACAGCAGCACACCCGCCATCGGCCCGTCGGGATCCTCGGGCGGAAGCGCGTACAGCCGCTCTCTGATCGAGGCCTGTGAATACCCGCACTCGAGCGCGAGCCGTCGCATGAGCGCGTGCGCGAACGTGTGCACGAGGACGAGGCGCAGACCGGGATAGCCAGCCGAGGGATCGGGAATGTGGCGACGCTCTCTCCATGCCGCATGCGCAGCCCGGAACTCGGCGTCGCGCTCGCCGCTTCGGCTCACCCACTCGGCTGCGGCCGACTCCTCGAGCTGGACGAAGATCCCCTCGCCGTGCACCTCCGCGGCCGGGAGGAACGTCACCCTCCCACGCCCGAGCGGGACACGGCGTTGGTCGAGGTTCTCCTCGTCGAAAGGCGAGTCCACGCGGGTGAACCCGAGCAGCGCTTGCACCTCGCGCAGCCGATCGACGAGCACGACCCGCGCGATCACGCTCTCAAAGCCCTCGGGCGCCGCGACAGCGCGCGCTGTGAAGTCGCGCCCCGTGCGGCGAAGACCGCCCGTCAGGAGCTCCCACTCGGGTACGCGAATGTCGCCTCCGAAGACGCCCTCGTCCCCCTGCGACCGGTGGCGCTCGAGAGCCGCGAGCAACTGCTCGTCGCTGAGATCACCGAATGCCGCGAGCTCGCCGCGCCGGCGCAGGAACTGGATGTCCGATAGGCCGTCGATCGCCTCGAGCTCGCTCCAGTGCGCGTGGATGCGCTGCATGAGCTCGTCCTCGTGGCGCGGGATCGAGAGCGCCGACTCCTTGACCGCGAACCACGAGTTGGTCGCGCCGAGCAGCATCGCCCGCATCCGCAGCGTGCAGCCCTCTCGCTCGCGCAGGTGCGGATGCGCCCCGGTGCAGACCGGCATGTTGTCGCGGTTCTTCTCCCCGAAGGCCTGCGAGAGCCTCCGTTTCGAGTCACAGGTGAGGCACTTGACCTGGATGTGCGCGACCTCACCCGAGGCGCCGATCTCGTCGAGCCGCAGGTTCCAGGCGCAGTCGACCTCGTCCTGTGACGTCGTGTAGTGGGCGAACGCAACCCAGGGGAAGTCGTCGAGGTGCCCGTTCTCGCAGGCGACGACGAAGCGTGCGGGCAACGCGGTGGGTGGGGTCCTGGCGCCCGCGCAGTTCGCGTGGACGTACCGGTTCTGGTCGGGCCGCACGGCGTTCACCCGCAGCTCGAAGAGACCGGACTCGATCGGCGCGAGCTTCCTGCACACCGGGCAGAGCAGCCAGCGGGGGAAGGCCGCGACCGGCACGCCGATCAGGTTCGAGGGGTCGACGGCACCGGCCGTGAGCCCGCCGCGGTCATCGGTCTGCGGCGGGCCGTGCAGCCGCTCGACGTGCTCGAGCCCCTCCTGCTGCCGGATCGCGGCGAGCAGGCGCGGCTCCTCGATCACCGGGGCGTTGTCGAGTCGCCAGTCGTCGAGCCCCATGACCATCGCCGAGAGCCGGGGGAGGTCGACGACGCTGCCGACGCCGAAGGTGTGGATGAGCGCGCTCGGGCGAAGCGCGCCGACGCGGGTGCGCCTCGTCTGCCTAGCCGCCATCGCCTGCCGTTCCGCCACCGCCATCGCCTCCGGGGAAGAGCGGGCTGTCGGAGAGGATGAGGCCCACCGTCGGCTCGACGTCGCGGAGCGAGTTGAGAACCGTGAACGTCGTCCAGTGCTCCGTGCCCGGCCGGCGCAGGAGGCCGACGGTCTCCGAGTCGCGCTTCTCCTGATACCCGAGTCGGGCGCCCGTGTTCAGCGCCTGCTGAGCGCGAGCGAGCCAGGCGTCGATGCGCCTGTCGAGCTCGTCCTCGACGAGGCGCGCGAGCTGCCCGTCCACGCTCACCTCCGCCGCACGCTTGCCGATCGCCTCGACCGCCTCCAAGACGAGCTCCGTGGTTCGATCGAGCTGCTGGGCGGCCTCGTTCGGGTTCATCGCAAGCTCGGCATCGCGGATGAGCGAGACGAGGAGCGCGCTCAGCCCCCGGTCGCGCGCGCGAGGCGCGAACGGTGTGACGGAGAGCGCCTCGACGAAGCGGTAGAAGCTCGCGTGGTAGTGCTCGAAGCGCTCGTAGTGGGAGAGGTCGCGCGGGCGCGCCCAGTTGTAGACCGCGCACACGATCCCTGGCGTCGAGCGTCCCACCCGGCTCGTCGCCTGGATGTACTCCGCGGTCGTCTTCGGCTGCCCGGCGACGACCATGAGCCCGAGCCGCCGGACGTCGACGCCGACCGAGATCATGTTCGTCGCGAGCAGGACGTCGATCGGACGCGGTGAGGCGCTCTTGTCCCGCTTTCGCCGCTTCTCCTGCTCGGCACGACTGAACGTCCGCTCCATCGCGTCGAGCTTCTCCGGGATCTCGGTGCCCGCGAGCCGTGAGGTCAGCTCCTGGATGCTCTCCGGGCCGAGCCTGCGCTGTGCGAGGCCACGGCGATCCGTCTTGCCGAGGCGCGTTCGGATGTCGTCCTCGCACAGGCGCCGCATGCCGGCGAGCTCCTGCATCGCGTTGAAGTAGCCGACGAGCGTCATCCACGGGTCGGCGTGGGTGTCGTACTCCTCGTACAGCTTCTGCGCGGCGGCGAGGAACGCGACGTAGACGCGGATCAGCACCGCCTTCAGCCGCCGGCCGGGAGCGCAGACGCCCAGGTAGAGGCGCCCGAACGCCTCGTCGAGCGGACGCTCGCGCGCGAAGAAGTTGTCCTCCACGTCCAGCCCAGGCGGCGGGAACACCCGCACTCGGCGCAGGAAGAGCCTGTGCACCTGATCGCCGGCACGGCGAACGGTGGCCGTCGAGGCAATCACCTTCGGGCGCACGACGGCTCCGTCGAGCTCCCAGCTCGCGAGCTTGTCGATCGCCGTCTCGTAGAGCCCGACCATCGTCCCCAGGGGGCCCGCGATGAGGTGGAGCTCGTCCTGGATGATCAGATCGGGCGGGCGCAGCAGCACCCCGCGATCGACCGTCTTCGCCGCCGGAAGCGCGCCTTTCGCCGGATGGCTGTCGGCGTCCTCGAGCGTCGGCGTGCGGAAGCCGTGGCGCTCGCAGCGTCCGTCGACGACCCCGAAGAGCGTCTGCGTCGCGCCGTTCCAGGGGAGCTGCGCGAACTTGTCGACGGTCGCGATCAAGAGCGCCGGCAGCCGGCGGAAGATCTCCTCGTCGACTGTGAGCACCGGGATCCCCTCCCCCGGCGCCCTCCGCGCCGAGAACGCGCACGTGCCCAGGCTGTCGCCGCAGTAGGTGAGAACGCGCGCGCGGCCCTTCTCGTACGTCTCGACCTTCATGTGCACGCCAGGGTCGATCCGCTCCCCACACCACGGGCAGTGCGAGAGCTGGTCGGGCCGGCCGCTTCCGGTCTTGCGCCAGCCGTCGCCGTGCAGGTTCTTGAGCGCCTCGGCGGCGATGTCGATCCGGTTCGGCGTCGTCGCCTGACCGACCCAGAGCCCGATGCGGAAGGGCTCCTCGCCCCAGCGCTCGGGATCCTCGCGCCGGATCACCTCGCAGGCGCAGACGAGCGACGCCGCCCGCTGAAACTGCTGCAGCGTCAGCACGCGAAGCGTGTAGCGCATGAGCACGGCGACGCCGGCATCCGCCCGTCGACCGCCGAGCGGGCCCTGCAGCCGCCGCAGTGCGAGCACGTAGGCGGAGAGGCCGAGGTACGCCTCCGTCTTGCCGCCGCCCGTCGGATACCAGAGGAGATCGCAGATCGCCTCGGTCGGATGCGAGCGGTCGGGATGCGTCGGGTCGGTGACGCTCGGCAGGTTGAGAAGGATGAAGGCGAGCTGGAACGGGTACCACGTCCGGTGCTCCGGCTTCTCGAAGGCGGAGAGCGGCTGCGTGCCGCCGCGCCGGCGGTGCTCCGCCCAGAGCGTGTGCGAGCGCTGCATCGCCATCGCCTGGTTCGCGAACCGGAAGGCATCGCGCGCCTGCCGACTGTCGCGCAGGAGCGCGATGCCGTCCGCGATGCGCCGCCGGGCCTCCTCGGCCCGCTCGAGGAGCTCACGGGCTGCGACAGCGTGAGCGCCGAGACCGTCCGCACCAGCGTCGAGCCGCTCGGCCTGTCGTTTCAGCCACCCCCCGTAGGCGACGCCGAGCGGCTCGAGCAACGTGACGAGCTCGCCGTCAGCCGCCTCTCCCAGCTTCTGCATGTCGAGCTCGAGCGCGGCCAGCAGCGGCTCGTCCTCGGCGGTCGGCGGGCGCATCTGCGCGACTTCGTAGCGTGGGAACGACGTCGTCTCGAGCCGCAGCGCACGCGTCGGATCGGCGGGATCGAGCGTGGCGTGCACGGCAACGTTGTGGCCGACGGCGTGCTCGACGCGACGGCGGTACGAGACCGCGAGCAGCTGATCTTCGTGCTCGGGCAGCGTGAGCTCGTCCGGCCGGGCGACGAAGGCGGCCGAGCCGTCGGTGGCCTCGACCGCGAGCCGCGTCTGGAAGAGCCACGCTCGATCCTTGTTCTCGTCCGGCTCCTGCTGGCCGTTTCGCAAGAAGAGCGTCACCGACCACTGGTCGTCGAGCCTCCGAACGACCGCCTCGACTCGCACGTCCGGAACGTCTGGATCGGGCGCACCGACATCGTGCCTGCCGACTTCGAGTGGGAGCTCGAGCTCGCCGGCGCAGGGAACGCGCTTCCAGACCTTCCCCTCGCCGTCCTCGGCATCGACGCGCTCGTACCGGCCCCATGAGGCGCCGATCCTGAGCGCCGGGCACGCGCCGTCGACCCGGCAGCTCAACCCGAGCGAGGACGGAAAGAGCGACTGCTCCGCAGCCTCTGGCTCCGCATCCCCGTCCTCTTGGCTCTCGTCTCCCGACGCGAGCGCCTCGTCCAGGTCGGTCTCGAGCAGATGGCCCCTCGGCGCAAGGATGGCGAGCAGGTAGCGGTCGCGGGGCTGCTCCTCGCGCGGGAGCACCTCCTCGTCTCCGCCCGCCGGCCCGAGGAGATCGCGCTCGACGAGCCTAGTGAGCTCGTCGCGCAGAGTGGCGGGGTCTGGTGGAGCCAGAATTCGGGTCGCGGTCGGTAACTCTGACATGTCGGTGCTCTGATCCTACGGCCGCCTCAGTTCAGACAGCCCGTCGAGTCCGTCGGGACGTACCGATACGGTCACGGGGATGCGGGTCGGCGTCTACATCGACGGCTTCAACCTCTACTACGGCGGAGCCGCGCTTGCCGGACCGAAGGCCCAAGGCTGGAAGTGGCTAGACATGCGAGGCTGCTTCGAGGCCATCGCGCGGACGCACTGGCCCGACCTCTCGCACGTCGTGCCGGTCGTCTACTGCACCGCGCGGATCAGCTCGAGACTCGACCAGGATGGCTATAGGCGCCAGGAGACATACCTGAGAGCGCTCGCTCGGTCTGGGTCGGCGGATCACATCGAGTACGGAAAGTTCTTCGACAAGGTCAAGACCCGGCCGTTGGCGACGAAGGATAGGAAGGGACGTCCCGTTCTGGTCGGGCCGCGCTTCCCCGTCCTGATCCAGAGCGGTGATGGAGGTCACATCGACGATGCGGTGTTCATGGTGTCTGTGGCCGACCGTGAGGAGAAGGGCTCGGACGTCAACGTCGCGTGCCATCTCCTGCTCGACACGCTCCAGGAGCGGATTGATGCGGCCGTCGTGGTCTCGAACGACAGCGATCTGGCGCTCGCCGTCCAGCATGCCCGGGAGCGGATCCCCGTCGGGGTGGTCAATCCGACACGCCGTCAGACAGCAGGGTCGCTCCGGACTCGACCTGACGGATGCGTCGAAGGGCAGTGGGAGGCAAGCCTGACGGTGGCGGAGATGAACGCTCATCAGTTGCCCGACCCGTGTCAATCAGTTGCCCGACCCGTGTCAGGGGATTCGGAAGCCGCCCACCTGGTGAACCCGCCCATGGTCGTCCGATGCCGCGCTATAGTGAGTCCATACTCACCCCGGCCCATCGTGGCCGGGGTTCTCTTCGTATAGCCTTCGTTGGCAGTCGGTCGAGGCCGATCCTCGCGCAGCAGCCTCTCGTTCTCCCCGCCCATACGCCCAAGTGGCAAGCGAGGGGGCAGCAGGATCGTAAGGTTTCCAAGCGTACAATCAGCCCGTGCAGACCATCGACGCGGAGCTCGAAGGCAAGCTTCAAGGGCTCAAGTCGGGCACGACGGAGGTCCTGAGCGCGAAGGTTCGCCATGAAGCGGATTCGGAAGGCGAGCCGGCGCTCTTCCTCGAGCTGACGCTCACGAACCCGCCGCCCGGAGAGGAGACGTGGCCGACCGACGACATCTGGGCTCTACGCAAGATGGTCGGCGACGTCGTCGCGAGCCTCGGCGGGGTCACCGAGCCGTGGTTCATGAGGTTCTACCCCAAGGACCCCGGCGAGCTCGAGCCGAGCGATCTCGAGGAGCAGCTCGACCTGTAGTGCCCACGCCGGTTCCGACCGACCCGGCGAAGCTCCTCGAAGCGGCGACACAGTTTGCAAGCCATCACAGCGCTCAATCGCGATGCCATTATGCTAGTATCGCATGTGTTTCATGATGCTATGCAAGATGAGGAGGTGATGGGAGTGGCTCGCAAGCAGACGAGCAAGCGCGCGGCGTCGGCGGCATCCGACGTGCTCCGCGACAAGCGGACGGGGAAGAAGTCGAAGACCGCGGCAGGCTCCGCTCTCTCGCAGCGCGAGACGGCGAAGCGCAAGAAGTGATGCCTCTCACTCGGGAGGACCTCGGTCTTCGAATCGCCCGCGCCCGGGAGTCCGCGGGGCTCTCGCAGAGCGAGCTCGCACGGCGGGTCGGGCTCTCGCAGTCGGCGGTATCGCGCATCGAGTCCGGCGTGCGTGGCGTGGACTCGATCGAGCTCGCCGAGATCGCCCGCGTGCTCGACGTCGCGGTTCTCGACCTCCTCGAGACGCGCCCGCTGGCGCAGGAGCTTCGGGTCGCCGCCCGCGCCCAAGGCATCGCCGACTCGGCGTCACTCGAGCGGGCCGTCGATCGCGTCGTCGAGCTCGTGCGTCTCGACGACCTGCTCGGCGAGCTGGGACTTCCGGATGAGCAGGCGGCACCTCCGCGAATGCCCGTGCCTCGCGCCAACCTCGCGATCGATCAAGGTCGAGACCTCGCGCGCGCTGTGCGCGCCGACTGGAACCTCGGCGACGATCCCCTACCCGATCTCCTCAGCGTCATCGAAGAGCACGCCGGTGTGGGAGTGCTGCTCGAGCCGCTTCAACGCGGCCTCGATGGGCTCTGCGCCCGCACCGACGACGTCGCGCTCATCGTCGTGGACAGCTCCGCCCCTGTCGGCCGTCAGCGCTTTACCGCCGCGCACGAGCTGTGCCATCTCCTGCTCGGCGAGGGAGGCCTGGTGCTGATCGACGAGCGGATCTCCGCCCAGGGTAAGCCGCCCGAGATCCGAGCAAACGCGTTCGCATCGCATTTCCTAATGCCAAGGGAAGGTATCGAGCGCTATGTCGGAGGACGTCCCGTCGATGAGCGGGTCGCCGTCGAGCTTCAGTTCACGTTCGGCGTCAGCCTTGACGCGCTGTTGTGGCACCTCCTCAACTTGGAGCTGATCTCCGAGGAGACGCGCAGCACCCTCTCACGCCGTGGCGCGAAGGCCCTTGCCTACCGGTACGGCTACGGGAGCGAATGGGAGAGCCAGCAGTCGCAACGCGCCCTGCGCCGACCGCCGCGGCCGTTGACCGAGCGTGCTCTCGCCGCCTACGAGCGGGGAAGCATTGGACTCGAGGTCGTAGCGCGCCTCATCGGCCGGGACGATGTCGAAGCATTTCGCGCCGAGCTCGAGGAGATCGGCATCGGCGGCGACGCTCGTTGGTGGGAATCATCCGAGCCAGCATGAGGCGTGAGAGAGCGGCCGAGTGAGTGGATCTTCGAGACGACGGTGCTCTCGGCGTTCGCGCTCGTCAAGCGGCTGGATCTTCTCGAGGATCGCTACGCGGGACGGGCCCACTGGTGTCTCGAGGTCCACCACGAGGTGCTCGCGGGGATCAGCGGTCGCCCCCGGCTCGGTGATGTGATCGGCGCGACGTGGCTCGGCCAGCCGATTCAGTCCTTCGCCGTCGACCGGATCGAGCGGATGAGGCAACGCCTCGGCGGCGGAGCGGCCGACGACCGGCATCGCGGCGAGGCAGCGTCGATCGTCCTGGCGATCGACAACGACTGGATCGTCGCGACCGACGACCGGGACGCGACGCGCCTCGCGCGAGCCGAGGGCCTGCGGACGATCGGCACGCCGCGCATCCTCCAGGCCTGCGTCAGAGGCGGGCAGCTCTCGGCCGCCGAAGCCGTCGGCCTCCTGGGCGAGATGATCGACGGACACGGCCGGCGGCTGCCACGGCTGACCGAGGAGTTCTTCGAGGACGGGTGAGCTCTGCTTGCACCAGGAGCGTTTGTACTTGGTCGCTGCAGACATCGCAGACGCGGAGACGAGACCCGGCGTAGCCCCGCCCATCGTGGCCGGAGCTCTCCTCTCGAGGAGCGCCGGGCTATACTCGCGCCGGTGTCGGTCGATAACACTGGAGACATGGAGTCCCGGCGCGACAGCGACCTCTCGACGATCGATCTCCTCGAGCAGCTTTCGGAGAGCCAGCGAGAATCCGCTGAGTACGCGTACAAGCTCGCGGAAACGTACGAGGTCATCCTCCAAGCCTCGGGCGCCGTCTGGGATCCCAGGACGTTCTCGGTGGCGGGGACGAACCAAGCGTAGGCAGCTTCTTGCCGGGCTGGGGCGAGATCCTGCGCGAGCTCACCGAGAGCTCCCAGGCGCGCGGCCCCCTCGGCCCCGACTTCGACGGCATCCGCCTGAAGTACCTCGAGCGCCTGCACACGCTCACCGGCCACGCGGTCATCAGCTACACGAGCGGCTGGCTCAGCGGCAAGCGCGGCCCGGACACGCTCGTCGTCGGTGACGACGTGCATGCGTTCATGGAGGTCTGTCGCGGCGTCGAGGAGGAGCGGCTCGACCTGATCCTGCACAGCCCCGGCGGAGAGGCAGCGGCGGCCGAGCAGATCGTCGAGTACCTCCGCTCGCAGTTCGAGTACATCCGCTGCTTCGTGCCGCTGCAGGCCAAGTCGGCGGCGACGATGATCGCCCTCGGCTGTGACGAGATCGTCATGGGTCATCACTCGGAGCTCGGACCCATCGACCCCCAGGTGACGCTCATGACCGCAGAGGGTCCACGGAGCGGGCCCGCCCACGCCATCCTGCGCGACTTCCGGCGAGCCCAGGAGGAGACGGGCCAGGACCTGAGCAAGCTCGCGGCGTGGACGCCCATCCTTCGGACGTACGCCGGCGGGCTGATCGAGTTCTGCACTCAGCAGGTTGCGCTCGCGATGGCGCTCGTGGAGGGCTGGCTCGAGCGCGACATGCTGCGACATCCGGACATGCGCCTCGAAGATCCCGATGAGCGCAGAGCGGCAGCGCGAAGGATCTCGCAGCACTTCGGCTCCGAGAGTTCCTACGATCGATTCCGGACGCACGAGCGCCCCATCCGTCTGCCGGAGCTCGAGGAGGTCGGCCTGCGGGTTCGGCGGCTCGGCAGCGACGACGAGGAACTCCAAGACGCCGTTCTCAGCATCTACCACGCCACCGACCTGACGTTCAACGGTGGCGCGATCAAGATCGTGGAGAACCACTTGGGAAACCGGAAGGTTCGGATGCAGCAGCAGATCGTCGCCCAGCCCCACCCACCACCTCCTCCGCCGCTGCCCGAAGACGGTCGCGATCAGAGCTCGAGCTGAGCGGCCGAGCCGCGCGAGGCAGACGAGCTACGCTTCTTCCCTTTCTTCGTCTTCGCGCCCTTCGCGTGGAGGCCCTGGGCGACCTCCTCGGCGTAGCGGGCGTGGTTGAGCTCGAGGAGGCGGTCGAGGGCTTCCGTCTTCACCGCCTCGGAGATCGTGTAGCGCAGGCCGAGCGGGGTCTCGCGGAAGTCGTGGTCGAGCTCGAGGTCGGTCCAGCCGTAGGCGTCGGCGACCGCGCGGTCGAGCTCGCGGCGCAGCCGGCGCAGCTCCTCGATCCGCTCGGAGGTGTCCTCGGGCTGCTCGTGCACGCGGTTGTAGACCTTCGTCAGCCCCTGGTTCTCCGCGAGCAGCGTCTCCTTGCGGTAGGTCAGGTAGCGGTCGCCGATCGCCTCGAGTACCGATACGTCCTCGGGGGAGGGGAAGTTCTGGAAGCAGTCGGTCGGGCTGTAGCGGAGGTCGAACTTCAGCGAGCCCGAGTACTTCCGCGCCCAGGCGTCGTGGAAGGTGGAGGAGAGGACGGCGGCGTGGCCGTCGTCCTCGAAGGCGAAGACGTAGAGCTGCTGGTCGTACACCCAGCCCGCAGGCAGCCAGACAACGAACCACCACTTCGCGACGTTGGGCCCGACGAGTACGCGCGTGTTGCCTTCGATCGCCCGATGGAGCTCATGACGCCAAGCGAGGAACTGCCAGTCGGCCACGCCCTTTGCCGACTTGAGACCGGCGCGCTCCGGCCTGACACGCTCCTCAATGATCTTCCACGCACCGTCGTACTGCCGTGCTTGATCCTCGCCCCAGTCTCTGAAGCAAACGATGTACCGAGACGCCGAAAGATCGGGGCGAGAGGTCAGATCCTTCGCGATCGCGTACGGAACGATCACCTCGCGAGAGTCCGGATCGCGACTGATGATGCTCTCACGTTCCGTCGCGGACAACACGAAGCCCTGCCCCAGGACGATCGACCCGTTGAACGAGCGCCCGCTGTTTGCCACCAGCATCTTGGGCAACGGTCGAGCGGTATCGACACGCTCAAGGGAGGCTGAAAAAGGAGAAGGGCCTGGGCGCCGAGCAGCCCAGACGTGAGCCACATATACGGCCGCCTCGCCCGGCCACTGCGTACTCGGGACGGCTGAGTAGATCGTGAGACCGTCCTCGAGTAGCCGATCAAGTCCCACGGCCCTCGTCGTGCTTTGTGCCACCGAGTTCGTCGCGACGAGACCGAAGGTGCCGTCGCTGCGCAGGAGGGTCGCGGCCCGAATGAAGAAGTACGCGACGAGATCCGCACTCCCACGCGCCCCTCCAGCGATATCGCCAACGAGGTACTCCCGGTATGGATCTCCGAGCTGAGCGCTGATTCTCTGTCCACCGAGGAACGGCGGATTCCCGACGATCGCGTCGAACCCGCCGCTCTCGCGCTCGAACACCTCGGGGAACTCGAGCACCCAGTGGAGCGGCTGCGGCGGATCGGGGGCGCGCGGCGCGCGGCCGGCCAGGAGGGCGTCGCCTGCGCGCGCCTCGACGCGCGTGAGCAGGGCGGCGCGGCGGTCGTCGTCCTCCGCCGCGAGCGCCTCGCGGATCTCGTCGGCGGCAGCCTCCACCGTCGTTCGCGCCTTGCCCTTGCCGGCCGCCTCCTCGAGCGCGGCGCCGACGACGAGGTCGCCCACGACCTTTAGCGCGCGCAGCTTCCGCTCGGCGCCGGCAAGGGCGGTCGCCTTCTGCTCTACCTCGCGCAGGTCGACGGCGTCGGTCGCCTCGATCCGCTCGCGGACGGCCCGCACGTCGGCGAGCGTCGCGCGGATCGCCTCGCGCGCCGGATCGAGCAGGATCGAGTCGGCCTCCTCGGGGTTCAGCGTCAGCGCCTCGAGCTGCTCCAAGCTCGTCAGGCCGAGCAGCGAGTCGCCGCTGCACAGCGCGTGGTCGAGGAAGGTGAACGGGCGGTCGCGCCGCAGCGTCGTCAGCCAGAGCGAGACCTTGGCGATCTCGACGGCGAGCGGGTTGACGTCGACGCCGTAGAGGCAGCGCTCGGCCACGAGCCGTCGCGCGGTGAGGTCGCGCTCCTCGAGATCGGCGCCCGCGTCGGGGGGCGTCTCCTCGGGGTGGAGCTCCCAGGCTTCGACGAGCCGGGCGGCGAGGTAGCGGCAGGCCGCGACGAGGAAGGCAGCCGAGCCCATGGCGATGTCGCACACCTTCAGCTCGAGGAGCTCCGAGGGCCGCTTCAGCTCCCACTCCTCCCGTGGCGTGCCCTCGGCGGGGCCGCGGTAGACGACGGGCTCGAGCGCGTACTGGACGATCGGCTCGGTCAAGCTCGGCGGCGTGTAGTGCGTCCCAGTCGAGCGCCGGAAGGGGCTCTGGGTGACGTAGACGCGGCCCTCGCGGAAGACCAGCGGGTCGCCGAAGACGTCGTCGCGGATAAGGCCGGCGAAGGGAAGCACGCGCTCGACGAGCTCCGCGTCGTGCCCGCAGACGGCGCGGAGACGCGCAAGGCGATCGGCGTCGAGCTCGGCGTGAAGTGCCTTGCGAAGCGCCGAGACGCTCCTACCGGTCTCGTCCTCGAGGAACGCGAGCAGCGCCTCCTCGCCCTGGGCGCGCTTGGCCTCGAGCTCGGCCAGCGCGACCTCGGGCTCCTTGCGCTTCGTGCCCACGAGCCCGAGCGCCGGCGCGTCGGCGCGGAGCGCCGTGTGCTCGAGGAGGCCTTCGTAGACGTGGCCGATCTGCTCGATCCCGAGGGCACGGAAGCTGAGCGGGCGCCGCTCGCGGCCGCCTGGGACCTCGACGTCGAGCGTCTGCAGCGCGTCCAGCACGTGCAGGACGGCCCGGTTCGAGATGCGGGGCAGCGCTCCGCCGTCGCCCTCGAGGAACGGGTAACGCTCCGGGTCGAAGAGCCCGCCGCCGTAGCCCGGCATGCGCACCCGGCCGTGCTCGATGCCCGAGTGAACGGCTCGGAAGGTGGCGAGCAGGCGCGGCCAGGCGTCGAGGCGCCGCTCGAGCACCTCGATCCCGTGGCGGTCGGCCTGCGCCTCGAGCTCGGCGCGAAGCGGGGTCAGCGCGTAGCTCTCGGCCCAGGGGCCGTCGTCGGGGAAGAGGCCGCGCGCCTCGGCGGCGAGCAGGAAGATGACGCGCATGACGACCGCGAGCGCGGCCTCGTACAGGCGATGCTCGGGTACGTCGCGCAGCACGGCGCCGCCCGCGTCGCGGTCGGCGCGGTCGAAGGCGGCGACGAGGAGCTCGACGGCGCGCCTCGCCTGGTAGCCGAGCTGGTCGGTGACCTCGCGCTCGTCGTCGCGCGAGCGCTCGAAGAGCCCGTCGAGCGTCTCCGGGTCGTCCACGCCGAAGAGCCGCCGGGTGCCGAGCAGCGAGACGAAGGAGCGCAGCACGACGCGCTCCTCGACGAGCAGGTTCGCGTACCAGGTGACGAAGGTGGCGGTGCGCTCCTCGGGGACATGCACGAGCGTCCACTCGTCGCCGTTCGTGACGAGGCCGGAACGGACGCCCGTGTGCTTGAGCAGGATCCGCATGCGCTCGGCGGGGGAGGCGTGCAGGCCGCGCTCGTCGAGCGGCTTCGAGAGCGGGACGCCGGCGGGGTGTCGCGTGACGAGGAGCGTCGGAGGCTCGCCGGGACGGCGGATCGCGAGGTCGGGGCGGAGCGTGACCCGGTGCTCGGGAAGCGTCGCCGTGTAGGCGTCGCCGAGCTCCTGCGCGTCGGCGATCACCTCGTGCGGGTAGCCGAGCACCTCGCGGAGCACGAAGTCGCGGAAGGCGGTGTGGATCGCCGGGTCGGGCCGGCGGAGCTCGCGGTTCGCGAGCCACTCGGCGTGCGCCTGCTCGAGCCGCTCGGCGAGCTCGGGCTCGACGGCGTCCAGGCCCTGGGGGAAGACGTCGCTCAGCACCGAGAGGCTGAGGAAGGGGCCGCTGACGTCGAGGAGCTGGAGCCACTCGACGTGGCGCTGCGCGGAAGAGGTCTTGCGTCGTCGCGGGCTCATGCGCGATCCACGCTCCGCGGCACGAGCAGCTCGACCGCGACGGGGAAGACCCTCGGCTCGGGATCGGCGAAGCGCCGGCGGAGAGAGGCGACCTCGCGCTCGATCTCGGCCGGGATCTCCTCGGCGCGCGCGCGCAGGAAGTCGCGGTCTCGCTCGAGCTGCTCGCGCTCGTCGTCGTCGAAGAGCGCGAGTTGCTCGGCCTCCGGACCTGCGAGCTCGTCCAGGATCTGGCGTCGCAGCTGCTCGAGGACGGCCGTGATCTTCGCGATCTCCTCGTCGCGCCGCTCCCCGACGATGCGGGTCAGGCTTTCCGTCCGCTCCTTCGCGCGAGCGTCGATCGCCTGGGCGAGCGAGGGGGCGAGCTGCGGGTAGAGCGCGAGGAGCCGCGCTTCCGTGTGCGCGGAGACGGGCTCGGCGGAGATCTCGTAGCCCAGGGCCTCCTTGAGCGCGTTGACGCCGAGGCGCTCGAGCTTGCCCTCCCGAATCACGCCCCCTGCCTGCACGAGCTCCTCGTGCAGGCGGTGCCCGTCGGCACCGGTCACGACCAGGCGGGCATAGGCGACGGCGACCGGATAGCGGAGGCGCGGATCGTGGACGACGCGCGCGGTCACCCGCTGCAGGCGTCGTGCGTCGGCCGGCTGCCACACCTCGGCTCGTAGGAGCGCGAGGCTCATCTGTACGAGCGGGTGGCCGAGGTGGCAGTGGACGACGTCGTCGCGGCCCTGCGCGAGTCCTGGGTCGAAGGTGAGCGGTCGGATCTCGCCGGTGAAGGGATGCGCGAGGCCGTCGGCGGCTCGTGACCAGGCGCCGGTGAGCGTGGGAAGCCGGAAGATCCCCTCGCCCGCGGGGACGAGGGCGGGCTGGCGGGCGAGCTCGAGCGCGGTCTCGACCACCGCCCGGATGTGGGCGGGCGTCAGGCGCTGCTCGGCGCGCGTCTCGTCGTAGGAGGCCTCGAGGCGCTTGAGCTCGCGCTCGAGGTCGCGCTCGAAGCGAAGCTGGCGGCGCACTACTTCGCCGTCTGCCTCGGCCGCGCGCGTGTCGAGGGTGCGCCGGCGGCCGAGCATCGCGTCGGCGACCTGGTCGGCGATAACGGGGCCGACCTTGCCGAGCATCTCGCGGATCTGCTCGACCTTGACGACGGCCCGGCGCAGGAACTCGAGGTCGCCCTCGAGCTGGCCGACGGGGACAGCCTCGACGTTCTCGAGCTCCTGCCAGCCGGCGGGCGCGAAGTGGTAGATCAGCACCTCGGGCGCGCGCTGGCCGTGGCGGTCGACGCGGCCGTTTCGCTGCTCGAGCCGGTTCGGGTTCCAGGGGATCTCGTAGTGGACGATCCGGTGGCAGTGGTTCTGGAGGTTG
>DASREE010000037.1:0-55639 GCA_035652235.1 Gaiellaceae bacterium | reverse complement strand
GGTGATCCTCGTGCTCGTCTACCTCTACTTCCCGTTCGGCGCGCTGACCCTGTACTCGTCGATCGAGCGCTTCGACTGGAACCAGCTGCGCGCGGCGATGGATCTCGGTGCGTCGCCGTTGCAGGCGATCTTCCGCATCCTTGTGCCGCAGATCAAGCCCGGCATCATCACGGCGGTCATCTTCGTGTTCATCCCGATCCTCGGCGAGTACCTGACGCCGCAGATCGTCGGTGGGACCGGGGGCGTGATGATCGGCAACCTGATCGTGAACTTCTTCCAGGCGGCCGAGTACACGCGCGGCGCCGCGGTCTCGCTGCTGATCGCCGCGTTCATCGTCGTGCTGCTGCTCGTCTTCCGGAGGTCGCTGTCGTCGAAGGAGGCCTATGGCGCATGACGTCGAGGTGCTCTCGGCGCGGGCGCGGGTGGCGCGCGCGCTGCTGAGCACGTACGCGCTCCTGATCTACGTCTTCCTGTTCGCGCCGATCGTGCTGCTCGTGCTGTTCAGCTTCAACGCGAACCGCTACGGCACGTTTCCGATCACCGGCTGGACGCTCGCGTGGTACCGGCAGGCCTTCAGCGACTACCAGGTGCACGACGCCGTGTCGACGACGTTGAAGATCGGCTTCCAGGTGACGCTCCTCTCGACGGTCGCCGGGACGGCGGCGGCCTTCCCGCTCGTCCGCTCGCGCCTTCCCTTCCGGGAGGGTATCCGGATCGTCTTCATCCTCCCGATCATGATCCCCGGCCTGCTGATCGGCGTCTCGCTGCTCGTGCTGTTCACGAGCACCTTCCACTGGACGCTGTCGCCCGAGACGGCGGTGATCGGCCAGTCGGTGTACACGACGCCGTTCGTGATCCTGCTGGTCGCCGCGCGCCTGCAAGGGTTCGACGCGGCGCTGGAGCGCGCGGCCGCCGACCTCGGCGCGAACACCTTCCAGCGCCTGCGGCGCGTCGTCCTGCCGCTGATCCTGCCCGCCATCCTCGCGGGCGCTCTGTTCGCGTTCACGCTCTCGCTCGATGAGTTCATCATCACGTTCTTCCTCATCGGGGGGCACAACACCCTGCCGATCTTCATCTACACGCAGGTCAAGTTCGGGATTACGCCGGAGGTCAACGCCGTCGCGTCGATGCTGCTCGGAGCGTCGCTCCTGCTGCTCGGCTTCGCGTTCGCGCTGCCGCAGATCGTGCGCCGTACGCGTCGGCTCGCGCTCGGGAGGACGACATGACCATCCGCATCGCGACCGCGCCCGTCTCGTGGGGCATCTGGGAGCAGACGATCGACCGTCCGGATCTGATTCCGGCGGAGACGTTCCTGCACACGATCGTCGAGCTGGGCTACACGGCGACCGAGACCGGCCCGCCCGGCTACTTCGCGCCGGACGCGGCCTCGGCCGTGGAGCGTGCCGAACGGCACGGCGTCGAGCTGATCGCCACGTTCCTGCCCCTCCGACTCGACGACGGCGCGGGCTTCGCGCAGGACCTGGGCGCGCTCGACCGGACTGTCGAGGTCCTCGAGGCGGCCGGCGGCGGCGTCGTGCTGCTGTCCGACATGGAGACCCCGGAGCGCTCGCGGGCCGCGGGCAGCGAGGAGCGCCGTCGGGCCACCGGGTGGGACAGCGAGACGGTCGATCGAGCCGCCGAGCGCCTCCAGCGGGCCGCCGACATCGTGCGCGGGCGAGGCCTGGACGTCGCGCTGCACCCGCACGCGGCGACGCACGTCGAGTCGGAGGAGGAGACGGAGCAGATGCTGTCCCGTACCGACGTCGGCCTCTGCATCGACACCGGCCACACGATCGTCGGCGGCGGCGACCCGGTCGAGCTCGCCCGCAGGCACGCGTCCCGCCTGCGGCACGTGCACCTCAAAGACGTGGACGGCGGCGTGCTCGCGCGGCTGCAGCGCGGCGAGGTGAACATGGACGAGGCGTGGCCGCTCGGCATCTTCTGCGAGTTCGGCCGCGGCGTCGTCCCCATCCGCGAGTTCCTCGCCGTGCCCGAGGTGCGGTCGCTCGACGGCTTCGGCGTGATCGAACAGGATCGCGTCGCGGTCACCGTCGACGACATGCCCGCCGTCCGCGCCGCGGACGAGCGCAACCGCCGCTACGTGGAGGCGGCGCTCGCGTGATCGGCGCAGTCGTCGCCGGCCGCGGCGACCGCCGGCTCCCGCTCGGCCCGGGCGTCCGGCTCGTCCGGTGAGCTTCCGGCTCGCCCTGGTCGGGGCCGGGCGGATGGGCGCGACCCACGCGCGCGCGCTCGCATCCTCGCGCGAAGTCGAGATCGCATGCGTCGTCGACCCTTCCGACGCGGCCGCCGCGCAGGTGGACGCGCCGCGCGCCACGCTCGACGAGCTGCCGGACGTCGACGGCGCGCTCGTCGCCGTCCCGACGCGCCTGCACGCCGAGGTGGTGACGCGACTCGCAGAGCGCGGGCTGCCCGTCCTGTGCGAGAAGCCCTGCGGGCTGACCGTCGAGGAGGCACGCCGGATCGCCGCGCTCGGCATCCGGCTGCAGGTCGCCTACTGGCGGCGCTTCGTGCCCGCGCTGCGCGACTTGCGGGAGCGCGTGCTGGGCGGCCGGCTCGGGCGCATCACCTTCGTCGGATGTGCGCAGCTCGACGAGCTACCGCCTCCGTCCGCGTTCCGCGACCCGCGCTCGAGCGGCGGAATCGTCGTCGACATGGGTGTGCACGAGCTCGACCAGCTGCGCTGGCTCACGGGCCAGGAGGTGGCGGAGGTGACCGGCGTCGCCGGCAGCGTCGGCTGGGACGCGCCGGTGGAGGGCGACCCGGAGCTGGTGTCGCTGGCCGTCCGCACGGACGGCGGAGTCACGGCGGCGATCGTGCTCGCGCGCCGCCATCCGCCGGGCGAGACTTGCCGCGTCGAGGTCGTCGGGCTCGAGGGAGCGGAACGGCTCGACTTCGTCTCCCCGCCCACCTGCGCCGAGACCGTGGCGGCGGCGCTGCGGGCGCAGGCGGCGGACTTCGCCAGGGGAGGCGCCGAGGGGGCGACGGTCGAGGACGCCGTCGCGGCTCTCGAGGCTGCGCAGCGGGCGAAAGCGGCGCTCGGGCTCCCCTGAGCCTTCCTGCGCGCCAGCCTCACGCGCTCGCGTCGCCCGCGCTGCGCCTGCGCTCCGCGGCGAGAAACATGTCGGTCAGGAGCTCGGTGTCGATCCGCGCCTGCTCGGGCGGCGTCAGGCACGTCGCCCCGTCCACGCAGCAGTCGTGGAAGTGCACGAGCTCGCGCCGGAACGCCTCCTCGAAGGAGCGGTAGCGCCGCACGGCGTTGGCGTAGTCGTCCGCGTCCTGCCGCTCGTACAGCGTCGGGCTCATCCTCAGCCACGGGGACGGGAAGGTCAGCGACCGCACGGACGTGTCGAAGAAGAGCTGGATCGACTCGCGGTACTCGCGCGTCTCGAGCAGCTGGATCCACGCGCTGTCCCACCGGGCACCGTTCGCGAGGACGCAGTAGCCTGCGACCGAGCGGCCGCCATTCCACCAGGCCCCGTCGACGACGCGGGCGGGCAACGGCTCGCCCATCCGCTCGAGGAAGCCGTTGACGACGTTCACGTGGTGGACGAGCGAGCCGAGGTAGCCGTCCGAGAACGCGAAGCAGGCCTCCGGGTCGCCGCGACCGACCGCCTGCTCGACCTGCTCGCTCTCGACGCGCCGCGTCTCCTCGATCGACGCGGCCGGGACGTCCGTCCCGCGGACGACATCGCCCGGCAGGAAGTACGGCACCCATTCGGGATCGTTCACGACGACGCTCACGTAGCGCAGCCGCTCGGCCGACTCCGGCATCTCCTCGAGCGCCCGCCTGAAGGCCGGATCGTGCCGCTTCATGTAGCCGACCTGCACCACGCGACCCGCTCGGTCGCGAGCTGCGACGATCCGGTCGACGTCGGCGAGCGTGATCGCGAGCGGCTTCTCGCAGAAGACGTGCAGGCCTGCCTCGAGCGCCCCGAGCACGACCTCGACGTGTGTCGCCGCGGGTGAGGCCACCAGCACCGCGTCGAGCGCGGTCTTCTCCAGCAGGCTGCGCCAGTCGGGGAAGCGCCCGGCGATCGCGAAGCGGGCGCAGACGGCCTCCCGCACCGTCGCGGAGGGCTCTGCCAGGGCGACGACGGCGAAGCGGTCCCGCAGCTCGTTCAGGTGGGGCAGGTGCATCGCCTGGGCGATCATCCCGCCGCCGACGACGCCGATCCTCACAGTCTCGGTCCGGCTGCTGGACACGTTGTCCGCATCATGGTACGTTCGCCGCGACTCGCGCAAGTCGGATGGGACGCAGGCAGGGCCCGTCAACTCCGAAGGAGGAGATATGGAGAAGCTTGAACGTCCGATCACACGCCGGGGTTTCCTCGCGGCGGGTGCGGTCGGCGCCGCGGGGGTCGCCGCCACGGGTTGGCTCGGCGCGGCGGAGCGGGCGCTGGGCGCGACAAAGGTTCAGGTCGGCGGCGTGACGCTCAACTGGCTGACGTGGTCGGATCACTACTTCTCGAGCCAGATCCAGAAGGTCAAGGGAAAGACCGGCATCGGTGCGAGAGTCCAGCTCATCAGCGACGACTCCGACGCCTACATCAAGGTCAAGCGCGGCGGCGGAGCGTGGGACATCTCGTCCGAGGACGCGCTCTGGGTGCCGAAGTTCTACAAGGAAGGGCTGATCGTGCCGTTCGACATCAAGTCGTTCCCGGTGGCGAAGCAGCTGTACCCGGTCGCGCTCGACGTCCCGTTCTGGAAGGCAGGCTCCAACCAGATGGGCTATCCGTTCGGTTGGTCGAGCCTGCAGATCTACTACAACCCGAAGTACGTCAAGACCAAGCCGGACTCGTACCACGCGCTTCTCGACGCGAAGTACCGGAAGAAGATCGTGCTCGAGAACCAGCCGACCGACCTGATGGCGATGAGCGGCCTCGCCACCGGGGCGAAGCACCCGTACAACATGACGAGCGCGGAGATCTCCCGGGCGAAGGCGTTCCTCAAGCAGCTGAAGCCGAACATCCTCAAGCTCGTCTCGCAGAACACCGAGGTGGTGCGCGCTCTCACCGACGAGTCGGCGTGGCTGACGATCGAGAACCTCGGCACTGACGCGCGCGTGAAGGACGCGAAGGGCCCGCTGATCAAGGCTGCCGACCCGAAAGAAGGCCTGTACGGCTGGATGGACGCGGAGATGCTGCTGAAAGAGTCGCGCAACCAGAACTCCTTCGAGAAGTTCATCAACGCGATGGAACAGGCGCCCTGGATCGCGAAGAACTTCCTCACGAACGGTCGCCCCCTCTTCAACGAGAAGGCATACAAGATCCTCGTCAACACAGGCCACAAGGAGCGGGCGGACCGCTTCTTCTACAACGACCCGGAGCGTCCGCTGAAGATGACGCTGAAGGGGCCGTCGGGGAACGCGCAGGCGTACATCGACGCCTTCAACGAGGTGATGGCCTAGAGCGCGGCCTGGACGACGTGGCGGAGGAGGACGCCGGCCCGCTTTCCGCCGAGCGCGGAGGTCGGCTCGTCGAGGGCGGCGCGGGGCACCAGAGCGCCTTGCGCGTTCGGCTACAGCGCGAGCCCGTCCCAGTACGCCTTGCCGCGCCGCGCCGCCTCGACGCACGCGGCCCGGTCGGGATAGACGTAGTCGGTGAACTCGATCTCCATGCTCACGGGGCCTGCGAAGCCGGACGCCTTGAGGTCGCGGAGGAGCGAGGCGAGGTCGAGCTCGCCCTCGCCGAGCGGCGGGAAGTCGAGGACGCCCTTGCCGCCGCGCTTGTCCTTCAGGTGGACGTGCCCGATGCGGTCGAGGGCGTTCCCGATGTCGTCCTCGGGGCGGATGCCGGCGTAGTAGACGACGTTTCCGGGGTCGTAGTTGATCTGGATCCAGTCGTGCCCGATGCGGTCGAGGAGCGCCGCTCCCGCCTCGGCCGTCGGCATCAGGTTCGAGTCCGTCTCGATGCACAGCCTGATACCGGCTGCCTCCGCCTCGTCGGCGAGCGAGCGCGCGTTGCGCTCGAACGCCGCCACCTCCTCCGCCGTCGCGGCGTCGCCCGTGAACGTGTTCAGGACGAGGATGCGAAGCTCGCGGCCGGCGGCGAGCACCCGGCGCAGCCGCCGAAGCCCCTCCTCGGTGTGCAGCTGCGCGTGCCCGCTCATGCTCACGCAGCGAAGGCCGTGTCGGTCGAGCAGCCGGCGCGCGTCGGCGATCTCGGCAGGGCCGAGCCGATCCGGGTCGAGGTGCTCGAGGAATCCCTTCACCGCCCCGATCTCCACGTTCTCGAACCCCGCCTCGGCCAGGCCGCTCAGCGCCTCCTCGAGCGAGTACGGCTTGAAGCAGATCGACGATCCGGTCTGGATCCAGGTCAGGCGATCGTCCTCTCCGGCGGGAGCTCAAGGCCCCACACCTCACGGTGGAAGTCGACGAAGCCGGGCGGATAGTCCCACGTGTCGACGCCGCAGACGAGCACGGCAGGACGTCCCTCGCGGAGCGCCGCTCGAGCGCGGCCGAGCGCCGCGTCGAGGTCGTCCGGCGAATCGACGCGCGCCGCGAAGGCTCCGCACGCCTCGGCGACCGTGGCCAGGTCCGGCTGAGCCTCGAAGTCGACGGCGAGGTAGCGCTCGCCGGTCGCGCGCGCGATCCACTTGACCCAGTGCAGGCTGGCGTTGTCGATCACGACCCAGAGCACGGGCGCGCCGTGCTGGACGGCCGTCGGGATCTCCTTCATGAACATCTGGAAGGCGCCGTCGCCGGTGACGCAGACGACGTCTGCCTCCGGGCGGGCGAGCTTCGCGCCGATCGCTCCCGCGACGCCGAGCCCCATCGCCGTCTGCTCGGCCGGCGCGACGCAGCCGCGGTGCGCCGTCACCTTCACGTACGGGCAGTAGTACGACCACAGATCCTGGCCGCCGTTCTCGTTGGCGAGCACGAAGCCCTCCGGGAAGGCCCGGTTCAGCGCGTGCACGACCTGCTTGGTCTTGAGCTCGCCGCCGTCGGGCGCGCACTCCGCGACGACGCGCTCCTCGAACTCGCCCCGGAAGGCGGCGAGACGTGCCGTCCAGGGCCGGCCGGCGACCGGCGGCACCGCTGCCGCGAGCTGCCCGAGGACGAGCCGTGCGTCGCCCACGATCGCGACGTCCGCTACAGCCACGCGCTCGATCTCACCCGGGTCAACGTCGACCTGGACGACGCGCGCCCGCGGCGGGAGATAGCGACCGAGCCCCGTCTGGAACTCCTCCAGGCGCGTGCCGACGTACAGGACCGCGTCGGCTTCGTCGACCGGTCGGGCGCTCGACTCGGTGCGGTAGAGGCCGACGAGCCCGAACGCCAGCCGGTGCTCCTCCGAGATCGAGCCCCGCCCGCTCGGCGTCGTCACGACCGGCGCGTCGAGCCGCTCGGCCAGGGCGACGAGCGCCGCCTCAGCCCCCGCGAGGCCGACACCGCCCCCCGCCCACACGACGGGCCGCTCGGCCGCGGCGAGGAGGGCGGCAGCGCGTGCCACGGCCTCGGGGTCGCCCGCCGCTCGCAGGCCGGCGAGCGGCCGCCGGTACGCGGGGATCTCCGCCGCCATCCCTGCCACGTCGGCCGGGATCTCGACGAACACAGGGCCGGGGCGGCCGCTCCGCGCGAGCGCGAAGGCCCGCGCGATCGTCCATGCCGTCCGTTCCGGAAGGTCGACCCGCACGGCCCACTTCGTGATCGGACGGACCATCTCGAGCGACGGCGTGTCCTGGAAGCCGCCCATGCCCTCGTCGCGCCGGCTGGCCGCGGAGACGACGCAGACGAGCGGCGCACAGGCAAAGAACGCCTCGAGGAGCCCGGGGACGAGGTTCGCGACGCCGGGTCCCGGGCTCGCGTGGACGACGCCCACGCGGCCGGACACCCGGCTGTACGCCATGGCCATGAACACGGCCGACGTCTCCATGCGCACGAGGACGGGCCGGACGGCGCTGCCGTACAGGTCGTTGTAGAGCAGCTGCGGGTTTCCCGGCAGCCCGAACACCACCTCGACCTGCTCTGCCTCGAGCGCCTCCACCACCACCTGCCACGGCCTACGCAACACCGCACCACTCCACGACGCAGGCGGCAAGCGAGCGTGCCGCCGCCAGCACCTCGCCCACGTCCACGCTCTCGTCCCGGCAGTGCGCGACGCGGAGGTCGCCGGGACCGAAGACGACGCTCGGAATCCCCGCCGCCTCGTAGAACGAGGCATCGGAGGCGGCGCCGAAGGCGACCGGGTGCTGCGGGCTGGGCGGCGGGATCTCCACGCCCGCGACGTCCGCGTGGGCGCGCACCATCGTCTGGACGAGCGGGTGCTGCCACGGCGTCGCCGCCGCAGGCCAGTTGTTGATCCACTCGAAACGGGGCGGGTGCTCGCGCAGCCACGAGTCGAGGCGACAGGCCGTCAGGACGTGCTCCTCGACCTCTGCGCGGACGGCGTCGGCGGGCTCGTCGGGCGGGTACCACAGCGAGTAGGCGATCTCCGCGCGGCTCGGGAAGTAGAAGGGGACGTCGAGGCCGGGATCGGCGCGGAAGACACCCGGGAGCAGGGAGAAGAAGCCGGGCATGAAGGAGGGATGGCTCTTCGTCAGGCCCCACTGCAGCTCGAGGTCCTGCAGCGCGAGCACGATCCGGAGCGCCTTCTCGAGCGCGTTCACGCCGATCGCGTCGCCCGGGCCGCCGGGGCGGATGGCGAGCGCCCGGTTCCCGCAGTGGGTCGCCTTGCCATCGACGTGGATCCGGAAGTACCAGTTGCCGGCGGCGACCGGCGAGACGGTGAGCGGCTGCGGGATCGACGTCGGCTCGGTCACGATCGCGGCGTCCGCGCCGAAGCCCGCCTCGAGCACCGCGGTCGTGCCGAGCTCGTGCTGCATCGTCTCCTCCCCGATGACGGAGTGGAGCAGGAGGTCGCCGGCCAGCTCGACCCCTTCGTCCGCGAGCGCTTGCGCCACGAGCCACATCGCAGTGTCGGAGCCTTTCATGTCCGTCGCCCCGAGTCCCACCACCCGGCCGTCGCGGAGCTGCGCATTCCACGGGCTGCCGTTCGTCCACCGCTCGGACTCGACCGGCGGCACGGTGTCGACGTGGCCGTTCAGCGCCAGCGAGCGGCCGCCGCCCTGTCCCCGGCGGACGCCGACGAGGTTCTTCCGCTCGGGATCGACGGCGACCCAGTGCGTCTCGAGCCCGGCCTGCTCGTAGCGCTCGCGTAGGATCTCGTTCGCCCTCGTCTCGCCGCCGATCACGTCCTCGCGCACGACTCCGGCGAAGGCGGGGTTGACGCTGTTCGTCCGCACGAGCTCGAGCAGCAGCCCGACCGCGTCGTCTCGCAGCGCGTCGATCCGCGCGAGCAACGGATCGAGCGCCGCGCTCGTCACACGGTCTCCGGGCGCCCGCTCGCGAGGGAGCGGACGGCGGCGAGCGAGACGCGGAGCGCAAGCGTCGCCTGCTCGGGGGTTCCCTGGTCGGGCGGCCGTCCGCGCTCGAGGCAGTCGACGAACGCCGCGATCTCCGGGCCCCAGGGGTCAGCGCTCTCGACGGGCACGGTCACGGCCTCCTCACCCGCCCGGTGCAGCCGGAGCCCGCGTGCCGACGACGAGGCGCCGATGTTGCCCTCGCCCTCGACGGGCGCAGCCGAGAACGCGTACTCCGCGACCCCGTCCTCCCCGAGGACGCGGATCAGGCTCGAGAAGGGATACGAGCTCGGTATGCGCATGCTCCCCTCGGCCAGCCCGGACGCCCCCTCGTACTCGACGAGCGCCTGCACGTGACCCGGGGCGGGCTCGGTCGCGTGCACCGCGACCGGCGCGCCGAGCAGCCAGTTCATCTGGTCGAAGTCGTGGACGAGCAGGTCGACGGCCGTGCCGCCGGACCGGGAGCGGTCGGCCATCCACTCGTTCCAGTCGGCAGGAGGAGACAGCCGGAACGTGGACACGGCGCGCAGGGCGCCGAGCTCGCCGGCCGCGGCGCGGCGCCGCAGCTCGACGTACTCCGGCCAGAAGCGAAGCACCATGCCGACCATCAGGATCCTGCCGCTCGCCTGCGCCGCCGACCCGATCGCCTCGGCGTCCGCGAGCGTGAGCGCGATCGGCTTCTCCAGGAAGACGTGCTTGGACGCAGCCAGCGCACGCTCGGCGCTCTCGCGGTGCAGCGGGGTCGGCAGACAGATGTCGACGGCGTCCACCTCGGGGTCGCGAATCGCCGTGTCGAGATCGGAGGTGAGCTCGGCGCCGACGCTCTCGGCGACGCGGCGCGCCCTGTCCGACGTGTGCGAGGCGACCCACTTGACCCGAGCGCGCTCGCCGAGCGCCCGGTAGCCCGCGGCGTGGGCCGAGGCCATGAAGCCGCCGCCGAGGATCGCGACGGTGACCGTCAACGCGCCTCCACGCCGTCGCCGTGCGCCCGGTCGTCGCGGCGCGCGTCGAGCTCAGCGTGCGGCATCGCCCGGTGTCCGCCGGTACCCGTGCTCCAGCCGGTCGTGCACGTCCTCCATGTCGCGGAGAAGGTTCACGACGGCCTCGGCCGCCCAGGAGAGGAACTGCTCGCCCTTCTCGGCGGTCGCTTCGCTCGGCGATCCCCAGACGCCGCCGCCTGCCTCGAGCAGCGTCCAGAAGGAGCCCGGCGTGGACTGGAAGAGCGGATCGAGCAGCGCGAACGGGTTCGTGCGCAGCTCGCCCAGATCGGGAGTGAAGTCGCGCACGCGCTCCATGTCGCACAGCCCCGGGTCGATGGCCAGCACGGCGGACGTCTCGCCGACGTTCGCGTGCAGCCCGGCCGTCCCAGACAGGTACTCCGCCGCCCGTTCCGGCGGCAGCGCCTGCCAGTAGGGGAAGGGGAGGACCCGCGTCCCTTCGGGCAGCGAGTCGAAGAACTGCGCCACGGCGTACGACATCGCCCACGAGTTCACGTAGTGGCCGTTCAGGAGAACGATGCGCGAGAAGCCGGCCTGGGCGAGCGAGGTGCACACGTCCCGGAGCAGCGAGACGAACGTGTCGAGCCGGACATGGACGACGCCGTGCGCACCGCGGTGGTCGTGAGCGAGCCCGAATGGCACCGGCGGGCCGACCAGGGCGTCCAGCTCCGAGGCTGCACGCTTCGCGACCTCGATGGGGATGTAGACGTCGGTCCACAGCGGCCCGTGATCCCCGTGATCCTCCGTCGATCCGACGGGGACGATCACCCAGCGACCGCCTCGCTCCAGGTACTCGCGGACCTGGAGGTTCGTCATCTCCGGCATGTACAGCGAACGGGCCATCGCCTTACGAGAGCCCGAGCGCGGTCAGATGCTCGTGCGAGCGGCGCATCGCGTCGTCGACCTCCTCGAGCGGCGGCCACGGCTCGCCCTGGAACTCGAGCTCCACGGAGTACGGCCCGCGATAGCCCGCCCGCCCGAGGATGGCGAGCACCTCGGCGAAGTCGACGACGCCGTCCCCGAGCGCCGGGAAGTTCCAGTTCCCCCTGCCGCCCGCCGTGTCCTTCAGGTGGACGTGCGCGAGGTACGGCGCGATCTTCGGCAAGTCGTCGACCGCCCGCATGCCGCCGTAGAACTCGACGTTCCCCGTGTCGTAGTTGACCTTGATCGACTCTCGCCCGACTCGCTCGAGCAGCGGGATGGTGACGTCGCTCGAGGCCATGATGTCGCCGTGGATCTCCAGGGCGACGACGACGCCGGCCGACTCGGCGGCGTCGGCGAGCCGGCCGACGTTGCCGAGGAACGCGGCCTCGTTCTCGTCGGCCGACTGATGACCCCCGACGGCCGTGTTCACGATCGGAAGACCGTAGTCGGCCGCCCAGCGCACCGCCCTGATCCCGTGCTCGAGCCCGTCCCTCGTCGTCAGGTCAGAGTGCGCGCTGAGGCTGACGGCTTCGAGCCCGTAGGCCTCGAGCGCGCGCCGCACCTCGGCGGGCGGGGTACCCAGGTCGACGTGCTCCGTCCACCCGGGGACGGCGGTGAGCTCGACGTAGCGATATCCGGCGGCGGCGATGCCCCGGAGCGCATCGTCGTGGCCGTACGTGTGGTAGGAGTTCGTGTGCCCTGCCAGCGGGTTCGGCATGCCCTTCCTCCGGTGTCGGCGGCGGCGTCGGCTCAGGAGCCGGACGCCGCCGCCTCGCTCGACTCACAGCCCGTCTAGATCACGGGCTTTCGCGGGTTGACCTTCCGCCAGGTCGCGTTCAGCTTGAACGCCTTCGCATCGGCGATGGCTCGGGCCTTGTCCGCCTTCTTGTTGGCCGCGACGACGAGGTCGTTCGTGATCACGTCGCCGACCTTGAGCAGCTTCTTCGTCTGGCCCAGCTTGTGGACGATCCCGAGGTAGCTCGCCCAACCCGCCGGGTAGTTCCAGCCCCAGCCCTTCCCGGCACGGTGCGACGTCCCGTACGCGTGCGCGAGCTCGAGGAAGGAGTCGTACGCCGCCTGCGGCTTGAGCGACTTCTGCAGCGCCGGCCGGGCGGAGTAGGTGATCTGGGCGGCGGCGCGCGGGTTCGCACGGGCGAACTCGAGCCCCATGACGACACCCTGCAGGAAGCGGGTGTAGAGGTCGACCTTCGCCGGGTCCTTCAGGTCGTCGGCGCGGACGGCGTAGACGTTCGACGGCTGCTTCGAGAACGTCGTCCCGATCAGGTACTTGAGCTTCAGGCCTTGGCCCGCCCACTGAGCACGCAGGCCCTCCCAGGCAAGGCCGGCGTCGGCCTGACCGCTCTCGACGGCCTGCGCCCACTGGTTGCCGGCATTCACGTAGGTCACCGACTTCGGGTCGACCCCCGCCTCGACGAGGATCGGATCGACGATCGTGCTCCAGCCGGCGCTGCCGAGCGCGATCTTCTTGCCCTTGAGCTGCTTCACGCTCGTGATCGTGCTGTTCAGCGGCAGGGCAAAGTCGAAGACCTGTCCGGAGATCATGTCCCAGATCGACTTGACACCGATGCCGCTGTCGATCGAGGCCGTAAGGACGCCGGGCGACGGATAGCCCATGTCCGCCTGGTGCTGCGCGACGAACTTCGTCGTCGCGAGCGCGTCGCCGATGGGGCCGGCGATCAGCTTCGCGTCGATGCCGAGCGCCTTGTAGTAACCCATCTTCACCGGCACCCACAGGTTGAAGTCGTCCATGACGTCGAGGGTTCCGCGCGGCGAGATCCACCGCACCGTCTGCGTCGCCGTGTCGGCCGCGACGGCGCTGGCGACTCCCACGCTCGAGAGCGCGGAGAGGCCCGCGCCGGCCACGGCAGCCCGCTTGAGCAGCTCCGCGCGGGTGAGCGCGGTGCCCTGTGGCTCTACGGGGTCGTGCATGCCCTTCCCTTCCTTTCTGTCGAGGATCCCCCCTGGTCTCGCCCGGCGTCCGCGTTCACCGGGGTGGCACCCGTGGTCATGCCTGCCAGCTCGCCCATCGCTTGCCGACGAGGTAGAAGACGACGTAGATGAGGAGGCCGAGGATGGCGATGATCAGGATCGTCGCCCCGAACTCGGGCATCCTCGCGAGCGACGAGTAGTAGACGAGGTCCTTGCCGAGCCCGCCTTGCTCGCTCGCTGCCACCATCTCCCCGCCGATCGCGGTCAGTAGACCGAAGATCGACCCGACCATGTAGCCGACGATGATCATCGGCAGCGCCAGCGGGAAGCGGATCTTGGCGAACACCTGGAACGTGTTCGCGCCGTAGGAGCGGGCGAGCGCGATCTTGGCGAGGTCGGTCCTCCGGAACCCGGTGGCCGCGTTGATCATCACCATCGGCCCGGAAGCGAGCGCCACGGCGATGATGAGCGGCCACAGACCGAAGCCCATCTTCAACCGCAGGAAGGGCACGAAGGCGAGCATCGGGGTCGTCACCATGATGAGGACGTACGGCGCGATCACCTTCTCGGCGAACGGTCGCTGCGTCAGGAGCGCCGCCAGGATCAGACCCACCGTCGAGCCGATTGCGAGCCCCGCCAGGAACTCGATCGCAGTCACCTTCAAGGCGTGGATCTCGGTGCTCGTGAAATCCTCCGCGAACGTCCGCACCGTGTCGATCGGCTTCGGGAAGACGTAGGTCGGCGTGTCCGTCCACGACAGGATCCCCTGGAGGAGGAAGAAAACGGCCGCGAACAGGCCGACCAGGACGGTGATCTCGAGCGCCGAGCGCGCCCCCTGGAACGAGGTGAGCGCGCTCCAGTCGAGCGGCCCCTTCGCAGCGCGGCTCGGCGACGTGTCGCCGAACGTCGGGATCTCGTCCCGGAGCTCCGAGGGGATCTCGCTCACGTGACCTCGACCGCGTGATGATCGGCCTCGACGACCGACTTGATCTGCTGGATCAGAGCGATGAAGCCGGGTTCGAAGGTCATCTCGATCGTCCTCGGTCGTGGCAGGTCGATGTCGAAGACCCGCGCGAGCCGGCCCGGCCGCGGCGTCATCACGACGACGCGGTCGGCGAGGAAGATGGCCTCGCTGATGTTGTGGGTGACGAACACGATCGTCTTCCCGCTCTCGGCCCACAGCCGCAGGAGGAGCAGGTTCATCTCGTCCCGGGTGAAGGCGTCGAGGGCGCCGAAGGGCTCGTCCATGAGCAGGACGTCGGGGTCCTGCGCGAGCGCGCGGACGATCGACGCGCGCTGCTGCATGCCGCCGGACAGCTCGCGCGGGAACGCGTGCTCGAAGCCTGCGAGCCCCACCTGGGTGAGGAGGCTGCCGATGCGCTCGTGGTCGACTGGCTTCCGTTTGATCTCGAACGGGAACTCGATGTTCTTGCGCAGGTTGCGCCACGGGAGCAGGTTCGCATCCTGGAACATCATCCCGAGCTGATGCGGCCGCGGCCCGACCACCGGAGCTCCGTCGAGCAGGATGTGACCGCTCGTCAGCGCGTGCAGCCCCGACATCGCCCACAGCAGCGTCGTCTTGCCGCACCCGCTCGGCCCGAGAATGCAGACGAGCTCACCCTGCGCGATGTCGAGCGTGAAGTCCTCGAGCGCACGCACGAGCCCCGTCCGCGTCTCGTACACCTTGGTCGCCCGAACGGCGCGCAGCCGCACTGGCCGGCCGTTCCCGCTCGCCGACGCCTCCGCCGCCGTCACGAGAACCATCCCTCCTCCTCCGGGTTCGCGTACTGCATGAACTCGACCACGGCCCCGTCCAGCTCGACGAACGCCACCGTGAGGAATCCGTTCCCCACGTCGAACGGCTCGGCGAGCACGTCGCACCCCTCGATCGCTTGCCGCACGTCGTCGACGCGGTAGGCGACGTGGGGCTCCGTCCGGAGCGGGCCGGTGACGGGGGAGTCGGGTTCGTAGCGGAGCCATTCGACGTTCCCCGGATGTGCCCGCGGGCTCGTCACCCACACGCGCGTCGCCTCCACCCAGCTCTCGCCCGGCTGCTGTCTCTCGGTGATCAGGCCGACGTGGTCGAACCGGGAGCGATCGAGCGGTCTCACGGCTATTGAAGGTGAGGCGGCAATCTGTTAGGAAAGCTTTCTAACATCCTCTGAAATCCGAGTCAATGTCCGCCGCCCTTCCGCGAGGATCACCGAGCCTGCTGCGTCGTCTGAACTCGGTCGCCGTCCTCCGCGCCATCCGCGGCGAGGGCCCGCTCTCGCGCGCAGAGCTGGCGCGGAGGACGGGCTTGTCCAAGCCGACCGTCAACGACGTCGTCGAGTTCCTGCTCACGTCGGGCTACGTGCGCGAGCAGGTCGGCGACGGCGAGGGACGGCCGCGCCGGCCGGGCCGCCGCGCACGGTTGCTGTCCTTCCGCAGCGACCTCGGCCACGTGCTCGGGATCGATGTCGGCGCCGACAAGGTGCTCGCGCTCGTCGCCGACCTCGACGGCGAGGTGCTCGCCTCCGAGCGCCGCAAGACGGCGGGGCGCGACCGCCGGAGCGCGAAGGCGCTGATCGGGCTGGTCGAGGACGCGGCGCGCAGGGTGATCGACGCCGCCGGCCTCCGACCCGACGGGTTGATGGCGGCGGGCGTCGGCACACCGGGCATCGTCGATCGCGACTCCGGGCGCATCACCCTCGCGCCGCAGCTCGGCGACTGGGAAGGGATCGAGCTCGGCCCGACCCTCGAGCGCTCCTTCGGTTGCCCCGTGCTGGTCGAGAACGAGGTTCGTCTCTCGCTCCTGGCCGAGCGCTGGCGCGGCGCAGCGCGAACGATCACCGACGCGTTCTTCGTGCAGCTCGGCGTCGGCATCGGCGGGGGCGTCCTCATCGGAGGCGAGGTCTACCGCGGCGCCAGTGGAGCGGCCGGCGAGATCGGTTATGTTCCGCTCTTCTCCGCCGAGCCGGCACCGGACGGACTGGGGCCGTTCGAGCATGCTGCCGGCGGGGCCGCCTTCGCACGGCTGGCCCGGGAAGCAGTCGCCGCCGGCGACGGCGGCGCCCTGCTGGAGCGCGCCGCCGGCAACCCGGAAGCGATCGACGCGGAGCTCGTGTTCGCGGTCGCGTCGGAGGGCGACGGGACCGCCCAGCGAATCGTCGACCAGCTGGTCGAGCGGCTCGCACAGGGGATCGCCGCCGCGGTCGTCGTGCTCAACCCCTCGACGGTGATCGTCGGCGGCGGGCTGTCGCGGGCCGGCCGCAGCCTGCTCGTGCCGCTCGAGCGGCGGATCACCGAGCTCGTGCCGGTGGCGCCGCGTGTCGTCCTGTCGGAGCTCGCTGACGGCGGGGTCGCCCTGGGCGCGCTGCGCCTCGCGCTCCAGACGGTGGAGGAGAGGCTGTTCGATCTCGCCGGAGCGCAGAGCGTGTGAGAGTTCTCGCCGTCGGCGCGCATCCGGACGACCTCGAGATCCTCTGCGGAGGGACGCTGGCGCGGTTCGTGCGCGAGGGGCACGAGGTCGTCATGTGCAACGTCGCTAGGGGCGACCGCGGCAGCTTCGAGCACACGGCGGAGGAGACGGCGCGCACCCGCGCCGGAGAAGCGCGGCGGGCGGCGGAGATCTGCGGCGCCGAGCACGTCACGCTCGGGATTCGCGACGCCGAGGTCAACGCCGCCGACCCCGAGCAGCGGCATGCCATGGTCGACCTCGTACGCGACGCCCGTCCCGACCTGATCATCACGCACGACCCGAACGACTACATGGGCGACCACAACGAGACATCGAAGCTCGTGTTCGAGTGCAGCTTCTACGCAACCCTTCCGCTGTACGAGACGCAGCGGCCGCCGCACCCGCTGGTGACGCCGATCTCCTACATGGACACGATCATGGGGGTCGGCTTCCAGCCGGTCGAGTACGTCGACGTCGGCAGCACGTTCGAGACGAAGGTGGCGATGCTCGAGGCGCATGCGAGCCAGCTCACCTGGCTGCGCGACCACGACGGCGTCGACATCGTCGAGCAGATGCGCACGACGACGCGTTTCCGGGGCCAGCAGTGCGGAGCCACCTACGCCGAGGCGTTCAGGCCCTGCCTCACCTGGCTGCGGGCTACGACCCGCCGGCTGCTCCCCTGAGAGAGAAGGAGGACACGTGGCAACGCACGGTGCGTTCGAGTACGGGCTCGCCCGCTTCATCAGCTTCCGCGACCGGCAGGAGTGCGAGCGTGTCCGACGGATCTCCCGCCACGAGCTGACCGTGCACCCGAACCCCGACTTCCGCATCCGCATCATCGACGACAAGGACGCCTTCTACGCCGCGTTCGCGCGCGACCTCGTCGACCGCATCCGCGAGGCCCGGGACGAGGGCCGTCCCTTCGTCGCGATCCTGCCGGTCGGTCCGATGCCGCAGTACGCGATCGCGGCGAGGATGATCAACGAGGAGCGCCTGTCGCTTGCCCATGTGCACACGTTCAACATGGACGAGTACGCGAACGACGACGGCGACACCGCGCCCGCCAGCTGGCCCGGCTCCTTCCAGCGGGCAATGCGCGACCGCTTCTTCGGCCTCGTCGACGAGGAGCTGCGGCCACCCGAGCAGCAGATCCACTTCCCGACACGCGAGGCGCTCCCCGACTACGGCGCCCGCATCGAGGAGCTCGGCGGCGCGGACGTCTGCTACGGCGGGATCGGCTGGTGCGGCCACATCGCCTTCTGGGAGGCGCACCTCGGCGAGGAGTTCGCGGGCGACCTGGAGGCGTACAAGCAGGCCGGGCCGCGCCTCGTCGAGCTGCACCCGATGACGATCATGCAGAACGCCCTGCACTCCTTCGGCGGCGACTGGTCGTGGGTGCCGCCGCGGGCGAACACGATCGGGCCGCGCGAGATCCTCGGCGCCGCCCATCGCAGCTTCTGGCTCGACGGCGATCTCGGCGGCGGGTGCTCGTGGCAACGGTTCATCGCCCGGCTCGTCGCCCACGGCCCGGTCTCGGAGTTCGTTCCGGGCTCGATCCTGCAGACCGCGCCGACCGACTACACGCTCCTGGGGGGAGTGGCAGACGACGTCGAGATCCACATGGCCTGAGCGAGGGCCGGCTCGGGCCCGCCGGGAAGGCTGAGCTCGTTGCCCGACGTCGTCTGCCTCGGCATCGTCGTCGCCGACACCATCGCACGGCCCGTCCGCCGGCTGCCCCGCGGCGCCGTGGCGCTGATGGACGAGGTCTCGCTCCACGGGGGTGGCTGCGCGCTCAACACCGGCACGATCCTCGCCCGCTTCGGGCTCACGGTGGCGATCGCCGGCAAGGTCGGCCGCGACGCCTTCGGGCGCTTCCTGCTCCGGCTCATGCGCGAGCGAGGCCTCGACACGACGGCCGTGATCCGCGGGCGGTCGCCGACCTCGGCGACGGTCGTGCTCGTCGACCCGGTGGGGGAGCGCACCTTCCTGCACGCCACGGGGGCGAACGGCGACCTGCGGCTGGCCGACCTCGACCGGGACAGGCTGTTCGCCGCGCGCGCCCTCCACGTCGCCGGCGCGCTGCTCATGCCGGCGCTCGACGGCGAGCCGACGGCTGCCCTGCTGCGGGAGGCGCGGCGGCGCGGGCTCGTCACCTCGCTGGACACGGCGTTCGACGCGAGCGGACGCTGGGAGCGGATCCACCCCTGCCTGCCCCATCTCGACCTCCTCGCGGCCAGCCTCGCCGAGGCCGGCGGCATCTCGGGCGAGCGCGGGCCGGAGCGCGCCGCGGCATGGCTCCGTGCCCGCGGCGCCCGCGAGGTGGCGATCAAGCTCGGGGAAGGCGGCGCCTACGTCTCCGGGAACGGCTTCGAGGGATACGTCCCTCCACACGCCGTCGTCGCGATCGACGGCACCGGCGCGGGCGACGCCTTCGTCGCCGGGCTCCTGTACGGCAAGCTCCGCGGCTGGACGCTCGAGCGCTCCGCGCTGCTCGCGAACGCGGCGGGGGCGCTCGCCACCACCGCCACGGGAGCGACCGAGGGCGTTCCCGGCCTCGAGCCGGTGCTGGCGCTGGCGGAGCTCTCACCGGTCCCGGAGGCGGAGCGACGGTGAGGCTCCCGACCCTGGAGAACGCGATCACGCCCGCGCTCGTCGTGGACGGCGCCGTGCTCCGCGACAACGTCGTCGGGATGGCCACGCGGGCCGACGCGCTCGGAGTCGAGCTGTGGCCCCACGCGAAGACCCACAAGTCGCTGCGGATCGCCGGGCTGCAGCGAGCCCGCGGCGCGGCCGGGCTGACCGTCTCCACGCTGCACGAGGCCGAGCGCTTCGCCGACGTCGGCTTCGACGCCCTGCTGCTCGCGCAGCCGCCGGTCGGCCGGTGGCGGCTCGAGGCGCTGCCGCGGCTCGCGTCGAGGGCAAGCCTCCGCGTCGTCGTCGACGGGCTCGAGACGGTGGCGCTGCTGGACGAGGCGTGCAGACGTGCCGGCTCCAGCATCCGGTATCTGTGGGAGGTCGACTGCGGCGTGCACCGCTGCGGAACGGCACCGGGAGCAGTCACGGCTCGCCTGGTCGCCGAGGCCACGAGGTCGTTCGGCGCCGCCCTCTTCGACGGCCTCATGACCTTCGGCGGCCATGCCTACGCGGCCGCGGACGAGGCCGGGGTGGAAGCCGCCGCCGCGGACGAGCGAGACGCGCTCGGCGACACGGCGCAGGCGCTGGCGGCGCTCGGCATCGAAACCGCCGTGCGCAGCGCGGGCACCACCCCCACGGCGCACGCACTGGCCGACGCCGGACCGATCACCGAGATCCGTCCCGGCAACTACGTGTTCTACGACGCGACGCAGGTCGCCCTCGGCGTCGTGTCGGCGGACCGCTGTGCGCTGTCGGTGCTCGCAACGGTGCTGGCACGACCCGATCCTCGCCGGCTGATCCTCGACAGCGGGTCGAAGGCGCTGGCCGCGGAACGACTGACCGCCCGCTCACGCGGGTTCGGCCTCGTCGCCGGCCATCCGGAGCTGACCGTGGAGCGCCTGTACGAGGAGCACGCCGTCGTCACCTCTCCCGAGCCGATCCAGCTGCCGCTCGGGTCCCGCCTGCGCGTCGTGCCCAATCACGCCTGCACGACCGTCAACCTCCACGAGCGGATGCTCGTCGTCGAGTCGGGCGAGGTGGTCGACGTCTGGCCGGTCGACGCGCGCGGCTGGACCCGCGGCTGAGCGCAAAACCGCGTTCGCGAAACGGCCGTAGAGCGGGGTGTCCGCGTCCCGACAGGAGGTACGTGATGCATCTCGTGAAGGCCGTGCTCGCCGCCGGCTGCGCCGCCGCCGTCGCGAGTGCGCTCGCGCCGGCGGCGACCACGACCGCCGAGCTGAAGGTCGAGAAGACCAAGGCGCTCGGGCGGGTGGTCGCCGACCGCCGCGGCCATACCCTGTACCTGTTCCGCGCCGACCACGGCCGCACCAGCGTCTGCTACGGCAAGTGCGCCGTCTTCTGGCCGCCGCTCCTCACCGCCGGCAAGCCCATCGCCGGGCCGGGCATCAAGGCCTCGCTCCTCGGCACGACGAAGCGCAAGGACGGCAAGCTGCAGGTGACCTACAAGGGTCACCCTCTGTACACGTTCCTGAAGGACACGAGGCCGGGGCAGACGAACGGCGAGGGCGTCAAGGCGTTCGGCGCGCAGTGGTACGCGCTGGCGCCGTCCGGAGCGACCATCGATCGAGACTGACGCGGCGCCGGCGCGGGAAGCCCGCACGCGCTCGCCGACCGAGCCGGCTAGCGCGTGCGCGCGAAGCGGTGCACGGCCTCGAGCAGCTCGCGGCTCTTCGCCCCTGCCTGCTCGGCGTCCCCGGACGCGAGCGCCGCTGCCACGCAGTGGTTCACGTGCTCGTCGAGGATGCGGAAGGCGAGGCTGTCGAGCGCCGTCGTCACGGCGGCGATCTGCGTGAGCACGTCGATGCAGTAGCGGTCGTCCTCGATCATCCGCTCGATCCCGCGCACCTGCCCCTCGATGCGGTGCAGCCGCTTGACGAGCGCGGCCTTGTCCTTCGTGTAGCCGTGGACGCGGCCCTGCTCGGCGCTGCTCACCGGCCCTCCTCGCGCGACGTCCGGAAGCGGCGCAGGCGCAGGCTGTTCGTGACGACGAACAGGGAGGAGGCGGCCATCGCGGCGGCCGCCACGATCGGGTCGAGCAGGCCGGCCACGGCGAGCGGGATGGCGGCGACGTTGTACACGAACGCCCAGAAGAGGTTGCCCTTGATCGTGCGCAGCGTGCTGCGCGCGAGGCGGATGGCATCCGCGGCGGCACGCAGGTCGCCGGAGACGAGCGTCAGGTCGGACGCCTCGATGGCGACGTCGGTCCCCGTCCCGATCGCCAGCCCCAGATCGGCCTGGGCGAGCGCCGGCGCGTCGTTGACGCCGTCACCCACCATCGCCACCGTCCGCCCCTCCCGCTGCAGGCGCGCGATCTCGGCCGCCTTGCCGTCCGGGTCGACCTCGGCGAGCACGCGCTCGATCCCCACCTCCCGGGCGACGCGCTCCGCCGTCTCCCGGTCGTCGCCCGTGAGCAGCACCGGATCGAGGCCGAGCGCGCGCAGCTCGGCGACCGCGCTGGCGCTCGTCGGCTTGACGGCGTCGCGCACCTCGAGCCGGGCGCGTGGGATGCCGTCCCAGGCAACCTCGATGCGACCGTCGCTGCGGCCGACCTCGACCGAGCGTCCCTCGACCACCCCGGCCACCCCCACCCCCGGCCGGTTGCGGAAGCCCTCGACCGGCGGCAGCGCCCCCAGCTCGGCGCGCGCGGCAGCCGCCACCGCCTGGCCGACCGGATGCTCGCTCGCCGCTTCGACGGCGCCCGCGAGCCTGAGCACGTCCTGCCGCGAGGCGCCGTTCACGAGCTCGAGCGAGGCGAGCTCCATCCGCCCACTCGTCACCGTTCCCGTCTTGTCGAGCACGATCGTGTCCACGCGTCTCGTCTGCTCGAGGATCTCGGGGCCCCGGATCAGGATCCCGAGCTGCGCGCCGCGCCCCGTGCCGACGAGGAGCGCAGTCGGCGTGGCCAGCCCGAGCGCGCACGGGCAGGCGATGATGAGCACGGCGACCGCCGCCGTGAACGCCTCCGACGCCGACCCGCCGAAGGCGAGCCAGCCGGCGAGGGTGGCGAGCGCGACGGCGAGGACAACGGGGACGAACACGGCGGACACGCGGTCGGCGAGGCGCTGCACGGGCGCCTTCCCCGCCTGTGCCCGCTCGACGAGACGCGCGATCTGCCGCAGCGCCGTGTCCGACCCGACCTTCGTCGCGCGGACGACGAGCCGTCCGTACGTGTTCACCGTCGCGCCCACGACCTCCTCGCCGGGCCCCACCTCGACGGGCACCGACTCGCCCGTCAGCAGCGAGCGGTCGAGCGCGGACGCCCCCTCGACGACGACACCGTCGGTGGCGACCTTCTCCCCCGGGCGGACGACGAACAGGTCGCCGACGGCGAGCGAGTCGGCGGGCACGAGCCGCTCCTCGCCGTCGCGCAGCACGCGCGCCTCCTTCGCTCCGAGCTCGAGCAGCGCGCGGATGGCCTGCGACGAGCGGCTCTTGGCGCGGGCCTCCAGGAAGCGCCCGAGCACGATCAGCGTGGTGACCACGGCGGCCACCTCGAAGTACGTGTCCGTGTCGAGCGAGGCGGCGAGGACGACGACCGACCACGTCCAGGCCGCCAGCGTGCCGATCGAGATGAGCGTGTCCATCGACGCGGCCAGGTGGCGCGCGTTCCGCCAGGCGGCGCGGTGGAAGCCGGAGCCGGCGACGAAGACGACCGGGGTGGAGAGCGCGAGCGCCGCCCACTCCCAGCCGGCGAAGCGAAGCGACGGCACCATGCCGAGCAGCGCCACCGGGACGGTCAGCACGGTGGCGAGGCCGAGCCGGCGGGCGAGCACCATCGCCGGCTCGTCGTGGTGGAGGTGGCCCTCGTGCCCGCGCGCCTCGTGCGCCGGCCGGGCGGGCCGGGCGTCGTAGCCCGCGGACTCGACCGCGCCGACGAGCGCGTCGAGCGAGACGGACGGGTCGCAGCGCACCGTCGCCTGCTCGGTGGCGAAGTTGACGGTCGCCTCGACTCCCTCGAGCCGGTTCAGCTTGCGCTCGATGCGGGCGGCACACGACGCGCACGTCATCCCGCCGAGGTCGAGCACGACCTCCTTGCGCTCGCGCTCGGCCTGGCGCTCGCCCGCCGGCGCCATCAGGCGGCCTCGTAGCCCGCCTCGGCGATCGCGGCGCGGATGGCGGCGTCCTCCACGGCCTCGCCGCGGACGACGACCAGCTTCGTCTCGAGGTCGACGTCGACCGCGTCGACGCCCGGCAGCGCACCGACCTCGCGCGCGACCGCCCGCGTGCAGTGCTCGCAGCTCATGCCCGGGACGGAGTAGACCAGCTCCTTCATACCCCTGTAGGGTATCACGGAACGCCACGTCCCAGGCACCGGCCGGCGACGATGTGGCGCTGAGCGATGATGTGGTCGCCGTGAGGGTCGAGCTCGCGTACGGGAGCGGCGTTCTGCCGGTGGACGTGCCGGACGACGCCACCGTCGTCCGCCCTGCCCATCCCCCACCCGCAGCCGATCCGGCCGCCGCCGTGCGCGAGGCGCTCCGCCGCCCCGTGGCAGGGCCGCCGCTCCGCGAGCTCGTCGAGCCCGGCCAGACGGTGGCGATCAGCGTCTGCGACGGCACGCGCCCGCAGCCGCGGCGCGTGGTCGTGCCCGCCCTCCTCGAGGAGCTCGACGGGATCGTCCGCGTCGAGGACGTGACCATCCTCGTCGCCACCGGGACGCACCGCCCGAACACCGACGAGGAGCTCCGCGCCATGCTCGGCGACGACGTCGTCGACGCCGTGCGCGTCGTCAACCACGACGCGCGTGACCGTTCCTCGCTCGCCTGGGTGGGGCGGCTCGGAGCGGGCGTGCCGGTATGGCTCGACCGCCTCTGGCTGGACGCCGACGTCCGCATCACCACCGGCTTCGTCGAGCCCCACTTCTTCGCCGGCTTCTCGGGCGGGCCGAAGATGGTCGCGCCGGGGCTCGCCGCCCTCGAGACGACGCTGACGCTGCACGACGCCGCCCGCATCGGCCACCCCTGCGCCCGGTGGGGCGTGACCGAGGGCAACCCGGTCCACGACGACGTGCGCGCGATCGCCGCCGCCACCGGCGTCGACTTCGCCCTCGACGTCATCCTCGACGCCGGCCAGCGGATCGTGCGCGCCTTCGGCGGCGAGCTGCTCGCCGAGCACCGGGCCGCCTGCGCGGTCGCGCGCCAGGTGGCGATGCGGCCGGTGCCGGGACGCTTCGACGTCGTCGTCACCTCCGGCTCCGGCTTCCCGCTCGACCAGAACCTCTACCAGTCGGTCAAGGGCATGGCCGCGGCCGCCGAGGTGGTGAAGCCCGGCGGGCTGATCGTCTGCGCCGCCGAGTGCCGTGACGGCTTCCCCGACCACGGCTCCTACCGGAGGGAGCTCGCTTCGGCCTCCTCGCCCCGGGAGCTCCTGGACGCGATCGCCGCGCGCGACGAGACGGCGCCCGACCAGTGGCAGGTGCAGATCCAGGCCCGCATCCAGTCGCAGGCGCGCGTCGTCGTGCACACGTCGTTCCTCTCCGACGCCGAGCTTCGCGAGGCACACCTCGAGCAGACGGCGGACGTGAGCGAGACGGTGGCGGAGGCGCTTGCCGCCCGTGGGAACGGCGCCCGCGTCTGCGTCCTGCCGGAAGGCCCGCAGACGATCCCGTACGTCGCCTGATAGTGCACCTCGTCGCCGCGCCCGACAAGTTCCGCGGCTCGATCGCCGCGCCCGCGGCCGCCCGCGCGATCGCCGCCGGGGCCGAGGCCGCGGGCTGGACCGCGCGGGAGCTGCCACTCGCCGACGGTGGTGAGGGTACGCTCGACGCCCTCGGCGGCCCCAATCGCACCACGGTCGTCACCGGGCCGCTCGGAACGCCCGTGCAGGCGGGCTGGCGGCTCGAGGACGGGCGGGCCGTCGTCGAGATGGCGCGCGCCTCGGGCCTCGCGCTCGCCGGCGGGGCGGAGGCGAACGACCCGCTGCGGGCGACGACGCGCGGCACCGGCGAGCTGATCGCGGCGGCGATCGAGGCGGGCGCGCGCGAGATCCTGGTCGGAGTCGGCGGCTCCGCCGCGACGGACGGCGGGCTCGGCGCCGTCGAGGCGCTCGCCGAGCTCGCGCCCTTCCCGGCGCGGGGCGTCGCCGTGCGCGTCGCCTGCGACGTGACGACGCGCTTCAGCGAGGCCGCGCGGGTCTACGGGCCGCAGAAGGGGGCGAGCCCGGAGCAGGTGCGGCATCTCAGCGAGCGGCTGCACGAGCTCGCGCGCCGCTACCGGGTCGAGCTCGGCGTGGACGTGGAGCAGCTCGCGGGAGCGGGAGCCGCCGGCGGGCTCGCCGGCGGCCTCGCTGCCCTGGGGGCGGAGCTCGCGCCCGGCTTCGAGCTCGTCGCCGAGGCGGTCGGGCTCGACGCGGCCCTCGCCGGCGCCGACCTCGTCGTCACCGGCGAGGGCCGCGTCGACGAGACGTCGTTCGCCGGGAAGGTGGTGGGCGGGGTGGCGAGCCGCGCGGCGGCACGCGGCCTCGACGTGCTCGTGGTCGCGGGTGAGGTGGCCGCCCAGCTTCCGGCTGGGGTGACGGGGATCTCGCTGCTCGAGCGGTTCGGCGCCTCGAGGGCGTGGCGGGACACCGCCCTCTGCATCGCGGAGGCCGTCACGGCTTCGCTCGCAGCGCCTCGCTGACGGGAGCTTCCTCATCAACCTTGCCCATCCGTCGCCGCCGGGCGCCCGCACGCGGCCGCCCGTGCCGATGCGGCACGATGTGCGGCGCCGTGGCATCGTCCCGACACCAGCACCCAGCCGGCGACGCCGGCCGGGCACACGCGGACGCGCCTCGCGTCATGAGCGGCGGCGATGCGATCGTGCAGACGCTCCTCCTGCACGGCGTCGACACCGTCTTCGGCCTGCCGGGGGTGCAGACGTACGGGCTGTTCGACGCCCTCGCACGCACCGGCTCGCGCATCCGGGTCGTCTGCCCCCGGCACGAGCAGACCGCCGGATACATGGCGTACGGGTACGCGAAGTCGACGGGCAGGGCCGGCGTGTACGCCGTCGTGCCGGGCGCCGGGGTGCTGAACTCCGCCGCTGCCCTCAGCACCGCCTACGGCGCGAGCACGCCGGTCGTGTGCGTCACCGGCCAGGTGCCTTCGCGTTTCCTCGGCTCCGGCAAGGGGCACCTGCACGAGCTCCCGGACCAGCTGGCGACGCTCCGGACGCTGACGAAGTGGGCAGCTCGCATCGAGACGCCTGCGGCGGCGCCGGCGCTCGTCGCCGAGGCGTTCCGGCAGGCGGCGACGGGGCGTCCGCGAGCGGTCGCGGTGGAGATGCCGTGGGACGTGTTCGACGCGCAGGAGCCCGTCGAGCTGCCGCCGCCGCCCGCGCCGCCGCCCGCGCTCGAGCCCGACGCGGGCGCGATCGAGGCGGCGGCCGAGCTCCTGCGGGGCGCGCGCAGGCCGCTGATCATGGTCGGCGGGGGTGCCGTCGAGGCAGCGGCGGAGGTGCTCGCCCTCGCGGAGCTCCTGCAGGCACCGGTCGTCTCCTTCCGCGGCGGGCGCGGCGTCGTCTCGGACGACCACCCGCTCGGGCTGACCTGCGTGGCCGGCTTCGAGCTGTGGCCCGAGACGGATGTCCTGCTCGGGATCGGCTCGCGCCTCGAGCTCGCCTGGTTCCGCTGGCCCGACCGGCCGGCCGGGCTCCGGGTCGTGAACGTCGACGTCGACCCGCTGCAGGCCGAGCGGCTGCAGCCGGACGTCGCCATCACGGCGGACGCGGCCGCCGCGACCAGGGCGCTCGTCGCCGCCCTGGAGGGCGTCGAGCGGGAGCCGCGCCACGCGGAGCTCCGGGCGCTCAAGGAGCGCACCCGCCAGGAGATCGAGGCGGTGCGACCCCACGCCGCCTTCCTCGCCGCGATCCGCGAGGCGCTCCCGCGCGACGGCTTCCTGGTCGAGGAGCTCTGCCAGGCCGGCTTCGCCTCCTACTTCGCCTTCCCCGTCTACGCACCTCGCACGTTCGTCACGGGCGGGCACCAGGGCGCGCTCGGCTTCGGCTTCCCGACGGCGCTCGGCGTGAAGGTGGCCCATCCCGACCGCGCCGTCGTCTCGATCACGGGCGACGGGGGCTTCCTGTTCGGCGCCACCGACCTCGCCACGGCCGGGCAGGAGGGGATCGGCGTCGTCACCATCGTCTTCGACAACGGCGCCTACGGGAACGTGTTGCGCGACCAGCAGCGCCTCTACGACGGGCGTGTGCTCGGAGCCGTGCTCAGGAACCCGGACTTCCTCGCGCTCGCAGCGAGCTTCGGCATTCCCGCCGCGCGCGCCGACACCCCGGACGAGCTCCGCCGGGCGCTCGGACGGGCGCTCGCCGACGGCGGCCCGTGGCTAATCGAGGTCCCGGTCGACCCGTCGCAGGAGGTGTCGCCGTGGCCGTTCCTGATGCCTCGCCCGCGACGGCGGTGACGGGCGCGCCCCGACCGTATGATCCGGGGCCCGGCCGGTCGTCGACCGGCGGGAGAACGGAGCCCGATGCCGCATCCGCTGAGCCGAACCCCGAACGCGATCGTCGCCGTCCACCTCAACTACCGCTCACGCGCCCGCCAGCGCGGCCGGACGCCGGCGCATCCGTCCTTCTTCCTCAAGCCGCCGTCGTCGCTCGCCGGAAGCGGCGACCCGGTGGCCCGGCCGCGGGGCTGCGAGCTCCTCACCTTCGAGGGCGAGATCGCGCTCGTGATCGGCGAGCGCGCCCGCAACGTCCCGACCGAGCGCGCCTTCGAGCACGTCGGCTGGGTGACGGCGGCGAACGACTTCGGCGTCTACGACCTCCGCTACGCCGACCTCGGCTCAAACCTGCGCTCGAAGGGCGCGGACGGCTTCACGCCCGTCGGCCCGCGCCTGCTCGACGCGCGCGCGCTCGACCCGCGAAGCCTGCGTCTGCGCACGTGGGTGAACGGCGAGCTCGCCCAGGACGCGCTCGTGGCGGAGGAGCTGATCTTCGGCTTCGACCTGCTCGTCGCCGACCTGTCGCGCTTCGTCACGCTCGAGCCGGGCGACGTCATCCTGACCGGGACGCCCGCAGGCTCGACCGTGGTCGAGCCCGGAGACGTCGTCGAGGTGGAGGTGACGGCGCAGAGCGAGTCGACCGGCCGGCTGACGAGCCCGATCGTGGAGGCCGAGGCCGAGCTGGCGCCGATCGGCGCCATGCCGAAGGCCGACGCCGCAGCCCGCCAGGCGGCGCTCGGCTCCCCGCCGCGCCCGCTGCCGGACGCGGCCGACGAGGCCGTGCTCGAGCTGCTCGCCGGCGTCGCCACCGCCACGCTCAGCTCCCAGCTCCGGCAGCGTGGCCTCGAGCACGTGGCCATGGAGGGCCTGCGGCCCACGCGCCCGGAGCGCAAGCTCGTCGGGCGCGCCCGCACGCTCCGCTACCTGCCGCTGCGCGAGGACCTGTTCGCCGTGCGGGCCCCAGGCATGAACGCCCAGAAGCAGGCGGTCGAGCAGGTCGAGCCGGGCGACGTGCTCGTGATCGACGCGCGCAGGGAAGCGGGCGCCGGCACGATCGGCGACATCCTCGCCCTGCGCGTGCAGGCGCGCGGAGGCGCCGGCATCGTCACCGACGGCGCGCTCCGCGACAGCGCCGCGATCGCCGCGCTCGACCTGCCCGTCTACCACGCGGCCGTCCATCCGGCGGTGCTCGGGCGCCGCCACGTCCCGTGGGAGGCCGGCGTTGCGGTCTCGTGCGCCGGCGTGCTCGTGCAGCCCGGCGACCTGATCGTGGGCGACGCGGACGGCGTCGTCGTCTGCCCGCCCGAGCTCGCGCACGAGGTCGCCGCCGCCGCGGCCGAGCAGGAGCGCCAGGAGCGGTTCATCGCCGAGCGGGTCGCCGCGGGCGAGCCGATCGAGGGCCTCTATCCGCTCGGGCCCGCCTGGCGACCCGCCTACGAGGAGTGGTGCGCGCGGCAGGACGCATCCACGGAGCCGGCGCCGACAGGGAGGTCGAGATGAGGTTCAGGAGCAACCCCGAGACGATCCGCGGGTCGATCGCCCCGGTCGTGACGCCGTTCACGGGTGACGGCGCCCTGGACGCCGACGGGCTGCGCAGGCTGATCGCCTGGCAGCTCGAGTCGGGCTCGCACGGCATCTCGCTCGGGGGGTCGACCGGCGAGCCGAGCGCCCAGACCGTCGACGAGCGGATCGCGGCCATGCGCGTGGCCAGCGAGGCGATCGCCGACCGCGTCCCCTTCCTCCCGGGAACCGGCTCGGCGAAGCTGGACGAGACGATGGCCCTGACCGCGGCCGCCGGCGAGCTCGGCGCCGACGCGTGCCTCGTCATCACCCCCTACTACTCGCGGCCGACCCAGGAGGGCCTGTACCGCTGGTATGCGGCGGTCGCCCGCGAGTTCCCCCAGCTCCCGATCGTCGTCTACAACGTCCCGAGCCGCACGGCCGTCGACGTCGCGCCGGAGACGGTCGCACGCCTGCGCCGCGACTTCGACAACGTCGTCGGCATCAAGGAGACGACGCGCGACTTCGAGCACTTCTCGCGGGTCATCCACGCCTGCGGCCGCGACGTGCTCGTGTGGTCCGGGATCGAGCTCCTGTGCCTGCCGCTGCTGGCGCTCGGCGGGCTCGGCTTCATCAGCGCCGTCGCCAACCTCGCTCCCGCGGCCGTCGCGCGCATGTACGAGCTGTGGACGGCCGGCGAGCACGAGCAGGCGCTCGACCTCCACTACCGCCTGCACCCGCTCGTCGACGTGATCTTCGTGGAGACGAACCCCGCCCCGGCGAAGTGGGTGCTCGCGCGGCTCGGGCTGCTCGGCTCGCCGCACGTGCGCCCGCCGCTCGCGCCGGTGAGCGAGGCGGGCGCGGCCGAGATCGAGCGCCTGCTCGCGCAGGCAGGCGACCTCGTTCACGCGCCCGCGGCCGCGGCGGCCGGCGGCTGAGCCTTCCCGCCGGTCGAGTCGAGCAACACCGGCCGCCTCGGGAGCGCCGCGCCGGCGATCGGCACGCGGCGGGCGTGGCGGCTCCAAGCACGGCGGGCACGCTCCGTCCCGCCGACTCCACCTGGCGTCGACGACCGCTGCTCGAGCCGACTCGTGGCGCCGTCGCGAGCGCACGCGCTCTCGCTACGCTCCCGCTGCTCCTCCGGGAGACGAACTTCCCCGACGGACCCGGGAGACCGAATGACGCCAAGCGACCTGCGGGAAGGCGACCCCGCCCCCGACTTCACCCTCCTCGCCGACGACGGCTCGCCCGTCACCCTTTCCTCCTTCCGCGGGCGCCAGGTCGTCCTCTACTTCTACCCCAAGGACGACACGCCCGGCTGCTCAACGCAGGCGTGCGGCATCCGCGACGCGTGGGAGTCGTTCGAGACGGCAGGCGCCGTCGTGCTCGGCATCAGCTCCGACGACGAGCGCTCGCACGCGCAGTTCAAGTCGAAGCTCGGGCTGCCGTTCACGCTCCTCGCCGACCCCGACCACCGGGTGTGCGAGACCTACGGCGTGTGGGTCGAGTACCGCATCGACGGCAAGCCGCTGATGGCGGCCGAGCGCTCGACGTTCGTGATCGACGAGCGCGGGGTGGTCAAGAAGATCATGCGCAAGGTCGATCCGGAGCTGCACGCGGGCGACGTCCTCGCCGCCCTGGCAGCCTGAGCGCCCGCGGAGCCCCGTGTCCGCGGCGGCGCCTGGCGGTTGACAGCCGAGCGGACGCCGAAGTAGCTTGTCCTTTCAGCGCACGTCTGTGCGCGGAGCGAACGCAGCCGCACATGTCGCGGCAGGAGGTCGAATCGAGGTGAGCGTGCTCGACCAGGTCAAGTTCTACTTCTTCCACCACCACCACTACGCGGCCGTGCCCGCCGACGAGGCGAGCTACCCCGCCACCTGGGTCGTGCCGCCCGGGCACCTGTTCGACCCAGTCAAGGGCCACGCGCTCTACCAGCGTCACATGCGCTCCATGCGGCTCGCCGACGAGCTGCCCTTCGACGGCATCTGCATCAACGAGCACCACAACACGGTGTACAGCATGACCCCGGCCGTCAGCCTCATGGCCGCCGCCATCGCCACCGCCACCAAGAACGCGAAGATCATGGTCGCGGGCGTCCCGGTCAACCTGACGACACCGAACCGCCTCGCCGAGGAGTACGCGATGCTCGACGTCATGTCCGGCGGGCGCATGGAGTTCGCGTTCCCGCTCGGGACGGGCATGGAGTACTGGTCGAACGCCGGCTCCGTCAACCCGACCACCGGCCGCGCCCGTTTCCGCGAGTCGCTCGACGTCATCCTCAAGGCGTGGACGGAGGAGGGGCCGATCCGCTACGACGGCGACTTCTACACCTACCGCTACCTGAACCCGTGGCCGAAGCCGTTCCAGAAGCCGCACCCGAAGTGCTTCATCGTCGGCTCGGGCAGCCGCGAGACGGTCGAGCTCGCGGTCGACTACGGCCTCGGCTACTCGCTCGTCTTCATCCCCATCCCCGCGCAGCTGAAGGCGTTCGAGCGCATGCGCGAGCTGGCCGAGGAGCGCGGCAGGACGGTCACGCCCGACGACCTGATCATCGTCGTCATCGCCTACGTCGCCGACACCGACGAGGAGGCGGTGCGGGAGGCGCGGCCGCACATCGAGCGGTTCTTCAGCTGGTTCCACCGAGTGCCGCCGAAGTTCCTGCTCCCGCCCGGCTACGTCTCGCGCGACGAGTTCCTCCGCCGCGCCTCCGACCCGGCGCTCGCGCACGGCACCGAGGCGAGCTGGGAGGACATGGTCGCGATCGGCCGCATCGCCTGCGGCTCGCCGGACACGGTCGCCGACACGGTCGCGCACTGGTGTGAGGAGGCCCGCTGCGCGCGCGTGAACGTCGTCCTCGAGCACGGCGACATGCCCGAGTGGAAGACGGTGAAGAACATGAACCTGTTCGCGAACGAGGTCATCCCCAGGGTCCGCGCGAAAGCCGCGGCCGCGGCCGCGGAGCCCGCGCTCGCGCCCGTGGGGGTGGAGTGATGGCCGCCTTCGATCGGGAGGCGCTGACCGTCAACGGCGTCGAGGTGACGGTGCAGACGGCGGGCGCCGGCGAGCCGCTCGTCTTCTTCCACGGCGCCGGGACGGTGACCGGGTTCGACGCGCTGCTCCCGCTCGCGGAGCGCTTCCGCCTGATCGTCCCCTACCACCCGGGCTACGGCCCGTCTGCGGACGACCCGAGCGTCGACTCGATCCACGACTACGTCCTCCACTACCTCGACCTCTTCGACCAGCTCGGGCTGGACGAGGTGACGCTCGCCGGCCACTCGATGGGCGGCCTGCTCGCGTCCTGGTTCGCGATCGAGCAGACCCCGCGCGTCAAGCGGCTCGTGCTTGCGGCCCCGCTCGGCCTGCGGGTGCCGGAGCATCCGACGACGGACATCTTCACCGTCCCGGACGAGGAGCTCCTCGGCTACCTCACGCCCGACCTGTCGGTGTTCGAGGGCCACGTGCCGATGCCGCCGACGCCGGAGTTCCTGGCCGAGCGCTACCGCGAGTCGACGTCGACCGCGCGCATGTTCTGGGGTCGCGTCTACGACCTGAAGCTGCCGCGATGGCTGCACCGGCTGACGATGCCGGCCCTGCTCCTGTGGGGCGATCAGGACCGGCTGATCCCGCCCGGCCAGGCGGCGGTGTGGGCGGAGCTGCTCCCGAACGCGGAGGTGCGCATGCTGCCCGGCGTCGGCCACCTGCCCTTCGACGAGACGCCGGCCGCCGCGGAGGCGGTCGTCCGGTTCGCGGCCGAGGGGCTTCCCGTCTAGCCCCGGCGCGATGGCCGCGGCGCGCATCCTGACGACGCACGTCGGCAGCCTGCCGCGGCCGCAGGCGCTGCTCGATTTCGTCTTCGCCGCCGACCGCGGAGAGGAGGTCGACCGCGAGGCGTACGAGCGCGCGCTCGACGACGCCGTGCGCGACGTCGTCCGCAGGCAGGCGGACGCCGGCGTCGACCTCGTCTCGGACGGCGAGATGAGCAAGATCGGCTACGCCACCTACGTCAAGCACCGCGTGAGCGGCTACGAGCTCGGTGAGGTGCCGCGGGCGACCCCCGCCGACCTCGACGCCTACCCGAGCTGGCGCGACCGGCAGGTCGCGCTCGGAACGGCGCCGAAGTACGAGCGGCCGATCTGCCGCGGGCCCGTCGCGTACGTCGACCGCGGCCCGCTCGAGGCGGACATCGCCCGGCTGAAGCGCGCGCTCGAAGAGGTGGAGGTCGAGGGGGCGTTCATGAACGCGCCCTCGCCCGGCATCGTCGCCCTCTTCCTGCCCAACGAGCACTACGGCTCGACCGAGGAGTACCTCGACGCGCTCGCCGAGGCGCTGAAGACGGAGTACGAGACGATCGTCGAGGCGGGGCTCGTGCTGCAGGTGGACGCGCCCGACCTGGCCATGGGCCGCCACATCATGTACCGCGACCGCTCCGACGAGGAGTTCCTGCGCAGCGTCGAGGTGCACGTGGCGGCGATCAACCAGGCGCTCCGCGACGTGCCGGCCGACCGCGTGCGCCTGCACCTCTGTTGGGGGAACTACGAGGGGCCACACCACCTCGACATCCCGCTCGGCAAGATCCTCCCTCTCGTCCTGCAGGCGAGGCCCGCGACGATCTCGTTCGAGGCGTCGAACCCGCGGCACGCGCACGAGTGGCGCGCCTGGCACGACCTCTCCATCCCGGAGGAGAAGGTGCTGATGCCGGGCGCGCTCGACACGACGACGAACTACATCGAGCACCCCGAGCTCGTGGCGGAGCGGCTCGTCCGGTTCGGCGAGCTGGTCGGCCCCGACCGCATCCTCGCCGGCACCGACTGCGGCTTCTCGACCTGGGCGGGCTTCGGCGCCGTCGAGGCGGACATCTGCTGGGCGAAGCTGCGCTCGCTCGCCGAGGGGGCGGCGATCGCCTCGGAGCGGCTCTGCTGATGCCGGCGCGGGAGGCGGACATCCCCCGTCCTGATCGTGGGCGGCAGCCTCGAGTCAGCTCGCGACCTTCTCGGTCTCGAGCGGCTCGAGGTAGCTGAGGATGTAGTCGGCCTTGTCGGCGAACACGGGCGGGATCTGCATCCGCTCGCCGAGGTGTTCGAACTCCTCGTCGATCGTCCAGCCCTCCGGCTTCGACCACGCGTACTCGAACAGCGCCCCGCCGGGCGTGCGGTTGTAGATCGACTTGAAGTAGCCGCGGTCTTTGACCTCGGTGACGTCGGTGTAGCCGAGGCCCTCGAGCCACACCTTCATCTCGAGCTGGGCGTCGGCGTCGCCGATGTCCCAGGCCGCATGGTGGACGGTGCCCTCGCCGAAGAACCACGTGCCGGGCGGAGAGTCGGGATTCTCCACCAGCTCGATCCAGCGGCCGCGACCGGTCGTCCCCAGCTCGTAGCGCTCCCGCCGCCCCTCCGAGCCGACGAGCTTCGCCCCCACTCCCTCGCTCAGGTAGCGGCGCATCTCGTCCGGATAGGCGACGTCGACCGTGATGCCATGCGTGCCGAGAATGGCGTGCTCCGCCGGCACGCCGCCGCGCTCCCACGAGCGTGCCGGGTCGCCGTCCCCGTCGGCGACGAGCTCGTACGGGAGCCCGCACGGATGCGCGAAGGCGAGCCGGGTGAGGCCGAAACGCTCGACCTCCCTCGTCTCGATGCCCGCCCCTTGCAGCCGGTCGGCCCAGAAGGCGAGCGAGTCGGCCGGAACGGAGAGGTTGAGGCTGGAGATCTGGTTCGTGCCGAGGCGGCCCCTGACCCCCTGCTGGCGCATCGGAAACGCGGTCAGGATCGTTCCCGCGTCGCCGTAGCCGTTGCCGTAGTAGAGGTGGTAGACGGGCACCTTGCCGTCGTACAGCGCGGTCTTCTTGATGAAGCGAAGACCGAGCGTGCCCGTGTGGAAGTCGTAGTCCTCCTGAGCCGGGCCGACGCAGAACGTCAGATGGTGGTTCCCCCGGACGAGGTCCATCGGCGAGGTCCTCCTTCTGGTGGCGTTCGCGGAGCGAACGGAAGTACGTTAAGCGAACCGTACTGAGACGGATCGGCGAGTGTCAAGCGATGCCCGGCGACCTGCTCGCATCCGTGCTCGCGCACCCCGGGCGCGCGCCGGCCCAGCTAGCCGGGCCGTGGCGCCGCGGCGCCCGCAGCCGACCCGTCCGCCACCCGGTCGCCGAGCAGGTACGCGGAGTGGAGCAGCTCGGGGCGCTCCTTCAGCTCGCGGGCGGTTCCGTGGTAGCGGATGCGGCCACCCTCGAGCACGTAGGCCGTGTTCGCCAGCCCGAGCGCGACGTGCGCGAACTGCTCGATCAGGAGCACCCCCACCCCCGCCTCGGCGACGGCCTCGAGCGTGGGGACGAGCCGCTTGACGACGACCGGGGCGAGCCCGAGCGAGAGCTCGTCGACCAGCACCACCTTCGGCCGGGAGACGAGCGCCTGGGCGAGCACGACCATCTGCTGCTCGCCGCCGGAGAGCGAACGAGCCTGCAGACGCCAGCGCTTCTCCAGCTCGGGGAACAGCTCGAGCGCGTAGGCGATGCCCTGCCTTGCCTCCTGCCGGCCGAGCGCGTACGTGGCGACGCGGAGGTTGTCCTCGACGGACAGCTCGGGCAGCAGGCGCCTCCCCTCCGGGACGACGGCGACGCCCGCGCCCCGGATCGCCTCGGGCCGCTGCCGGGTCAGGTCGAGCGAGCCGAGCCGGACGGAGCCCTGCCGCGGGCGGATCACGCCGCCGACGGCGAGGACGAGCGTCGACTTCCCGGCACCGTTCGGCCCGAGCAGCGCCGTCACCTCACCGGGCGGCACCTCGAGCGAGATGTCGCGCAGCACCGTGCGCCCGCCGCGCTCCACCTCGACGTGCTCGAGCCGGAGGGTGGGCACGCCCGCCCCGGACGTCACAGCGCCTCCTCCGTCCCCAGGTAGGCGCGCAGCACGTGCTCGTTGCGGAGCACCTCCGCGGTCGGCCCGGAGGCGATCACCTTGCCGAAGTCGAGGACGGACGTGGTCGCGCAGCAGGCGGAGACGAGGCTCATGTCGTGGTCGACGAGGACGACGAGCGCCCCGAGCTGCTCCGGAATCCGCCTGATCACCCGGCCGAGGTGCTCTGTCTCCTCGTCCGGCAGGCCGGCGGCGGGCTCGTCGAGGAGCACGACCCGCGGCGTCCCGACGACCGCGCGGGCGACCTCGACGAGGCGGCGGTTGCGCGCGCTCAGCTTCCCGACCGGCTCGCCGGCGACGGCGGCGAGGCCGGTGAGCTCGAGCGCGCGCTCGACGTCCCGCTGCCGCCCGGCGCGGCCACCCTCGCAGTGCTCATGCACGAGCGCGACGTTGTCGAACACGGACAGCCGTGCGATCGCCTGCTCCTGCTGGAACGTCCGGCGCAGCCCCCAGCGGGCGCGGCGGAAGTCGGTGATGCGGAGCAGGTCCTCGCCGAAGGCGCGCACGGAGCCGCCGACGGGTCGCACGAAGCCGCTGAGGACGTTCAGGAAGGTCGTCTTGCCGGCGCCGTTCGGGCCGATCAGCCCGCACGTGCCCTCGGGGAAGCTGAGGGTGACGTGGTCGAGCGGCGTCACGCCGCCGAAGCGGACGGTGACATCCTCGACCTCGATCACGCCGTGCTCCTGGCCGCGTCGGCCGCCCGCCGCACCAGTCGCGAGAGCAGGCGGGCCAGGTTGCGGAGGTCTCTCGGTACCTGCGCCGCGAGCCCCTCCGGCGCCGTCACCAGCACCTGCAGCACGCCGACGCCGAAGAGGACGAGCAGGAAGTCGGGGTTCCGCTCGAAGAAGCCGAACCAGTCGTCGAGGAGCGCCGGCAGCAGCTGCTGGAGGAGCGCTGCGACGACGGCTCCCCACAGGCTGAAGATCCCGCCCATGAGCACGGTCGCGAGCAGCGTCACCGAGTCGATCGTCCGCGCTCCGGAGAACTGGTAGCTGTACAGCTTGCCGACGTAGCCTGCGTACAGCCCTCCGGCCACGCCGGTCATGAACGAGGCGAGCGCGAAGGCGTACAGCTTGTAGAAAGTGGTGTTCACGCCGGCGGCGATCGCGGCCGGCTCGCTCTGCCGGATGGCGGCCCACGCCCGGCCCGCCCTGGAGGCGACGTGCACGAGCGCGAGCAGGAACATGATCGCGGCGACGATCACCGTGTAGCGGAAGTAGGCGCCGTCCCCCTGGGCGATCTCCGGGCGGCGGATGGCGATGCCTCCCGAGGACGACTCCGTGTGCCCGAGGATGCCGCCCCCGCCGTTCGGGAAGTTCGTCGTCGGCACGACGATCGCGATCACGCCCGCGAACATGAGCGTGATCAGGGCGAGGTGCAGGCCGCTCAGGCGGAGCGCCGGGAGCCCGAGGAGGACGCCGACGAGCGCCGTGATCAGCCCCGACAGGAGGAGGACGACGGGGAAGGGCAGGCTCGTGAGGAAGAACAGCCGCGCCGCGATCCAGCTGCCGGCGGCAAGCAGCGCGATCTGCCCGAGCGACACGAGCCCGACCCGCCCGAACAGGAGGTTGAGCCCGAGCGCGACGACGGCGAAGATCGCCACGCCCGTGAGCACCTTGATCCAGTAGGTGCTGAGCAGGGCCGGGAGCGCCAACAGGCAGAACAGGAGCCCGGCTGAGATGACAGCCGCCCGCATCGCCAGCGGCCGATCGAGGCTCCGGCTCCATCGGGCCGCGGCCCGGGCAGCCCGAGCCCCGCCCGGCGCTCCCGCTGCCCGCACCCGCTAGCCCTCCGTCCGCGAGAACGTGACGACGCGCCGGCGGGCGAGGAAGAGCAGGGTGACGATCGCGATCACGAACGGCGCCGCGCCCCGGTAGCTCGAGAGGGAGAACTGGTAGTTCGTCGCGCTCGGCCAGCCCGTGATCGGCGTGAGCAGTGCGCTGGCAAGACCGACGGCGATGCCGGCGCCGAGGGTGAGGGCCAGGGAGCGCAGGCGCGCGATCAGCGCCGCGGCCAGCGAGGAGACGATCAGGAAGGTCAGCCCGACCGGGTCGAGGCCGACGAGGTCGGCGAGGAGGAGCCCGGCCGCTCCCGCGATCAGGCCGGAGCCGAGCCACGCCGCCGCCTCCACACGGCGCACGGGCACGCCCAGCGTCGCCGTGATCTCGCGGTCGTTGGCCAGCGCCCGCATCGCCGTGCCGAGCTTCGTCAGCCGCAGGAAGGCGCCGACCGCGATCGTCACGATCACGCCGAACGCGAGCCCGATGATCTCGGTCCAGGTGACATCGACGTTCGCGAAGCCGATGTGGTAGCTGTACGCGGGCGCGCTCGTGGGCAGGAGCATCGTCCTGCCGAACGGCGGCCACAGGTAGGACATGAGCCCGAGCAGGACGAGCGCGAGCCCCAGCGTCCCGACCGCCTTGACGAGCGGGTCCCGCCGCGCGAGGGGCGGCCCGAAGACCACGCCGTAGGCGAACGTCACGAGCCCCCCGAAGGCGACGCACAGCAGGTAGGAGGCCCAGTCCGGAAACGAGGTGTGGTTGATCAGCGTCCAGGCGATCAGGGCGCCCATCGCGCCGATGGCGCCGAAGGCGAGGTTGAGCACGCCCGTGGCGCGGTAGAGCACGACGATACCGACGCCGGAGAGCGCGTACACGCCGCCGAGCGCGAGGCCGGTGACGACGTACGGGTAGAACTGCTCGTGGCCGGGGAACATCGTGCGCTACTCGCTCCTCGATGGGCGCCCTGACATCGAACCGAGACGTCCCTGCCCGCTACTTCCCGCTGCCCTTGAGCGGATACGGAGCGCCCGAGGTCAGCTGCGGGTTCTTCTTCTCCACCGTCCGGGCCGCCGCGATGTCCGGGTCGGCGGCGGAGATCTTGAAGCACGGCTCCTTGACAACCATCTTCCCGTGGTCAGGCGTGACCGTCCGGTCGGTGTTGTTCGGGATGTGCGTGGTGACCTTCCCGAAGTACCAGGGCGAGCAGAGGATATCCGTCCTGAAGTTGCGCACCCCGACGAACGCCTGGTTCACCCGCCCGAGCGTGTACGGCGGCTTCATGTTCAGCAGCGCCGCCGTGGCGATCCTCGCCTCGACGAAGCCCATCTGGCTGAAGCTGCCCAGCCCGAAGGCGAGCTTCGCCTTCTTCGCCAGCTGCCGGTACAGCGCGCTGTCCGGGCCGGACGCCGACGGGAGGTTGAGCTCGGCGTTGACGCCGAAGATGCCGTCCCACGCCGTCCCGAGCGCCTGCGCGACGAAGTCGGAGTTGCACGGCGTCGAGCAGCCCCACGCCTTGACCCTGTTCGTCAGGCCCTGCTTCTGCACGGCCTGGAGGATGAGCAGCGCCTGGTCGGGCGTGAAGTTGAGCACGACGCCGCCGCTCGGTCCAGCCGCCTGCACGAGCTTGAGCGCGACGGAGTTGGCGTCCTGGATCGGCACCGTGTCGGTGAAGCCGACGATCGGCACGTGGGCGGCCTTGGCCACGTGGGCCGGACCCGCGAAGATGTAGCCCGTCCCGGGGACGTTCGACTGGTCGAAGACGACCTTGTCCACGCCGGCCCGGATGACGTACTGCACGGCCCCGTCGGAGCTGTATCTCGGCCCCATGTTGACCGAGGCGATGTTCGTGTCGCCGCGGCCGTAGCACTCGGGGGCGATGCCCGAGGCGATCACGTACAGGCCCTTGGACTCGTAGTACTTGTGGTTGACGGAGCAGTCGATGATGCTCGTGTTGCCGACGAGGCCGACAACCTTGTCCGTCTCGACGAGCTTGCGCGCGAGCGCCGCGACCTGGCCGGGGTCGGTCTGCTCGGTCTGGATGATGTACTGGATCGGGTGGCCGTAGATGCCGCCGTTGGCGTTCACGCAGTCGAAGTAGGCCTTCGCCATGTTCGGGATGTCGGTGAAGTCTGTTCCCGGCTGCTTCGTCGCGATCGCCCCGAGCTTGATCGGCGAGAGCGTCGCCTTCTTGCCGTTGCCGAGGCCGCAGACGCTCTTCGCGGCCGAGGCCGTGCCCGATCCGACCCTCCCGGTGCCTCCGCCGGCGAGCGCGGCGAGGGCGAGCGCCGCGGTAGCCGAGGCCGCGAGCACTCCCAGCTTGACGATCTTCGAACTCATGCCTCCTCCTAGGACGACTACTCGACAGGACAGCGCTGTCCGAGGCATCTGCCCCTCAGCGTCGCCGGGATGCCTGATCGATCCGTTCGCTCACATCTCTCCTCCCTTTCTGTTCGTGTCAAGCACCGGACGGCCTCGGCGAGGCACGCCCCGTGGGCGAGCGGCGCACGCTCGCCGAGATGAGCTCCGCTGTCCGGACGAGGGCCGGAAGGAACTGCTCGCGGAACTCGTCCAGCGAGACGCGCGACGCCGACGCAGACGTGTTCAGGGCGGCGATCGTGCGGCCGCCCTGCCCGACGATGGGAGCGGCGATCGAGCGCAGGCCGAGCTCGAGCTCCTGGTCGACGAGCGCCCAGCCCTGCTCGCGGGCCTGGCGCACCGCCGCCCGCAGACCGTCGGCATCGGTGAGCGTGCGCTCGGTGAAGCGCTCGAACGGGCCGCTGGCCAGGAAGCGCTCGAGCTCCTCGTCGGGCAGCCCCGCGAGCAGCACCCGCCCCATCGAGGTCGCGTGCGCAGGCAACCGCGTGCCGACGCCGAGCGAGATGGTCATGATCCGGTGGGTCGGGATGCGGGCCACGTACACGATGTCCGGCAGGTCGAGCGTCGCCGCCGAGCACGACTCCCCCGTCTGCGAGGCCAGCTCCTCCATGAACGGCTGCGCGACCTCCCACAGGTTGAGCGAGGAGAGGTACGCCCAGCCGAGCGTGAGCACCCTCGGGGTGAGCGAGAACAGCCTCCCCTCCGAGCGCACGTGGCCGAGCTTCTCGAGCGTGAGCAGGATCCGGCGCGCGGTCGCCCGGGTCATGCCGGTGAGCCGCGCGACCTCGCTCAGCGTCAGCGCCGGCCGCTCGCGCGAGAAGATCTGGATGACGGCCATGCCGCGTTCGAGGGACTGCAGCGACTGCTTCCGCGCCGCGGAGTGCGTCCGCCCAACCGAAGCCTCGGCCATGCGCGCGTACTCTATAGCCTTTGGCGCATAGCGCACAGATGTGTGCAGAGCGAACAATGACGGCGCTGGGCGACTCTCGGACGGTGGCCGCCCCGGGCGCGGATCCCGCCTCCGCGGCGGGGGTCGCGGACGCGTTCGTCTACGAGGCCGGGCCCGCGCGCGTGCGCTTCGGTGCGGGCGCGCTCGACTCCGTCCCCGAGGAGGCCGAGCGGCTGGGAGCGGCACGGGTGCTCCTCGTCGCCGGGCAGGCGCAGGAGGCGGCAGCGCGCCGGCTCGAGGCGCGGCTCGGAGGGGCGCTCGCCTCGACGCTCGTCGGCGTGCGCGGCCACGTGCCCGCAGGCGACGCGGAGGCCGCCCGCGCGCGCGCGCTCGAGGAGGGCGCCGACTGCGTCGTCGCCCTCGGCGGCGGCTCGGCGATCGGCCTGGCGAAGGCGGTCGCGCTCACGAGCGGCCTGCCGGTGGTGGCGGTGCCGACGACGTACGCCGGCTCGGAGATGACCCCGATCTGGGGGATCACCCGGGACGGCCGCAAGCAGACGGGGCAGGACGCGAGGGTGCTGCCACGGACGGTCGTCTACGACCCCGAGCTGACGTTGTCGCTCCCGCTCGCGACGTCGGTGGCGAGCGGCCTGAACGCCGCCGCCCACTGCGTCGAGGCGCTGTGGACGGAGCGGGCGAACCCGCTGAGCGCGCTCGTGGCCGAAGAGGGGCTGCGCACGCTCGCCGCCGGCCTGCGCGCGGTCGCGCGCGACCCGGGCGACCTCGGCGCGCGGGCGGCGGCGCTCAGGGGCGCCTGGCTCGGAGGGATCGCGCTCGCGACCGCGGGCACGGGGCTGCAGCACAAGCTCTGCCACGTGCTCGGCGGCGCCTTCGACCTGCCGCACGCCGAGCTGCACGCGGTGCTGCTCCCGCACGTCAGCGCCTTCCTCGCCCCGGCGGCGCCGCCGGCGGCGGCGGCGATCGCGCGCGCCCTCCGAGCGGAGGACGCGGCGGAGGGCGTCTTCGCCCTCGCGCGCTCGCTCGGGGCGCCATCCTCCCTCGCCGAGCTCGGCTTCCCGCCGGAGCGCCTCGACGAGGCGGTCGCGCTCGCCGAGGCGGTGGCGCCTGCCCGGCCGCGGCCGGCGAGCGCGGACGACCTGCGCTCGCTCCTCTCCGGCGCGCTCGCCGGCCACAGGGCGGCATCGTGACGGCACGGCGCCGACCGCCCGAGCTCGTCTGCGACCGCGAGGTGTTCCGCGACGTCATCGGCCACTTCGCCACCGGGGTGGCGATCGTCACCGCCCGCGAGGGCGGGGTCGACTACGGCGTGACGGTCAGCGCCGTCTCGTCGCTGTCGCTCGAGCCGCCGATGCTGCTCGTCTGCCTCAACCGCAGCTCGAGGACGCAGGCTGCCGTCAGCCGCTGCGGGAGCTTCGCCGTCAACATCCTCGGCGTCGCCCAGGGCGAGCTCGCACGCCGCTTCGCGACGAGCCGCGACGACAAGTTCGACGGCGTCGACCTCGTCTACGGAGCGCTCGGGCACCCGCTCCTGCGCGACGCGCTCGCGCACGTCGAGTGCCGCGTCGGCGAGGTCGCCACCGGCGGCACGCACACGGTCTTCCTGTCCGAGGTGCTGCGCGCCGAGCGCTTCGACGGAGAGCCGCTCCTGTACTTCCGCGGCCGGTTCGGCTGGCTCACTCTCGACCGGGACGAGCGGTAGCCCCGGGCGCAGGGGTGTCCGCCGGCAGGCTGCGCAGCCGCGCGAGCGCCGCCTGCCGCGTGAACCAGGTCTCGTCCCACTCGCTCGCCTCCAAGTCGTCGTCGAAGCGCAGGTCCTGGTGGTGCAGCCTGAGCGTGTGTCCCATGCGGTCGCGCTTCGCCGCCAGGTAGCGGGCGTTCTCGGCGTTCGGCGCCACCTCGATCGGCTCCTGGCCGACCACCCTCAGGCCGAAGCTCTCCAGCCCGGAGATCTTCTTCGGGTTGTTCGTGAGGATACGGATCGTGGACAGACCGAGCTCGGCCAGGATCTGCGCCCCGATCCCGTACTCGCGGGCGTCGACCGGCAAGCCGAGCTGGACGTTCGCGTCGACGGTGTCGAGGCCCTGCTCCTGCAGCTCGTAGGCGCGGAGCTTGGCGAGCAGGCCGATGCCGCGGCCCTCCTGCGACAGGTACAGCAGGACGCCGTGCGGCTCCGCTCCGATGCGTCGCAGCGCGATCTCGAGCTGCTCGCCGCAGTCGCAGCGCAGCGAGTGGAAGACGTCACCGGTGAGGCACTCGGAGTGGACGCGGACGAGCACGTTCTCGGCGCCGGCGACGTCGCCCTTGACGAGCGCGAGGTGCTGCTTCCCGCTCAGCACCTCGCGGAAGCAGACGCACGCGAACTCCCCGTAGGCGGTCGGCAGCCGCACCGTGGTCAGGCGCTCGACCAGCTTCTCGTGCCGGCGCCGGTAGAGGATGAGCGACGCGACCGTGATCATCTTCAGCCCGTGGCGCCTGCAGAAGCGCGCCAGGTCGGGCACGCGCGCCATCGTGCCGTCGTCGTTCATCACCTCGCACACGACACCGGCCGGGACGAGGCCGGCCAGGCGGGCGAGGTCGACGGCGGCCTCGGTCTGGCCGGCACGCTGCAGGACGCCGCCGGAGCGGGCGCGGAGCGGGAAGACATGCCCGGGCTGGACCAGGTCCCTGGGGCCTTTCGTCGGGTCGATCGCCACCTGGATCGTGCGCGAGCGGTCGTGCGCCGAGATTCCGGTCGTCACCCCCTCGCGCGCCTCGATCGAGACGGTGAAGGCGGTGCCGAACGGCGCCTCGTTCATGTCCGTCATCTGCCGCAGGCCGAGCTCGTCGCAGCGCTCCTCGGTCAGGCACAGGCAGATGAGGCCGCGGCCGTAGGTGGCCATGAAGTTGATCACCTCCGGCGTCGCGAACTGCGCCGCGATCGTCAGGTCGCCCTCGTTCTCGCGGTCCTCGTCGTCGACGACCACGACGGGGCGGCCGGCGCGGATCTCCTCGAGCGCCTCCTCGACGGTGGCGAACGGCGAGTCGGCGGGCTGCTGCTGCACGGGCTCCATCGGCCGAACTTGGCCCACTATAGGCGAGCAGGACGGGCACGGGCCCGGAGCCGCTGCGATGATCAGCGGACGGCACGCCCGGCCGAGGCGGAAACGATCAGGGAGGAGCGATGCAGACCACGGAGCTCACGATCACCGACGCCGTCGTCGCGCGGATGGCGAACGCGACCTCACCGAGGGTGCGGGAGATCAGCGAGGCCCTCGTCCGCCACCTGCACGCGTTCGTGCGCGAGGTCGAGCCGACGCTGGAGGAGTGGTTCGCGGGCATCGACTTCCTGACCCGGACCGGCCAGATGTGCTCGCCGACGCGGCAGGAGTTCATCCTCCTGTCGGACACGCTCGGCGTGTCGATGCTCGTCGACTCGATCAACCACCGCGTCCCCGGTGGCGCGACGGAGACGACCGTGCTCGGGCCGTTCTACGTCGCCGACCCGCCCGAGCAGCCGCTCGGCGCGGACATCTCGGCAGGCAAGCCCGGGGAGCGGCTGCTCGTCCTCGGCACGGTGCGCGGCGTGTCGGGCGAGCCGGTAGCGGGCGCGGTCGTCGACACCTGGCAGTCGGACAGCGAGGGCTACTACGACGTGCAGCTCGAGGGGGCCGAGCTGGCTCTCCGCGCGCGCTTCCGCGCCGACGGCGAGGGGCGCTTCTCGTTCTGGTCGCTCGTGCCCTCGAGCTACCCGATCCCCGACGACGGCCCGGTCGGCCACATGCTCCGCCAGCAGGGCCGCCACCCGTACCGGCCCGCGCACGTCCACTTCCGCATCGGCGCACCCGGCTACGAGGAGCTCGTCACGCACGTCTTCGTGGCCGGGGACGAGTACCTCGACTCGGACGTCGTCTTCGGCGTGAAGGAGTCGCTCGTGCACGAGCTCGAGCGGCACGAGCCGGGCACGGCGCCCGACGGGACCGCCGTCGACACCCCGTACGCGGTGCTCCGCTACGACTTCGTGCTCGCCGGCTCGGCGCGCTGACGGGCATCGGCGCAGCTGGATCCCACCCGCGTGACTCGAGCGCAGCTCCGCCGGGCGCTTCGGCGGCGGTAGAGTCGCGCCATCGCAGCGCAGGGGACACGGCTCCGGGTGACCATCCTCGGCATCGGCGAGGCCGGCACGGCGCTCGCCCGCGACCTGCTCGCCGCCGGCGCCGAGGTGCGCGCCTGGGACCCGGACCCCGAGCGCCACCTCGACGGCGCCGCCGCCGCGCGCTCGGCCGGGGAGGCCGCAGTCGGAAGCGACGTCGTCCTCAGCGTGAACGCGGCCGCGGTCGCGCTCGGCGCGGCCCGCGACACCGTCCCTGCCCTCGCCCCGGGCCGGCTCTTCGCCGACCTCAACTCCGCCTCGCCGCGCCTGAAGGCGCAGGTCGCCGCGGTCGTCGAGACCGCCGGGGCCCGCTTCGCGGACGTCGCCCTGCTCGCGCCCGTCCCTGCGCACGGCCTGCGCACGCCGGCCCTCGTCTCGGGCGGCGGCGCGGCGGCGTTCGCAGGCCTGTTTCGGCCGCTCGGCATGCCGGTGGAGGTGGTGGAGGGAGGTCCCGGCGCCGCGGCGACGCGCAAGCTCGTGCGCAGCGTGTTCATGAAGGGGCTGGCGGCGGCGGCGATCGAGAGCATGGTCGCCGCCGAGCGCGTCGGCTGCGGCGAGTGGCTGCGCGCCGAGATCGCACGCGTGCTCGACGGCCCCGGCGAGCCGCTGCTGACGCGGCTCCTCGAGGGCAGCCGTCGGCACGCCGTCCGCCGCATCGACGAGATGCAGGCGGCGAGCCTGCTGCTGTCCGAGCTCGGCGTCGAGCCGCGCGTCGCCCGGAGCGCGGTGGGGTGGCTCGAGGAGCTGGCAGGGGAGCGGACGCGATGAGCGCGCCGGTGCCCTCCGAGCGGGCGCGCGCGCTCGTCCGGGGCGGCGTCGACCTGCACGTGCACGTCGGGCCGGACGTCGTCGAGCGCCGCATCGACGACCTCGGGTTGGCCCGGCGCTTCCGCGAGCTCGATCTGGCCGGCTTCGTGCTCAAGTCGCACTACACCTCGACGGCGGAGCGAGCCCGGGTCGTCTCCGCCGCCGTGCCCGAGGTGGTCGCGCTCGGCGCGCTCGCGCTCAACCGCGCCGTCGGCGGGCTCAACCCGCTCGCGGTCGAGATCGCCGCCCGCGAGGGGGCGCGCGTCGTCTGGCTCCCGACCGTCGACGCCGTGTCCGAGACGGGCGCGGCGCACGGCGCCGAGCCCGGCGTCACGCCGCCCGTGTGGGTGCGCCTGCAACGGGAGCTCCGCGACCGCGGCCTCGAGGTCGAGCCCGTCCCGGTGCTCGACGCAGACGGCGCCCTCCTGGCCGAGACGCGGGCGGTGCTGGCGAGCGTCGCCCGCCACCGGCTCGTGCTCGCGACCGGCCACCTCGGCCGCGAGGAGACGTTCGCGATCGTGCGGGCGGCGGCGAAGGAGGGGGTCGAGCACGTGGTCGTCACGCACCCCGACTACCCGGCGCAGGGGCTGAGCGCCGGCGACCAGGTCGAGCTCGCCGGCCGGGGCGCGCTGATCGAGCGCTGCTTCACGACGCCGCACACGGGCAAGGTGGGCTGGCAGGACTGGCTGGAGGCGACGCGCGCGGTCGGCGCCGAGCGCTGCGTCCTCTCCAGCGACCTGGGGCAGGTCGCGAACCCGCCGGTCGAGGACGGCCTCGCCCTGCTCGCCGACCGGCTGCTCGCGGCCGGCTTCTCCGAGCAGGAGGTGCACACGATGGCGGTGACGAACACCCGGCGGCTGGCCGGGCTGGGGGCGTCGTGAGCCGGCGCCTGCTGGTCGTGGGCGCCCACGCCGGCGACTTCGTCTGGCGGGCGGGCGGCGCGATCGCCGTCACGACCGAGGCGGGCGGATCGGCGGCGGTGCTGGCGCTCTCCTACGGCGAGCGGGGCGAGTCGGGCGAGCTGTGGAAGGAGCCGGGGCAGACCGTCGAGCAGGTGAAGCGCGTCCGCCACCAGGAGGCGGAGCGGGCGGCGCAGGCGCTCGGCGCGACCTTCCGCTGCCTCGACTTCGGCGACTACCCGCTCGAGGTGTCCGGCGAGCGCCTGACGGAGCTGGTCGAGGCGGTGCGCGAGACGCGGGCGGACGTGATCCTCACGCACACCGACCGCGACCCCTTCAACCCGGACCATCCCGTCACCTTCGCCGCCGTCGAGCGCGCGCGCGCGCTCGCCTCGGGAGCGGGCGTACCGAGCGCCTTCCCCACGATCGCGCCACCCGAGCTCCTGCTCTTCGAGCCCCACCAGCCCGAGCTGTGCCACTTCACGCCGACGACGTTCCTCGACATCACGCCCGTCGTCGAGCGCAAGCGGGCGGCGATGGCGGAGATGAAGGCGCAGAGCTACCTCGTCTCCTACTACGAGCAGCGCGCCGAGCAGCGCGGAAACCACGCGCGCCGGGCGTCGGGGAACGCCGCCATCCGCTACGCGGAGGCGTTCCAGCGTGTGCTGCCGCAGGTGGTGTCGGCGCTGTGATCGACGTGTACGCGGAGCTCGCCGCGCTCGGCACGGCGACGGTGCACGAGGCGTCGGGCCGGGAGGGTCTCGTCGACGTGGCGCTGCTGCAGGTCGTGCCCGGGAGCCGCGCCGCCGGCCCCGCCCGCACCGTCCGCTGCGGCCGGGGCGACAACCTGATGGCGCACGCGGTGATGGAGCAGCTCGAGCCGGGCGAGGTGCTCGTGCTGACGACGCCTGAGCCCGAGCCGGTGGCCCTGATCGGCGAGCTCCTCGCCACGCAGGCGAAGGTGCGCGGCGCCGCCGCCGTGCTCGTCGACGGCGCCGTGCGCGACCTCGACGAGCTGCGCGAGCTCGGCCTGCCCGTCTGGACGCGCTGGGTACGGGCGCGCGGGCCGGACAAGGCGGTCGTGGGCGCGATCGGGGAGCCGGTGCAGGTGGGCGGGGCGACGATCCGCGCCGGCGACGCCGTCGTCCTCGACGCGGACGGCGCCGTCGCCGTCCCCAGGGAGCGGCTCTCCGCCGTGGTCGAGGCAGCCCGCGCGCGCGCGGAGCGCGAGCGGGTGAAGCGGGCGCGTCTCGAGGCGGGCGAGCTCTCCTACGACCTCGACGGCCTGCGCCGGCTCGTGGAGGGAGCCTCATGAGCAGTCGCGCCGCCTGGATCGCCCACATCGGCCACGTCGAGCTGCGCACGCCGGCCGCGGACGAGAGCCTGCGCTTCTTCGTCGACGTGCTCGGGATGCAGGAGGAGGCGCGCGAGGGCCAGTCCGTCTTCCTGCGCGGCTACGGCGAGTACCAGCGCTACAGCCTCAAGCTGACCGAGGCGGGCGAGGCCGGGGCGGCACACGTCGCCCTGCGCGCCTCGAGCCGTGAGGCGCTCGAGCAGGGAGCGGCGGCGCTCGAGCGAGCCGGGGCGGGGCTCGGATGGATCGACGGCGACCTCGGGCACGGCCCCGCCTACCGCTTCGCGGATCCGGACGGCCACCTGTTCGAGCTCTACTACGAGACCGAGCGCTACGTCGCGCCCGAAAACCTCCGCCCGGCGCTCAAGAACCAGCCGCAGCGCTACGTGCCGCGCGGCGCGGCCGTGAAGCGGCTCGACCACGTCAACCTGCTCGCCTCCGACGTCGGCGCCTGCCGCGAGTTCGCGCAGTCCATGCTCGGCTACCGGCTGTACGAGCAGGTGGTGCTGGACGACGGTACCGAGGCGGGCGCGTGGCTCAGCCTGACGATCGCGGCGCACGAGCTGATCTACGTGCTCGACGCCTATCGCGCCCGAGGCCGGCTGCACCACCTCGCCTTCTGGGTCGACAGCCGGGAGGAGTGCCTGCGCGCGGCGGACGTGTTCCTCGACGCGGGCGTACCGATCGAGGCGGCGCCGTCCAAGCACGCGATCGCGCAGGGCTTCTTCCTGTACGGGTTCGAGCCGGGCGGCAACCGGATCGAGGTGACGACCGGCGGCTACCTCGTGTACGACCCGGACCACCAGCCGGTCGTGTGGAGCGAGGCCGAGCGCGCCCGTGGCCAGGCCTGGGGCGTGAAGACGGTCGAGAGCTTCCACACGTACGGGACGCCGGTCGTCGGCGGCCGGCCGGCCGCGCAGCCGCTGCCGCTGCACGGGCCCTCGTAGATGGCATCGGCGCCTCCCGCGCTGCTGCCGACCACCGTCGTCGGCTCCCACCCGCAGCCCGACTGGCTGATCGACCGCGAGCGGCTCCGCGGCAGCCTCCCGCCCCGGGTGCGGGCGGCGCAGCTCTGGCGCGTTCCCGAGCCGTTCCTCGAGCAGGCGCAGGACGACGCCACCCTCCTCGCCGTCCGGGAGATGGAGCGGGCGGGTGTCGACGTCGTCACTGACGGCGAGATCAGACGCGAGAGCTACTCCAACCGCTTTGCAACCGCCCTCGACGGGGTCGACCTCGACCGGCCCGGCGTCGTCCCCGGACGTGCGGGCGGCGTCAACCTCGTCCCGCGCGTCGTCGGCCCCGTTCGCCGCTCGCGCCCGGTCTTGGTGCGCGACGTCGAGTTCCTGCGCGCGAGCACGGACCGCCCCATCCGCATCACGCTTCCCGGCCCGTTCACGCTGACGCAGCAGGCAGTCGACGACCACTACGGCGACGAGCGGGAGCTCGCGCTCGCCTTCGCGCGCGCCGTGAACGAGGAGGCGCGCGACCTGGAGGCGGCGGGCGCCGACGTCGTCCAGATCGACGAGCCCTGGCTCCAGGCCCGGCCCGAGCAGGCGCGGGCGTACGCGCTCGAGGCGATCGACCGCGCGCTCGAGGGGGTCGGGGCCGTGACCTGCCTCCACACCTGCTTCGGCTACGGCCACGTCGTCCGCGACAAGCCCGACGGCTACCCGTTCCTCGCCGAGCTCGACCGCTGCGCCGCCGCGCAGATCTCGCTGGAGACGGCGCAGCCACGGCTCGACCCGTCGCTGCTCGCGGCGCTGCCCTCGAAGACGATCGTGCTCGGCGTGCTCGACCTGTCGGAAGGCGCGCCCGTCGAGACGCCGGACGAGGTGGCGGAGCGTATCCGGCGCGCGCTCGAGCACGTCGGGCCCGAGCGCCTCGTGGTCGCGCCCGACTGCGGCATGAAGTACCTGCCGCGCCGCGTCGCGCTCGCCAAGCTGCGGGCGATGACGGAGGGCGCCCGCCTCGTCCGCGCCGAGCTCGGCGGGTAGAGCTAGCCCGCTCGTTGCGGCGGCTCGCCGAGAGCGTCGAGCAGCTTGCCCTCGGTGACCGGCGCCGGGACGATGGTGGCGCTCGCCGCGATCGAACGGTAGCGCTCGATGTCCGGCAGCGACGCCTCGACGACGACCCGCGGCGCCTGCTCGTCGAGCCTCGCCACCAGCTCGTCCGCGCGCGGCAGCGAGCACGTCGTGAAGACGATGTCGGCTCCCGCCACGAGCGAGCAGCGCACGCCCTCGAGCAGCGGGCAGCGGCGCTCGTCGCCGGCGACGTCCGACGGGCCCGTGCAGGTGGCGACGGCGTAGCCCGCCTCGCGGAGCGCCTGGGCGTACGCCCACAGCTCGGCGCGGTCGGGGTTCTCGACGACGACGCGCGTGCGGCCGTCGTCGGCGGGCCAGTCGCCCGGCTCGATCAGCGGCTTCCGTGTCCGTCGCGTGCGCATGCGCGGGATGTATCCACGGCGCGCCCGGCCGGGCATGCGTGTGCCCACCGATTCGTGCTGCGGCGAACTACCGACGCGGGCCGGGCGATGGGCCGGACGGCCAGCCGCAGGCCGGGCGCGACGCCCGCGGGCGGGCCGCCACCGGCGGGCCGCCATCCTAGAACAGACCGACCGTCCGGCCCTCCTCGTCGATGTCGACGTTGAACGCGGCCGGCGACGCGGACAGCCCGGGCATCGTCTGCATGTCGCCGCACAGCGCGACGAGCCAGCCCGCGCCCGTGTACGCGCGGATGTCCCGGATCGTGACCGTGAAGCCGGTGGGGGCGTTCGTGAGCGCCGGGTCGTGGCCGAGCGACAGGTGCGTCTTCGCCATGCAGATCGGCAGCCGGTCGAGCCCGTCCCGCGTGAAGCGGGCGATCTTGTCCTTCGCCGCCGGCAGGAGCGCGATGCCGTCCGCGCCGTACACGCGCGTCGCGATCGCCTCGATCTTCGCCTCGATCGGCGCCTCGAGCGGGTAGGCGTAGTCGAAGCTGGACGGCGCCTCGGCAGCGGCGACGACCGCTTCCGCCAGCGCGGCCGCCCCCGGCCCGCCGCGCTCGAACCCGTCGTTCACCTCGGCCGCGTAGGCGCCGCCCTCGAGCGCGAGCCGGCGCACGAGCTCGATCTCCTCGTCCGTGTCGTCCGGGAAGCGGTTGACCGCGACGACGGCGCCGAGCCCGAACTCGCGCACGATCCCGAGGTGGCGCGCGAGGTTCGCCGCACCCGTCTCGATCGCACCGAGCCCGCCGTCCGGATCGCCTCCGTGGTGCTTGAGCGCCCTCACCGTCGCCACCAGCACGACGGCGCTCGGGCGCAGCCCGCCGACGCGGCAGACGATGTCGAAGAACTTCTCCATGCCCATGTCGGCGCCGAACCCGCTCTCGGTGACGACGTAGTCGCCCAGCTTGAGCGCGACGCGGTCGGCGACGAGCGAGTTGTTGCCGTGCGCGATGTTCGCGAACGGCCCGCAGTGGACGAACGCCGGCTGCCCCTCGAGCGTCTGCACGAGGTTCGGCTTGATCGCGTCCTTCAGCAGCACCGTCATCGCGCCCGCGGCCTTCAGCTGCTCGGCCGTCACCGGCTCTCCCTCGAAGGTCGAGCCGACGGTGATGGCGCCGAGCCGGGAGCGCAGGTCGGCGAGGTCGCGGGCGACGGCGACGATCGCCATCACCTCGGAGGCGGCGGTGATGTCGAACCCGGTCTGGCGCACGTAGCCGTTCGCGCGCCCCCCGAGCCCGACGACGATGTCGCGGAGCGCGCGGTCGTTGATGTCCAGGCAGCGCCGCCAGGAGATCGACAGCGGGTCGATACCGAGCTCGTTCCCGTGCAGGAGGTGCGCCTCCAGCATCGCCGCGAGCAGGTTGTTCGCCGCGCCGATCGCATGGATGTCGCCCGTGAAGTGCAGGTTCATGTCCTCCATCGGGACGACCTGGGCGTAGCCGCCGCCCGCGGCGCCGCCCTTGATGCCGAACACCGGCCCGAGCGATGCCTCGCGCACACAGAGCGCCGCGTTCTTGCCGATGTGGCCGAGCCCCTGCGTCAGCGACACCGACGTCGTGCTCTTGCCCTCGCCCGCCTTCGTCGGCGTGATCGCGGTGACGTTGACGAGCTTGCCGTTCGGCCGGTCGGCGAGGCGCTCGAGCACGTCGAGCGAGACCTTCGCCTTGTACTTCCCGTACGAGTCGATCTCGTCGGGGAGGAGGCCGGCGGCCTCCGCGATCTCCGTGATCGGGCGCAGCGTCGCCTCCTGCGCGATCTGGAGGGACGACGGCATCGTGGTGGCCAACGGCGGTCCTTTCGGTTGCAGGGACGCCTAATATATCTCGATGGCGAAGACAATCCTGGCGCCGCGAAGCGGCGAGATCGCGTCCTTCGCCGACCGCGCGTACTACGCCATCCGTGAGCTGATCGTGACCCTCGAGCTGCCGCCCGGTGCGGTCGTCCGCGAGCCCGAGCTGACCGAGCGGCTGGGCATCGGCCGCACCCCCGTGCGCGAGGCGCTCCGCCGGCTCGCCCAGGAGCGGCTGATCGAGGTGTTCCCGCGCCGCGGCATGTTCGTGACGAAGGTGGACGTGCGCGACCTCGCGCGGCTCTGCGAGGTTCGTGCGGCCCTCGAGCCCGAGGCTGCGCGCCTCGCGGCGGAACGGGCGACGCAGGACGACCTCGACGAGCTGCGGGCGCTGATCGGCGAGCTCGCAGCGGTCCGGCGGCGCGACCCGCGGGCGCTGATCGACCTCGACGAGCGCATCCACCGCGCGATCTACCACGCGAGCCACAACCCGTTCCTCGTCGAGACGCTCGAGGAGTACTACGCGCACGCGCTGCGGATCTGGATGGTCGCGCTCGCGCGAACCGACCTCGGAACGGCGGTCGGCGGCCACCGCGAGGTGCTCGAAGCGGTGGTGGCAGGGAACGCGACCCGCGCAGCGCGCCTGATGCGCGAGCACGTGGAGTCCTTCGAGGGCGCGGTGCGTGACGTCCTCCTCGCGTCGTGATATATCACCCGCATGACTGACTCCTCCGCGCTGCCCGCGAGCGCGCGCGCCGTCGTCGTGGGCGCGGGCATCGTCGGAAACAGCCTCGCGTACCACCTGGCGCGCCTCGGCTGGCGCGACCTCGTCCTCCTGGACAAAGGCCCGCTCCCCAACCCCGGCGGCTCCACCGGCCACGCCTCGAACTTCATCTTCCCCGTCGACCACTCGAAGGAGATGGCGCAGCTGACCCTCGACTCGGTGCGCCAGTACGAGGAGTGGGGAGTGTTCACGCGCAGCGGCGGGATCGAGGTCGCGCGGACCGAGGCACGCATGCAGGAGCTCCGGCGGCGCATGGCGTCGGCCAAGGCGTGGGGGATCGAAGGGTGCGAGATCATCTCGCCGGCACGGGTGAAGGAGCTCGTCCCGTATGTCGAGGAGTCGGTGATCGTCGGCGGGTTCTACACGCCGGACGTGGGCATCGTCGACTCGCTCCGGTTCGGCACGATCGCGCGCGAGCAGGCGCAGGAGATGGGCGCCCTGCAGGTCTTCGCGAACACCGAGGTCCTCGGGATCGACGTCGAGGGCGGGCGCGTCGCGGGGATCAAGACGTCGAAGGGCGACATCGCGACGGACACGATCGTCGTCTGCTGCGGGGTCTGGAGCCCGAAGATCGCGCGGATGGCGGGCGCGTCGATTCCGCTCACGCCGGCGGTGCACCAGATGATCGACGTCGGACCTGTGCCGCACTTCAAGGACACGAAGGGCGTGATCGAGTTCCCGATCGTGCGTGACATGGACACGAACATGTACGAGCGCCAGGACGGGAGCGGGCTGGAGATCGGCTCGTACGCGCACCGGCCGATCCTGCACGACCCCGAGGAGATCCCCTCGAACGAGGAGGCGGCGCTCTCGCCGACCGAGCTGCCGTTCACCCAGGAGGACTTCGAGCAGCAGATGGAGGATGCGCTCGAGCTGATCCCGGACGTGCTGAACGACGAGTCGGTGGGGATCAAGTACGCGATCAACGGCCTGCTCTCGCTGACGCCGGACGGCCTGCCGCTGCTCGGCGAGACGCCGGAGGTGAAGGGGCTGTGGTCGGCCGCGGCAGTGTGGGTCAAGGAGGGGCCGGGCGTCGGGAAGGCCGTCGCCGAGTGGATGACGCACGGCGAGTCCGAAATCGACCTCCAGTCGTCGGACATCGCGCGCTTCTACGACTGCCAGAAGACCCGCGCGCATATCCGCGCCCGCGCCGCAGAGGGCTTCAACAAGACGTACGGGATCGTCCATCCGAACGAGCAGTGGGAGTCGAACCGGCGCGTTCGGCTGTCGCCGTTCTACGAGCGGGAGCAGGCGCTCGGAGCGGTCTTCTACGAGGCCGCCGCGTGGGAACGACCGCACTGGTACCAGTCGAACGAGAAGCTCCTGGAGGAGTTCGGCGACCGGATCACGCGCCGCGAGGCGGAGTGGGAGTCGCGGTGGTGGTCGCCGATCATCAACGCCGAGCACCTCGCGATGCGTGAGCGCGCTGCGATGTTCGACCTCACCGCGTTCTGCATCTTCGACGTCACGGGCCCGGGTGCGCTCGCGGCCGTCGAGACCGTGTCGATGCGGAAGATGGACGTCCCGCTCGGCCGCGTCGTGTACACGCCTGTGCTGTCGCCGAGCGGCACCTTCAAGAGCGACCTCACCGTGATGCGGCTCGGCGAGGAGCGGTTCCGGGTCGTCACCGGAGGCGCGCACGGGATGGCCGACCTGAAGTGGTACGCAAACCATCTGCCGGCCGACGGCTCCGCGCAGATCACCGACCTCACGTCCGCCTGGACGACGCTCGGTCTGTGGGGGCCGCGGGCGCGCGACATCCTCGCGTCGGTCACCTCGGCCGACGTTTCGAACGAGGCGTTCCCGTTCGCGACATGCCGGACGATCGAGGTCGACTCGCTGCGCGTGCTCGCGTCGCGGATCTCCTACGTCGGCGAGCTCGGCTGGGAGCTGTACGTGCCGATGGAGCAGGGCGCGAAGCTGTGGGATCTGGTGTGGGAGGCGGGCGAGCCGCACGGAATCGTTCCGGCCGGCATCGGCGTCTATGGGACGACCGGACGGCTCGAGAAGTGCTATCGCGCCTTCGGGTTCGAGCTCGACGCGGACTTCGACGTCGTCGAGGCGGGCATGGCGTGGGGGCGTCCGAAGGCTGCGGACTTCGTCGGGAAGCAGGCGCATCTCGGCCACCGCGACTCCGACCCGGTC
>DASREE010000036.1:0-5174 GCA_035652235.1 Gaiellaceae bacterium | reverse complement strand
AGGCGAACGTCTTCGCCGCCGAGCTGCTCATGCCCGAACCCGAGGTGCGCGCCGTCTGGGCGGGCGACCCGGACGCCTGCGCCGAGCGCTTCGGCGTCAGCGGGGAGGCGATGCGCTGGCGCCTGTACAGCTTCGGCCTGGTGGACGAGCCCCCGAGCAGATGACCCGTTCGGCGACTTTCGGACGATGTCCCTGACGCAGCACGGACAGCGCCGGAGCGGGCTCGAGTTCCGGCTGAGCATGCTTCGCGATCAGGCAGGAACGACGGCAGCCGGGTTGCCCGACGCCGCTGCGTGTGAAGCCGTGGGCGGGCACGCGGAGCTCCTGCTCGAGAAGGTGCGCGGAGAGTTCGCGTGACCGACGCGGCGACTCAGCTGCCGACTCGGCTCGAGAACCTCGCTCCCGGTGCGCGAGTGCGCGGCGTTCTCCCTGACCGTACGGTGACGGTGGTGCAGGTCGAGTGGCACGGCACGCAGGCGTTGACGCTGACCTATAGAGACGATGCCGGCCGGCTCGACCACGAGCTCCTCTACCGCGCTGACGAGGCGCGGCTCGCCATCCAGGAGGCTGGCCGCGCCTGGAGCTTCGATGCGGACGGCAAGCTCTTCCGGCTCGTCTCCGAGGCGTATCGCATCCGCCTTGCGCATCTCTTCGATCCCTACCTGGCCGTCCACACCTCGAACCTCGACCCGCTGCCGCACCAGATCCGCGCGGTGTACGGGGAGATGCTGCCGAGGCAGCCGCTGCGCTTCCTGCTGGCCGACGACCCCGGCGCCGGGAAGACGATCATGGCTGGGCTGCTGATCAAGGAGCTGATCGTCCGCGGCGACGTGAAGCGCTGTCTGATCGTCGTCCCCGGCAGCCTCGCGGAGCAGTGGCAGGACGAGCTCGCGCTCAAGCTCGGCCTCGAGTTCGAGATCGTCACCCGCGAGACGATCGAGCTCTCCCGGAGCGGCAATCCCTTCGCCGAGAAGAACCTCATCATCTGTCGCCTCGACCAGCTCTCGCGCAACGACGACGTCCAGGCACGGCTCGAGCAGACGGACTATCCCGCCGAAGTCCGTCTCGACCTGCTGACCGATGACGAGCAGGCCCCGATCCAGGATCGAGATGTCGCGCGCCAGCCACCGCTCGAGACGTGATTCGAGGTCGAGCTGGCTGCGCGCGATCCCCGTCAGCACGTCGTCGGGGCCGATCCGCCACAGGTGCACCTCGTCGGGCATCGTGTCATCGCTCCTCTCTCGTCGCCGTCGGCGTCAGTGGAACCCCCGCTCGCGCGCGGGAACAACGAGCACGACCTCCTTCACGCCGAGCACGACCTCCTTCACGCGCCCCCGTGGCGGCGCCGCGAACGCCCGCGCGTACGCCTCGGCCTGCGGCCGGGCGACTCGGCTGCCGCCGCGGCCGCGCCGGGGCCGACCGCGTCCGACTTCCAGTCGACGACGACGAGGTCGCCGTCCTCCGCGAACACGAGGTCGATGCGGCCGGTGGCGTAGCCGTCCTCGACGCGCAGGGCGTAGGGCACCTCGCGCCACAGCTGCGGCGAGCGCAGCGCCCGCCGCAGGGCCCTGCTCTCCGGGCAGGCGCGGCGAGCTCGAGCACCTGGCCCGCGGGCTCGTCCAGGCCGGCGATGCGGCAGACGGACTCGGCGACCTGCTCGAGGTTGTCCGGCGCGTGGAGGTCGACCAGCTCCAGCACGCTGTGCATCGCCTCGCCCTTCGCCGCCGGCGGGCCCGCGCCGGCGGCGAGCGGGGCGTCGTCGGCACCGAGCAGGAAGGCAGGAACCGGGTGGTGGCCCTCGTCGCCGCTCGCAGGGTGGACCGCGAGCTCCTCCCGCGCGGCGCGGATGACCTCGTCCCGAGCGGCCGCCCACGACGCTCGCCCGGCGAGCACCTCCTCGACCGCCGCCGGGTTCGCCTCTGCGCACAGCGCCGGCTCCTCGTCGGGAAGCGCGGAAAGCCGCTCGCGGTCGAGGAGGTAGCAGCCGTCGACGAGGCGCTCCGCCGCGTCGGGACTCGGGGCGGGGATCGACGGCCGCAGCTCGGAGAGCAGCGAGCCTTCGGCCTCGGAGCAGCGGCGGACGCTCAGCCGGTCGCGCGCGCGGATGAGGGCGACGCACAGGAGCCGCTTCCCCTTCGCCTCGTTCTGCCTGGTCAGCCAGTGGGCGAAGCCACGCAGGGCGCCCGCGCCCGAGGCGCTGAACGCACGTGCCCACTCGGCGAGCCGGAATCCGTTGGCCACCTGGTCGCAGTCGGCAGTGGTCGCGCTCCATCTTACGACGCGACCAGGGCGGAGCCGGACGCAGACCGCGTAAGGTCGCGGTCCGGCGTGCGCGACACTTGCCGTGAGAGATGGCCGTTTCGGACGAGATCCCGGGCCCGCCGGCGACCGGCGACACCAGCGGCCGCCGCCGTCATCCCCTGGGCTCCGGGCGCCGGGCCCGGCGAGGCCGTGTCGTGCGCCTGCCGGCTGCGCTCGGCGTGCTGCTCGCGCTCGCGGCGGTCGCGGGCGCAGCGAGGCTGCCGGCTCGCGGAGAGCCCGCGCGCATCGCCTACGTCGTGGACGGCGACACGGTCGAGCTCGCAGGCGGCGAGCGCGTCCGTCTCGTCCAGATCGACACGCCCGAGGTGTACGGCTCGCCCGAGTGCTACGGGGAGCAGGCCTCCGCGGTGACGAGGCGTCTGCTCCCGCGCGGCACCGCGGTGCGCCTGTACGCCGAGCCGCGGACGGACGCCGTGGACGCGTACGGGCGGCTGCTCCGCTACGTGTTCCGCGTCCGCGACGGGCTCGACGTGAACGTCGAGCTCGTGCGCGTCGGTGCGGCCGCGCCCTACTTCTACGACGGCCGCCGCGGCCGCTACGCCGGCCTCCTCGTCCGCCTCGCACTGCGCGCGCGATCCCGGCATCTCGGCCTGTGGGGGCGCTGTCCGCGCACGCCGTGGGACCCGACCCACGGCGTCTCGACCGGCTCGCCGTGAGCGGCGGACGCCGCCTCGGCCGTCGTCGACGAGGTCGCAGAAGAGGACGCCGTCGCGCTCGACGACCTCGCCGCGGCGGCACGCGATCGGTCGCGCCAGGATCGGCCCAGCCGTCTCCGCAGTTGCAGGCACCACGACATGCCCCGCGCCGCGCGCACGCACGAACCGCGGGCGCTCAGTCTCGAGCGGTGATCGCCTGCTACGGGAAGAGCCGCCGAGCGGTCGCGTTGTCGGTGACGTTGTCGTCGACGAGGAGGAAGCGCGTGACGAGGCGCTTCCCCCATTCGGCAGTCTCGCAGAAGGCGACAACGCCGTAGCCACGGAGGTCGGTTAGCCTTGCGTTCAGCGTCTTCTCGAATTCACGAGCCAGACGGAAACGGAAGTCTCCGGCAAGCTCCTTGCCGCCCAGCCTCGGACAGGCCCGCATTCGAAACATGGTACGCTAATACCATGCGAACCACCATTGATCGTGCCGGTCGCGTGGTAATCCCGAAGCCGGTGCGGGAGGAGGCCGGCTTGGAACCGGGGACAGAAGTGGAGGTTTGGTTCCGCGACGGCCGGGTGGAGATCGAGCCGGCGACTGTGCCCATGCGCCTGGTCGAGCATTCGGGGCGCGCGACGATCGAGGCCGCGCAGGAGATGCCGCCGCTCACGAGCGCGGAGGTCCGCAACGTGCTCGAACGCGTCCGCCGGTGATCGCGGTCGACACGAGCGTCGCGGTGGCGGCTGCGCTGCCGTGGCACGGCTCCCACCAGGCGTCGCGCGCCGCTCTGCCAGAACGAAGGGCGCCGCTGCTCGCGCAGGTTGCAGTCGAGACGTACTCGGTGCTGACCAGGCTTCCGCCGCCGCAGCGCGTGCCCGCCCTCGTCGCACTCGACTACCTGAAGGCCACCTTCGCTTTCCCGCCGCTCGCCTTGTCTCCGGACGGTTTTCGGGAACTGCTGGAAGTTGTCGCGGCCCAGGGCATCGTCGGCGGGGCCGTGTACGACGCGCTGGTCGCTGCGAGCGCGAGACAAGTAGGCGCAACACTGGTCACGCTCGACCAACGAGCGCTCGCCACCTACAGGCTGCTGGGAGCCGACTACCGACTCCTCACCTGAGCAGATGACGTCCTTTCGCCGTCACGAGTCCCGACGGACTTGACTCACGGATCGAGTGTAAGCCCCTGCCTCTGGATGAACATGGGGCGCTTCTGCCGTTAGGAGTCGTCTGCTGGCTCGCCCAGCAGGCCGCCTTCAGCGTGATCAGCCGGCTGGTGCGGGCGCCCTGCTCGCCAAGCTGAACTCGCCGCTCTACCGCGGCTACCTACTCAAGGAGCAGCTCCGCGCCCTCTACACCACCGACGCCCGCGCGCACGCGCCGGCGCTGCTCGACGCCTGCGCGCTCCCGCGGCGCTGGCCGTCGCCGAGCGCGTGCTCGCGATCTCCCCAAGCACTTCGACCGGCCCGTGCTCGACTTCCTCACCCGCGAGGACGTCGAGGCACTGCTCGAAGCGCCCGACCGCGCCAGCTGGAGCGGCCAGCGCGGCGCCGTCCTGCTCGCCGTGCTCTACAACCATCACCGTCATCGCCCTCTGGCTCGGACACGAGGACACCGCCACCACCCACCACGGTGGGGGTGCGCATAGTCAGAGGGCCTCTGCATAGTCCCGAACTCGTCATAGCCCCGCCTATGGAGAGCTGCGCATAAGCGGGGGAACTTCAAAGATTGGTGTGTGAGATGAGTGCGTGACCCGGTTGGCAGGCCTGGGTTGCCGGATTCGGCATCAGAGGATCCGGGGCTGAACGTCGTCGCGGCCGGCGAGGGCGATGAGCGAGTGGCGGAGGGCGTCGTAGGCCTGCTTGCCCAAGCGCCGGCGGTAGCGCGCCTCCAGCTTCCGGTTGAAGGCGTGGACGAGCCGCGTTACCTCGAGCGCGGCCGAGGTGGGCACGACGAGCTTGGCCCGCCGGTCGCAGGGGTCCGGTCGACGCTCGACGTAGCCGAGCCGCTCGAGCTCGTCGACCAGCTCGCCCACCGCAGCCTTTCCCATCCCCGCCCGTTGGGCGAGCACCGTCGGCCGTGTCCCCTCCCGATCGAGGTTCGCGAACACGGCCCCGTGCTTGGGGCGGATGGCGGCGTGCCCCTGCGCGTGGAGGTGTTCGGTGAGCTCTCGGGCCGATTGCTGGTAGGCGAAGAGGAGGAGCGACTGCGTGTACG
>DASREE010000035.1:0-98730 GCA_035652235.1 Gaiellaceae bacterium | reverse complement strand
AGCTTCTCGACCTGGGCGAGGTGCTCGCGCATGCGCACCATCTCCTTGGCGAAGCTCGTCACCGCCTCCCTGACCGCGGGTTTCTCGAGGTCGCGCAGGATCTCGTGTCGGTAGCGCACCGTGGCGACGTCGTGCAGCGGCGCGTAGAAGAAGGGCCGTAGGTCGTAGCCTTCCCGACCTGCCGTCATCGACTCGAGGACCTGGTCGAGGTTGAGGTCTGCGACAAACGGTGGCTCCGGCCGCCGATCGACGTCGCGACCGTCTTCTTGCCGCTCGAAGAGGATGCTCTGGAATCCTGCGGAGCGTGCCTTGGCTTCCACCGGTTCTCCGTCGGTAGAAGCCATCAGCCTCGGCGGCGGTTTCAGGCGGGCTTCATCGCCTCTTACGACATCCTAGCGCCGTCGCCGGCGCCCGCGAGGAACGCGCCTGCGGAGCCTCAGCTCCCCCGTACCCCGCGCAGGAGCAGCAGGGGCACCCCGAGCAGCGCCGCTGCGGCAAGGACGCCGACCGCCGCCATAACGAACGCTGCCCCGAGCTGGACGCTCGACGGAAGGGTACAGCCCGCCCCGGCAGCCACGATCGCGCTGGCGCTCTTCCCCTTCACAGGGCGCGATCCGAAGGCGAGGGATCCGTGCCCGAGCGTCCCAGCGGAGCCGGAGTGGTGAGGGCACCGGCGGCGGCCACAGAGATCGCCATCCAGCCGGCGGCGTAGGCGAAGGCGACGGTGGGTGAGACCGCCGGCCACAGCAGGCCGACCACGGCCGAGGAGGCGAAGTCGCCCAACGACTGCACGCCGCCGAGCAATCCGAAGCCGCTTCCTCGCAGCCGGTCGGGCAGCAGGCGCGCGACCAGCGCCGATTCTGCGGTCTCGGCGAATCCAATACCGCTGCCGGCGAGCAGGAACGCCACGACGAGGAGCGGCACGGAGTGGAACGGAAGCGCGAAGAGCGCGTAGGCGGCGATGTAGACCAGGCCGCCGCTCGCGAACACGACTCGCGGGCCAGCGCGGTCGAGCCAGTGCCCGCCCCCGTAGGCGACGAAGGAGCCGAACAGGTTGTGGCCGGCGTAGATCAGAACGGCAAGCGAGGTCGCAGTGGCCACGGTGCGGTCGCCGTGGTGGAGCAGCGTCGTCGCACGCAGGATCAACAGGGTCGTCGCCATGTTCCCGAGCTCGAACGCCGCGATCGGGAGGAGCGGTCGCAGGAGGCCCGCCTCGCGCAGGCCGGACAGCTCCAGGCGAGCACGGCGCGGCTCGGGGTTGTGGCTCTTCCGCGCCTCGGCGGCGGCGACGGTGATCGCGACCGCGGCGAACACGCCCGGAACGGCGGACAGGTACAGGGCCGGCCGTATCCCCAGCCAGGCGACGAGCCCGGCCGCGAGCAGCGGGCCGGCGACCGCGCCGAGGTTGTCGCCGGCCCTTTCGAGGCCGAAGGCTCGCCCATAGGCTTCGGGTCGAGCCAGCGAGGCGAGCATCGCGTCGCGCGCGGGGGAGCGAACGCCACGGGCGAGCCAGGCCGCCGCGCGAGCAAGGCCTGCCTGCCAGACCGTGCCCGCCGCACCGATGGTGCCGGTCGCGGCCGCCGTGATGAGGTATCCGCCGGAGGCCATCCGCAGGCGGCGGGACGGGTCGTTGGCGAGCGGACCGCCGATCAGCTTGGCCACGCCCGTCAGCGCGTCGCTGATTCCCTCGATCAGACCGAGCGCACCCGGGGACGAACGGAGGACGACCGTCACGAAACTCGGCAGCACCGAAGTCGCGACCTCGTGCCCGAAGTCGCTGAAGAAGCTCGCCAGCCCGACGCTGCCGACGCCGCGAGTCAGCCACGCCCGCCGAGACGCCGCTGGAGCCCGCTCCGTCTCCTCGTACGCCATGTCACCTCCCCGGCTCGCCGAGCGTCGTCGGGTGGAGCCCGTCGGCCCCGCCGGCGCTTGGCTGCGAAGCTCACGCGCGAGCCGTCGACTTCTAGCAGAATGCGCTGCCGCTTCGAGCCACGCGGGCCAGCTGCGCGTCGACCTCTCCGAGCGCGTCCGCGAGAGCGCAGTACCGGCGAGGCGCACACTCCGATCGGTGCGCCCAGCCCGAGTCGATTGCGCGGTGCAGCCGAGCCCTCCACCGGGCTCGGAGAGATCGGAGCTCGGCTGGGAAAGGTCGGACGCGTGTACTAGCGCCTGAGCGTGGCACCCAGCGCCCGCGGGTCGAGGAGCAGATCGAGCGCCTCGATCGCCGAGCGGCAGACGATGTCGGCGGAGCGAAGCGCCTCGACGCTCGCTCCCTCCGGCCCGAGCACGGCGATGCCGAGCGCCGCTGCCACAAGCGCAGCCGCATCGTTCGTCCCGTTCCCGATGACGACGGTCCGGGTCGCGCCGAGCGACTCGACGAGCCGGAGCTTGTCCGCGCCCGCCGACACCCGCCTGACCGCGACGGCGAGCTCGCGGCCGATGTCGTCGAGCGTCCCGAAGGTGTCGGCGGAGACAAGGGTCGGCTCGAGCCGACCCTTGAGCGCCTCCAGGCGGCCAGCGATGCCCTCGATCAGGCTGCCTCGGTCGGTGAGGGTGCCGTTGACGTCGAGGACGAGGTGCTCGAGCTCGATGAGGCCGCGGCCGGGGATGTCGACGCGAACGGTCACGCGGGGATGTCCTCGCCCACATAGCGGCGGATGACCTCCGTCCACGAATCTTGCTCCGCACCCTTCGGCTCGTGGGCGTAGTGGACGTCGCGCTTCCGGTCGAACTCCTCGAGCTGCGCGCGGACTTCGGTCAGGCGGTCGCGCCAGTCGCGAAGCAGGAAGCGGACGACCTCCGCGTCCTGCTCGCGGGCTTCCTCCACGACTCGAACGAGATGAGCGAAGCACAGGCCGTCGGACTCCCGGTAGCGCACGCGCGCCGTCTCCGTCCGGAGCAGCTCGAGGAGAAACGATGCCTTCCTCGCCCGCGCTTCGGCGGCGGCGGTGCAGGCCGCGCAGGGCGCGCGGCGGCCGAGCCGAGGCCGCCGCCGGCTGGCGAGCAGCTCGTCGAGCACGTGCAGGTCGCGTACGGCAAGCGCCCCGTACACGTCCGCGATCGCCGCACCGGAGCCGGCGGCGGCGGCGAGGCGATGCAGCAGCCAGGCGTGCCTGCGGCAGGAGCCGCCGCCCTCGTAGAAGGCGAGCCGGGCCTCGCGACCACGTCGGCCCTCGCGCCGGAACGACTCCATCCACCGCCCCTCGTCCGCCGCGACCACCCGGCAGAGCGCGCAGCCGCTGCGCGAGAGCGCCTCGACGAGGTGGTAGGCGAGGAAGTCGGCCACGTCAGCGAGCGCGCGGCCGCCGAGCCAGCAGCGGATGCCTGCCGGGGGAGGCGGAGACGGTACGAACGGCCATGACGGCGGGCGGGGCCCTACTGCCGGGCGGCGAAGCGGGCCCGAGCCTCCTCGACCTCCCGCTCGGCGACGTCGCGGCCCGCCCAGCCCTCGATCGCCGTCAGCCGCTCCGGCTCGAGCTCCTTATAGATCGAGAAGAAGTGGGCGATCTCGTCGCGGATCCGGGTGGAGACGTCCTCGAGCTCGTACACGTCGCGCCACTCGGGGTCGTGGAGGGGGACGCACAGGACCTTGTCGTCGACGCCCGCCTCGTCGCGCATCTGGAAGATCCCGATCGGCCGCACGTCGATCCGGCAGCCGGGGAAGGTGGGCTCGCTGACGAGGACGAGCGCGTCCAGCTGGTCGTCGAAGTCGCGATGGCGCCTGCTCCGGTCGACGAGGGTCTCCTCGAGGAAGCCGTAGTCGGCCGGGAAGACGACCGAGGAGAACAGGTGACGATCGAGCCTGAGCGCACCGCGCTGGGCGTCCCACTCGTACTTGTTCCGGCTTCCCTTCGGCACTTCCACGAAGCAGATGAGCTCCACCGCGGCCCTCCTCCGTCCTCGTCTCCACGTGGCAGAAGCCATCAGCGCCTGCCGCGGCGCGGTTCGAGGCGGGCTTCATCGCCGCGGCGAGTATATGCGCCGGCGGCCGCGCCGCCGAGCTCCCTGCTCGGCGCGCGAGCAGGGCCGCACGTGCGGGGCTGTCGCGGGCGGTGATGATAGCCTCCCGGCCGAGCCAGATGAAGCTCTGGCGGGAGGCTCGGCCTCCCGAACGGCCGCCCCGGCTGATGGCTTCTACCCGCCGTCGCGAAAGGAGTCGCTGGGGAGGATGCCGACACTCGAGGTTCAGTTCTTTCAAGTCGGCGTCGTGCTCCTGCTCGGACCGCTCGTTACCGGGGCGATCGCCCGAGCGGAGGCGATCGTCCAGCAGCGCCGCGGGCCGCGTCCGCTACAGCCCCACCACGACATCGCGAAGCTGCCCTCGAAGGAGACGGTCCGGCCGTCCGGAGCCGGGCCTGTCTTCCGCGCGGCGCCGTACCTCTCGTTCTCGGCCGGGCTGGGCATCGCCCTCGTCGGCGTCATCCTCCTGTACGCAGCCGGCACCGGCGCGCTCGAGACGACCTACGTGCCGCACTGCCCGGTGTTCCTGGCGGCGGCGCTCGCGCTGTCGGGGGTTCCGCTCTCGGGCGTGTTTCGGAGCGAGTTCCAGATCGTCGCCGGCGGGCTCGACCGGCCCGCGTACGGCTGGGTCGCAGCGCTGATCGTCCTCGTCAACCTCGCCTTCCTCGGCGTCATCTGGCACGCCGGCAAGATGGTGCTCTCCCGGCCGGCCGGCGCGCCCGGCGGCGAGACCAGCCGCCGGATGGTCGCGCCGATGCTCGCCTGCCTCGTTCTCGTCGTCGGGCTCGGGCTCCACCTTCCGGGCAGCCTCAGCCAGCTGCTCAGCCTCGCCTCCCACAGCCTCGCCCACCCGTCGCCATGACGATCGAGTCGCACAGGGCAGCGGTCGTTGCTTCGGACGCCGCGATCCGCGGCCGGTTCCGGGCCGTGGCCGAGCAGGGACCCCGTGGCGAGCAGCGCTTCACGTTGCCGCTCGCCACGCTCGACCGGGCCGTGGCCGAGCTTGCTCGGGAGGGAGCGCGCTTCGTCACGCTCTTCCTGCGTGAGCAGGGCGAGCGGTCCCTGTGCGTCCTGCTCGCCTTCCGTGGCGACCTCGTCTGCCTGCGCGCGCCGCTCGGAACGGCTGGTGCGTATCCGGCGCTCAGCGTCGCCCTGCCGGCGTGCCGCTGGGCGGAGCGCGAGCTTCACGACCTGCACGGTCTCGTTCCGCTCGCCCATCCCGACCTGCGTCCACTGGTTCACCCCAGCCCGGACACGCTCGACCGGCGCGTCGTCGGCGACGAGACCTTCGTCATCCCGTACGGGCCGATCCGCTCCGGCGTGTTCGAAGCGATCCAGTTCGTCGTCGAGACGGGCGGGGAGGACGTGCTCGCGCTCGACGTACGCCCCCTGTTCAAGCATCGCGGGCTCGAGCGGCGGTTCGCCGGGCTTCGCCTCGAGCACGCGGCCGCGCTCGCCGAGCGCATCGCCGGCATCTCCTCCGTCGCGCACGGACTCGCCTTCGCGCAGGCGGTCGAGCGCGCGCTCGACATCCAGGCGCCACCCGGGGCGGAGCTGTGGCGCACGATCCTCGCCGAGCTCGAACGGATCGCGAACCACCTCGACGTCGCCACCCGCCTCGCCGAGGACCCGGCGCTCGCCGTCGGCAGCGCGCGCTTCGCGATCCTGAAGGAGGACATCATGCGCCTCCAGGCACTGCTGACCGGGAGCCGCTTCGCACGCGGCGTCGTCGTCCCGGGCGGGCTCGCCTTCGAGCCGCGGCTGGACCGGGGCGAGCTCGGCCGCCGGCTCGCGGCCTTCGAGCGCGAGCTCGCCCGCGACCGCAAGCTGCTCGTGCGGACGACGTCGTTCACCGACCGGCTGATCGGCAGCGGCCGCCTCGACCGGGAGACGATGGAGGCGTTTGCCGGCGTCGGGCCGGTCGCACGGGCGTCGGGCGTGTCGACCGACGCCCGCTTCGAGCGGCCGTATGCCGCCTACGGCCGGCTCGGGTTCGAGGTCGTCACGCGCGACGAGGGCGACGCGATGGCGCGCCTCCAGGTGCGCTTCGGCGAGATCGGCCAGAGCCTGCATCTGATCCGGCAGGCGCTCGACCGCCTCGCCCGCACGCCCGAGGAGCTGCGCGTGCCGGTCCCCGCCGCCAGCGGCAGCGCAGCCGGCTGGAGCGAGGCAGCGCAGGGCGAGGTCGTCTACTGGGCCGAGCTCGCGGACGGGCGACCGACCGAGGTGCACGTCGCCTCGCCCTCGTTTCGAAACTGGCAGCTGTTCGCCGACAGCTTCCGCGGCGACGTCCTCACCGACTTCGCCTTCATCGAGCACAGCTTCGGGCTCACGCCCGCGGGAGCGTCGCGCTGATGCTGGAGTGGATCGCGCGCGGCCTCCGCAAGGGAGTCGTCACGACCCGGTACCCGCGGCGGCCGGAGCCCGCTCCACCGGGGTTCCACGGCCTGATCCACGTCATCGAGGCGGCCGGAGCAGCGCCGGGTGTCGAGGATCTGTGTCCGACCGGCGCGATCGCGGTCGACGACGGAGCCATCCGCGTCGAACGAGCGCGGTGCATCCTGTGCGGCGCTTGCGTGGCGGCCGATCCTGCGCGCTTCCGGTTCGAAGCCGCCTACGAGACGGCCTTCCCCGCCAGCGGGACGCGGCCGCTCGCGCAGCGCGCGCGGCCGCTCAAGCGCTCGATCCACATCCGGCACGTCGACGCCGGCTCCGACGGCTCCGAGGAGTGGGAGATCGCAGCCCTGACCAACCCCTACTACGACATGCAGCGGCTCGGGCTCTTCTTCACCGCCGCTCCCCGCCACGCGGACATCCTGCTCGTGACCGGAGCCGTGACGCAGGCGATGGAGGCGCCGCTCCGACGCGCCTGGGACGTCATGCCCGAGCCGAAGGCGATCGTCGCGGCCGGAACGGACGCGTGCTCCGGCGGCTTCTCCGCCGTCACCGGCGAGACAGCCGCCGGAGTTGCCTCGGTGCTGCCGGTCGACGTCTACGTCCCGGGCTCGCCGCCGACCCCGATCGCCCTCCTGCACGGGCTCCTGCTCGCCGCGGGCATCGTCACGGAGGACGCAGCCGCATGAGCGTCCTCTTCGCCGTCTCGCTCGGCCTGGTCGCCGCTTCGGCGCCGGCGGCGGCCGTCCGGCGGGGTGGCCCGCTCGCAGCGCTGGCCGGCTCGCTCCTGTTCGTGGTCGTCGGCAGCGCCTGCGCAGGAGGCTGGTCGCACGCGTTCCTCGACCTCGGCGACTGGCTCGGCTACGGCCAGGCTGCGCTGCGGGTCGACCGTCTGGCCGGGAAGCTCTACCGCACCGTCTTCCTCGGACACGCCCGGCGAGTCGCCGAGCTACGCGAGCCTGTCGACGTGGGGGCCGGCGTCGTTGCGCTCGCGCTCGTTGCGCTCGCCCTCGGCCCGGCGGCGCCGTGGGAGGTGCGCCTCGTCGGACGGGGCCTGAGCGGCGTCCTCGGCTTCGGGCACTTCTCCGTGCTGGCGCCGACGTGGCTCGCCGTCTCGCTCGTCGCCTGTGCGGCCGCGGCTGCGGCGATCGTCCGGGCGGCGCTGCGGCCGGGTGTGCGGCGGGCGCCCGTGTGGCTCTCCGGCTCGGCCGCCCCCGCGGCGACCGTCCAGTACACGCCGGAGGGGTGCTCGAACCCGATCCGCGTCGTGCTGCGGGGCGCCTACGGGCTCAGTCGGCGGCTGCGACCGGAGGCCGCCCGCGCCGGTGCAACGCCGACGTTCGCGCTCGAGACGAGGATCGTGCGGGCGTTCGAGCAGTACGTCTACGAGCCGCTCACCGCCGGCGGCCTCGCCCTCTCGGCGCTCGTCGCCCGGCTCCAGTCGGGCCGGCTCGGCGCCTACCTGCTGTACATGCTCGTCGTCCTGATCGTCGTCCTCGCCCTCATCCCGGCGCTGCGCTGATGTTCCACCGCATCCTCGTCGCCTGGGACGGGTCGCGGCCGGCGCGGAGGGCGCTCGACGTCGCGATCGACCTGGCGCGCCGCTACGACGCCGACCTCGTGGCGGTCTCGGTTGCCTACTCCCCCGCCCACGCCGAGACCGAGTCCGACCGGATCGAGTCGGTGGAGGCCGCACGCACGTTCCTCGAGCAGAGCCTCGTCGCGGTCCGCGACCGTGCGGACCGGATCGGCGTCCCGCTCGAGCACGCCGTGGTCGAGGGCGATCACCCGCCCGAGGACCTGCTCGAGTTCGCGCACGCGCACGGCTTCGATCTCGTCGTGGCGGGCCACCATCGCGGCGGGAGAGTCGGCCGCTTCTTCCTGCACGGGGTCGCGGAACGGCTCGTCGCCGCCAGCGACCTGCCCGTGCTGATCGTCGGCGAAGCCGACGAGGAGTGAGACGGCCTCGGCGGATCGGTAATCTGCGCCGTGCCAGATGAAGTCCTGGCGGGGGCTCCGGCCCCCGAACTGCCGCCCGCGGCTGATGGCTTCTACCTACGGTCACCAGTCACGTAGGAAGGAGCCGACGGCGCGCCATGCCACGCCTGAGCGAATGGGTGATCCAGGTCTTCCAGGCCGGAACGATCCTCGTCCTGTCGCCGCTCGTATCCGGCGCCATCGCCCGAGCGGAGGCGATCGTCCAGCAGCGCCGCGGGCCGCGTCTGCTCCAGCCCTACTACGACATCGCGAAGCTGTTCTCGAAGGAGACGGTCCGGCCGTCTGGAGCCGGGCATGTCTTCCGCGCCGCGCCCTACCTCTCGTTCGGGGCATACCTGACCGTGCCGCTGCTGATCCCGGTTCTGACGAGCTTCCCGCTTCCGCTCGGCTACATGGGCGACATCCTGGGCGGCGGCTTCGTGCTCGGCCTGGCCAGCTTCGCCGTCTCGCTGGCCGCGATCGACAGCGGCAGCCCGTACGCGCAGCTCGGGTCGAGCCGGCTGCGCAGCTTCGGCGCCCTGGCAGAGCCGACCATCCTGTTCGTCGTGTTCACGGTCGCGCTGATCACGCACACCGACCTGCCGTACGCGATGGCCGCCACCCTGCGCAGCGGCGCGGTCGAGATCTTCCGCCCCGCCCACCTGCTCGCAACGGCCGCCTTCTTCATGGTCGTGCTCGCCGAGACCGGCCGCATCCCTGTCGAGAGCCACGGCGGGACGCTCGAGTTCGGGATGATCGAACAGGCGCGCACGCTCGAACACTCCGGCCCCGGCCTCGCCCTGCTGCGCTGGGGCTCGGCGATGAAACAGCTGATCCTGTTCACGATCCTGGCGAACGTCCTCGTCGTCCCCTGGGGACTCGCCGCCGACTCACGGCTCGACCACGTGCTGATCGCCGTCGGCCTGCTGGGCGCGAAAGCGCTCGGGATCGGCGTCGCGATCGTCGCCATCGAGTCGTCGTTCGCGAAGCTGCGCCTGTTCAAGATCCCCGAGTTCACCGTCGCCAGCTTCCTGCTCGCAGTACTGGCCGTCGTCACCTTCATCTTCCAACACCAGTTCCAGCCGGCACGGCTGACCGTGTTCGGCGGGATCGCGACCGTCGCCGCCGTCGGCGTGCTCCTCACCGCGTTCGCAATGCTGCGCTCCCAGGACGTCTGGGAGCAGCTACGCCTGTACGGACTCGGCTCGACGCTCGTGGCAGCGCTCGCGTTCGCCGCTGCGGCAACCTCGGGCGGAGGAGACCTCTACGTGCTGGGCGCGGTCACGATCGGGTTCAAGGGGCTGGTGGTGCCGATCGGAATCAGCGCCGTCCTGCGCCGCCTCGAGGTCGAGCAGCAAGTCCCCTCGAGCCTCGGCGTTCCGAGCGTCTTCCTGATCGGGATCGCGCTCTCCAGCTTCTCGTTCCTCGCCCTGTCGCGGCTGCACGTCGAGCACGCCGGGACGCTGCCGCTGTCGGCGCTGCCGGTCGCCGTCGCGGTCGTCCTCGTCGCCTTCCTGCTCACGATCATCCGGCCGCACGCGCCGTCCCAGCTGCTCGGCTTCCTCGTCCTCGAGAACGGCGCCTCGCTCGCAAGCCTGGTCATCGCGCCGCGACTGCCGCTGATCCTGGCCCTGCTGCTCCTGTTCGACCTGCTCGTCGCGGTGCTCGTGTTCGTCGTCCTCGTCCAGTACCTGGGGATCCAGCGCACGGCGGTCATGACCCACGTCCTGAACAGGCTCCGAGGCTGATGGGAACGCTCCTCGACGTCCTCTTCTTCGTCCCGCTCGCCGGCGTCGCCGCCGCGCTCCTGCGGCGGCGGCACCTGTCCGAGACGGCGACCGTGCTCTCCGGCTGCGCCGTCTTCGGCCTCGCGCTCGCGGCGGCGAGCGCGGTCGAACACGGCGGGACGCTGACCTCCGCAGACCGCTGGCTCCACCTGGACGCGCTCGGCGCTGTCTTCCTGCTCGCGACCGGCTTCCTGTACGCCGCCTGCGCCGTGTTCTCGATCGGCTACCTGCGCGCGGACGAGCGGCGGCGCGACTACCTTCCCTTCGCCGGCCGCTACTTCACGTACCTGAACCTGTTCGGCTGGACGATGGTCGCCGTCCCGCTGATGAACGACTTCGCGACGCTCTGGATCGCGGTCGAGCTGACGACGATCGTGTCCGTGCTGCTCGTGGCGCTCGATCGAACGGACGCCGCGCTCGAGGCGGCGTGGAAGTACGTCCTGATCGCGTCGTTCGGGTTGGGCATGGCGCTGCTCGCTCTCGTCGTCCTGTACGCCGCCGGGAGCGGCCCGATCGGGCTGGCCCACATCCCTCGCTTCGGAAGCTACCTGGCGGCAGCCCGGGATCTCGACGCCACGCAGGTGAAGCTCGCCTTCCTGCTCGCGACGATCGGCTTCGGCACGAAGGTCGGATTCGCGCCGCTGCATACCTGGCTGCCAGACGCGCACAGCGAGGCGCCGACACCGGTGTCGGCGCTGCTCTCGGGGGCGCTGCTCGCCAACGCCTTGTACGCGATCCTCCGCTTCTACCAGGTAACCGTCGCGGTCAGCGGCTCGGGCTTCCCGCGCCACGTCCTGCTCGTGTTCGGGACGCTCTCGCTGCTCGTCGCGGCGTTCTTCGTCCTCCGCCAGGAAAGCTACAAGCGCCTGCTCGCCTACTCGTCCATCGAGCACATGGGCGTGATCGCGCTCGGCGTCGGGTTCGGCGTGCAGCTCGCCGTCGTCGGCGCCCTGCTGCATGTGATCAACCACGCGGCGGCGAAGAGCCTCGCCTTCTTCGGGGCGGGCTCGATCCTGCGCCGCTTCGACACGAAGGAGATCGACCAGGTCCGCGGCGCGGCGACAGCGCTCCCGTGGAGCGGCCCGATGTTCCTGGCGGCGGCGCTCGCGCTCTCGGGCCTGCCCGTCTCGGGCATCTTCCGCAGCGAGTTCCAGATCGTCAGCGGTGGCTTCGCGCGGCCGGACTACGTGTGGGTGGCGCTCCTCGTCGTCCTCGTCAACCTCGCGTTCTTCGGACTGGCCTGGCACGCGGCCCGCATGGTCCTGACACCCCACGGGAAGGGACGCCCACGCGGCGAGACGAGCTGGTGGATGGTCACCGCGATGGTCGGCGCGCTCGCCGTCGTGATCTGGCTGGGGGTGTCCGTGCCCGGCGGTCTCTCGTCCCTGCTGTCGAGCGCGTCGGCGCTGCTCGGGTCGAGCCGGTGACGGGCGTCTACGCCGCCGGGCTAGCCGTGCTTGCCGCCGCTGCGCTGCTGCCCGTACGCTCGCCGCGCCTCGGCGCGCTCGCGGCCGCCGCCGGGGCCGCCCTGCTCGGGCTGACCGGCTTCGTCGCCGCGGCCGGCTGGTCGTTCGCCCACCTGCACATCGGCTCCTGGCTCGGCTTCGGCGCCTCGTCGCTTCTCACCGACCGGCTGGGCGGTGTCTTCCTCGCGCTCGTCGGCGTGACGGGCGCGGCCGTCTCGCTCGCGCTCGCCGAGCATCCGCCGCGCCGCCTCGTCGGCTCGCTGCACGCGCTGCTGCTGCTCGCGCTCGCGCTCGTGATCGGCGCCGACCAGGCCTTTCTCTTCCTGCTCGCGTGGGAGGCGGTCACGGTGTCGATCTTCCTGATCGCCGGCGCGGAGCGGGAGCGCCCCGGGACGTTGGTCGCGGCCTACTTCGGCGGAACGATGAACAAGCTCGGCGGCGGCTCGCTGCTGGCGGCATTCGCGCTCATGTACGCGCACACCGGCAGCTTCAGCTTCGCCGCGTGGGCAGACGCGGCAGCGGGGCTCGGGAGCGGCCTGCGCGGCACCGTCTTCGCCCTGCTGCTCGTCGGGTTCGGCACCAAGATCGGGCTGCTGCCGTTCCAGGGGCCCCTCCCGCTCGGCTACGCGGCGGCGCCGGGCGCCGCTTCCGCAAGCCTGTCGGTCGCGCTCAACGTCGGCTTCTACGGACTGTGGCGGCTCGTCTTCGACCTGCTTCGGCCCGCGTCAGCGTGGCAGGGCGAGCTCGTTCTCGTCGTCGGCGCCCTCGGTGGGCTCGTCGGGATCCTGTACGCAATCGGCCAGGACGAGGTGAAGAGCTTCCTGGGCTTCTCCAGCGTCGAGCACGCAGGGATCGTGCTGATCGGGCTCGGTGTCGCGCTCATCGGCCAGTCCGTCCACGAGCCGAAGCTGGCCGCTGCGGGCATCCTGGCGGCCACGCTGCACCTCGTCATGCACGGCGTCGGCAAGACGCTCGCGTTCCTCGCAGCGGATCGGGTCGAGCGCACGGCCGGCGGCGCCATGGGCGCGCTCGGGGGCCTCGGCCGCCAGCTTCCCCGGACGGCCGCCGGCTTCGGCCTGGCCGTCGTCACCCTCGCCGCGATCCCGCCGTTCGGCGGCTTCGTCAGCGAGTGGTTCACCTTCGAGGCGCTGCTCCAGGGCTTCCGGCTCGAGGCGACCGAGACACGGCTCCTCATGGCCCTGGCGGCGGCGCTGCTCGCACTCACCGCGGGCCTGGCGCTGCTCGCGTTCGCGAAGCTGTACGGAGGCATCTTCCTCGGCGCCCCCCGCAGCGCGCGCGAGGCGGTCCGCGAGCCGTCGGCACCGGCCGCCGGGGTCGGCCTGCTCGCGCTGACCGCCTGCTTGCTCGGCGTGGTCGCGCCCTGGGAGATCCGCTGGCTGGGGAGAGGCTTCCTCGACGTCCTCGGCTTCGACCTCTCGCACACGACGATCAGCCACCCGCTCGTGCTCGGCCCCGTCTACCCGGGCTTCTCCGTGCTCGCGCCCACCTGGCTCGCGATCGCGCTGCCCGGGTTCGCGCTCGCCAGCTTCGCCCTGGTTCGCGCGACGCTCCGCCCCTCGTCGCGCGAGGCGCCGCCCTGGACATCCGGGTCGGCGGTGACCGTGTCGGCCGTCCAGTACACGCCGGCGTCCTACTCGAACCCGATCCGAGTCGTGCTGCGCGGCCTGTACGGCTTCACCCGCCGGCTCGACGCCGCACCGAGCCGCAGCGGCCTACCGGCGTCGCTCACGCTCGAGACGCGGATCGTCCCCGCGTTCGAGCACTACCTGTACAGCCCGCTGACCGCCCTCGCCCTCAGGCTCTCGAGCCGCGTCCGCCGCCTGCAGGGAGGCAGCCTCAGCCTCTACCTGGCATACATGCTGATCGTCCTCATCGTCGTCCTTGCGCTCATCCCCGCTCTTCGCGACTGATGCTGCAGCGGATCGCGGTTGTCTGGAGCGCCTCGCCCACGGCCGAGCAGGCGTTGGCGAGCGCGATCGCTCTTGCGCGGGGATACGACGCCGACGCACCTCGATCACGCGATCTTCTCCAGCGGCGCGTACTCGAGCATCAGCTTCCGCTCGGCACCGTCGTCCGCGAAGCGGACGGTGACGATGCCGCCCGGCTCGACGCCGACGACGACGCCCTCGCCGAGCGTCCCATGCCGAACCGAGTCGCCGGTCGCGAGCGCAGGCAGGTGAGTCCGCAGCTGGACGGTGGAGCTCGCCGGCGCGCCATAGCCCGCCCAGGACGCAGGCCGCAGGCGCTCGCGCACGATCTCCCCCTGCGGCAGCTCGTCGAGGAAGCGCGACGGGAGGTTGTGCGCCCGCCCTCCCCACAGGGAGCGGGTGGACGCGTGCGTCAGCGTCAGGCGCTCCTTCGCCCGGGTCATGCCGACGTAGGCGAGACGCCGCTCCTCCTCGATCGCCTGCTCCTCGATCGAGCGCGAGTGCGGGAAAATCCCCTCCTCCATGCCGACCATGAACACGGCGGCGAACTCGAGCCCTTTCGCGTTGTGCAGCGTCATCAGCGTGACCAGGCTCTCCTCCTCGCGCATCGCGTCCTGGTCGGACGTGAGCGACAACTCCTGCAGGAAGCCGGACAGCGTCGGCCCCTCCGTCCGCTCGGCGTACTCGCGCGCGACGCCGACGAGCTCCTGCAGGTTCTCGATCCGCCCGCGCGCCTCGATCGTCCGCTCGGCCTCGAGCGCCTCCAGGTAGCCCGACTGGTCGAGCACCCGCTCGACGAGCTCGGGGACGGAGAGCTCCTGCGCCTGCGCCGCGAGCGACTGCAGGAGCGTCCTCAGCGACTCGGCGGCCCGCGCCTGGGCGGGGCCGAGGCCGGCCGCGTCGGCGTTCCCGAGCGCCTCGAACAGGGTCGCCGCGTACGTGTCCGCCCAGCTTCCGAGCCGTGCCAGGCTCGCGTCGCCGAGCCCGCGGCGGGGGCGGTTGGCGATGCGCAGGAGCGAGACGGAGTCGGCGGGGTTGTCGACCACCCGGAGGTAGGCGATCGCGTCCTTGATCTCGGCGCGCTCGTAGAAGCGGGGGCCGCCGACGACCTGGTACGGGACGCCCTGGCGGACGAGCACGTCCTCCAGCACCCGCGACTGCGCGTTCGTCCGGTAGAAGACGGCGACGTCGCGGCCCGAGTAGCCCCCCTCGAGCAGCGCCGCCAGCTCGGCGGCGACGAAGCGCGCCTCCGCGTGCTCGTCCTCCACCTCGAGCACGCGGATCGGGTCGCCCTCGCCGAGCTCCGACCACAGCCGTTTCTCCTTGCGCTCCCGGTTGTGCGCGATGACCGCGTTCGCGCCGCGCAGGATCGTGTTTGTCGAGCGGTAGTTCTGCTCGAGCGCGATCGTCCGCGCGCCCGGGAAGTCGCGCTCGAACTCGAGCACGTTGCGGATGTCCGCCCCGCGGAAGGCGTAGATCGCCTGGTCGGGGTCGCCGACGGCGCACACGTTCCGGTGGTCGCGGGCGAGCAGCTGCAGCAGCCGGTACTGGGCGTGGTTCGTGTCCTGGTACTCGTCGACGAGCACGTAGCGGAACGCCTTCCGCCAGCGCCCGGCCGCCTCCGGAAAGCGCTCGAGCACCTCCACCGTGAGCATCAGCAGGTCGTCGAAGTCGACGGCGTTCGAGGCGTGCAGCCGCCGCTGGTAGAGCTGGTACACGTCCGCGACGGTCTGGTCGTAGAAGGAGGAGACGCGGGCCGAGTACTCGTCCGGCGAGACGAGCTGGTTCTTCGCGTTCGAGATCTGCGCGTGGATGCCGCGCGGCACGAAGCGCTTCGGGTCGCGCTCGAGCTCCTCGAGGCACGCCTTCGTCAGCCGGATCTGGTCGGCCTGGTCGTAGATCGTGAAGTTCGACCGGTAGCCGAGGCGCTGCGCCTCGCGGCGCAGGATGCGCCCGCAGGCGGCGTGGAAGGTGAGGATCCAGATCGCGCGCGCCGTGCCGCCGAGGAGGCCCTCGAGCCGCGTGCGCATCTCGCCCGCCGCCTTGTTCGTGAACGTGATGGCGAGGATCTCCTGGGGCTGCACGCCGCACGCCGCGATCAGGTGCGCGACGCGATGCGTCAGCACCCGCGTCTTGCCGGAGCCGGCGCCGGCGACGACGAGCAGCGGCCCCTCCGTCGCGAGCACGGCTTTACGCTGCGCCGGGTTGAGGCCCTCCAGGTAGCGGTCGGGGCTGACGACGGCCATCGTTCCCGATGCTACCCGGGTGCCGCCGCGCGACCCGGCGGCGGCACGGCCGGGCGGGCGGCTCAGGCGGACGTCGGCTCGGAGCGCAGGACGGCGGCGCGCGAGAGGTCGAAGGCGCGGCGGCCGAACAGCGCCAGGCCGACGGCGGCCGCGATCGCGGTGCCGAGCGTCGCGAACACCGGCGCGACGAGGCTCACCGCCGAGGCCTGCGTGCCGGAGACCCCGGCCATGGCGAGGGCGCCGATCGCCGCCCCCTGGTAGAGGCCGACGTTCCCCGGAAGAAGCGGCGCCGTGTTCGCCAGGCCGGTCACGATCATGTACAGGAGCGCGGTCCCGACGCCGGCCCTGACACCGAGCGAGTGCAGCATGAGCAAGATGGCGAACCAGCGCACGATCCAGGTTGCGAGCAGGATTCCCGCCGCCCGCACGAGCACCCGCGGTGGAGCCGAGGCGCCGGCGAAGAAGCGGTCGAGCGCGCGCGGAAGCCGGTGGCCGAGCTTGCCGTGCAGGAGCGCCGAGGCGCCGATCGCCGCCGTGGACAGACCGCAGCCGGCGCCGAGCCCGACCCGCGCCCAGCCGGGGAGCGGGAGCACGACGGCGGCGCCCGCGCCGACGGTCGTGAAGGCGCACGCCTCCAGCATGTGCGAGCAGAGCAGGCTGCCGGCCGCCCGCGGGAAGCCGGGCCAGCGGCTGCCGGTCGTTACGCGCAGGACGGCCGCCTTCGAGGCCTCTCCGAGCCGCCCCGGAAGGATGGTGTCGAGCAGCGAGCCGATCGAGCTCGAGGCGTACAGCGCGCGGAAGCCGACCGGAGCGCGAAGCGTCGTCGACCAGGCGAGCGCGCGGAAGGGCTGCACGGCGGCCGCCAGGAAAAGAGAGACGGTCGCGAGGCCCCAGTCGGGGCTGACAGCGGCCGCGAGCGCTTTGTGGCCGCTCGAGATGCCGACGAGGGCGAACACGCCCACCGCCGCGAGCGCGACGGCCACCGAGACGAGAGTACGGCGTCCCACGTTGGGTGGATCGGCGGCCCAGCCAGCACAGCGGACCCCCGAACGGGGACGAAGGCACGCGGCTCAGCGGGTGGCGAGGTCGAGCGCCGTCTCCGCCCAGGCGCAGGCGGCCGCGAACGCGGCGGCGTCGCTCGACTTGAGCACGACCTCGACCTCGCTGCCCTCGGGCCGGAAGCTCGGGTAGGAGCCGACGTGGACGAGCGGATGCCGACGCTCGAGCTCGCGCAGGACGGAGACGATTCGGCTCTCGGTCGTCGCGTACGTCCGCCGCCACGACCGGATCGGCGGGCCGCCGGCGAGCTCGCCCGCAATCGTCTCGTACATCGCCTCCATCTCGGCGGGCAGGCCCGGCAGCACGTAGACGTTGCCGCGCACGAAGCCGGGCGCGCCGCCGAGCGGGTTGTCGAGCGGCCGGCTCCCGGCGGGCAGCCGCGCCCACGGCGCGACGTAGTCGGGGTCGCGCGAGAAGCGCTCGCGCAGCCGGGCGGCGACCTCCGGGTACTCGACCTGCGGCACCCCGAACGCCGCCGCGATCGCCTCGCGTGTCACGTCGTCCGGCGTCCCCCCGAGACCACCCGTGACGAGCACGACATCCACACGGGCCGCGTGCAGGCCGACGAAACGGGCCACCTCGTCCACGTCGTCGGGCAGCACCGCGATCAGGCGAACGAGCACCCCGGCCGCCTCGAGCCGCTGCGCGAGCCAGGCGCCGTTCGTGTTCGCGACGTCGCCCGCGAGCAGCTCGTCGCCGATCGTCAGGATCGCAGCGGTCGCCACCGCTGCCCGAGTATAGGGAGGCGCCCTGCGGGGAGACGCCCTGCGGCCCCGGGCCCGCAGCCACGACCCTCGCAAGCCAAGTGACAGTCTGTTGCAAGGCTCCGGCGGCCGGCTCTCCACCGCACCCACCTCCGTCGTCTCGCCAAGTAACAGACTGTTACTTGGCTACGAGAGGGTGGCTGGGGGTCGCGGGTGGTCACGCACACGACCACGGCGGAAGCCGGGGGACGGTCGAGACAGAGGCGCGGCGACGGTCCCGGGTCAGCCGCGCCCGCGCGTCGGCACGACGACGAGCCCGAGCTGCGGATGCTCGAGCACGCCGACCGCAGCCCCGTAGTGCCTCGCGACGAGATCGCCGCGCAGCACCTCCGGCACGGGGCCGGCGGCGACGACGCGGCCGCCGTCGAGCAGGAAGAGCCGGTCGGCGTACTGGCCGGCGAGCGTGAGGTCGTGCATCGCCGCGAGCACGGTCAGGCCCTGCTCGCGCCGGAGCGCGTCCACAAGCTCGAGCGCCTGCTGGCCGCGGCCCACGTCGAGCGCGCTCGTCGGCTCGTCGAGCAGCAGGATCGGGGCCTCCTGCGCGAGCGCCCGCGCGAGCACGGCGCGCTGGCGCTCGCCGCCGCTCAAGGTGGCGAGGCGCCGGCCGGCGAGATGCACGAGGTCGAGCCTGACAAGGGCCGCGTCCGCCGCCTGCAGGTCGCGCGCCGACTCCCGACCGAAGTAGCCGAGGTGCGGCGTCCGCCCGAGCAGCACGTACTGGCCGACGGTCATCTCCGGCGGCAGGTACGGCGCCTGCGGGACGAGGGCGACGCGACGCGCCCAGGCACGCCGGCCGAGGGCGCGCCCGTCCTCCCCGCCGATCTCGAGCCCGCCGTCTGCGGCGACGAGCCCGGCGACCGCGCGCAGCAGCGTGCTCTTGCCGGCGCCGTTCGGCCCGATCACCGTCACCCACTCCCCCGCCTCGACCGTGCCGCTCACGCCGTCGAGGATGCGCGCGCCGTCGACGACGACGGACAGGCAGCGGAGCGCGACGGCGGTCACGGCGCCGCCTTGCGGCTCGTGCGCAGGACGACGGCGAAGAAGGGCGCGCCGAAGAAGGCCGTGACCACGCCGATCGGCAGCTCCTGGGGGGAGAGGACGGTTCGCGCCAGCACGTCCGCGAGCGCGAGGAAACCGCCACCGACGAGCAGCGAGAGCGGCAGCACGATCCGATAGCTCCCGCCGGCAACGAGCCGGACGAAGTGCGGGACGATGATGCCGAGGAAGCCGATCAGGCCGCTGACGGCGACGGCCGCCGCCGTGCCCAGGGTGGCGCCGGCGACGAGGAGCAGCCGCACGCGGGCGACGTCGAGCCCGAGGCTGGCCGCCTCGTCGTCGCCGAGCACCATCACGTCCAGCACGCGCCGGTGCAGGAGCAGGACGGCGGCGCTGACGCACGCATACGGCAGGAGCAGGAGCACGTCGTGCCAGCCCGCGGTGTCCAGGCTGCCGAGGATCCAGGAGTAGACCGTCTGCAGCGTGTCCGAGTGCTGCTGCTGGACGAACGTCTGGATGGCCGTCAGGAAGGCGGTCACGGTCACCCCGGCAAGCGCGAGCGACGCCGAGGCCCGCGAGCCGGCCACGCGGCCGATCGAGTAGGCGACGACGACCGCGCAGGCACCGCCCGCGAACGCCGCCAGCGGCAGGAGGTCGCCGCCGAACGCCTGCCCCGGCGCGTACGCGATCATGAGCGTCGCTCCGAGGCCGGCGCCGGCCGCGACGCCGAGGAGGTACGGGTCGACGAGCGGGTTGCGGAAGACGCCCTGGTAGGCCGCGCCTGCGGTCGACAGCATCGCCCCGACAAGCAGCCCGAGCACGACGCGGGGCAGGCGCAGCTGCCAGAGCACCGCCGACTCCTGTGCAGACAGGTGCGAACGCAGCCCGAGGAACGGCACGTGCGAGAGCGCCGAGCCGACCACGTCGCCCAGGCCGACCGGGAACGGGCCGACGGAGACGCCGACGACGAGCGCGGCGAGGACGAAGGCGACCCCGGCTGCAAGCCAGGGCCACGACCCGCCGCGGACGCGAAGCCGGCGCGCCGAGGCGCGCGCGGCTTCGGTCAGCGGCAGCGGGGCGGCGGTGTGCGCCACGCGAGCTAGCGGCCGGCGATCGTCCTGAGGGCGCTCGCCACCGCGTTGACGAAGTTGACGAGCCGCGGACCCCACCGGGAGGCGATCGAGTCGTCGATGACGGCGATCGTGCCCCGGCGGACGGCCGTGATCGTGCCCCAGCCGGCCCGCTCCTCCACCTTGGCCACGCTCTGCCCGCAGCAGCGCGTGTCCGCGAGGATGATCAGGTCGGGGTTCGAGCCGACGATGTACTCGGCCGAGAGCTGCACGGCCTGAGCGCCGTTCGAGGCCGCCGCGTCGGCGATGTTGCGCAGCCCGAACAGCTTGAGCACGGCCCCGATGATCGAGGCCGAGGTGGCCGAGTAGTAGTCCGGGGTGAGCTCGTCGTACACCGTCAGCGGCTCCTTCGGCGCCGACCGGACGAGCCGCGCGATCCGCGCCTTCATGTGCCCGACCAGCGACTTGGCCGCCGCCAGGTGGCCTGTCACCCGGCCGAGCTGGAGCATCTGCGCGTACGCGCCGGCAAGGGTCGTCGCCGGCTCCTGCAGCAGGACGCGCACGCCCACACGGCGGAGCGTGGCAGCCAGGTTGTTCGGCGAGTACGAGATGACGACGAGGTCGGGCCGGTAGGCGGCGATCGCCTCGACGTTCGGGGTGAAGCCGGACAGGGTCGTGCGTGGGGCGTTCTTCGGGTAGTCCGACTGGTCGTCGACCGCGATCACCTGCTTCCCGGCTCCGATCGCGAACAGGGTCTCGGTCGCCGTGGGCGAGAGCGACACGATCCGCTGCGGCACCTTCGACGAACGCTGGGATGCGGCGCGGCCGGCCGCGACCGCGTGCGCCGCGAACGCCGCGACGAGCGCCGCGACGAGAGCGACGAGAGCGTGCTTCACGACGAATCCTCCTTCCTCGAGGGGTTCGGGTGTCTCGGCGGGCGGCAGGTCTTCTGACTCGGGGCACCCCCTCCGCCGCCTTCCCGGCCGCGTGGCCAGTGGCGTCGTGGCGGAGGGCATCTCCCCTCACAGCGGCGGGACCGTCCCGGATTCTCACCGGGTTCCCGAACCGCACACCGGTCTGTTCGCGCCGAGCCTATCATCGCCCGGTGCCGGAGACGAGATCGCTGGCCGTCGACCTCGACGGCGCCCTCGGCGACACGCGCGCTCTCTGGGCCGCGTGGCTCGAGGACGCAGCGCGGCGGCTGCGCGACCCCGGTCTCGCCGAGCTGACCGACCGCGCGGCCGCCCCGCCCGAGCTCGACCGCCGCGTCGGCAACTGGCGGGCGCTGCTCGAGCGCTTCTGCGAGGACCACGCACCAGTCCACCTCCGCCCGAATCCGGCCGCGAACGCCGCGCTGAGGCGGTTGCGGGCGGCAGGCGTCAGGGTGCACGCGTTCACGGACGCGCCCGAGCCGCTCGCCCGCGTCGCAGCGCAGCACCTCGGCGTGTGGCGAAGCCTCGATCTGCTCGCGACCGGCCCCGGCGCGCTCGAGCGCGCGCGGGCGGGATCGGACGGGCGGGAGGTTCGCACGCTCGCGGAGCTGCTCGAGGCGGCACGGGTCGGCGGCGGCGCGAGCCCGTCTCCGTAAGATGTGCTCCGTGGAGACGAAGGAGGTCGGAGACCGCCAGCTGGACGCGCTGCTCGGGCGGCTCGACGCCCTCACGGCGGAGCTCCGCTCGCTCAACCGGCGGCTCGACTCGGGGGAGAACCTCGCGCCGCTCGTGCACGAGCTGCGCGCGCTGAACGAGTCGCTGCAGGCGCTCGCCTATGCCGCGCTCGGCCGGCAGGGCCCGCACGTCCGCCGTCGCCGCGCAGGCTAGTGGGCAAGCGGCGCCCGATCCGGAGGCGTCACGACCGCCGGCGCAGGGGTGTGCGCACCCCAGCGGGCCGCTACGTCGGGTGACGAGCCGGGCGCTGGCCGTGCTGGCCGCGCTGGCCGTCGTGGCGGGCGGCGCCATCGCCGGCGTTCGCCTCGCCACCCGAGGAGCGCCGCACCGCGGCGGCGCCCCCGCCGTCGTCGTCGCTGAGGACCGCGGCCGTGTCGGTCGCGTCGTGCTCGGCGAACGGCGCGCAGACGTCGTCGCCGTGCTCGGCCGCCCGCGCCGCGACCGGCTGACCGGAGGCGCCGGCGGCGAGACGCTCGTCTACCCCCACCTCGTCGTTCGCCTCGCCGGCGGCCGCGTCGCCTCCGCGACCGTCGACGATCCGCGGGCGCGCACGCTCAGGAGCGTCGGCATCGGCTTTCCGCTCGCCGCGGTGCGGGCCGCCTACCGCGCCCAGGCGATCTGCTCCGGGCTGCCGGAGGGCGAGCTCCAGCGCGGCGGCGACCCCGAGCACGCGTTCTGCACGGTGCGCGTCCCGGCCGGCACGCTGCGCCTGCGCCCCGACCCGATCGCGACGATCACGCTCGCCGCGACGGCGGGGAGGCGCTGACGGCCGGGCCGGCTCGCCGTCCGCCGGCGCGGCGGGACGATCAGCCTACGGGAGCCGGTAGATGTCGAGGACGCCCTGCTCGAGGTGGTCGTTCGCGCTGCCCTCGGGGAGGACGACGCGCCCGTCCGTGACGATCGGGCTGTTCCAGTGGCCGCTGCCGGCGGGCAGGACGGCCAGCCGCTTCCCGGTCTGGGGAAGGAGCACGTTCAGCCCGCCGTTCGGGTTGTACACGTACAGCAGCCCACCGGCGACGACCGGGCTCGTGCCGGCGATCGGCGCGCGCCAGACGACGCGGAGGCGGCGCCCGTCGAGCACGTACGCGGCCGTGGCGCCGAAGTCGGAGACGAACAGCCACGTCCGGCCGCCGCTCCGCCAGACGGCCGGCGCCGAGAACAGGCCCTGGCCGCTCGGCGTCGACAGCGTCTGCAGCTCCCCGCCCGTGACCGGGCCCGCGCCGCCCTTGCCGTTCAGCCTCCTCAGGTCGAGCAGCCTCAGCTTGCCGTCCTTCCCGCTCTGCGCCGCCAGGTTCTGGCCGAGCAGCGCAGGAGCGGTCGAGCCGAGGTCGAGGTCGCCCGAGTTCAGCTCCTCGTGGTTCGTCGGCGTCCAGTTTTGCAGCAGGCGGCCGGCGTCCGGCGTCAGCATGAGCACGCTGTCGCCCCAGTAGCGCACCCCGTCGAACGTCCCGTTGCCGGTCGCAACGAGGAGGTTGCCGGTGGCCGGGTCGACGACGACGCCGGCCCGCGCCCAGATCGCCGAGTCGCTCTCCGGGCAGCTGGACGGGTCGATCAGCTCGTGCCGGTCGCTGCACAGCGCGTTCCAGACGTGCACGATCCGGCCGGTGCGGGCGTCGATGCCGACCACGTGGCCCTGGTACGGGGGTTCGTCGCCGAGGTAGCCGCCCGTCGAGGCAAGCAGGAGGCCGCGCGAGAGGTTGAGCGGCGCCGCGATCTTCTCGCGCGCCGGCAGGCGCGTGATCGCGACCGGCCAGCCTGCGACCTCGCGACCGTCGGCCAGGCGGAGCTTGTGGATCTTCCCGTCCGGCGAGGCGGCGTACACGAAGCGGCGAGACGGGTCGGCAAGGGGTGTCGCGTTCGTGATCCGGTACGAGCCCGCCCACGACGCGTAGCCGGGGGGCGTGAAGCGCCAGAGGGTGCGACCGCTCGCCGCGTCGATGGCGATCGTCTTCCCGTAGCTGGTGGTGACGACGACGACGTCGTAGCGCCCGCCGTCCACGAGCGCGCTGCGGAGGTAGATCGGCGACGAGTCGACGGTGCCGTCGAGGGTCACGCGCCGGCGCTCGAGCGTGCGGACGTTCGCAGCGGTGATCCCTGTGCGGGCGGGGCCGCTGCTCGTGCGAGACGCGGTGTAGCCGAAGCGCGTCCAGTCGCCGCCGAGCCGGGCGGAGGGGCGTGCGGTCGGCGAGCCCGAGGCGGCGGCGGCGATCGCACCCCCGGCCGCGGCCGCCGCGGCCGCGAGAAGCGCCCGCCGCACCCGCAGCCCCAGCCGGTACCGACCTGTCGGCGCGGCCGCTCCGCCCGCGGAACTCCCCCCTCTTCGCCGCCAGAGCGTCACGACCCCGCTCAGACCGCGCCGCACAGCCGTGTGACCCCGGGACGCGTGCGAACGGAACGTGGCGGGGGCGGCCGGCACGGGCTTCGGGCTTCGACCCGTCAGCGCTTGAGCAGGACCCGCCGCAGCTCGTCGGTCTTGCCGGGCTCGAGGATGGCGAGCACCTGGTCGCCCACCTCGAGCGTCGTGTGGCCGTCCGCGATCTTCGCCTGGCCGTTCCGGACGACGGAGATCAGCTGCGACCCGGACGGGAGCGGGATGCCGTCCACCGGCTTGCCGACGCAGGGCGAGTCGCGGTCGATCTGCACCTCCACGATCTCCAGGTTCTCCTTGCGCAGCTCGAGCAGGTGCACGAGGTCGTGCTCGGGCACCTCGTGCTCGACGAGCGCGAGCAGGGACAGCGTGGCGCAGACGGTGGGCGAGATCCCGAGCAGGTCGAAGTGCGGCTGGTTCCGCGGGTCGTTGACGCGGGCGATCACCTTGGGCACGCCGTACTTCTCACGGGCCAGCTGGCAGATGATGATGTTGTCCTCGTCGTCGCCGGTCGTCGCCACGAGCATGTCGGGCGGCCGCGCGATCCCGGCCTGCTCGAGCACGAACACCTCCGTCGCGTCGCCGAGCTGGACCTGGTGCTCGAACTCCTCCTCGAGCGTCTCGAACCGGTCGGCCCTCTGCTCGATCATCGTCACCTCGTGGCCGTGGCTGAGCAGGCTGCGCGTCAGGTTCGCACCGACCTTCCCGCCGCCCGCGACGATGAGGTACACGGCGCTAGCCTGCCCTGACCGCGTCGACGGCCGTGCTCCCCGCCGGCACCTCGCACGAGCGGACGGACTCGGTGAGGACGTCGATCGCGGTCGAGGTCGGGCAGACTGTACGCAGGCCTCGGGCGGCGTAGAACTCGGCGCGGGCGGGGTCGAGCACCCGGACGACGACGCAGTCGATGCCGTAGCGTTTCTGCGCGACCTGGGCGACGACGAGGTTCGTGTTGTCGCCGTCCGTCGAGACGACGACCGCGTCCGCCGTGGCGATCCCGGCCTCCTGCAGCACGGCCTCGTCCATCCCGTGGCCGACGACGAACCCGCCACCCCAGTTCGCGCCGAGCCGCGCCAGCGCCTCCTCCTTCTCGTCCACCGCGACGACATCCCAGCCCTCGCGGTCGAGACGCTTGGCGACGGCCGAGCCGACCCGGCCGCAGCCGATGACGATCACCTTCATGGGCTCAGCCTAGCGCAGCATCCCTGCCTGGTCGCCGCGCTCGCCGCCTTCTTCTGCCTCGTCGAGCACTCCCTGCGGAAAGGCGACGACGAGCACCTCGCACGGCGCCTTGCGCAGCACGTACTCGACCGTCGGCGAGAAGAAGCGGGACTGGCGCCGCCAGCGCGGGGCGGAGCCGAGCACGATCAGGTCGACGTCGCGCTTGCGCGCCTCGTCCACGATCGCCTCGCCGATCGAGCGAGCGCGGATCGTCTCGCCGACGACCTCGACCCCGTGGTCGGCCCCGAGCGCCCGCGCCTCCTCGATCGACTCGGCCGCGCGCGCCTCGTCCGCGTCGAGCGGCGCCTCGAGGGACGAGTCGAGCGGGACCTTGATCACGTGCAGCGCCTCGACGGCCGAGCCCCGCTCCTGTGCGAGCTTGACCGCCGTCGCGAGCATCTCCTCGCCGATCGGCCCGAGCTTCAGCGGCACGAGGATGCGCCCGAGCTCCGGCTCCGACAGCTCCTGCTCGTCCGGCGAGACGACGTGCTCGAGGAGCCCCTCGCCCCGCGCCCGCCGGACAAGGCCGTAGACGACGACCCCGGCGGCGAGCCAGCTCGGCCCGGCGTAGCGCGCAGCGGGGTGCGTGACCATGGCGATCACGAACACGACGGCGGTCGCGGCCAGCCCGGCCAGGGTGGGCAGCGGCACCTCCACGCCGCGCAGCTTCACGTCCAGCGGGACGCGGTAGGGGCGTGCCAGGTCGGGCGCTGTGGCCCGCAGGCGGAGGACGGCCAGCTGCGCCGCGGCGAATGCGAGGAGGACGCCGAAGCTGTACAGGCTGGCGAGGAAGATGACGGGCGTACGCTCGACCGCGGTGACGGTCACGAGCAGCCCGGAGGCGATCGCCACCGTGGTGACGATCGAGTGCGGGGAGATGTGCGTCCGGCGCCCGAGCCGGCCGAAGGCGCGAGGCAGCATCCCGTGCTCTCCCAGCGAGTAGGCGAGGCGGCCGATCCCCGAGACGGCGGTCGCGATGCTGGCGAGCAGGATCAGCGCGCCCGAGATACCGACGAACGCCCGCACGGCGGCGACGGCGTCGTGCGGCATGTGCCCGTGCAGCGCCTCCGAGATCCCGATCATCGGCGCGCGCAGCCAGCGCTTGCCGAGCGGGGTCGAGCCGTGCTCGACCGGGAAGGCCGACAGGCCGACGTAGGCGATGGCGACGTAGACGACCGCCACCAGGGCGACGGCCGAGAAGACGCTGCGCGGGATGTCCACCCCGGGCCTGCGCGCCTCCTCGGCCAGGTTCGCGACCGTCTCCAGCCCCGTGTAGGCGAGCATGGCGAGGGGAAGGGCGAAGAGCAGCGCGTGCCAGCTCGGGCTCGAGCCGACGTCGAGCCCGTGGGTGAGCGCGTCCGGAGTCGCGAGCAGCGCGAAGCCGAGCACGACGAGCAGCAGCTGCGTGAGCACGTCGAGAGCGGCGAGGACGACCGCGATCGAGTAGAAGGCCGGGCGCCGCACGAGGCGAATCGCGCCGACGGCCAGGATGGCGCCGACGGCGACGAGCACGTCCCACGGCTGGCGGCGGAGGGCCGACACCTGCAGGGCGCCGGCCAGGTAGTGCGGCAGGAACAGCGCGGAGAGCGCGATCACGATCAGGTAGTCGAGGAACAGCACCCAGCCGGTCATGAAGCCGGCCAGGTCGTTGAACGCCTTCCGCACCATCGTCGCTGCGCCGCCGGTCTCCGGGATCGCGGCCGTGCCCTCCGCGTACGACAGCGCGATCACCAGGAAGAGCGCGCCGACGGCGAGCAGCACGACCGGCGTGAGCCCGAGCGCCTTCGCCGCGACGATGCCGAGCGCGACGTAGATCGACGAGGCGATCTCCCCGTAGGCGACCGAGAACAGCGCGGGTGCCCCGAGCACGCGCTCGAGAGCGGGGAGCTTTCTCGCCACAGCGTGGAGAGGTTAGTCGCTGCGCGCCCGGCGTCTGTGCAGCTCGGCACGTCCGGCGCCGAGCGCGACGAACAGCGCGCCGATGACGTAGCCCACACCTCCCCCCGCCCGCGCCGTCTGCACGATCAGCGCCACCCCGAGCGCGACGAACAGCGCCGCGAAGACGAGGACGAGGCGGTCGTGGACGCTCCTCATCGAGCGCGCCGGCTCGGCTAGGCGGCGACGCGGCCGGCCCCGACCATGACGCGGCAGGGCGCGTGCCTCAGGACGTAGTCGACCGTCTTGCCGAAGATGGCGCTGCGCCGCGTGCGGTGCGGCAGGCGCGGCGCCCCGATGACGATGATCTCCGCGTTTCGCCGTGCCGCCTCCTCGACGATCGCCCTGCCCGCGTGCCGCGCTCGCGTCAGGCGCTCGATCACCCGCACGCCGTACAGCTCCCCGATGTCGTGCGCCTCGTCGAGCAGACGGTTCGCGAGCTCCTCCTGCTCGGGCAGTGACGCGTCGATCGGGAGCTCGAGCGGGACGACGATGACGCGCATGGCCACGATCGCCGAGCGCCGCTCGGCCGCGAGCCGGCAGGCGATGTGGACGGCCTCGCGCGACTGCGGGCTGTCGACGACCGGCGCGAGGATCATCCGGTACTCGAGCGCGGCGGCCGGGCCGAGCATGGGCGGCGCCTTGATCATCTCCGTCACAGGCACGCCGACGTACCGGCGCCGGTAGACGACGAACACGGCGAAGCCGGCGGCGAGCCAGCCCAGGCCGACCCAGCGCGTCGCTGGGTTCTGCACGAGGATGACGAGGAACGAGATGCCGGTGGCGACGCCGCCGACGAGCGCGAACAGCGGCCAGACGACGCCGCGGAAGCGGACGTTCGGGCGCGCCCGGAACGTCAGCTCCGCATCCGGCTGCCGGCGGCGGAGCGAGACGATCGAGGCGTGCGCGACGGTGAAGGAGAGCGTGGCGCCGAAGGAGTAGAGCGTGCCGACGAAGGTGACGCTCCCGGGCAGGATGACGCAGATCGGGGCGATCCCCGCGAAGATGACGAGCGACAGCCACGGCGTCTTGAAGCGGGGATGCAGGCGCCGGAAGATCTCCGGGATCTGCCGGTAGGTGGCCATCGAGTACGTGATGCGCGAGGCGCCGATCACGCCTGCGTTCGTGGCGATGAAGAGGATGGTCGCGGCGAGGATGCCGACGTAGATGCGGAGCGCGTGCAGCGTCGCGCCGTGCACCCCGAGGTTGTCGACGATGCCGAGCACCGGGTCGTTGGCGAAGCCGTTCTCGCCCGGCGGCAGCGCGAGCAGCGTCGTCAGCTTGCCGTCGATGCGTTCGACGGGCATCGCCGAGAGCGCGACGAGCGGGAGCGTGAAGTAGATGGCGAAGACGGCGCCCGCCACCCACCGGTAGGCCTGCGGCACGCTGCGCGCCGGGTCGCGGGCCTCCTCGGCCAGGTTGGAGACGGTCTCGACTCCGGTGTAGGCGAGCATCGCCACCGGCACCGCGATCGCGAGGTGCGTCCACGTCGGTGCGACGCCCCAGTGCACGTTCGACGTGAGGACATGCGGATGCAGGACGAGGACGAAGCCGAGCAGGACGAGGAACCCCTGCGTGGCGAAGTCGATGACCGCGAGGATGATGCTCAGCTTCGCCGCCTCCTGAACGCCGACGGTGTTGAGGACGACGAGGACGGCGATCACGACTGCGCCGCCGACGATGTCCCAGGGACCGCGGTTGAGCGGGCCCCAGAAGATCGACAGGTAGTGGGGGACGAAGAACGCGGACGTGGCGACGGTGACGACGTAGACGAGCATCTGTGCCCACGCGGCGCCGAAGGAGACGACCTCGTTGAAGGCGTGGCGCGCGAAGCTCGACGAGCCGCCTGCCTCCGGGTAGCGGACCGTCCCCTCGGCGTAGGTCGCCGCGGTCGCCGCAAACACGACGCCTGCGATGACGAACACGAGCGGCGTCAGGCCGAGCGCGTAGACCGCCGTCAGGCCGAGCGCGTAGTAGATCGACGAGCCGACGTTGCCGTAGGCGGTCGCGAAGAGGGCCGGCGTGCCGAGCACGCGCTCGAGCCGCTGCTCTCGCCTGCGCCGTCTGGGCACGCGCTGACTCTAATCCGCGCCCCGGGCGCACGAGCTGCGGGGAAGGAGCGGCCTCTGCCCGGGTGTCCACCGCCCAAGGGGTGTACCCCGGGTCCGACCCCGAGCCACGTCTCTCCCAGGCATCGCTCTCGTGGTGTACCCCGGGTCCGACCCCGAGCTGACCCCGGGGCAATGTCCCTGGCCCCGGCCCCGGGCGTCGCGGAAACCGCGTCTACCCGTGGATCGAGACGACGATGGGGATGATCAGGATCGCGACGATGTTCGCGATCTTGATCATCGGGTTGATGGCCGGGCCGGCCGTGTCCTTGTACGGGTCGCCGACGGTGTCGCCCGTCACCGAGGCCGCGTGCGCCTCGGATCCCTTGCCGCCGTAGGCGCCGTCCTCGATCAGCTTCTTCGCGTTGTCCCAGGCGCCGCCGCCGGAGGTCATCGAGATGGCGAGGAAGAGGCCGGTGACGATCGTCCCGATCAGGAGGCCGCCGAGCGCCTTCTCGTTGATGATCCCGACGACGATCGGGATCAGCACCGGGATGGCCGCAGGCGCCATCATGCCCTTGATCGCGGAGCCGGTGACGAGGCCGACGGCGCGGGAGTAGTCAGGCCGCTCGGTGCCCTCCATGATCCCCGGATGCTCGCGGAACTGCCTCCGCACCTCGAGCACGACCTCGCCGCCGACCCGGCCGACCGCAGTCATCGCGAGCGACGCGAACAGGAACGGCATCAGTCCGCCGACGAACAGGCCGGCGATCACCCACGGGTCGGAGAGCTGGAAGAGCACGTCGAGACCCTTCTCGTGCAGCCGCGTCGTGTACTCGTTGAAGAGGATGAGGGCGGCGAGGCCCGCCGAGCCGATCGCGTACCCCTTCGTCACCGCCTTCGTCGTGTTGCCGACGGCGTCGAGCGGATCGGTGATGTTGCGGACCTCCTCGGGCAGGTCGGCCATCTCGGCGATGCCGCCCGCGTTGTCGGTGACCGGGCCGTAGGCGTCGAGCGCGACGATGAGCCCGGTCATCGACAGCTGCGCCATCACGGCGATCCCGATGCCGTACAGCTCGTGTCCGGCCGCGTAGTAGGAGCCGAGGATGCCGGTGACGATCACGAGCACCGGCGCCGCCGTCGCCTGCATCCCGTAGGCGAGACCGGCGATGATGTTCGTCGCGTGACCCGTCCGGGACGCGTCGGCGATTCTCCTGACCGGGTGCCAGCGGGTGCCCGTGTAGTACTCGGTGATCGCGACGAGGGCGAAGGTGACCGCGAGCCCGATCAGCGCCGAGCCGTACAGGTTCCAGAAGCTGAAGGCCGAGCCGTCGAACGCCATCGTGATCGGGATGAAGCCGAGGGCCGACAGCACCGTGGCGACGATCACCGCCTTGTACAGCGCGCCGATGACCGCGTTCGGGCCGGTGCCGAGACGGGCGAAGAAGGTGCCGATCACCGAGGCGAGAATGGAGACGCCGCCGAGCGCGAGCGGGTAGACCCACAGCTTCTGCCCGAGCCCAGGGCCTGTGAAGTGGATGGCGATCAGCATCACGGCCACGGCCGTGACGGCGTACGTCTCGAACAGGTCGGCGGCCATGCCGGCGCAGTCGCCGACGTTGTCGCCCACGTTGTCGGCGATCACGGCCGGGTTGCGCGGATCGTCCTCGGGGATGCCGGCCTCGATCTTGCCGACGAGGTCGGCACCGACGTCCGCCGCCTTCGTGTAGATGCCGCCGCCGAGACGGGCGAAGACGGAGATGAGCGAGCCACCGAAGGCGAGCCCGATCAGGTCGCGCACCGCCGACTCGGGCGTGTGGTGCACCCAGTCCGTGAGCGCCCAGTAGTAGCCGGCGACGCCGAGCAGGCCGAGCCCGACGACGAGCAGCCCGGTCACCGACCCGGCGCGGAAGGCGACGCCGAGCGCGGCCGCCAGGCCCCCGCGAGCCGCCTCGGCCGTGCGGGCGTTCGAGCGGACGGCGACGTTCATGCCGATGAAGCCCGCGGCGGCGGAGAGCGCGGCGCCGATGAGGAAGCCGATCGCCGTTCCCCAGCCGAGCTTGTCGTAGGCGCCGATGAGGACGAACGGCACGATGGCGACGACCGCGATCGTCGTGTACTGCTTGCGCAGGTAGGCGGCCGCACCCTCCTGCACGGCGCGCGAGATCTCGCGCATGCGCTCGTTGCCGGGCGAGAGAGCCAGCAGCCACTGGGTCAGGTACAGGCCGTAGACGACCGCGATCCCCGAGCACACCAGCCCGATCAGCACAGGATGGTCTTTGAACCAGTTCATCGTCCCCTCCGCACCCGCACAAAGGTAACGCCGAGACCTCTCGGCGCAAGGCGCTTTCTATCACGAACCCCGGTCGGAACGGCCGGGGAAGCCGCAGCGCGCCGCTACAAGCGGGCCCCGCGGAGCGCCGTCGCGCATGCGTCCTGCGGCTGAGGTCCGATCCGCGGCAGCACCGCTGCGAGCAGCTCGCGCAGGCGCTCGTTGTTGGCGCGGAAGACCTCGAGCACGCGCTCTGCGCTGACGGGCTCGCCGCCCTCGACACCGGCGTCGTCGTCGGTGACCATTGCCACGGTCGCGTAGCAGAGCTCGAGCTCGCGGGCGAGGATCGCTTCCGGGTAGCCGGTCATGTTGACGACGTCCCCGCCCAGCTCCCGGTACCAGCGTGACTCGGCGCGTGTCGAGAAGCGGGGCCCCTGGACGACGACGACGGTGCCCCCGTCGCGCACGGGAATGCCGAGCTCGCGCGCCGCCTCCACGAGCAGCCGGCGCAGGTCGGCGCAGTACGGGTCGGCCGCCGACACGTGCGTGACCGGCGCTGCCTCGTAGAACGTGTCCGCCCTCCCCCACGTGCGGTCGACGAGCTGGTCGCAGACGACGAACTCGCCCAGCGCGAGGTCGTCGCGCAGCGCCCCCGAGGCGCACGGGCCGAGCAGCCGGCGCACCCCCAGCTCGCGCATCGCCCACACGTTCGCCCGGTAGGGGATCCGGTGCGGCGGCAGCTCGTGCGCTCGGCCGTGCCGGGGGAGGAAGGCGACACGCACCCCGGCGAGCTCGCCGACGGCGATCGGAGCGGACGGGGGCCCGTACGGCGTCTCCACCTCCACCTCCCGCGCCCCCTCCACGAGCTCGTACAACCCCGAGCCCCCGAACACGCCGACCTCCGCCTCCGCCATCGGCAGACGACGTTACCGAACCGAGCCCGAGCTCCCGACCTCATCTGGGCGCCCGTTCGTCACGGTTCCTCCGGCGCCGCCTCCGCCCCCGACTCGCGGCCGGGCGCCTCGTCAGCCGTCGCCGGCGCTCCCTCCGCCGCAGTCCCCTCGGCAGGAGCCCTCTCCGCGGGCGCCGGCTGCGGCCGGGGCTCCCTGGCGACCGCGTCCGCGTAGGCGAGCTGGAGGTTCGCGGTCGCCTGACGCAGGTCGCGGAGCCGATCCGTGGGCGCCGAGCCTTCCAGCACGGGCACGAGCGCCCTGACCGCCTCGATCGCGAGGCGTGCCTCACCGGTGTTCTTCTCGCCGAGCTTGGCGTAGCCGAGCTGGAGGAGCGACGCGACCGTGCCGAGCAGCAGCTCCGCGACGCCGAGCTTGCGCAAGAGCTCCTCCGGCGGCACCGGCTCGCGATTAGCCAACGGGCTCCCCCGCGCCGACCTGCTCCGCGTAGATCCGCTCGATCGACATCCCTTCGGCATGGCGCGCGATCTGGCGCTCGGCGGGGTTCGCCGCCGGCACGGCGAGCCACGTCGCCGCGCCGAGCTCCTCCGCAACCGGAAGCACCCACTCGACGAGCTCCTCGAGCGCGGCACGGGCCGGGCGCACGCGGAGCGTGTCGAGGTCGATCAGCTCGCCCGACAGCCCGTAGCGGATGGCGCGCCACAGGTTCTCCTCGATCATCCGGTGCGGCTGCTCGGGCAGCGGCTCGCCCTCGTCGTAGGCGCGCGCGATGCGGGCGGCGAGCGTGTACGCGAGCGCTGCGAGCGACTGCGCCTCGGCCACGTCCGGCTGCGCGTCGCAGATCCTGATCTCGACCGTCGGGTACGCCAGGTGCGGGCGGACGCTCCACCACAGCTGCGTGTGCTCGTCGATCGAGCCCGTCTCGTAGAGCGTGCGCACGTAGGCGTGGAAGCCCGCCCACCCGTCGTACGCATCCGGGACGCCGCAGCGGGGAAACATGCGCGTGAAGATCTGGCTGCGCGCGGAGTGCAGGTACGTGTACACCCCCTCGACGAAGGGCGACGACGCGGACAGCGCGAGCAGCTCCGGCAGGTAGCGTCGCAGCGCGTTGCAGACGGCGACGGCCCGATCCGCGCCGCGGATGCCCACGTGCACGTGCAGGCCGAAGCTGTTGTTCCGCCACACGACGTAGCGAAGGAGCTCGTCGTTGCGCCGGTAGTGCGGGGTGTTGATGATGCGCTGGTCCTTCCACGAGCTCCACGGGTGCGTTCCCACCGAGGCCAGGCCGACGCCGATCTGCTCGGCGAGCTCGGCCAGCTGCCCCCGCCGCTCGACGAGCCGGGCCGCCACGTCGGGGAAGCTCTCGCAGCGGCCGGTGCGCACCTCGACCTCGGACGCGATCAGCTCTCCCACCAGATGCGGTTCGAGCTCCGTCCCGACGGAGGCCGCCTGGAGCTCCTCGAAGCGGTTGACGAGCTCGAGCGTGTGCGGGTCGAGGACGGCGAACTCCTCCTCCACGGCCACCGTGAAGTCCGTCCCGCCCTCGTATGCGTCGCGCGCGCGCGCGAGCATCTCCGGCCACGGCTGCGTCTGCGCTTCACCCATTGAAGGAAAGGCTATGCGATGAAGGGCGCGAGCAGGCGCTCGGCCACGCTGTGCCAGCTCCAGCGCTCCTCCGCGACGCGCCTGGCGGCCGTGCCGAGCGCGGCTCGCTCGGCCGGAGCAAGCGCGAGCAGGTCGTGCAGCTTCTCCGCCAGGTCGATCGAGTTGCCGGTCTCGAACGCGGCCAGGTGCCGGTGGCGTTCGGGGTAGACCGCCTCGAGCCCGGCGGCGATCTCGGCCAGCCCGGAGTGACGCGCCACGAGCGGCGGAACACCGGCTGCGGCAGCCTCCGCTGCGACCATCCCGAACGCCTCCGGGAAGATGGACGGAACGACGACCGCGTCGGCCAGCGGGACGAGGTTGACGAGGTGCCGGTGCTCGAGCGGCCCCGTGAACAGCGTTCGCCGCGGCGCGAGCGACTCGAGCCGGCGGCGATAGTCGCCGAAGCCGGCGATCACGGCCCGGGCCTCGAGCCCGTGCAGGGCCTCGAGCAGGAGATGGACGCCCTTGTTGTAGAGGAGCTTGCCGAAGTAGACGACGGTCGGCAGGTCGCCCTCGAAGAAGCGCGCCAGCCGGCGGGCGTTGTCCTCGTCCGGCAGGCGTTCGTTGCGGTTGCCGGGGTTCGGCGGGTCGTCCCGACACTGGTCGACAAGCGCCGCGAGCGCCGACGCCCGGTCCTTGGGGACGAACTCCTCGACGTCCACGCCCGGCGGCACCTCGTGCACTCGCTCGACGTGGCCGACCACCTCCTCCAGCACCGCCCGGACGTGCCCGGAACCGACGAACACCGCCCGTGCCCGCTCCAGCGCCGCCCGCGCTTCGGCGACGAGCTCGTCGTCGCCACGGATCGAGTATTCGAGCTCCGAGCCGTGCGCCTTGACGGCGTAGTCGGCCCCGCTCGCCGCGGCCACGGCCCCGCCCGGGAGGACGTGGTTGGCGAAGACGACGTCGGCGGGCAGGAACGGCTCGAGGGCGGCGGCGTTCGCGTCCACGTAACGCCGCCGCTCGGCGGCGGTCAGCTCGTGCAGCCTGCGCGCCTCCAGACCCTCGTAGCGGTCGAGCACGAACACGGGAAGCAGCCGATCCGGCAGCGGAGGACGGACGACGCGGGCGCCGCCAACGTCGAATCGGTCCGGGTGCGGCTCCTGGCAGAAGACGACGACGTCGTGCCCGGAGCGCTGCCACTCACGCGCGATCGCACGCGTGTACACGTTCGACCCGGTGCCGCCGAGGAGGTAGCCGTGCCAGAGCAAGATCCGCACGCCCCGAGCGTAGGCCACGCCCCGGTCGGCCGCGCCCGGGGTCTGCCCCGGTTGTACACCCAGACGGCCGAGGCTGGCGAGGCCATGTCCGCCCAGAGGATCCGGCCCCTGGATACGGCTGCTCAGGCGAGGTGGAAGTAGAGAGCGTGCAGCAGCTCGACGGCCGGGTTCGACGTGTGCACCTGGACGTCGTGCGGAACGTCGAGCAACGCCTCCGAGTAGTTGAAGATGATGCGGACACCCGACTCGACGAGCCAGTCCGCGGCCTGCTGCGCCGAGGAGGCAGGGACGGCCAGCACCCCAACGATGATGTTCTTCTCGCGGACGACGTCCTTGAGCGTCGCCACGTCCAGGACGGAGCCGGCGTTCGGCCCGACCGGGCGGCCGATGACCTCAGGGTCGCGGTCGAAGACGGCGGCGATGTTGATCCCGTGCTCGGCGAAGATCGGCGAGCTCGCGATCGCCTGGCCGAGACGGCCGGCCCCGACGAGCGCGATGTTGTGCTGGCCCTGCGTGCGCAGGATCTTGCGGATCTCGGCCAGCAGGCTGTCGACGCTGTAGCCGACACCGCGCTTGCCGAACTTGCCGAAGCCGGACAGGTCGCGGCGGATCTGAGTCGCGTTGATGTTCGTGTAGTCCGAGATCTCCTGCGAGGAGATCCGCTCCTTGCCCATCTTCTTCGCCTGGGTGAGCACCTGGAGATATCGGCTCAGACGGGCCGCAACTCCAACCGCCACGCGATCAGCCACACCGGCTCCTTGTGTCGAGGTTTGTAACAGACGATCCCTATATTGCCAACCTTTTGGGAAGCGCCGCTGCGACTACCGCAGGCGCGGCTGGAACCGGACTTTGTGCGGCGGCTCGCTCCTCCCCGAGCAGCCGCCTTGCCCCTCCCCGAGCAGCCCGCTCGCTTCCTCGGCTTCCCGGCTGTCGCGGCGCTCAGACGCCGTCGCGGGCACGCGCCAGCCGCCGCCTGAACGCGCCCTCGTCGACGCGGTAGACGAACGCGCGCTCTCCGTCGATCTCGACCACGGGCAGCCACTGGCGGTAGCGGGCCTCGAGATCTGGATCCCCCGAGATATCGAGCTCGCCGAGGTCGAAGGCGAGCTCGTCCCGGAGCGCGCGAAGCGTCTCCCGCGCTCGCTCGCAGAGGTGACAGCCGGGCGCGTGCACGAGCACGACCGACGGGCGTCGGGCGGACACGAGCCTAACCGTAACGGAGCTTCCCCGCCGACGGGCCGCCTCACCTCCGCCGCCGACCGGCCGCTACGGGTAGAGCCCGCGCGTGGTGGTCGCCTCCGCGACCCGCATCACCGCGAGGCCGTACGCCGCCATGCGCATGCTCGTCCGTCGCGCCTCACGCAGCGCCCAGGTCTCCTCGAACGCCTTGCGGACGATCTCCGCGAGCTTCGCGTTGACCTCTTCCTCCTTCCAGAAGTACTCCTGGAGACCCTGCACCCACTCGAAGTAGGAGACGACCACACCGCCCGCGTTCGCGAGCACGTCCGGGAGCACGAGCACGCCCATGTCCTCGAGGATGTCGTCCGCCGCCGGCGTGGTCGGCCCGTTCGCCCCCTCGCAGATGATCTTCGCCTTCACCTTGGCGGCGTTGTCGGCGGTGATCACCTGCTCGAGCGCACAGGGGGCGAGGACGTCGCAGTCGAGCAGGACGAGCTCCTCGTTCGTGATCGCGTCCCCGCCGCGGAAGCCCTGCAGCGAGCCGGTCTCCTGCTTGAACGCCAGCGCCGCCGGCACGTCCAGCCCGTTCGGGTTGTAGACGCCGCCGCGGGAGTCGGAGACGGCCACCACCTTCGCGCCCTCCTCGTGGACGAAGCGGGCGAGGAAGCCGCCCACGTTTCCGAAGCCCTGGATGGCGACGCGCAGGCCGACCGGGTCGCGGTCGCGCTTGCGTAGCGCCTCGAGCAGGCAGTAGAGGCCGCCGCGGGAGGTGGCCTCTAGCCGCCCCAGCGAGCCGCCGACGGCGAGCGGCTTCCCGGTGACGACGCCGAGGACGGAGTGCCCCTTGTTCATCGAGTACGTGTCGAAGATCCACGCCATCTCACGCGGGCTCGTGCCGACGTCGGGCGCGGGAATGTCCTTCTCCGGCCCGATCTCGGTGATGATCTCGCTCGTGTAGCGGCGGGTGAGCCGCTCGAGCTCGCGAACCGACAGCTTCTTCGGGTCGCACACGATGCCGCCCTTGGCGCCGCCGAACGGGATGCCCATGAGCGAACACTTCCAGGTCATCCACATCGCGAGCGCCTTGACCTCGTCGAGGGTCACGTCCGGATGGAAGCGGATGCCGCCTTTGGACGGGCCGCGCGCGACGTTGTGCTGCACGCGGTAGCCGTGGAAGGCGCGTGTCGAGCCGTCGTCCATCGCGATCGGCACCGCCACCTCGACCGCCTTCTTGCACTCCTGGAGGACGTTGATCAGGTTCGGGTCGATGTTGAACGTCTCCCCCACGAGCCGAAGTTGCTGGCGTGCGATCTGGAATGGGTTCTCGCGAAGGTGCGAGGTCGTCGAGTCGAGAGTTGCCACCGTCTGCTCCTCTGGTCGTCCTGCGATTGCCGGTACCGTGATCTCGGCCGAGTATACGCCCGTGCATACGCCGTATTCGACCGTGGAAGACCGCTCTACCCGATGGTGAAAACCACCGAGCGGCCGACGGCTTTCCCGCCCGCTGCGGGGAAGGCGAGCAGCTTCAGCAGGTACGATCCCCTCGGCAGCCGACGGCCGCCGGGTCCCCGTCCGGTGATGCCGAAGGCGTAGCGACCGGGAACGACGTCGCGCAGCCGGGCGAGCAGGCCCAGCCGCCGTCCCGCCCGGGTGAAGAGCTGCAGGTCGACGTGCGACAGCGGCTCGATCGCCGGCCCGGGCCGCCCGGCGGCGACGCGGCCGAGGTCGACCCTCAGGATCGCCGGCCTCACGTCGGAGGGCCTGAACCGCACCGACGAGAGCTCCGCCGCCCCGACCACCTCGCCCGGGGGCGCGAGCACGACCGCCCACGGGATGCGCACGGCCGTGCCCGCGGTCGGCACCGGAGTCGCCGTCAACCAGCCGGCCGCCGCGGACGCGCGCGCGCGACCCGCGAGCCGCGCCGTCACCCGCACGGGCGCGCTCGCACCGGGCGCGAGCACGACGCGGCCCGGGTCGAGCCCGATCGCCACGCCCGACCGGACGCGAGCGGGCACGGCGGCGAGGTCGATCCGAAGCGGCCGTGTCGAGACGTTGCGGAGCAGGAGCGTGCGCTCGGCCGACCAGCCGCGCCCCGCCGCCCGGCCGAAGGAGAGCGTCGGAGGTTCGGCGACGACCTCGGCTGTGGCGGCCGCAGCCAGGTCGACGACGCCGTTTCCCTGCGCCGCCGCGGGGGCGCCCGCGAGTGGCCGGGCGGAGCCGACGAGCGCGCTCTCGAGCGCGCGCGCGTCGAGGTCCGGCCGCGCCTCCACGACGAGCGCGGCCTCGGCTGCGACGGCGGCGGCTGCTGCGCTCGAGCCGTTCACCGTGACGAAGCGGGAGCTCCCGCCGGAAGCGGCCCCGGGCGCGGCGGTGACGATGCCGACGCCCGGGCCCGCCACCTCGGGCTTGGGATGGCCGCCGTAGGCGAGGCCGTAGGCGGAGAACGGGGCGATGCTCGAAGCCTGCTCGTTCGCCGCCGGACGGGCCGCCCCGACGCTCACCTGCAGCGCCGTCCGGCCGGAGCGAGCGGCGGCGTCGAAGAGGCTTTCGGGAACGCCGAGCACGGGCACGCCGACCGGCGAGGCAAGGCCGAGGCCGCCACCCGGGAGCGCGTCTCCGGCGAGAAGCACGAGCCCGGCTCCGGCGTCGGCTGCGGCTGCCGCGGCCGCAGTCGGCGCCGGGCCCGCGGGCAGGATCGCCGCTCGCCCGGCGACGACGCTCTCCCCGCGCGCGTCGACGAGCTGCGGTCGTCCCCGAGCGAGCCGCGGCGCGACGAGGAGGAAGGACGCGCTCCGGGGCGCCGTCGCGCCGAGCACGGGCACGTCGCGGTCGAGCAGCACGTGCAACCCGCGCCGGACGGCGAGGCGGGCGACGAGCGCGAGCGGCCGCAGGTCGGCGGCGGCGACGGTGAGCGCGGCGGGGGCGCCGCCCGGGCCGGACAGGCTGCCGAAGCCGGGCGCCGTCGGCCCGTCGTTCCCGGCCGGGACGACGACGAGCGTGTTCAGCTCAGCCGCTCCCGCCGCCGCCCGCGACAGCGGATCGTCCTCGAAGCCCGCGAACGGCTCTGCCAGCGGGACGAGCGCGATCCGCGCGGCGTCGTGCGCGTCGCCGTTCCCGTCCGGGTCGACCGCACGCTCGAGGCCGGCGAGGATCTCGTCGCTGCGGGCGTGGATCGACCAGCGCCCGGGGGCGTCCCGCTGCCAGCCGCCGACCCTGATCGGCAGCACCGTCGCCTCCGGCGCGATGCCCGACAGCCCGTCCCGCCCGACGCCGACGACGATGCCCGCCATCTCGGTGCCGTGCTCCTCGCGCCCCTGGCCGGGAGCCGACTGGGGTCGCGCGTCGATGCCGCCTCCGGCCACGTCCAGGCCGGGCAGGACGTGGCCGTGCAGGAACGGCGTCTCGGGGTCGACGCCGGTGTCGAGGAGCGCGACGAGCACGCCGCGGCCCTCCAAGCCGAGCAGGGGCGTCCCGTTCCAGCCGAGCGCGGCGCTGCGCACCACCGTCCTCAGGGGGACGGCCGAGGCGAGCGCCGGGAAGGCCGCCCGCACCCGGTACACGCCGGCGACCGCCCGGGTCCGCTCAAGGAGCAGGATCGTACTCTGGTCGAGCACCGCCGCGAAACCGTCGACGACGCGCGTGTAGCGGTAGGTCGGGCGGATGAACACGCCCTTCGTCGCCAGCCTGAGCAGCAGGCGCTGCTGCGCCGCGAGCGCATCCGCGCTCCAGCGCCGCTCCTGCGCGTCGGTCGCGCGCCCGCCCGCCTCCCGCACCCGGTCGGCGAGCGACGGCGCGCGCAGGACGACGATCACCCGCTGTCCGAGAGCGACGTCCGGCCGCCCCCCGCCGACGAGTCCCTGCCAGCTGATCGGCCGCGCCGCGGGCGTGGCGACCCGCTTCGAGGCGCTGCCGCGAGCGGCGACGACGGCGGCGGCGACGACGGCAGCGACGAGGAGCCCCGCGACGAGCGCGAGGTCAGATCGCCGCCGCGCGGGCATCGAGCTCGAGGTAGTCGGGCGCCGGCAGCGGGTGCAGGTAGCGCGCCGCGGAGGCGATCATCGCGGCGTTGTCGGCGCAGAGCGAGAGGGGGGCGAGCGCCGCCTCCGGCAGCGCGGCGCGGAGCTCGGAGTTCGCGGCCACGCCGCCCACGACCGCGATCCGCTCGTGACCGAGCTCGGCTGCGGCCGCGCGTGTGCGCTCGACGAGCGCCCGCACGATCGCCCGCTGGTAGGCGGCCGCGAGGTCGGCGCGGCGGCGCTCGAGCTCTCCCGCAGCGAGCCCGCGGACGGCGTACAGGAGCGCGGTCTTGACTCCGGAGAAGGAGAAGTCGAGCCCAGGGACACGCGCGACGGGGAACGTGAACGCGTCTGGGTTGCCCTCAGCCGCCAGGCGGTCGAGGGCGGCGCCGCCCGGGTAGCCGAGGCCGAGGAGGCGTGCGCCCTTGTCGAACGCCTCGCCCGCCGCGTCGTCGATGGTCGTGCCGACGACGCGGTAGCCGGAGCGCTCCTGCACGTCGAGGAGCAGCGTGTGGCCGCCGGTCGCGAGCAGGCACAGGAACGGCGGGTCGACCGCGTCCGGCTCGAGGAAGAGCGAGGCGACGTGGCCGTGCAGGTGGTCGACCGGCGCCAGCGGGAGGCCCCTCCCCCACGCGAGCGCCTTCGCCGCCGACAGCCCGACGAGGAGCGCGCCGATCAGGCCCGGACCGACCGTGACGGCGACGAGCCCGATCTCGTCCAGGGACGCGTTCGCACGGGCGAGCGCCTCCTCGACGACGGGCGTGAGCAGCTCGAGGTGCCGGCGGGATGCCAGCTCGGGGACGACGCCACCGAAGCGCGCGTGCAGCTCCGCCTGCGAGGCGACGACGTTGGAGCGCACCCGCCCGTCGCCGCCGACGACGGCCGCAGCCGTCTCGTCGCAGGAGGTCTCCAGACCGAGGATCACGGGGGCGCCACCGTCAGGACGCGCGAGCGCAGCAGCAACCGCCAGCTGCGCCCGCCGTCCGTTGTCCGCCACACGCCCGGCAGGCCGCGGCGCGTGGCGGTGAGGAGCCAGCCGCGGGTCGGCGTCGGGAACGACACCGCCTCGGGCACCTGCCCGCGAAGCGGCGACGCGCGCCACCAGGTCGCGCCCCCGTCGCGCGTGGCGACGACCGTGACGAGGTCACCGCAGGGGGCGCACGAGCCGACGAAGGCGGCCGCGCGGACGCCCGCCGCCGAGAACGGCCCCGAGTACGCGGCGATCGCCGGCAGGCCGCTCGTCGGGGCGAGACCGGCGAGCACGCGGCGCCAGCGTCTGCCTCCGTCGAGCGAGCGGTACACGTCGTAGGCCTGGCTGCCGGCGGCCGCGCCCTCCTCGAGGAGCAGCCAGACGGAGCTCGCCCGGCAGCGCAGCACGGGAACGGCCGGGCCGCGGCGGACGACGCGGAGCGCGAGCGCGAAACGTCGGCCGCGGCGCACCCACACCTGCCCTGCGCGGGCGAGCGCGAGAAGACGCGGAGTCGCGCACAGCGCCTCCAGCCCGCGCGGCGTCGCCGTCGCGTGCCAGGAGACGCCTCGGTCGGAGGTGGCGAGCAGGCGGCCCCGGGAATCGAGGGCGAAGCCGTGACGGAGGTCGACGAAGTCGAGCGCGGCGAGCTCGCGGTGTGAGACGGTGTGCCAGCGCACGCCGTCCGCCGTCGCGAAGAGGGTGGAGCCGCCGTAGGCCCACGCGTGCGTCGCGTCGACCGCGTCGAGCGCCTGCATGCTCTGGCGGGCCACGTGCCGCCAGGAGCGGCCGCCGTCGCGCGTGGCGAGGATGCCGCCGGCGCCGGCCGCCCAGCCGTGGCGCGCGTCCACGAAGACGAGCGCGGGGCCGGTCGGCGAGCGAGCGCCGCCCGCAGCGGGCGCGTCGAGGGCGCGGAGAGACAGCAGCGCGCCGACTGAGGCGGCGGCGAGGAGGAGCGCGGCGAGCGCCCTCACCGCTCGGCGAGCTCGGGCACGGCGTCGCGCCACATGATCAGCGCGTCCTCGCGGTTGTCCGTGTAGTAGCCGCGACGGATCCCCTGCGCGCGGAAGCCGAGGCTCTCGTACAGCTTGATCGCGCCCTCGTTCGAGACGCGCACCTCGAGCGTGAAGCCGCGCCTCGCGTCGCCGGCGGTGCGCTCGAACAGGGCCGTCAGCAGGCTCGTCGCGATCCCCTGCCGGCGGTGCTCGGGCGCGACGACGAGGTTCATCACGTGCCAGGCGTCGACGTAGCGCGAGACGATCATGTAGCCGACGAGCACGCCGTCGGCGAAGGCGCCGAGGCAGATCGAGGTGGACTTCGCGATCTCGCCGACGAACATCATCCGCGACCAGGGCGCGGGCATCGTGCGGCGCTCGATCTCGTCGATCGCGCTCACGTCGTGCAGGCCGAGCGGCTCGATGCGGATGCCGTCGCTCGCCGTCATCGTGCGAGCGCCCGCTCCGCGTCGGGGGCGCGGACGTAGACCGGCTGGACGAGCTCGGCTGGGCCGAAGCCGGCCGCGAGGCGCGCGTGCTGGTGCGCCCACGGCACGTGGGCGGCATCGTCGTCGGCCGGAATGTGCGCGCCGAGCGCCTCCAGGAGCTGCCGGTAGCGGACGGCGCCGTCGCCGACACAGATCGCTCCCGGCTCGAGCGGAACGTCCTCCGGCAGGCAGGCGACCGGCTCGCCGCCGACGAAGGTGAACACCTCCCGCCGCTGCGCGTCCAGGACCGGCAGCGCGCCCGGGGTGCCGGCGGCGAGCGCGTCGAGCGTGGATATGCCCGCGACCGGGATGCCCGTCGCGAGCGCGAGGCCGCGCGCCGCGGCGAGCCCGATGCGGATACCCGTGAAGCTGCCCGGGCCGGTGCCGACGACGACGCCGTCGAGGCCGGCCGGAGCGGCGCCCGCCTGCCGCAGGAGCGCGTCCGCGTCGGCGAGGATGCGCGCCGCCCGCGAGCGGCGCTCGCCGAGGAGGACGCCGTCGCGGACGAGCGCGGCCGTCGCCACCGGCGTCGCCGTGTCGAAGGCGAGGACGAGCCCTGCGGCCATCGCCGCTCAGATTAGCCCGGCGAGAAGCTCCGGCTCGGAGCCCGTCAGCTCGATCGTCCGCCGTTGCGGGTCGACGTGCCCGAGCCGCACGCGGACCCGCGGCCGGGGCAGCCGGCCGCCGGCGCGCTCCGGCCACTCGACGAAGACGATCGCGTGTGCGAAGTACGGCTCGAGGGCGGCCCAGTCGGCGGAGCTCATGTCCGCGAAGCGGTAGAGGTCGAGGTGCGAGACCCCGTCGTAGCGATGGCCGATCGTGTACGTCGGGCTCGTCACGTGCGACGTCACGCCGAGCGCGCGGCAGGCGCCGCGGACGAACGTCGTCTTGCCGGAGCCGAGCTCGCCGGACACGTAGACGACGTCGCCCGGACGGAGCCGTCGCGCGAGCCGCGCCGCGAGCGCCTCCGTCTCCTGCGGGCTCGAGGAGACGACCCTCACCGCCGGCCGGCGGGCGGGGGCTCGGTCGGGCCTGACACCGGGCTCGCCGCGAGCCGGCCCGATCCGGCAGCACGTGCCACGGCCCGCCGTTCTAGAAGAGGCCGAGCTGGACGGCCGGCGCGGGGGCCGCCGCAGCCAGCGCGGGAGCAGACGACGCGGGCGCGCCCAGCGGCTCGGTCAGCACCCGCCCCATCAGCTCGGGGATACGCCGGAAGTCCTCCTCGAGCACCTCCAGCATGCGCGGCGTGTACAGCGCGGCCGCCGGATGGTAGATCGGGTAGAGCAGTACGCGCGTGCCCCCCAGCGTCACCTCCTGCTCCTGACCGTGCACACGCGTGATGCCGAGCTGCTTGCCGGAGAGGAGCTTGGTGGCGAAGTTGCCGAGCGTCGCGACGAGCTTCGGCTCGATCGCCTCGATCTGCCGGAAGAGGTACGTCTCGCACAGCTCGATCTCGTCCGGCATCGGGTCACGGTTCCCGGGCGGACGGCACTTGAGCACGTTCGCGATGTACACGTCGGAGCGCTCGAGGCCGATGCTCGCGAGCAGCTTGTCGAGCAGCTTCCCCGCCTGGCCGACGAAGGGGAGGCCCTGCTTGTCCTCGTGGAAGCCGGGCGCCTCGCCGACGAACATCAGGTCGGCGCGCGGGTTGCCGACCCCGAACACGACCTGGGTGCGCGTCTGCGCGAGCCGGCAGCGCCTGCACGCCGCCGCCTGCTCCTTCAGCGCCGCAAGCTCGCCTTCGCGCACCGGCGTCTCCAGCATCGGCGGGAGTGTAAGCGAGCGGGCGGACGGGCCGATCACGCCCGCCCGGCGAGCGGCGCGGTCTCGCCTGACCTGACCTGCGCGCGGGTGCCGCCCGCGTCGGCGAGCAGGCGCGCAAGCTCGGTGCACGAGCGGACTCCGAGCTTCTCGTACACCTTGCCGAGGTGGTAGCCCACCGTTCTTCGGACTGAGGAAGAGCTGCCCGGCCCCCTCGCGGTTGGTGGCGCCCTCGGCGACAAGCAGGGCGATCCGCAGCTCTTGGGCGGTGAGGCGGCGGGTGGGCGCCCAGGCAGGGCAGCGCGACGACGCAGTCGCCGCCGAGCGCAGAGAAGCTCTCCCGCTGCGGCGGCGAGCCGACCCGCGAGGCGGGCGGCGTCGACTACCTGCTCGCCTACCGGCTCGCCCGCTACGTCGGCGTCCTGTCGGCGTAGGCTGCGAGACCGTCTGCTCGGTCGGCAGGTGGTCAGTGGCCGCAGCCGCAGGAGCCGCCGCAGCAGCCGCCGCCCGCGCCCGTGGCCGAGCGGAAGCTCGGCTGGGGCGTCTCCGCCTTGGTGGCGAAGACGGACAGCTGCCGGCGCACGTTCGCCGCGCCGCAGCCCGGGCACGCCGGGTCGCGGTCGCCGCGCACGAGCTCCTCGAAGTGCGACTCGCACGCCATGCAGACGTACTCGTAGATCGGCATCGCCGCAAGTCTACCCACCGCGCCCTCCCGTGCCGCCGCCGAGGCGACCGTGCTCGTCGCGCGAAGGGAGGGTGGAGCGTGCCCGACACGACGTGTGGACCCGCGATTCGCAATGGCTCGGCGCCAAGCCCCGGCCGGCGCGGGCCGCTGCTCAGCGGTTTCGCTTCGGGATGGCCGGCGCCGGCACCGTCGGCGAGGCGGCCGAGCAGCTTCCGAGCGTCCCCGCCCGCAGCGAGGCGATCGCGCGCTGCACGACCTGCAGGCTCGCCTTCGGCGTCCCGTCCGCGTAGAAGAGGCCGGACTGCCAGCGGTCGAGGGAGGGCTCGTCGCGAACGTGGAAGATGAGGAACCCGATCACGTTCGGCTGGCAGGCGGCGAGCGCGAGGGCCTGCTCGTAGTAGGCGCCCTGCCGCGCCTCGTCGACCGGCTTCGCCGACGCCGGCTTCCGTCCCTGGTAGGCCGCCACCTTGGGGGCCGGGATCACCGACTGCACGCCGAACTCGTCGTAGACGATCGGCAGCGTCGAACCCGCCTGCGCCGTCCCGTCGAAGGCCGATCCCAGCAGCCCGACCAGCTTCCCGTAGTCGGCCAGCGAGATCGTCGTCGAGCGCGGGTGCACGAACGACGGCGGCACGCTGGAGTTGTCCTCGTACGGGTGGAACGAGAAGGCGTCCATGATCGGACGGGTGCGGCCGCTCTGCCGGTACGCCCGGCCGAGGTCGGCGATGAAGCGGGTCGGCGAGTGCGTCGGGCGGACGCCCTGCGGGTCGTCGCCGCCGCGCGGCGAGAGGGCGCCACCGATCACCATCGCCGCCGGCGCGGCGGCCTTGATCGCATCGTAGGTCTGCGCGAGAAGCGCCTCGTAGGCGGGCGCGGCGGCGTCGCCTCCGCCCGCATCGAACTGGGGCATCCAGAAGCGGTTCAGGTTCGGCTCGTTGCCGACGATGAAGCGCTTCACGGTCGGCAGCGCGGTGGCGAGGAAGGCCGTGTAGCTCGCGAAGTCGGCACGCGCCGCCGGCGTCAGGGGCGTGACGGAGCTCCCGTACGGATACACCGACAGGAACACCTCGATGCCGTCGAGGCGGGCGGCGTCGACCGCGTTCTGCAGGCGCGTCACGTCGCCCGCGGACGGCTGGCGCAGGCCGGGCGACCACTGGGCCGTGAGGCGGATGGCGTCGAAGCCCGCGACTCTGGCCAGGTCCATCTCGGTCTTCGCCTCGACGAGCGTCGGCGCCTTCGCCGAGTCCTCCGCCGCGCCGACGAGCATCCGTGGCGCGGCCGAGGCGGTGGCGGGCAGCGCGAGCGAGGCGGCGGCGAGGAGGAAGGCGAGGAAGCGCACCCGCCGCGCTCATCGACCGCGTCCCTGCCCGCCTTGACCACCGTTCGGGCTATCGAGCCTGCGCCGTCCGGGCGATCGAGCCGGCGTCCAGGCGGCCGAGCGGCGGCACACGGGTGCGGGCGCACCGGGGCTGGGCCAGCGGGTACACTCCCAGCTGCCCGGTATCCGCTACGGAACTGGAGCGAGCATGTTCGACAGCGTCACCGTTCTCGGCGCCACCGGCCGGTCGGGCTCGGCCATCTGCGCGCGCCTGCGCGAGCGCGGCGTCGCGCTCCGCGAGCACAGCGCCGAGCTGATCGTCCTGTGCGTCCCCGACCGCGCGATCGCCGAGGTCGCGCGAGGGATCGAGCCCGGCCCGTGGATCTGCCACGTGAGCGGCGCGACCCCGCTCGCGGCGCTCGAGCCGCACCGGCTCCGCTTCTCCGTGCATCCGCTGCAGACGCTCGTCGCCTGGCGCGGCCCCGAGCAGCTCGACGGAGCCTACGGCGCCGTCAGCGCGGAGTCGCCGGAGGCGCTCGAGCGCGGACTGTGGCTCGCGCGCACGCTCGGCCTGCGCCCCTTCCAGCTCCCCGACGGCGAGCGCCACCTCTACCACGCGGCGGCGATGTTCGCGAGCGGCTACCTCGTCACCCTGCACCGCGCCGCTTCGAGGCTGGCCCGGCTCGCCGGGGCTCCGCCGGAGGGCCTCGAGTGCCTGATGCGGCGCACAATCGACAACGGCTTCGAGCTGACCGGGCCGATCGCGCGCGGCGACTGGGGGACGGTCGAGGCGCACCTGGCGGGGATCAGGGCGCACGTGCCGGAGCTCGAGCCGCTCTACCGGGCGCTCGCACAGGCGACGCAGCTCCTCCCCGCCGAGAAGCCGGTGGAGACCGCCCGGTGAGGATCGTCCGCACGATCCGCGAGGCGCGGGAGGCGCTCGCGCCGCTGGGCGGCTCCCGCGTCGGCCTCGTTCCCACCATGGGCGCCTTCCACGCCGGCCACGTCTCGCTCTTCCGCGCCGCCCGCGCCGAGACGGACGTCGTCGTCGTCAGCCTGTTCGTCAACCCGACGCAGTTCGGGGACGCCGCCGACCTCGCCCGCTATCCGCGCAGCGAGGACCGCGACGCGGCGGTCGCGGCCGAGGAGGGCGTCGACCTCCTGTTCGCGCCCGACGCAGGCGAGATGTACCCGGAGGGCTTCCAGACCTGGATCGACGTGGTCGAGCTCGGCTCGATCCTCGAGGGCGCGTTCCGCCCCGGCCATTTCCGCGGCGTGGCCACGATCTGCTGCAAGCTGTTCAACATCGTCCGGCCGGATGTCGCCTACTTCGGCCAGAAGGACGCGCAGCAGGTTGAGGTCGTCCGCCGCATGGTGCGAGACCTCGACCTCGAGCTCGAGCTGCGCGTGCTCCCCACCGTGCGCGACGCGGACGGCCTCGCGCTCTCCTCGCGCAACCTGCGCCTCTCCCCGGCCGAGCGCGAGGCGGCGCTCGCCCTGCCGCGGGCGCTCGCGACCGGCGATCCCGACCAGGCGAGGCGGCTGCTGGACGGCCTCGACGTCGACTACGTCGAGATCGCCCCGTTCGACCCTCCCACCCTTGCCGCGGCCGTCCGCTTTGGCGACACGCGGCTGATCGACAACATCCCCCTGAAAGGAGCGCACGGATGAGCACCCCGCCTGCGGCGAAGCTGCCGCTGACGCAGCTCGTCGAGATGAAGCGAGCGGGCGAGAAGATCGTCATGGTCACGGCCTACGACGCCCCCGGCGCCCGCTTCGCCGAGGACGCCGGGATCGACGTCGTGCTCGTCGGCGACACGGCAGCGATGGTCGTGCTCGGCTACGAGGGGACGACGGTTCCGGTCACCGTCGACGAGATGCTCTTCCTGACGCGGACGGTCGCCCGGCAGGTGCGCAGGCCGCTCGTCGTCGGCGACCTGCCCTTCGGCTCCTACCAGGTGTCGGACGAGGACGCCGTCCGCACCGCGATCCGCTTCGTCAAGGAGGCGGGCGCCGACATCGTCAAGCTCGAGGGCGCAGGCCCGATGGTGTCGCGGGCGCAGGCGATCGTCGAGGCCGGGATCCCGGTGATGGGCCACATCGGCCTGACCCCGCAGTCGGCCACGATGCTGGGCGGCTTCAGGACGCAGGGGCGCACAGCCGCCGCCGCGCGGCGGCTCGTGATCGCCGCGCACGCGCTCGAGGAGGCGGGCTGCTGCTCGCTCGTGCTCGAGGCGGTACCGGCGCCGGTTGCGGCGCGGATCACGGCCGAGCTCTCGATTCCGACGATCGGCATCGGCGCCGGCCCGTCCTGCGACGGCCAGGTCCTCGTCTACCACGACCTGCTCGGGCTGACGGAGGGGCATCTCCCTCGCTTCGTCAAGCGCTACGCGAGCCTCTCGCGCGAGATCAGAGACGCGCTCGAGACGTACGCCGACGAAGTGCGGCGCGGCGCCTTTCCCGGCGAGGAGCACGCGTACGCGATGCCCGCCGACGAGCTGGCCGCGTTCGAGCAGGCGTAGCGGCACGGCCGTCGCGACCGGCGGGCCCGGTCAGCGCGAGACGGCAAAGACGAACGTTCCGACCAGGACGGCGAAGAGCGCCGCGACGCCGACGGCGGCCCCCGACCGGCGCCACGTCCACCGCTGCGTCGAGCGGATGCCGACGAGCACGAGCACGACCGCCCAGAGCAGGAAGAGCGCGTCGATGCCGCGGAACACGTCCCCGCCCGTGCCCTCGTCGGCGCCGCCCGAGCGGAACAGGTCGCCGCCGTACAGGGCGAGCCGCACCGGCCAGACGAGGACGAGCTCGACGACGAAGGGCGCGGTCGCGAGGCCAGCCAGATGGCGTCCGAGGCGGAAGCCGGTGAGGGCGCCGAGGCCGCGCGCGCCGAGGTAGACGAGGAAGCCGCCGAGCCAGAAGTTCGACAGGCCGACGAGACCGGCCCCGATGATCGTCTGCAGCACCAGGTCGAGCTCGCTGAAAGACGTGTAGCGGTCGTACGGAGGCTGGAGGGAAACCAGGGAGAGGAACATCGGGATCCCGGCGAGGAAGGTGACCGCCACGAGCGGCTCCTGGCGCTCGTCCGCCGCCGCGCGCGATTCGTCGGCGAGCCGCCGGAACACCTCTGCGGGAGCCGTCAGCAGGCGCGGCAGCCGCGCCCACCACTCGCGCTCGAGCGTCTCGACACCAGGCTCGCTGCGCGCGCTCACGCAGCCAGCTTAGAGATCAGCCGAGGAGCCGGTGATAGACCTCGAGCCGGTTGCCGCAGGGGTCGGCGAAGAAGACGGCGTAGTAGTCGGGCCCGTAGGGCAGCCGCTTCGGCCCGCTGATCTCGCCCCCTCCGGCAGCCTCGACGACCGAGGCGATCCGATCGACCTCCGCTGGCTCGGCGACCCAGAACGCGATCCGGTTCTCGTTGGCAACGTGGCCCGGGCTCTCGGTGATGCCGAAGTAGGCGGCGCCGGGCAGGTCCTCGTCGGTGCCGGCGCCCCACACCTTCCATTCGTCGCCGTGGTAGCGGTGAACGAAGCCGAGCGCCGACATCAGCGCCTCGTAGAAGGGCAGTGCCTCCGCGAGCGAGGAGACCCGCAGGTCGATGTGGCCGAAGGGGTTGCGCACCTGCACGTCCGGCTACCGCGCGCGATCCGTCACGAAGCCGTCACGAACGTATGGCACTATGTATGGCACTATCGATCGCATGGTGAAGACCACTGTTTACCTCACGCCCGAGCTGAAGTCTCGCCTCGAGCGCGCCGCGGCGCACCGCGGCCAGTCGGAGGCCGACGTGATCCGGACGGCGCTCGAGGAGTTCACGGCGCGCGAGCGGCCGCGGCCGACGTTCCCGTTGCCGGGCCCGTACGGCGACGCGGAACCGATCGATCCCGACCGCTTCGACGAGGTTCTTGCGGAGCTCATCGAGGCCAACCTGGCTCACGAGCTCGGCGGGGAATGATCGTCCTCGACGCGGGCGGGCTGATAGCAGGGCTCGTCCCGACCCACCCGGCGCACGATGCCGTTCGGACGTTTCTCCAACAGGAGCCCGGTCCGTTCGTGCTGTCGCCCGTGATCCTCTGCGAGATCGACCACCTGCTCCTCACGCGGCACGGTGTGGCCGTCGAGGCAGAGTTTCTCGCCGAGGTGTCAGCCGGTGCGTACGCGCTTGCGCCGTTCGGCACCGAGGAGACACGCATGGCGCTCGAAGTGATCCTCCGCTATCGAGACCTGAACATCGGCCTCGCGGATGCGTCGATCGTGGTCCTTGCCGGCCGCTACAGGACGAACCGCGTGCTGACGCTCGACGAGCGGCACTTCCGCGCGCTACGCACGCCGGCTGGGGACCCGTTCGTCGTCCTGCCGGCAGACACCGGACCCTAGGCCGCGACTTCGACCTTCGGCAGCACGCCGCGCAGGAAGCGGCCCGTATACGACTCCTCTACCCGGGCCACGTCCTCGGGCGTGCCGGCCGCGACCAGCTCGCCGCCGGCGTCGCCGCCCTCGGGGCCGAGGTCGACGACCCAGTCCGCCTGCTTGATCACGTCCAGGTTGTGCTCGATCACGAGCACGGTGTTGCCGGCGTTCACGAGCCGCTGCAGGACGTCGAGCAGCTTCTCGATGTCGGCGAAGTGGAGGCCGGTCGTCGGCTCGTCGAGGATGTACAGCGTCCGGCCGGTCGCCACCTTCGACAGCTCCTTGGCCAGCTTGACCCGCTGCGCCTCGCCGCCGGAGAGCGTCGTCGCCGGCTGGCCGAGCTTGATGTAGTCGAGCCCGACGTCGTGCAGGGTCTGCAGGCGCCGGCGGAGCTTGGGGATCTTGGCGAAGAAGCCGAGCGCCTCCTCGACGGACATCTCGAGCACGTCGGCGATCGAGCGGCCCTTGAAGCGCACCTCCAGCGTCTCGCGGTTGTAGCGGCGCCCGTGGCAGGTCTCGCAGGGCACGTACACGTCCGGCAGGAAGTGCATCTCGATCTTGATCTGGCCATCGCCCTTGCACATCTCGCAGCGGCCGCCGCGGACGTTGAACGAGAACCGCCCCGGCTTGTAGCCGCGCACCTTCGCCTCCGGCGTCAGCGAGTACAGCTCGCGGATCGGCGTGAACAGGTCGGTGTACGTCGCCGGGTTGGACCGCGGCGTGCGGCCGATGGGCGACTGGTCGATGTCGATCACCTTGTCGAAGCACTCGATCCCCTCGACCGAGTCGTGGTCGCCCGGCTTCGTGCGCATCCGGTGCAGGCGGTTGGCGAGCGCCTTGTAGACGATCTCGTTCACGAGCGTCGACTTGCCCGAGCCCGACACGCCCGTGACGACGACGAACTTGCCGACGGGGAAGTCGACGTCGATCCCCTTCAGGTTGTGCATGCGCGCGCCGAGCACGCGGAAGACGCCGCGGTCCTCGCTGCGCCGGGCGGGCACGGCGATGGAGCGCGCCCCGGAGAGGAACTGGCCGGTCACCGAGGCCGGGTTCCGCGCCACCTCCTCGGCCGGCCCCTCGGCGACGACGTAGCCCCCGTGCTCGCCCGCTCCCGGGCCCATGTCGACCAGCCAGTCGGCGCAGCGCATCATCTGCTCGTCGTGCTCGACGACGAGCACCGTGTTGCCGAGGTCGCGCAGGCGCTCGAGCGTCGCGATCAGGCGGTCGTTGTCGCGCTGGTGCAGGCCAATCGAGGGCTCGTCCAGGATGTACAGGACGCCGACGAGCTGCGAGCCGATCTGCGTCGCCAGCCGCAGCCGCTGCGCCTCTCCGCCGGAGAGCGTCAGCGCCGCGCGGTCGAGCGTCAGGTAGCCGACACCGACGTTGTCGAGGAAGGTCAGCCGCTCGCGGATCTCCTTCAGGATCCTCGCCCCGATCAGCCGCTCGACCTCGGTCAGCTCGAGCGCGTCGACGAACTCGAGCGCCCGGGAGACCGACATCTGCGTGAACTCGTGGATGTTCTTGCCTCCCACGGTCACGGCCAGCACCTCGGGCTTGAGCCGCGCGCCCTTGCAGGCCGGGCAGGCGCGGAAGCTCATGTACTCCTCGATCCGCTCCCGCTGCGTCTGGGAGTCCGTCTCGCGGTAGCGCCGCGCGAGGCTGGAGACGATGCCCTCGAAGGCGAGCATGTACGAGCGCCTGCGGCCCATGCGGTTGCGGTACTGGACGTAGATGCGGTCGCCGCCGGTGCCGTACAGGAACAGGTTCTGCTGCTCCTCGGACAGGTCCTGCCACGGCGTGTCCAGGTCGATCTCGTAGCGGTCGGCGATCCCCTGGATGACCGACTCGTAGAAGCTGGAGCCGCCGACCGACCACGGCACGAGCGCTCCCTCGCCGATCGACAGCGTCGGATCGGGGACGACGAGGTCGGGGTCGATCTCGAGCTGGGCGCCGAGGCCGGTGCAGCGCGGGCAGGCGCCGTGCGGCGAGTTGAACGAGAAGATGCGCGGCTCGAGCTCCGGCAGCGAGACGCCGTGCTCGGGGCAGGCGAAGTTCTCGGAGAAGAGCAGCTGCTCGCCCGTGTCGACGACGTCGATCGCGACCAGCCCCTCGGCCAGCCCCGCGGCGGCCTCGATCGACTGCGCCAGCCGCGGCCGCAGGTCGGCCTTGAGCACGAGCCGATCGACGACCACCTCGATCGTGTGCTTGAGCCTCTTGTCGAGGACGATCTCCTCCTCGAGCAGGCGCTGCTCCCCGTCGACCTTCACCCGCGTGAAGCCGTCCGCGCGCAGCTCCTCGAAGACGTCCCTGTGCTCGCCCTTGCGGTCGCGCACGACCGGCGCGTTGACGGTGAACTTCGTCCCCTCGGGCAGGCGCAGCACCTGGTCGACGATCGCCTCCAGCGACTGGCCGGCGATCGGGCGCCCGCAGACAGGGCAGTGCGGCCGGCCGACGCGCGCGTAGAGCAGGCGCAGGTAGTCGTAGATCTCGGTGACCGTGCCGACCGTCGAGCGCGGGTTGCGCGACGTCGTCTTCTGGTCGATCGAGATGGCCGGCGACAGCCCGTCGATCGAGTCGACGTCGGGCTTCTCCATCATCTGCAGGAACTGGCGCGCGTAGGCCGACAGCGACTCGACGTAGCGCCGCTGCCCCTCGGCGTAGATGGTGTCGAAGGCGAGCGAGGACTTGCCCGAGCCCGACAGTCCGGTGATGCAGACGAGCGAGCTCCGCGGCAGGCGGACGGTGATGTCCTTGAGGTTGTGCTCCCGCGCCCCGTGGACGACGAGCTCGTCCTTCGTCACGAGGGCCAGTCTACCGCCCTGGGTCGAACGGGAACAGGTGTTCGTGAAGGCCTGCGCAGAGCCGCCGCGAGCGTCGATCCGCGTACGTGCCGCACCGACCGGCTGGTCGCCCGACGGCTCGGCGATCCTCCACCTGGGCGGCTCCGCCGCCTGGCCGCGTGTCCACCCGTTCGTCGTCTCCCCTCCTGTCGAACGGGCGCGCGCGGGCGCTCTTCCTGCCCGTGATCGAGCCTACGCCGCCAGGCGCTCGACGAGGTCGCGGACCTCGCGCGCCCTCGGCACGTAGCTGACCTCCAGCGGGCCCACCTGCAGCGTGCCGTAGCCGAGCACGCGTGCTGGCAGCGACTGGTCGAGCGAGACGACAGCGAGCGAGCGGAGCATGACGGCGGACGCGCGCCGCCTGAGCACGCCGTGCACGAGGAACACCTTCTCCGTCGTGACGACGAGCCGGGTGCGGTCCCAGCGCACGACCGCGACGAGGGCGAGGACGGCGGCGAGCGACAGGGCGGCGGCGCCGGCGACCGGCACGGGCCAGGACAGGCCCAGGCAGACGATGCCCGCCGCGGCGAGCGCGAGCGCGCGCGCCAACGGCCGGAACAGGGCAACGCCGTGGCGGCGCGCGTCCAGGCAGACCCGTTCCTCGGGCCGGATTCCCATCGGCCGCGCTTTCGCCGGCCGGCGCACGGCTCCTCCGGTGCGGAGCCGCGGGCGCGGTCGGCTATCGTCGGCCCGTGGCAGAACCCTTCGAGCAGCGCTCCCCGTCGTGGGCGGCGGCGGTCCTCGCGGCGGCGGCCGTCGCGCTCGTCCCCTGGACGGTCGCGCTGACCGTGATCCTGCCCTCACGGCATTTGGCCGACCACTGGGACCTGGCCTGGACCGGCTTCGACGTCGTGCTCGCCTGCTCGCTCCTCGCCACCGCGGCCGCGGCGGCGCGCTCCCGCCGCGCCGTGCAGCCGCTCGCCGCCGCGAGCGCCGCGCTGCTGTTCTGCGACGCCTGGTTCGACGTCCTCACCGCTTCCTCCGGCATCGACCTGGAGGTCGCCATCCTGCTCGCCGTCCTGGCGGAGATCCCGCTCGCCCTCGTCTGCCTGCTCCTCGCGAGCGGGCGCGCCGGCCCCTCGCGCCAGGGTCAGGACCGGCTCGGCGTCGGCCGATTCCGGATACTGTGAGCTGCAGCTCGTCGCCTCGCGAAGCTTCGACAGACGGAACGTGATCAGCCTCGAACGCCATCCGCTCGGCCCGCGCGTGCGGCTGCTCGGGCGGCGCGTGCACGAGTGGCACCTGGGCCTGGCGACGGCGGCGCTTGCCGCAGCGCTGCGGTTCACGGGCGTCGTCGACCTGGCCGGAACCGCGCTCCTCCTGCTCGCGGCCGGCTGGCTCGTCGCCAAGGACTGGCGCGACATCCTCCCCTGGACGCGGGACACCGCGGCGTGGCGCCCGCTTGTGCACCGCCGCGTCCAGGCGCTGCGCGACGCGCACCGCGGTGAGGGGCTGCCCGGCCTCGCCGCCGCGGCCGCGCTCGTCACCGGGCTCGTCAACCTCGCCTCGGCGCTCACTCCGAACGTGGCCTGGCGCGGCCACCTCCTCCTGCACATCGAGCCCGTGCACGCGCTGCCCGTCTTCCACGCCCTGGCGCTTCCTCTCAGCGCCTTGCTGATCGTGACCGCCTTCTACCTCCACCGTCGCCGCCGCCGCGCGCTGCACACGGCGGTGCTCCTCCTCGTCCTGCTCGGCGCCTCCGACCTGCTCAAGGGGCTCGACCTGGAGGAGGCCTTCCTCTCGTGGGGCGTGGCGGGGCTCCTGTGGTGGGGGCGCGACGCCTTCTGCGTCCGGCACTCGCCGATGCGGCTGCGCAGCGGGCTGTGGCGCATCCCGGCCATCTGGCTGGCCGCCTACGGCCTGGCCGCGCTCGCCGCCGTCGCCGCCGCACCGCATGCGGGCGCCGGCGTCGTCGCGCGCGCGGCGGGCGACCTGCTCCTGTGGGACTCGGGGCCGATCGCCTTCCGCGACGAGCTCGCCTGGGTGCCGCTCGGCACCGGCCTGGGGGCGGTCTTCGCGCTCGTCGTCTGCGCCTACGTCGTCTTCCGCCCGCTCGCCGCCCCGCGCAGCCTGCCCGACGGGGAGCTCCGCCGCCGGGCCGAGTCGCTCGTCCGCCGGCACGGCTTCGACACGCTCTCCTTCTTCAAGCTGCGCCGTGACACGCCCTACTTGTTCTCGCAGGACGGCGAGGCGTTCGCGGCATACCGCGTCGAGAGCGGCGTCCTCCTCGTCTCCGGCGATCCGGTCGGGGCGGACCGTTCGCTGCCCGGGCTCGTGCGCGAGCTGCGCACGTTCGCGGAGCTGCACGGGCTCGAGCTCGCCGTGCTCGGAGCGAGCGAGCGCCTCCTCCCGCTGTGGCGCGAGGCGGGGCTGCGAGCGCTCTACCTGGGCGACGAGGCGATCGTCGACACGGGCGCCTTCTCGCTCGAGGGACGCTCGGTGCGGAAGGTGCGGCAGTCCGTGACGCGCCTCGAGCGGGCCGGCTATCGCGCCGAGCTGCTACGCGGCGCCGATCTCGACGGCGCGACCGTCGCCGAGCTCGAGCGCGTGTCGGAGCTGTGGCGCGCCGGCGCGCCCGAGCGGGGCTTCTCGATGGCGCTCGACGCGCTGCCTGCGGACGGCCCCGGGGACGACGCGGTCGTCCTCGCACGCGACGACGAGGGTCATGTCCGCGGCTTCCTCCACTTCGTCCCGAGCTACGGCCGAGCGGCGATGTCGCTGTCGGCGATGCGGCGCGACCGCTCGACGCCCAACGGCCTGACCGAGTTCCTGGTCGTCCGCTCGATCGAGCTCCTCGGGGCGGCGGGAACGGAGGAGCTGTCGCTCAACTTCGCCGCCTTCGCCCGTTTCATCCACGGGCCGCGGAACCCGGCAGAGCGGCTCGCCGGGCGGGTCGTCCGGCTCGCCAGCCGCTCCTTCCAGCTCGAGAGCCTGTACCGCTTCAACGCCAAGTTCTCGCCGCGCTGGGTGCCGCGCTACCTCGTCTTCGAGCGGGCTCGAACGCTGCCGCGCGTCGGGGTGGCCGCGCTGTGGGCAGAGGGGCAGCTGCCGCGCCCGGCGATCCGCCGCGGCGCGCCGGCCTAGACCGGCTGACGCTTGCCGCGGCGGCTGAAGACGAGACCGCCGAGGGTGAAGCCGAGGCCGAACGTGCCGACGGCGAACGCTCCGATCGCGATCGCCTTCCGCCACTGCGAGAGGCGCTGCCAGCGGGTGAGGGCAGCCTGGTCCTCCGTCGTCAGGGGCTCGCCGCGGCGCTGCTTGCGGATGGCGCCGCCCGCGCGCAGCCCGAGGTAGAGGTCGTCGAACAGCTCGATCGGCTCGTCCATCTGTACTGAGTGTATAGCCTCACCCGGCTGTGCCAACCCGCCTCGTTCATGTCTCCGACCTGCACGCGGGCGCCCGCGAGGAGACGATGATCGAGACGCCGCTCGCCGAGCTCGTCGAGCGGACGTCGCCGGCGCTCGTCGTCGCGACCGGTGACCTCGCCCACCGGGGCCGCCGCGACCAGCACGAACGTGCGCATGCGTTCCTCGTGGGGCTCGGGCGGCCGGTGCTGGCGGTTCCCGGAAACCACGACCTGCCCGCCACGCTCCCGGCGCGCTTCACCACCCCTTGGCGCGAGTTCGAGCGGGCCTGGCAGACGACCGAGCCGCTCTTCCGCTCGGACGAGCTCGTCGTCGTCGGGCTGAACTCGGCGCGGCCGTGGCGCCACCAGTCCGGAGGCCTCTCCGCGGCGGCGCTGGAGCGGGCGCGCTCGGAGCTCGAGGCGGCGCCCCCGTCCGCGCTGCGCGCCGTCTGCCTGCACCACCATCTCGCGGGCGCGCCCTGGCGTTCCCGAAAACGGCCGCTGGCGCGGCGCGGACACGTGCTCGCCGCCCTCGCGGAGGCGGGGGCGGAGCTGATCCTCGCAGGCCACATCCACCAGAGCACGGTCTGCGAGCGGCGCGAGTTCGAGGTGGTCGAGTCGGGCGGTCGCGTCTGCGTGCTCGCCACGGCACCCGGTCTGGGCCAGCCGCGGCCCCGCCGCCGGGGCGAGGCGCGCGGCGTGCAGGTGTACGAGGTCGACGCCGGGGAGCTGCGCGTCGAGACGTATCTCTGGCGCGACGGCGCCTTCACTCTCGCGGCGACACGACGGTTCCCGCGCGCCTCCCTCCCGATCTGATCTGAGCAGGGCGCGGCGGGCGGCGGTAGCCGGAGCCTGAGGACGCTACGGCCGCTCGAGCAGCCGCCGGCGCTTCTCCTCGTACTCCTCGTCCGTCAGCAGCCCGCTCCGGTGCAGGTCGTCGAGGCTCCGCAAGAGCTGGGCCTTGCGCAACGTGTCCCGCAGCGAGCCGGGCCGGGCGCGGCCGAGGCCGAAACCGCGCGTCGGCGGCCGGTGCGCCTCCGGCCCCGTGATCGGCCGCTTCTGCACGAGCCGGCGGTAGGCGACGACGAGCAGGATCGCCGCCAGGATCGAGGCGAGCTCGATCGTGAAGTAGTCCGAGCGCGACACGTCCTTGCTCGCTCCGAGCGCGGCCGCGGCGATGCCTCCGCCGAGGACGGAGCCGCCGAGCCCGATGAACGCCGTCAGCCACAGCGGCATCGGGTCCGGCCCCGGCACGGCCCAGCGTGCGAGCCCGCCGATCAGGAGGCCGGAGAGGAGGACGAGGAGCGCGGTGCCGACCACACCGCCACGCTAGCGCGGCTTCCGGGGCGGCTGGAGATTGTAGAGGATGGTGATGTTCCGGCACATGCCGTGAACGCTACCGCGCGGCCCGACTGGTAGCCTGGCCCGCGGTGGGCACGGGCGACGGCTCCGCGATCGAGAGCGTGCAGGAGCTGCGCGACCTCGTCGGCGAGCCGGTCCAGCGCGCGATCGCGAAGGAGCTGTCCGCGCTCGACGAGCGCTCGCGGGCGTTCGTCGAGGCTGCGCCGTTCCTCGTCATGGCGACCGCGGCCGCGGACGGGTCCTGCGACGCCTCGCCGAAGGGCGGCCCGCCCGGGTTCGTGAAGGTGCTCGACGAGCACCGCCTCCTCATCCCGGAGTTTCCGGGCAACCGCCGCTTCGACGGTGTCCACAACCTGGTCGAGCGTCCTGCGGTCGGGCTCATCTTCATCGTCCCCGGGATCACGGAGACGCTGCGCGTGAACGGAGCCGCTCGCCTCAGCCGCGATCCGGAGCTCCTCGCCGCCTGCTCGGTCGACGGCAAGGAGCCGTGGGTCGTCGTCGACGTCGAGGTGCACCAGGCGTTCAGCCACTGCAGCAAGGCGTTCCTCCGCTCCGGCCTCTGGCAGCCTGCCGCCTGGCCCGATGCGGACACTGTCCGGAGCCCGAGCCGCACGATCTCCGACCGTGCAGCCGAGGAGGGCCGCCGGGAGGCCGAGGTGCGCGGCGAGGTCGACCGCGGCTACGAGCCCCGGCTGTACTGAGGGCGACGCGACGGACGGTCACGTGCAGCGTCCGACAGCGTCCGTCCGCCCTTGTCGCCGCGGCCGCCGCCGAGTAAGGTCGCGCTGACGAGACGGCGCCGGCAGGCGAGGCTCGACGAGGAGGAGGGAGTGGGCGGACGCCCACGGAGGCATCGCCAGCCCAGCTTCGCGCGCGCGGCAGCCGCGCTCGCCGCCGCGCTCTCGCTGGTGGCCGCAGCGCACGTCTCCGCGAGCCGAGCGGCACCGGGCCGCGCGTTGCAGGTGAAGTGGACGGGGACGGTGGACGGAGCCGGCACGGTCGCCGGCGCGCAGACGTGCACCGGGACGTGGCAGGGCTCGATCGAGTTCACCGTCACCGGCTCGACCGTCACGGGCGACGGCCAGGTCGACCTCGGCTCGTTCTCGTGCTCGGTCAAGCTGCCGACGCCCGACGTCGAGCACGTCGACTTCACGCTCACGGGCACGAAGGAGGAGACGGCCGGCCAGACGCACTTCCGCCTGCTCATGCACCCGAAGGCGATCTCACCCGCCGGGTACGACCCGAGCGGCTTCCTGCTCCACTTCGGGCAGGCAGGCGAGGGCATCCCGCTCGTCCTCACCCCGAGCGGCAACCGCATCGACCAGCGGCTGACGAGCTCCGTCGCCACCTCGAACTCGACGGTCACGCTCGACGACCACTTCGTCCTCCGGAGCAGCTGCGACCCGGACCTGCTCGACAAGGCGGAGCGCGAGCTCGAGACCGGCAACTCGTTCGCACGCGCGGCCTCGAAGGAGCTGGCGCAGGCGGCGAACGAGTTCACGTCGTTCGAGAAGGAGTACGCCAAGGAGTCCGGCGAGGTGGCCGCCGAGAAGCTCTCTCTCCTGCAGGCGGCCGAGGGCGTCGACCACGCGCTCGAGGTGACGCCGCTCGTCGCCTACGCGGACCTGGCGCAGGCGCTCGAGATCGCCGGTCTGTACGGCGGGCTGATCGTGACCGCGGAGGAGCTGTACACGAAGATCATCCCCGCCTTCCGCGAGCGGTCGAAGCTGGCGGACGAGGCGGCTGCCGACATGAAGCGGGCGGAGCAGTGGTGGAAGCGGGGCAACGCCGACCTGAAGGCGGCGCTCGCTCAGGGGCCGTGCGTGGGCCCGGCCGAGCAGAAGCTGAACGACCTGCTCGACGCGGAGAAGCGCAAGGAGAAGGCCCGGAGGCTGATCGACTCCTGGCAGTCGAACGGCATCCTCTACCTGAACCCCGCGACGGGCGAGCTGCTGGACGAGCGGGCGGCGCTGAAGCAGGCGGCGGCGATCGTCGGCGCCTCCCGCTCGCCGCAGGCGCTCACGGACGACCGCGCGAAGATCGAGGCGCTCGGGAGGAGGCTGCGAGCCGCGCTCAAGCTCGTCGGGCGGGCGCTGTCCGACCACCGCGCGGTGGCGCGCCGGATCGCCCGCTTCCGCACCACGTCGAAGCGCCTCCTGCGCGCCCTGCCGCCGCTCCTCTCGTAACGCCGAACCGCCGGCTTCCACCGCGAGACGAAGGCGAGCGGGACGGGGCGCAGGCGCGCGCCGGCGCCGACAGCTCAGCGCCGACAGCTCAGGCTGCAGCGAGCGCCTGGAGCTCCCGCCGCAGGTCCTTGATCTCGTCGCGCAGCTTCGCCGCGTACTCGAAACGGAGCTCCTCTGCCGCCGCGTACATCTCCTCCTCGAGCGTGACGACGAGCTTCTCCAGCTCCTCGCGGCTCATCCCCTCCACCTCGCGCTTGCCGCGGCGGCGCCGCGTCGGCACGTGCGGCTGCTCGAGCGCGAGCAGCTCGGCGATGTCGGACACGCCCTTGACGATCGACTCCGCCGTGATCCCGTGCTCCTCGTTGTAGGCGAGCTGCTTCGCGCGCCGCCGGTTCGTCTCGTCGAGGGCGCCGGCGATCGCCTCCGTCACCTTGTCCGCGTACAGCAGCACCTTCCCGTTGACGTTGCGGGCGGCGCGGCCGATCGTCTGGATGAGGGCGGTCCTGCCGCGCAGGAAGCCCTCCTTGTCCGCGTCGAGGATGGCGACGAGCGTCACCTCCGGCAGGTCGAGCCCCTCGCGCAGCAGGTTGACGCCGACGAGGACGTCGAAGTCGCCGAGGCGGAGCTCGCGGATGATCTGGATCCGCTCGAGCGTGTCGATCTCGGAGTGCAGGTAGCGCGCCCGGACGCCCGCCTCGAGCAGGTAGTCGGTCAAGTCCTCGGCCATCTTCTTCGTCAGCGTCGTCACGAGCACGCGCTCGCCCGCCTCCTCGCGGCGCCGGATCTCGTTCAGGAGATCGTCGATCTGGTTCTTCGTCGGCCGCACCTCGACCTCGGGGTCGACGACGCCGGTCGGCCGGATCAGCTGCTCCGAGACGACCGTCGAGTGGCGCAGCTCGAACGGCCCCGGCGTCGCGGACACGAACACGAGCTGCGGCACCTTGGCCAGGAACTCGTCGAAGCGGAGCGGGCGGTTGTCGAGCGCCGACGGCAGCCTGAAGCCGTAGTCGACGAGCGTCTGCTTGCGCGAGCGGTCTCCCTCGTACATGCCACCGAGTTGCGGCACCGTCTGGTGCGACTCGTCGATGAAGCAGACGAAGTCGTCCGGGAAGTAGTCGATCAGCGTGAACGGGTGCGAGCCGGGCGGCCTGCCCTCCAGGTGCCGCGAGTAGTTCTCGATCCCGGAGCAGAAGCCGAGCTCCTTCAGCATCTCCAGGTCGTACTCCGTGCGCTGCCGGATCCGGTGCGCCTCGAGCATCTTCCCCTGCGACTCGAACAGGCGCACCTGCTCGGCGAGCTCCGCCTGGATATCGCCGATCGCGCGCTGGATGGACGGGGTCGAGGTGACGTACTCGGTCGCGGGCCAGATGACGAGGTTGTCGAGCTTCGCGAACACCTCGCCGGTGAGCGGGTCGAAGTGCGTGATCGCCTCCACCTCGTCGCCGAAGAAGGAGATGCGGTACGCCGTCTCCGCGTTCGCCGGCTGCACCTCGACGATGTCGCCCTTGACGCGGAAGCGCCCGCGCCCGAGCACGGAGTCGTTGCGCACGTACTGGCTCTCGATCAGTTTGCGCAGCGCCGCGTCGCGGTCGTGCGTCTCGCCCACCTCGAGGATGAGCACGCGCTCGCGCCACTCCTCCGGCGAGCCGAGCCCGTAGATGCACGACACGGAGGCGACGATGACCACGTCCCGCCGCGTCATCAGGGCCGAGGTGGCCGCGAGCCGCAGCCGCGCGATGTCCTCGTTCTGGGACGAGTCCTTCTCGATGTACAGGTCGGCCTGGGGGACGTACGCCTCGGGCTGGTAGTAGTCGTAGTAGGAGACGAAGTACTCGACCGCGTTTCCGGGCATGAACTCGCGGAACTCGTTGCAGAGCTGTGCCGCGAGCGTCTTGTTGTGGGCGATCACGAGCGCGGGCTTGCCCACCTTCTCGATGATCCACGCCATCGTTGCCGTCTTGCCCGTACCCGTCGCTCCGAGCAGCGTCTGGTAGCGGTTCCCGGCGAGCAGGCTGCGCGAGAGCTCCTCGATCGCCTGCGGCTGGTCGCCCGTCGGGCTGTAGGCGGCGGAGGTCCGGAACGACGTCACGGCGACAAGGGTAGCCGCCGCGTCCGTCCGCGCCGGCCGGCCCGGCAGGCTCGGCGGGCCACAGCGGGCGGGCCAGCAGGCGGCGGTTGCGCTGAGGATCGTGAGCCGCTTCGTCATCCGGAAGTTCAGCCGAACGGAGGATGGCCCGAGCCCGCGGCTGCCCGTACCGTGAGGCGGTCCGATCGCCGCGGCCGCGCCCACTCCCTCCGGGCTCGGGGTTGTCGGCGCTCGCACCTCGAAGACCCGCCGACGCCTGCCCGGCGGGTCTTCGTTCGGACCGGTCGCGCCCGCGGCCGAGACGGCGCCCAGCCCGGGGTCGAGACGACACCGAGGCTAGACGCCGGCCCGCTCGCCCGCCGTCGCCGCCCGCCGCAGCGCCGCCTGCAGCGCACGGGCGGCCGGCCCGGGGCGGCCGTCGCCGATCGGGGCGCCGTCGAGCGCCACGGCCGGCATCACCTCGCGCACGGAGGAGGTCGTGAACGCCTCGTCGGCCGCCGCCAGCTCGGCAACCGGGAACGTCCCCTCGACCGCCTCGTAGCCGAGCTGCGGCAGGATCTCGAGGATCGCCGCGCGCGTGACCCCGGCGAGGATGCCGAGGTCGAGCGCCGGGGTGAAGAGCGTCGAGCCGCGCCGCCACCACACGTTCGAGGTCGTGCACTCCAGCACCACGTCCGCCTGGGCAAGCAAGAGCGCGTCGTCGGCGCCGCGCCGGCGGGCGTCGTCGAGCGCCATCATGTTCACCGCGTAGCTCATCGACTTCACGCCGCCGAGCGGCCAGACGCCTCCGAGGTCGAGCCCGAGCGGCACCGCGGCCAGGCGGATGCCGCGGGCGCGCGTCTGCTCCAGGTCGGCCGGCAGCTCCCCGACGAGAGCGAGCACGAGCGGTACACCGCTCCCCTCGCGCCCGGGCGTCGCGTAGATACGCAGGAAGGCGTCCGGCGAGCCGGCCTGCTCGAGCGCCTCCGCCACGAGCCCCTCGATCTCGGTCGCGTCGGGCGCCGACAGGCCGAGCCGCGCCGCCGAGGCCTGCAGCCGGGCGACGTGCTCGTCGAGCCGGAACGGGCGCCCGCCGTACACGCGCGTCGTCTCGAAGGCGCCGCGCCCGCGCAGGAAGCCTTCGTCGTCGGCATGCACGACCGGCTCGTCCGGGTCGACCGCACCCCGGCCGGACACACTGACCGCGAGCAGCGTCATCGCAGCAGCGGCTCCCGGGCGCCCGCGCCGAGCACGGAGAGGAGCGGCCCCGCCTTCGTCCACGACTCCTCGATCTCCTCGTCGGGGTCCGAGTCCCAGACGACGCCCCCGCCGATCCACAGGTGGATGCGCCCCTCGGCGACGGCGAACGTCCTGATCGTCAGCGCGAGGTCGAGGTCGCCGTTCGGGAGGATGGTGCCGTAGGCGCCCATGGACGCGCCGCGCCCGACCGGCTCCAGCGCGGCGATCAGGTCGACGGCGGCGATCTTGGGCGCGCCGGTGACGGAGCCGCCGGGGAAGGTCGCCTCGAGAAGCTGCGTCAGCGACACGTCCTCGCGCAGGACTCCCTCCACGCACGAGACGAGATGCTCGACTCCGGCGAGCGCGCGCGGCGCCATCAGCTCCGGCCAGCGGACGGATCCGGCCTCGCACACGCGGGCGAGGTCGTTCCGCTCCAGATCGACGATCATCACGTGCTCGGCCGCGTCCTTCTCCGACTCGGTCAGGCCGGGCGTGCCGCGCGGGCGCGTGCCCTTGATCGGCATCGTCCACACGCGCCGCCCGCGGCGGCGCAGGAACAGCTCGGGCGAGGCGGAGACGATCGTCCAGCCCCGGCCGGCGAGCGGTCTCGGCTGGAGCGGACGGAGCGGCGCGAGCCTGCTGGCGAGCACGGCCGGGTCGCCCTCGAAGTCAGCCGACAGGTGCTGGACGAGGTTCACCTGGTAGACGTCGCCGCGGCCGATCGCCTCGCGCACCGACTCGACGGCGGCAGCGTACTCTCCGTCGCTCCAGCTCCGCTCCCAGACCCCGATCCGGCAGCGTCCGCCCCTCGGCGCCCGCGCGCGCGGCGGCGGGTGGTGCTCGCCCGCAGCTCGCCGGCGGATGCGGACGGCGGCGGCCGGGAGCGGGCACGGCTCGGGCGGCGCCGACGTGCCCGTACGCCGCAGCGCCTGCGACAGGCGGTAGCCGAGGAAGACGTCGGCGGCCGCAGCTCCCGGTTCCTCCTCGAAGAACCGCTCTGCACGCAGGAACGCCTCCACGTCGGCCAGCGAGGAGAGCTCCTGCACGACCCTACGCTACCGTCTAGCCGTGCTGTCGGTCGCAGCCGCAACGGTGCTGATGCTGGCTGCGCGAGCCCCGAGCCAGCCCGCGCTCGCTCTCTCGCCGCAGATCTTCTCGCCCCGGGTCGAGCCGCTCACGATCTCCGCCTCGCTGCCGAGCGGGAGTGCGGGGATCCGCCTCGTCTCGCTCCGCGGCCGCGTCCTCGGCTGGATCGTCGAGCCGCTGCGGCGGGCGTCGGCCGCCTCGCTCGAGCGCAGCTGGGACGGGAGGGTGGACGGCCGCCCGCTGCCCGACGGCTACTACCGGGCGCAGCTCGTGCGCGGCCGCCGCGTGCTCGCGCAGCGCGCGCTGCGCATCGACACGGTCGCGCCCACCCTCTCCCGCTTCCGCGCCAGTGACGGAGGGACGCCGTTCGCCGGCGACGGGCCGCTGCTGACCACGATCAGCCCGGATGGGGACGGCGTCCGCGACCAGGCGCGGATCGCCTTCACGCTCGACGAGCCGGCGCGCGTCGACATCGAGGTCGCGCAGACGCAGCGCGCCGCCCAGGAGGTGGCAAGCGACTCGCTGCGGCTTCCCCGCGGGAGACACGTGTGGACGTGGTCTCCCCCGCCGACCACGCCCGCGCGCACGTACCTGCTGGAGATCGCGGCGACCGACCAGGCGGGGAACACCCGCAGCTACGGCGCCGAGACCGCCTACGTGACGCGGTACGCGCCCGCGCCCGTCGTGCGCGTACTCGGGATCGACGCCGCGTTCGCCGAGCAGAGCTACGCGCCGGGCGACGCCGCCACCCTCCGCGTCTCGACCGACGCGCCCTCGTTCACGATGCAGCTGTTCCGCGTCGGCGGCGAGGCGCAGCCGAGCTACCTGGCCGACGAGATGAGCGGCGTGCCCGTCGACACGCCGATCCCGATCGGGTGGGCGAGCCATCGCGACGCGCCGGCCACGATCCGCCTGCGCATCGGCCCGACGTGGGAGACCGGCGTCTACTACGCCGAGCTCCGCTCCCCGGACGGGCGCGTCGGCTACGCGCCGTTCGTCTTGCGGCCGGCCGTGCTCGGCGCCGCGAGCCGGGTGGCGGTGGTGATGCCGACGAACACGTGGCAGGCGTACAACTTCGAGGACGCGAACGGCGACGGCTGGGGCGACACCTGGTATGCCGGGCGAGACGAGCTGACGGTCGCGCTCGACCGGCCGTTCCTGAATCGGGGCGTCCCGCCGCGGTTCCAGCGCTACGAGACGCCGTTCCTGAACTGGCTGGCCCGCTTCGGGCTGCACCCCGACTTCCTCACCGACGGCGACGTCGCCCGCATGGCGAACGGCGCCGAGCTGGCAGCCCTGTACGACCTCGTCGTCTATCCGACGCACGCCGAGTACGTGACGGAGCACGAGTACACGGTCGTCCAGCAGTTCCGCGACGCCGGCGGCAACCTCGTCTTCCTGTCGGCGAACAACTTCTTCCGCCGCGTCGTCGAGACGAACGGCGTGCTTCGGCGGGCGCAGCCCTGGCGAGCGCTCGGCCGGCCCGAGGCGGCGCTCGTCGGCGCCCAGTACCGCGCGAACGACGAGGGTCAGCACCAGGGCGTCTTCGTCGTCCGGAACACCGCTGCCGCCCCCTGGCTGTGGGAGGGAACCGGGCTCGAGGTCGGCTCGACGTTCGGCGAGGCGGTCGGCGGGTACGGGATCGAGATCGACGCCACGACGCCGGACTCGCCGCCCGGGACGGCGGTGCTCGCCGACATCCCCGACCTGCTCGGCCCCGGCCTGACGGCGCAGATGACGTACTACGAGACGCCGGCGGGGGCGAAGGTGTTCGACGCGGGAACGCTCGACTTCGTCGGTTCCGCGCTCACGTTCCCGGTGAGCCGCCTGCTCCTCAACCTCTGGCAGCATCTGTCTGCGCCGTAGCCACGGCCGCCTGGAACGTCGGCCGCGCCAGCAAGGAGGCGGCACGCGACGTGCCGCGCTCGCCGGACCCGCTCGCTGTCAGCTCGCCGGCAGCTCGCTGCCGTAGGCGCGGCGGTAGATCTCCTTCGTACGCTCGACCTGCTCGACGTACGCGCGGACGTCGGCGTAGACGATGTCCTTCCCCTGCCGAAGCCAGCCGTCGACCCGCGTCTCGCCCGCGTTGTAGGCCGCGAGCGCGAGCCGCTCGCTGCCGTACTTGTCCAGCAGCCGCCGCAGGTACCAGGTGCCGTAGCGGATGTTCACAGCCGGGTCGTACAGGTCGTCGACGCGGAAGGCGGTGCCGCCCGTCCTCGCCGCGATCGTCTCCGCCGTTGCCGGCTGCAGCTGCATCAGCCCCATCGCGCCGGCGCTCGACAGGGCGCGCGGCCGGAAGCGGCTCTCCTCGTAGATGACGGCGGCGACGAGCGCCGAGTCGAGCCCGTTGCGGGCCGCCTGGGCGCGAACGATCTCGCCGTAGTCCAGCGGGTACTCGAGCCGGTCGACGAGCCCAGGCCTGGACACGGCGACGACCGCGAGCACCGTCCCCAGCACGGCCGCGAGCACGGCCGCCGCCACGGCCACGCGCCTGCGCCTTCTCGCCGCGCTCGGCCCCGCCCGGGGCTCCATTTGCCCCCCCACCCCACCACTCCCGCTCATCGGCGCAGCTCGGCGAGCACCGACCGCACGAACGACTCGAGCGCCGACAGCGGCCCGTCGTTGACGAAGCTGAAGTCCGCCCGGCGCACCTTCTCCTCCTCCGAGACGAGCCGGGCCGAACGGGCGTCGACCTTGTCGCCACCCCGTGCCCGGCGCAGCTCGAGCGGCGCCGTGACGACGACGACCGCGTCGAACAGGGCGTCCGCCCCCGTCTCGTACAGGAGCGGAATCTCGACGACCGCGACCTCGGCCGTGCCGCCCAGCCGCTCGAGCCAGCGCTCCAGCTCGCGCCGCACCCGCGGGTGCAGCAGGTGCTCGAGCCAGGCGAGCTCCGCTGCGTCCTCGAACACGACGGCGGCGATTCGCGCGCGGTCGGTGGTGCCGAACCGGCGCTCGAGCGCGGCGCGCACCTCCTCGTCGGAGGCGATCAGGCGATGGACGATCTCGTCGCTCGAGCAGACGGCTGCGCCGGCGCGCCGGAACGCCCGCAGCGCCTCGCTCTTGCCGGCCGCGATGCCCCCGGTGAGGGCGACCCGGAGGGGTCTACGCCGTCGTGCCGCCGGGCTCGGCGCCGCCATCCGGCTCGGCCGCCGGCACCGCCTCCGGCGCCGCCGGCCGCGCGGAAGCCTGCGCCTCCTCGCCGGCGTCCGGGCCCCCGCCGATCTCCGCCGGCGAGCGGCCGCGCGACTCGGCGAAGACCTCCTCGGAGAGCCGAAGCGGGGGCGCACCCTCCGGCCGCGGCCGCGGGGTCTCGCCGTCCACGCGTTTCAGGGAGAGCGACAGGCGGCGGCGATCGGCGTCCATCTCGATGATCTTCACGTTCACGATGTCGCCCTGCGAGACGATCTCGCGCGGGTTCTCCACGTGGTGCGCGGCGAGCTCGGAGATGTGCACGAGCCCCTCCACGCCCGGGAGGATCTCGACGAAGGCGCCGAAGGTGACCACCTTCGTCACGCGTCCCTCGACCACGTCGTTGACCGAGTAGCTGTCGAGCACCTGCTGCCAGGGGTCGGTCTGCGTCTGCTTGAGGCCGAGCGAGATCCGCTGGCGGTCGCGGTCGATGTCGAGCACCTTGACCTTGACCTCCTGGCCGATCTCGAGCACCTCGGACGGATGGTTGACGTGGCTCCAGGAGAGCTCGGAGATGTGGATGAGGCCGTCCATGCCGTCGAGGTCGACGAAGGCGCCGAAGTCGACGATGTTGGAGATCACGCCGGGAACGACGTCGCCCGGGTTGAGGCGGTCGAGGATCGCCTGCCGCATCTCCTTGCGCTCGTCCTCCAGCACCGCGCGGCGCGAGAGGACGACGTTGTTGCGGGAGCGGTTGAGCTCGATCACCTTGCAGCGGAGCTCGCTGCCGAGGAACTCGTCCAGGTCCTGCACGCGGCGGATGTCGACGAGAGAGGCGGGAAGGAACCCGCGCACGCCGAGGTCGAGGATGAGGCCGCCCTTCACCACCTCGATCACGCGGCCGGTGACGGGCTCGCCGGACTCGGCGGCGGCCTCGATCGACTTCCACGCCAGCTCGAAGCGCGCCCGCTTCTTGGAGAGGATGAGCCGCCCCTCGGAGTCCTCCTTGGTGAGCACGAGCGCGTCGATCTCGTCGCCCACCTGCACCTCGTCGGCGGGGTTGACCGAGCGGCGGATGGAGAGCTCGGAGACGGGGATGACGCCCTCGGACTTGTAGCCGATGTCGATCAGGACCTCGTCCTTGTCCACGCGGACGACCTTCCCGTGGACGACCTCGCCCTCGTTGATCGTCGGGAAGGTCGACTCGTAGTCCGGGATCAGCTCGCCGTTCGGTCCAGTCGTCCAGACGCCGGGCTCGACGCCCGGCGCTTCCTGCGGCGTGATCGTCTCTTCCGTCATCAAGACCGGGGGCCAGTATAGCCGGGTGCCTGCGCACAGCTGGCAGGACGCGCAGGCCCGAGCCGCGAGGGATCGCCGCTCACAGTGCGATCGCGGGCCGTCCGAGCCCTCGGGTCGAGGCTGGCACGCCGCGCGCCGGAACGACCAGCTCGGCGAACAGCCGCTCGTCTCCCCTCACGGCCACGGTTGCTCCCGTCGCCCGCACCCAGGCGCGCACGACCTCGCGCTCGCCGGGTCGCTCGACGTCGTCGAGCAGGATGACGGCTCCGGGCAGGAGCCGCTCGCACATCACGGGCACGAGGCCGACGCGTCCGCCGCGGGTGGTCAGCCCCGGAGGGCCGTCGCAGACGACGAGCGCGAACCCGGCCGGGAGCGGTCGCGCCTCCCAAGCCGAGTCCGAGTACCACTCGAAGCCGCCGTAGTCCCGGAGCCGTGCGTGCAGGAGCTCGAGCTGCGTGATGCCGAGCAGGTCGAGCGTGGCACGCGTGCGCCGCGCCCAGTCGGCGTCGTGCTCGAGTGACCAGCCGCGGACACCTCTGCGCTCGGCGATCAGGCCGAGGACGATGGAGGAGAGGCCCGAGCCGCATTCGAGGATCGGCCCGCAGGTGCGGTGGGCCGCCGCCCAGATCGCCGCCAGGAAGTCGGGCGGCACGGAGAAGCGCTCGTTGCCCCAGCCGTAGCAGAGACGCCGGGCGAGTGGCAGCGGGAGCGCCTCGGTCGTTCCGGCGAGCTCCTGCGCGGCGTCGAGCGCCCGGCGCAGGACGAGGTCGCGATGCGCTCGGCGCGCCGTGCGACGCACCGAGGCGGGGAGGAGCGCTCGCACGAGCGTCCGCACCCGGCCCAGGGTACCGGTCGCCGCTAGCTCTTCGCCTCGTTCCAGTCGGCGCCGACGCCGATGTCGGCCGCGAGCGGCGGGTCGAGCGGGTAGGCGCCGCACATCTCCTCGCGCACCAGCTCGCGCACGGCCTGGACCTCTGCATCGGGCGCTTCGAGCAGGAGCTCGTCGTGCACCTGCAGCACGAGCCGCGAGGCGCGCCCCTCGCGGCGAAGCCGCTCGTGCACGGCGACCATCGCCACCTTGATCAGGTCGGCCGCCGTTCCCTGCATGACCGAGTTCACCGCCAGCCGCTCCCCGAGCGCCCGGGTCTGCCGGTTCCCGGCCCGGATCTCGGGCACCGGCCGGCGCCGGCCGAGCAGCGTCGTCACGTAGCCGTCTCGCTGCGCGTGCTCGATCGTCCTGGCGATGAAGTCCTGCACGCGTGGGAAGCGGGCGAGGTAGGCGTCGATGTACGCCTGCGCCTGCTCGCGCGGGATGTCCAGGTTCTCCGACAGGCCGAACGCGGAGATGCCGTAGATGATCCCGAAGTTGACCATCTTGGCCACGTTGCGCTCGTCCTTCGTCAGCGTCGCCGCGTCCTTGCCGAGCACCTCGGCCGCCGTCGTGGCGTGGATGTCGTCCCCGCGCGCGAACGCCTCGCGCAGCTTCGGCTCGCCCGACACGTGCGCCAGGATGCGCAGCTCCACCTGCGAGTAGTCGGCCGACACGAGCTTGCAGCCCGGCTCGGCGACGAACGCCGACCTGATCTCGCGCCCGAGCTCGGTCCGGATCGGGATCGCCTGCAGGTTCGGGTTCGAGGTCGACAAGCGGCCGGTCGCGGCGACCGCCTGGTTGAAGGTCGTGTGCAGCCGGCCGTCCTCGCCGATCATGGACGGCAGGGGGCCGAGGTAGGTGTTGAGGAGCTTCGTCAGCTCACGCCACTCCTCGATCACCGGCACGATCTCGTGGGCGGCCCGGAGCGTGCGCAGCACGCGCGTGTCCGTCGAGTAGCCCGTCTTGCCCTTGCGGCCCGGGGTGAGGCCGAGCTTCTCGAACAGGACGCGCGCCACCTGCTGGGTCGACCCGAGCACGAACCGCTCGCCGGCGAGCTCGTAGGCGCGAGCCTCGAGCTCCTCGACCCGCTCCGACAGGCGGGCGGTGATCTCGCCCATCCGGTAGACGTCGATGCGGACGCCGGCCTCCTCCATGGCGGCGAGCACCCGGGTCAGCGGCAGCTCGACGCGCTCGTACAGCTCGGTGCTGCCGCGCTCGGCGAGGCGCTCGCGCAGACGCGGCGCGAGCCGGAGCGGGAGCGCCGCGCCGCGCACGAGCGCCGTCGTCTGCTCGTCCGCCGCCGGGACCGGCACCACCTCGACGCCGTACTCGGCGGCGAGGTCGTCGAGCTCGTACGAGGCGCGCGCCGGCTCGATCAGGTAGGCGGCGATGAGCGTGTCGTCGACCGCGTCCACCCGAAGCGTTTTCGCGTCGTGCACGACCAGCTCCGCGCCTCGTAACAGACTGTCGCTTGGGCGAGGGCCGACGACGACGTCGCCGTCCGGCGCCGCGACGGCAGCGCGATCGCCGGCGGCCGCGAACCCCAGCCGCCCTTGTAACAGACTGTTACTTGGCTCCGATTCGCGCCAGGGCACCTCCTCGCCGGCGGGCGCCGCCCGTGCGGCGGCGGGCAGCGCGGCGTCGAGCTGGTCGACGCGCTGCAGGAGCGCACGGAACTCGAAGCGCCGGAAGATCTCCGCGAGCCGGGAGCGGTCGGGGGCTCCGAGCACGAGCTCCGCCGGGTCGCAGTCGATGTCGAGGTCGCGGCGCATCGTGGCGAGCAGCTTCGACGCGCGCGCCTGGTCCGCGTGGGCGAGCACGTTCTTCGCGCGCGCCGGCGAGAGCTCCGCCGCATGCTCGAGCACGCCCTCCAGCGACCCGTAGCGGGCAATCAGCTCGGCGGCCGTCTTGTCGCCGATCCCCGGAACACCGGGGATGTTGTCGGAGCTGTCGCCCTTCAGCCCGATCAGGTCCGGCACCCGCGCCGGCGGCACGCCCAAGCGAGCCTCGACCCGCTCGGGCGTGTACACGTTGACCTCCTGCACGCCGCGCGGCGTCATCATCAGGCACACGTTCTCGCTGACGAGCTGGAAGGCGTCGCGGTCGGTGGAGACGACGCACGTCTTGATGCCGGCCGCGTCGGCGCGCGCCGCCAGCGTCGCGATCACGTCGTCCGCCTCCCAGCCCTCGAACTCGAGGTTGCGGTAACCGAACGCCTCCACGATCGGGCGGAAGTGCGGGAACTGCTCGCGCAGCAGGTCGGGCATCGGACGCCGCTCCGCCTTGTACTCCTCCGAGATCGCCGCCCGGTGCACGGGCCGCGTGTCCCACGCGACCGCGACGCCCTTCGGCCGGTAGTCGGCGAGAAGCTTGAACAGCATGTTCGTGAAGCCGAGCAGCGCGTTCGTCGGGAACCCCTCGCTCGTGGCCAGCTCCTCGGGCAGGGCGAAGTAGGCCCGGTAGGCGAGGTTGTTCCCGTCGACGAGGAAGAGCTCGCAGTCTCGCGCGGGCGCGTCGTCGAGCTGCAGCTCCGCACCGGTCAGCGCCTTCGGAGACATCTCTGCGAGTCTACGTCCGTGCCACGCGGAAGCCGACCGGAGATCGCCCGCTTCGCCCGCCTCTCCGCCCGGCAGCACCGGTGGACGGCGAGCCCCACCGCCTGGCGTGGCGCACACCGGCGGAGCTTCGGCACGACGCTCGCGCGCCTGCACCCTTCCCTCCCCTGACCACGCTCGACGCTCACGTGCCGCGCATCCCGCTGCTCTCCGGCTCACGGTTGCTGATCGTGGACGCGCCCGACGACGCGGTCGTGCTCCAGCCGCCCTCCCCGCCGGTGCTGTCGATCGCAGACGTCCCGGCAGCCGTGCGCGAGGCGCTCCGCTTCCCGCTCGAGGGACCGCCGCTCGAGGAGATCGTGCCCCGCGGCGGCCGGGTGACGATCGTCGTCGAGCTGCCCTCGCTCCCGCTCCCCGGCGCCCCCGTCGACCCTCGCAAGCAGGCGATCGCGGCCACGGTCGAGGAGCTTCGTCGGGCTGGCGTCGCAGACGAGCGCCAGACGATCCTCGTCGCGGGAGGCCTGGCTCGGCGGCCGGGGCGCAGGTCGCTGGAGGGGCTCGTGCCGCTCCGGCTGGCGCGCACCTTCCGCGGCTCGGTCGTGGTGCACGACGTCGAGGACGAGCGGCTCGTCGAGCTGCCCGAGGGGGACGGCCGCGTCGCGCTCCGCGTCTCCCCGCACCTGCTCGAGACGGACGCGGTCGTGGCCGTGTCGGCGGCGGAGAGCGTCCTCCACGGCGGTCCGGCGGCGCTGCTCGCCGCCGCCGGCCCCGAGGCCCTGCGCGCGGCCGGCGCGGAGTCGCTCCTGCAGCCGAGCACCTCGAGCGGCTGGCAGCTGGCGGTGCGGCTCGAGCGGGCCCTCCGGCGGCACGTCCCGCTCCTCGGCGTCTCGCTCACGGTCGACCACCTGCGCGTCGCCGAGACCGCGCACGGCTACCCGTACGAGCCGGAGTCGCTCGAGCGGATCGCCCGGTCGCCCTTCGCGCGCCTGTTCGGGCTGCTGCCGGGGCCGGTGCGGATGCGCGTGATCCGCTCGCTCCCGGTGCGCCTGGGCGCATCGACGGCCTTCGCGGGACCGCCGTCGGTCGCCCACGCGGAGGCGCTTCTGCGCGCCGTCGAGCTGCGCTCGACGACGCTCGACCGGCCGCTCGACGCCCTCTGCCTCGGCATCCCGCAGTCGACGCCGCACCTGCCGCGAGAGCACCCGAACCCGCTGCTCGCGGCCTACCTCGGCCTCGGCCTCGCGCTCCGCCTGTGGCGCGACGAGCCGCCCGTCGCTCCCGGCGGGACGGCGATCCTGGTGCACCGCTTCCACCGCCGCTTCCCGCAGCCGACGCAGACGCCGTACCGTGCCTTCTTCCAGGCGACGCGCTCCGGTCCCGACCCGGAGGCGATCGCCGTGGCCGAGCAGCGCGTCCGTACGAACGAGCGGGCTCGCGCCGCCTACCGGGCCGGCCACACTTGCCATCCGCTGCTCCCCTTCGCCGACTGGGACGGCTGCCTGCCGCAGATCCGACATTTGGGGGCGGTGCTCGTCGCCGCCTGCCGCGACGCGGCCGCGGCCCGGCAGCTCGGCTTCGTACCGACGCACGGGATCGGCGCCGCGCTCGAGATGGCGGCCGGCCGCGCCGGCGGAAACCCGCGCGTCGGCTTCCTGCTCGCGCCGCCCTACTTCCCGCTGCGCGTCGGCGCCGCGAGGTAGGCGCCGTCCGGAGCCACCCCGCGCGACCAGCAGCGAAACCGCTGTGCCCGGCCGCAGCGCCCGCGCCCCGTCCCGCGGCCGCTGTGCCCTGCCGCCCGAACCGGGCCGCGAGGAGCGCGCGCGACCCCGCTACGATCGGGTCACCGCTCGCCGAAGTGGCGGAACCGGTAGACGCGCCGGACTCAAAATCCGGTGCCCCTCGGGGCGTGTGGGTTCGATTCCCACCTTCGGCACTCGTCCGCCGTGGGCGTTCCTTCGCCGTCCGTCCGTGGCGGCGGCGCGCGCCGTTGCCGGCGAGCGCCGAGCCGCCGCCGGCGCGCGGAAGGAGCGGTGGCGCCGCGGCGGGACGATGAAGTTCTGGCGATGCGTGACCCCGAGGACGGCGTTGAAGCGGGTCAGGCGCAGGGAGGAGCGCTCCCTGCTGGAAGCACCGTCAGGGCACGCTCGGCCGCGGCTCGACGAGGTCGAGCGAGCGCAAGACGCGGCCGAGGAGCGAGCGCTTCAGAGGCGGTAGACGTCGACCCAGGGCCCGGCGAGACCGTCTCCGGGCTGGACGCGGTAGACGCGCATCGCCCGCCGCCGGAGCTGCTCGTAGAAGCGCACCTCGTGCGGGTAGCGGCTCCTGGCGGCGAGCACGCGGTCGGCGACGGCGCCGGTGACGAGGACGTAGCTCACGTGCTCGCGCCTGAGCCGCGCCAGGTCGCGGTTCGGATCCGGGGGACGGCCCGGCCCCGGGAGGGCGAGCGGGACGACCGCGTAGCCGGGGAGCGGCGGCGTCGACGACTCGGCGGCGACGACGGCGCCGTCCGGCACGTGCCCCCTGATCCAGCGCGCGGCGACGACCCGGGTGTCCGTCCGCGTCAGGCGGACGTCGTCGCGAATCGCGTACGTGAGCGGGACAACGAGGAGGAGGAGCGTCACGGGGGCGAGCGCGCGCAGCCGTCCGGCGAGGACGCCGAGCACGGGAACGAGCGGCAGCAGGTAGCGGTCGAAGTGCGCGCGCACGGTGAGCAGGTCGGCGAAGTAGACGAGGACGAAGGAGCAGAGCACGAGGTCGGTGCGCCGGCGCGCGAGAAGCGCGACGGCAAGGCCGCAGACGGCGACGACGAGCGCCGGCCCGAGCGTGTGCCACAGCCGGCCGGTGAAGGCGACGGGCGCGAAGCCGTCGTGCTCGAAGCCGAGCCAGCCGTCGCGGGCGAGACGCTGCACGCGCGAGGCGTCGTTCCAGGCGAGCCCGGGGTGGACGAGCGCGTACGGGCTGGTGGCGGCGAACGCGGCGGCCCCGAGCACGACCGAGGCGGCCAGGCGGCGCCAGCGTCCCCAGCCGGCGACGGCGAGCGGCGCGAGCAGGAAGACGCCCGGGTACTTCGCACTCGTCGCGAGTCCGGCGACGAGGCCAGCCCAGGCGAGCCGGTCCGAGACCATGAGCGCGAGCGAGGCGGTGACGCCGACGGCGAGCGGGACGTCCGTGACCGCCATGTGCGAGTAGGCCACGCTCGTCGTCTGCACGGCGCAGGCGGCGGCGCCGACGGAGGCGGCGACGAGCCCGTACGAGCGCCGCCCGAGCCACCACGCCGCCGCGACGAGCGCGACGCCGAAGAGGGCGACGACCGCCCTCGCAGTCAGCACCGACGGCGAGCCCTGCCACGCCTGCAGGGGCGCGAGCAGGTAGAGGACGAGCGAGGGGTAGTCGAACCAGTGCGGGTCGAGCCCGCCGCCGTGCACCATCCGCCACGCGCGCGGGACGATGCTCTGCTCGTCCGGGTTGAGGAGCGTGGCGTAGGGCAGCCCGTACTGGAGCCCGACGAGACGGAGGGCGAGGGCGACCGCAAGCAGCGCGCCGAGCGCCGTGTACGGGCTCCCCCAGTTGCCGCGCGGCTGCGCGGCCGGCGCCGGCGTCCGCTGGCCGCGAACGCCCCGGCCCGCCGGCCCGGGCTCGAGCGCGGGCTCAGACCTCGGGCGCCGGGCCACCGACGAGGTGGGAGACGTCCCCGCCGTCCACGAGCACGGCGTCGACGCCTGCACGCTCGAGGGCGACCACCTCCTCGCGCGTGATCGACGCAACCTCGGCGATGGCCAGCTTGCCCGCCGGAAGGTCGAAGAGCAGCTCGAGCACGCGGTCGAGGGCATCCTCCTCGTCGCGCCCGCGGGCGGAGAGGAGGACGATCTCGGGGTCGACCCGCTCCAGGGCGAGCTCGAGCTCCGCCTCGTCGCCGACGTCGACGACGCACTCGAGCCCGAGCTGGCGCGCGTGCGCGTAGCGCGCTTCGAGCTCGTCCCCGTCGTCGCCGTGGCGCCCCGCGACGAGCAGCCAGGCGTCGGCGCCGGCCTCGCGGGCGGCGTCGGGCGTCCCGCCCCGGACGAGGAGCGGCAGCGCGGTCGCCGCGCGCACGTCCGGCGCGGCGGCGTCCAGCACCACGCCTTCGGCTCCCTGGCGCTCCGCCGCCTCGGCGCCGGAGGCGTCCACGACGCGCACGAGCACCGAGATCCCGTCTCCTTCGGACAGGGCCTGGCTCAGGCGTCTCGAGCCGGTCACGTCGGCGAGATGCTACTAGCGCCCTCTCGGGTGCCAGACGGTCTTCAGCTCGAGGAAGGCTGCGATCTCCCAGAGGCTGTGGCCGACCGGCTTGCCGTGGACGACGCGCTTCACGTTCTCGGCCGCGAGCCGCTCGAGCTCCGCCTGCTCTGCATCGCAGACTCCACCGAGGTCGACGGCGTTCACGTCCATGTGCCCGGCGAGCCAGGGCGCCAGCTCGTGCCTGCGGCCGGTGAGGATGTTGACGACGCCGGCCGGCAGGTCGGAGGTCGCGAACGCCTCGGCGAGCTCGACCGCCGCCAGCGGACGCCCCTCCGAGGCGACCGCGACGACCGTGTTGCCGCCGACGATCGCGGGCGCGATCCGGGAGACGATGCCCTCGAGCGCCGGCTCCTCCGGACAGAGGATGCCGACGACGCCCGTCGGCTCGGGCACGGTGAAGTTGAAGTACGGCCCGGCGACCGCGTTCGCCGAGCCGAGCACCTGCGCCAGCTTGTCCGCCCAGCCGGCGTACCAGACCATCCGGTCGACCGCGGCGTCCACCTCCTGCTCGCCGCCGACGAGGCCGGCCAGGAGCGCGCGCCGCGCCTCCAGCATCTCCGCCATTCGGTAGAGGATCTGACCCCGGTTGTACGCGGTGCGACCCGCCCAGTCGGGGAAGGCGCCGCGCGCCGCCCGGACGGCGTCGCGCAGGTCCTTGCGCGAGGCGCGGGCGACGTTCGCGCCCTCGGCCTGGTAGGAGCGCCCCGACTCCGAGCGCGGGAACGCCCCTCCGATGTACAGCTTGTACGTCTTGCGCACGCCGATCCGGCTCACGGGCAGGCTCCCCCGCGCCCGGTTCGACGGGCCTGCCAGCCCTGTGCAGCGATCGTCACGCTCCCGGCTCGAAGCCGTCTCACACACGTGCGCCGCGCGCCGCTAGCATCGGCAGCGGGTGGTGGGCCGGGGTGCCCCGGGCGGACGCCGGTCATTCGAACGAGAGGTACGGCTCCAGGCCGTGGAGGCCGCCCTCCCGGCCGAAGCCCGATTCCTTGTAGCCGCCGAAGGGGGAGGTGGGGTCGAAGCGGTTGTACGTGTTCGCCCAGATCACGCCGGCGCGCAGCCGCTCCGCCATCCACAGGATGCGCGAGCCCTTCTCGGTCCACACGCCGGCCGACAGCCCGTAGCGCGTGTTGTTCGCCTTCTCGAGCGCCTCCTCGGGCGTGCGGAAGGTGAGCACCGACAGCACCGGCCCGAAGATCTCCTCCCGGGCGATCCGGGAGCTCTGCGCCACGTCCGTGAACACCGTCGGCGCGAACCAGTAGCCGCGCTCGGGCAGCCGGCAGGGCGGCTGGTAGATCTGCGCTCCCTCGGCCTCGCCGTTCGCCACCAGCTCGGCGATCTTGTCGAGCTGCCGGCGCGAGTTGATCGCGCCGATGTCCGTGTTCTTGTCCAGCGGGTCGCCGATCCGCAGGGTGGCCATTCGCCGCTTCAGCTTGCGGACGACCTCCTCGTACACCGGTTCCTGGACGAGCAGGCGCGAACCGGCGCAGCAGACGTGTCCCTGGTTGAAGTAGATGCCGTTGACGATGCCCTCGATCGCCTGGTCGAGCGGAGCGTCGTCGAAGATGATGTTCGCCGCCTTGCCGCCGAGCTCGAGCGTCAGCCTCGCGCCGCGCCCAGCCAGCCGCCGTTGGATCTCCTTGCCGACCTCGGTCGAGCCCGTGAACGCGACCTTGTCGACAGGCGCCGTGACCAGCTCGGCGCCGGTGCGGCCGTCGCCCGTGACGACGTTCACGACGCCCGGCGGCAGCTCCGCCTGCCGGCAGATCTCGCAGAACAGGAGCGCCGTCAGTGGGGTCGTCTCCGCCGGCTTGACGACGACCGTGTTGCCGGTCGCGAGCGCGGGCGCGACCTTCCAGGAGAGCATGAGCAGCGGGAAGTTCCAGGGGATGATCTGGCCGGCGACGCCGAGCGGGCTCGGGCTCCGGTTCGGGAACGCGTACTCGAGCTTGTCCGCCCAGCCCGCGTAGTAGAAGAAGTGGGCGGCGGCGAGCGGCACGTCGACGTCGCGCGACTCCCTGATCGGCTTGCCGCCGTTCAGCGACTCGAGCACGGCGAGCTCCCGGGAGCGCTCCTGGAGGATGCGCGCGATCCGAAACAGGTACTTGGCGCGCTCACAGCCGGGCAGCTGCGACCAGCCGCTCTCGAACGCCTCGCGGGCGGCGGCAACGGCGAGCTCGACGTCGCCGCCGCCCGACTGCGGAACCTCGGCGAGCGGCTCCTCCGTCGCCGGACTGATCGTCTCGTACCACTCGCCGGAGCGCGGCTCCACGAACTCGCCGCCGACGAAGTTCCCGTAGCGCTCCCGCAGCGTGACGATGTCGCGTGCCTCCGGCGCGGGCGCGTACTCCCAGCTCGCTGGGACCGCAGCCTGTGCGCCCGGGCGCTCGAGCTCGCTCATCCGCGCCAAACCTCGTCCATGGTGCGCGGCTCGAAACTCTCGAGCAGCTGGCGCAGGTCGTCGACGTTCGACCGGAAGGCCTCGGACGAGCGGAACCGCTCGACAGCCTCGTCGTCCGGCCAGGGGCCGAAGCTGACGAACACGTTCGGACGGTCGCGGTCGCGAAGGAGCGTCGGCGGCTCGGACACCTCCAGCTCGGCCATCACCGCCTCCGCCAGCCGCTCCCACAGAGCGACGAACTCGTCCTCCCGCCCGGGCTGCACCGTCCACGTGCCGTGTGTCCAGACGGCGGGCATCAGTCGACGCTGAAGTAGTCGGGGCTCTGGTAGCGGCCGGTGCGCTCCTTGCGGATCTGCATGAGCACGTCGTTGAGGAGCGAGGAGGCGCCGAAGCGGTACAGGTCGGGCGTCAGCCATTCCGACCCGAGCGTCTCGTGCAGCTGGACGAGGTACTGAACCGCCTGCTTCGCCTGGCGGATGCCTCCAGCCGGCTTCATGCCCACCTTCCGGCCCGTCTGCTCGTACACGTCCCTGATCGCCTCGAGCACGACGAGCGTCACTGGGAGGGTCGCGGCCGAGGCAAGCTTCCCGGTCGAGGTCTTGACGAAGTCGGCCCCCGCGGCCATGGCCAGGATCGCCGCGCGCCTGACGTTGTCGTACGTGCCGAGCTCCGCCACCTCGAGGATGACCTTCAGGTGCGCCGCGCCGCAGGCCTCCTTCACGCGCACGATCTCGTCGTAGACCCTCGCGTAGCGGCCGGAGAGGAAGGCGCCGCGGTCGATGACCATGTCCACCTCGTCCGCGCCCATGGCGACCACGTCCTCGACCTCCGCCAGCTTGACGCGGAGGGGCGCCTGCCCGGAGGGAAACGCCGTCGCCACCGACGCGACCCGCACGCCGGTGCCGCGCAGGCGCTCGACGGCCGTCGGCACCAGGTTCGGGTAGACGCAGACGGCGGCGACGGACGGCAGCGTCGGGTCGCCCGGGTCGGGCCGCACCGCCTTCGAGCAGAGCGCGGCGACCTTCCCCGGGGTGTCGGCGCCCTCGAGCGTCGTCAGGTCGGTCATGCTGATCGCGAGCTCGAGCGCGAACAGCTTCGCCTCGCGCTTGATCGACCGCCGGGCGAGCGCCGCCGCCCGCTCCTCGACCCCGACCTCGTCCACCGAGCCGATGCGCGGAAGCCGCGGCTCGAGCGGCAGCTCGAACCCACCGGGAAGGGCAGGCGCCTGCGCCATCGGCCTGAGTGTAGCCTCACCCGAGCGCCGCCCCGTACCCGCCGCCGTGCTGCGTACGCTCGGCGGGCATGTCGCGCCTGCCGCCGGCCGGTCTCGCCCGCCTCCAGGGCGCGCTCGCCGCCCTGGCCGCGAACGGCTACCGGCTCGGCGAGCGACGCCGGCCACGTCGAGCCCCTCCGCCCCGACGAGCGCGCTCGCGCTCGCCTGGAAGCCGGCATGTGTCTCGACGATGAGGACGCCCGTCACGCCGGGAGTAATCGCACAGCGGATAGCCCTTCCCCGTACGGCTGGCCCGCACTCCGCCGGGCGCGCGCTCCCAGCCGGGCGCGCGCTCTCCGCCGGCGGCGGCCGGCTCAGATGCCGAGCCGCTCGAGCATCGCCTCGTCGCGGCGCCAGCGCGGCCGTGCCTTGACGCGCAGATCGAGGAACACCCTGCGCCCGAGGAGCGCCTCGATCTCGGGCCGCGCCCGGCTCCCGATCGCCTTCACCATCGAGCCGCCCCGTCCGACGACGATCTGCTTCTGCGACTCCGTCTCGACGTAGAGGACGGCGCGGATCGCGCGCTTTTCGATCTGCTCCACCTCGACCGTGATCGCATGCGGCAGCTCGTCGCGCGTGAGCGCGAGCGCCTGCTCGCGGACGAGCTCGGCGATCTGCACCTCCGGCTCGACGTCCGTGCGTGCGTCGGTCGGGAAGAAGGGTTCACCCTCGGGGAGGAGGTCGACGAGCTCCTGACGCAGCTCGCCGACGCCGTCGCCGGTCTTGGCGCTGACCGGGTGCAGGGCAGCGAAGTCGCCGAGGCCGGCGGCGATCTGCATCTGCGAGGCGATGTGACCGGGCTTCAGCCGGTCGACCTTGTTCAAGGCGATCACGACCGGCACGCCGATCGAGAACACCCGTGACGCCACGAAGCGGTCGCCCGCGCCGATGCGGGCGCGGCAGTCGAGCACGAGCAGGACGGCGTCGACGTCCTCGAACGAGCGTTCGACGGTGCGCTGCAGGTGCTCGGTGAGCAGGTCGCGCGGCCGCTGGAAGCCGGGCAGGTCGACGAGCACGAGCTGGTGGCCCTCGCCGTTCGCGATCCCGAACAGGCGCCGTCGGGTCGTCTGCGGCTTGTCCGAGACGATGGCGACCTTGCTGCCGCAGAGGGCGTTGACGAGGGTCGACTTGCCGACATTCGGCCGGCCGGCGACCGCGACGAAGCCGGACTTCACCGCACCCCCGCCGGTCCGCCCGGCAGGCCCCTCCGCCACCGTCCAGTCGCACCTCGCGGGCACGCGGCCACGCGCCGGTCGCCGTGCGGTCGGCGCGGCTCGGCGAGCCCGACTCGAGGGCCGCACGCCATTCGCTTGACACGTGTGACGGGGGCCCCGCTGCCCCCTCCTGGGGGTGACGGTACCGGCGTCGGGCGCACGCGTGTGTGGCGCCTGTGCGCCGGAACCGTCACGGGCCTGTCGCCCGGGCGCATCACAGCTCGAACGTGTCCGGCAGGAGCTCTGCCGGCGCGGCGGTCACCACCTCGCCGCCAGCCCGCGCGTAGACGACGCGCTCGACCCCGAGCTCGTGCAACCACTGCCGGCAGCCGCCGCACGGGGACGCCGTGACCGCGACCGCCTCCAGGTCGCCCGGCCGGCACCCGTCCGCCACCGCCCGCGCCAGCGCGCTCCTCTCGGCGCAGAGCCCGAGCGGGTAGGCGGCGTTCTCGACGTTGACGCCGAGGAACACGCGGCCGTCGCGCGCGCGCGCCGCGGCGCCGACGTGGAAGCGCGAGTACGGGGCGTAGGCGCGGCTCGCGACTGCGACCGCCTGGTCGTAGAGAGCCCGGTCTCGAGCGTCCACGTCAGAAGAAGAGCTGGAAGACGGCGAGCGTGACGAGCGCTCCGAGCAGGCCGCCGTAGACGACCTCGAGCGTCGAGTGCACCCCCGCCTCGACGCGGGTTTGGGCGACGAGGAGCGCCATGACGAACATGATCGTGGAGACGAGGAAGCGGTGCTCCCGCGGCCCGACGATGTAGGTGACAGCCATCCAGCCGGCGAACGCGACCGCCGCGTGGCCCGACGGGAGGCCGCCGCGCAGCGGGGTGCCGCGGCCGAGGAAGGCCTTCGTCGCGATGACGACGAGGACGGTCAGCACGAGCGCGATCAGCGTCACCTCGGTCGGCAGGTCGCGCAGCCGCTCGATCAGGTCGGCCGCCGACGAGCCGATCGCGTGCGAGAAGACGAGGTAGCCGACGGCGACGGCGTTGACAGCGGCGATCAGCACGGCGCCCGCGGCGATGTCCTTCGCCAGCTTCGCCAGCGGGTCGAACGAGGTCGTGGCCACGTCGATCGCCTGCTCGATCGCCGAGTTGATCATCTCGGCGATGAGCACGAAGGCAATCGCCAGGAGCAGCGCGATCAGCTCGAAGCGGGTGACGCCCGTCCACACCGCTGCCACGAGCACGGCGATCGCGACCGCGAAGTGGATGCGCATGTTCCGGTGGGTGCGCAGGACGTGGACGAGGCCTTCAATGGCGTAGTTGAAGCTGTCGATCAGCGACAGCGAGCGGCGGCGGCTCACTCGCCGTGCACCTCCTCCCTGGCCCGCATGGCGGCGCCGTGGTCGTACCCGAGCAGGTGGAGCAGACCGTGCACGAGCGCGCCCCGCCAGGCCTCCCCCGTCACCTGGGGGCAGAGGACGGCATCGCCGAGCTGGCGCGGTACGCCGGCCGGGAGCTCGTCGCGGGCGTCGATGGGGAAAGCGAGCACGTCGGTCTCCTCGTCGACGCCGAGATGCTCCCGCTTGAGGCGGCGGATCTCGTCCGGGCCGACGAAGGCGATGCCGAGCTCGCCCTCGCCCACCCCCTCGCGTGCGAGCACGGCTCGTGCCAGCTCGGCCGCGGCCGCCTCGTCGACCTCGACGCCACTCCGGTTGGCGACCTCGATCTCGACCATGGTCAGCGTCCGCGCTGCAAGCCGGTCGCCTCGGCGTGCTGCCGGTACGCCTCGACGATGCGCTGCACGAGCTTGTGACGGACGACGTCCTCGTGCCCGAACGTGACGAAGGCGATCCCGTCGATGGCGCCGAGGATGCTCTGGACGGAGACGAGGCCGGAAGCCTGGTCGCGCGGCAGGTCGATCTGGGTCACGTCGCCGGTCACCACGACCTTGGAGCCGAAGCCGAGACGGGTCAGGAACATCTGCATCTGCTCCGGGCTCGTGTTCTGGGCCTCGTCCAGGATGATGAAGGAGTCGTTCAGCGTCCGGCCGCGCATGAACGCAAGCGGCGCCACCTCGATCGCGCCCTTCTCCATGTACGAGGTCAGCCGGTCGGCGTCGAGCATGTCGTAGAGCGCGTCGAAGAGCGGCCGTAGGTACGGGTCGACCTTGGCGAGGATGTCGCCTGGGAGGAAGCCGAGGCGCTCGCCCGCCTCGACGGCCGGGCGCGTGAGGATGATCCGCCCCACCTCGCGCTCGGCGAGCGCCCGTACGGCGAGCGCCATGGCCAGGTACGTCTTGCCGGTGCCGGCCGGGCCGATGGCGAAGGTCATCGTGTGGCTGCGGATCGCGTCCACGTAGCGCTTCTGGTTCACCGTCTTCGGCGCGATCTTCTTGCCGCGGTGACGCCAGATCACGTCGTCGAAGATCTCGCGCACGTCGTGCGACTGGTCGAGGGCGCCGAGCACCGCGTCGACCGTGCCCGGGCCGATCTCGTGGCCACCCTCGACCAGCTCGACGAGCTCGCCGACGACGGCGCGCGCCTCGGTCACCCGCTCCGACTCGCCCTCGATCGTCAGCTGGTTGCCGCGCAGCCGGATCGTGCAGTGCAGCCGGTCGCGGAGCGCGCGCAGGACCCCGTCCCCGACCGCGGCAAGCTCGGCGGCGACGTCGTTCGAGACGGAGAGCACGTCCTGCACCGAGCTCAGTGTAGGCCGGAGGCTGGCGGAGGGCGGCGTGGGCATGGCGCCCCGGAACGGGGTCCGCCGGTCGCCCCGGAATGGACGCCGGCGCCTGCAGGGCGCGAGCGTTCGGCACGCTCTCGTGACAGTCTCGTCACGCCCGCGTCAACCGATCGCCGCTACGATCGCAGCGGGGAGGAGGCCGGGAGCACCTCCAGGCCGTCGCCGCCAGCCCCGGCCGGAGGGGACAGGGTCCCGCAGGCCCGGGCGAGAGAAGCAGGCGAGAGAAGCAGGTTTCGGCGAGCGCCCGGGCAGGTTCCGAGAGCATCCAGGCAGGTTCCGGGAGCACCTATTGCAGGTTCCGGCGAGCGCCCCGGCGAGGCTCAGGCGAGCTTCTCGCGGACGATCTGGCTCACGTACGAGCCGTCGGCGCGCCCGGCGACCTGCGGCATGACGTCGGCCATCACCCGCCCCAGGTCGCGCAGGCTCGTCGCCCCGTTCTCGGCGATCGCGTCGTCCACGATCTGCTCCAGCTCCTCGTCCGACAGCGGCGCCGGCATGAACCGCTCGAGCACCTCGAGCTCGTCCTCCTCCCGCGCCGCCTGCTCGTCGCGGCCGGCGGCGCGGTAGGCCTCGATCGCCTCCAGCCGGCGCTTGCGCTCCCGCTGCAGCACCTGCAGCTCCTCCTCCTCGTGCAGCTCCCGCTGGATCTCCTTCTCGGCCGAGCGGAGCGCGTTCAGGATCAGACGCAGCGCGTCGCGCCGCGGGGCGTCGCGCTCCTTCATCGCCTCCTTCAGCTCCGCCTCGATGCGGACGATCAGCGTCATGCCGGCAGCCCCCGCAGCCCACCGCCGAGCACGTGCCAGTGGAGATGGAAGACCGTCTGGCCAGCGCCCGCGCCGACGAACACCATCACCCGGTACTCGTCGAGCCCGGCCGCCTTCGCCGTCTCGGCGACGAAGTCAACCATTCGTTTCGTCTCCTGCGCATCCATCAGTGAGACGTCGCGAAACGTGTCCAGATGGCGTTCGGGGATGACGAGCACGTGCACGTCCGCGCGCGGGTTGATGTCCTCGATCGCCACGAACCCGTCCGTCCGGGCCACGACCGTCGCCGGCAGCTCGCCGCGAACGATGCGGCAGAAGACGCACTCCTCAGGCAGCGAGGATCCCCTCCTCCGTCACACCGACGCCCCGCACGCCGACGAGCTCGCCGACGGGCGCGTCGACGAGCCAGGGCGAGTAGTCGTCGCCGTAGCCGAGCCCCGGTCGGTCGACGAGCACGAGGTCGCGGCAGCCGATCTTCGTGCGCCAGCGCGCGAGCGTGCGCTCGCGGGAGAGGGCGCGCAGGCGCTCGCCCCGCTCCTTCTTCACCGCCACCGCCACCGCCTCGGCGGCCGCCGTGCGCGTGCCCGGGCGCGGCGAGTAGGGAAAGACGTGCACCTTGGTGATCCCCGCCTCGGCCACCGTCCGCAGCGTCGCCTCGAACGCGCGCTCGTCCTCGGCCGGGAAGCCGACGATCACGTCCGTCGTCAGGTTGAAGTCGGGGACGAGCGCGACCCGGCGCAGGTAGCCGGCGACGGTGTAGCGCCTGCCCATCGCCCGCAGCACCCGGTCGTCTCCCGACTGCAGCGGCACGTGCAGGTGGCGCGCGACCGTGGGCGTCTCGCGGAGCGCGCCGACCAGCTCCGGACGGAGGTGGTTCACCTCCACCGACGAGAGCCGCAGCCGCGCGAGGCCGGGCGTCGCGCCGACCTCGCGCACGAGACGCGGCAGGTCGAAGCCGGCGGCCCGGTCCCGGTAGCAGCCGAGGTTGATGCCGGTGAGGACGACCTCCTTGTGGCCCTGCTCGACCCGGCGGCGCACCTCCCCCAGCACCGCCGCCGCCGGGCGGCTGCGCGAGCGGCCGCGGACGAGCGGGACGACGCAGAAGGCGCACGAGAAGCTGCACCCGTCCTGCACCTTGACGAACGCGCGCACCCGGTCGAGGCGCGCCTCGGCGCGCGTGCAGCCGATCGCTCCCACGTCCGCGGCCACGTACCCGGGGGTGTCCTCGCTCCGGCGCGAGACGACGACGACGTTCGCCGGCAGGCCGGCGAAGGCGTCCGCGAGGTTGGCGGCGCACCCGGTCACGTACACCCGCCGGTGCCCGCGGGCGAGCCTCGAGGCGGCCTTGCGCGACTTCGAGACGGCCTCGTGCGTGACGCAGCACGTGTTCAGCACGGCCACGTCCGCATCCCCGTCGGGAGCGACCTCGTCGTGGCCGGCCGCGACCAGCCGCTCCCGGATCGCGTGCGCGTCCGCGTGCGAGACCTTGCAGCCGAGGAACGTGACCGAGAAGGAGGCCATCGCGCGGCCTGGACCTTACTCGCTCGCAGCCTCCCACAGATCGGCCGCCCACCCCTCCTCCTGCACCCTTCGCACCGGCCGGAAGCCGACGAGCCGCGGCGCGCTCGACACGAGGTACCCGGAGGTGACGAGCCGCCGGCAGTCGAGACGCAGAGCGAGCCTGCGCACGGCGTCGAGCGTGACGTTCGCGACCGCCGTCTCCGCGGCCGGAAGCGGCGCCGACAGGGCGTCGAGGAGCGAGACGGCGACGCGCACGCCGTTCGCGGCCGCGTTCCGCTCGGCCGCCTCGACGGCGGCCGGGTCGTCGTCGACCGCGTGTACGGGCGCGAAGCCGAGCTTCGCGGCGGCGATCGCGAGCACGCCCGAGCCGCAGCCGACGTCGAGCAGCGAGCCGCGCGGCAGCGCCGACACGAGCTCGACGCACAGCCGCGTGGTCGCGTGCGCGCCGGTGCCGAAGGCGCGGCCGGGGTCGACGACGACGGCGGTGATGCCAACGGGTGGCTCCTCCCACGGCGGGCCGATCCACAGGCCGCCGGCGCGCACGGGCCGGTGGAACGCACGCCAGCGCTCCTCCCAGCCAGCGTCCACGTCCGCTCCGCGCGCCCCGCCGAACACGTGCCAGAGCCGCTCCTCGCCCGACGGATCCGTGTAGGCGACGAGCTCGAGCCCGCTCGGGGTGTCGAGCTCCTCGAAACCCTCGGGGAAGAGCTCGAGCATCCTGGCGCGGGCCTCCTCGGCGCGCCGGGGCGGAACCGTCACCGACACGCGCCGGAGCGCACGCGCGGGCGTCACCGGAACGCGCTCTTCAGCCGCTGGAAGAAGCCTTCGCCGGCGGCGTACGTCTCCTCGCTCGCCTGGGCGGCGAACTCCTCGAGCAGCCGGCGCTGCTCCTCGGTCAGGCGCCGCGGCACGGTCACGTTGACGAGGATCCGGTGGTCGCCCCGGCCGGAGCCGTGCAGCACCGGCATGCCGCGACCGGCGAGCACGAGCACCTCGCCGGGCTGCGTCCCCGGCTCGAACTCGAGCTCGAGGTCGCCGTCGAGCGTGGGGACGGTGACGCGGGCGCCGAGCGCCGCCTCGGTCATCGTCAGATCGACGGTCGAGAAGAGGTCGTTCCCCTCCCGGACGAACCGGTCGTCGGGCTTGACGTGCACGCGGACGTAGACGTCGCCCGCCTCGCCTCCGGGAGCGCCCGCATGCCCCTCGCCCGAGATGCGGATCCGCTGGCCGTCGTGGATCCCGGGCGGCACCTCGACGTCCAGCACCCGCTCGTCGATCACCCGGCCGGCGCCGCCGCAACGCCGGCAGGGCGTCTCGACGACGCGCCCCGTCCCGTCGCAGCGCGGGCAGCCCTGCGTGCGGATGAACTCGCCGAACACGCTCCGCGTGATCTGCTGGAGCCGCCCGGAGCCGCCGCACGCCGGGCAGCTCGTCGGGGACGTCCCCGGCTCGGCGCCGCTGCCGCGGCAGGCGCCGCAGGGAGCAGCCACCTCGAGCGGCACCTGGCGCACGACGCCGTGGGCGGCCTCCACGAGCTCGATCTCGATCTCGGCGACCACGTCGGCCCCTCGCCTGGCGCGGCGCGCGCCGACGCCGAACAGGTCGTCGCCGAAGAAGGCGGAGAACAGGTCGCCGATGTTGCCGAGGTCGAAGCTGGGGACGTAGCCGCCGCTGCGCAGCCCCTCGTGGCCGTAGCGGTCGTACAGCTCGCGGCGCTCGGCGTTCGACAGCACCTCGTAGGCCTCGACGACCTCCTTGAAGCGCTCCTCGGCGTCGGGCGCGTCGGACACGTCCGGGTGGAGCTCGCGCGCGAGCGAGCGGAACGCCCGTTTGATCTCCGCCTCGGTCGCCGTGCGCGAGACGCCGAGCACCTGGTAGTAGTCGCGCCGCGTCGCCGCCACCGGCTAGTAATCCTCCCCGAACAGCTCCTCGGCGAACCGGGACAGCTCCGACGCCGCCGCCCGTACCGAGCGGATCGCCTTCTCGTAGTCCATGCGCGTCGGCCCGAGCAGGCCGACGGCGCCGAGCGTCCGGTTGGAGAGGCCGTAGGCCGCGCCGACGAGCGCGAGCGCGTGCAGCGCCGGGTGGCTCAGCTCCTCGCCCACGCGCACGAACGGCCGGCGCGGGTCGAGCGCCTCGGCGAGGACGTCGAGGAGCGCGCGGCGGCGCTCGAGCAGCTCGAGGAGGCCGCGGTAGGCGCCCACCTCCTCGTCGCGCACCTCGTCGAGCAGGCTAGCGGCGCCGCCGATGAACAGGCGCTGCTCCTCCTCCTCCGCGAGGTCGGTGAACTGCGGACGCAGCCGGTCGACGAACGCCCGCTCGACGGGCGTCAAGCCCGGGTCCTCGAGCCGCCGTCGCACGAGCCGCGTGCCGAGCTGGACGCCGACCAGCTGCTCGTTCAGGTACTGCTTCGCCCAGCTCGCGAGACCAACGTCGACCGGCTCCTCGAAGGCCACGAGCCGCTTCGTCACGCCGCCTGCCGAGGTGATCACGACGACCATCACGATCTCGGGCTGCAGCAGCAGCACCTCCACGTGCCGGACGGTCTCCCCGCCGAGCGGCGGCGCCGACACGAGCGCGAGCAGGCGCGTCGCCTCCGACAGCATCTCCGTCGTCAGTTGCAGCGCGGCCTCGACCTCGCTGCGCGTCTCGGACAGGTCGAGCGGGAAGGCGCTCGGGCGGGTGTCTCCGCGCTCGAGCAGCTGCTGCGCGTAGAAGCGGTAGCCGAGGTCGGTGGGGATCCGCCCCGCCGAGGTGTGCGGGTGCGTGAGCAGCCCGAGCTGCTCGAGCTCGGCGAGCTCGCTGCGCACCGTCGAGGGCGACACCCCGAGCCCCGACCGCTCGACCAGGCTCTTGGAGCCGACCGGCTGCCCCGTCGCCACGTACTCCTCGACCACGCGGAGCACGATCGCCTGCTGCCGCTCGGTCAGGTCGATACCCATCTTTGCAGGCATTTTAGGCGAGGAGCTCGGCGGTCACGGCGCCGCCCAGGAAGCGCCCTCGGGTCGTCAGGCGGACGGACCGTCCGCCGTCGCGCTCGGCCAGGCCGAGCCGTTCCAGCCGCGCGAGCGCCCGCTGGTCGACGGCCGACTCGAGCCCGGCGAGGGCGAGCGGCTCGTCGAGGCGGAGGCCGAGCATGACCCGCTCGCGCGCCCTCACTTCGGCGCTCAGCGGCTCGAGCTCGCGCGGCGGCGAATCACCGCGGCCGAGCGCGTGGAGGTAGGCGGCGAGCCCCGGCCGGTTCCGCCGGCGGACACCGTCGACCGTGGAGACGGCGCCCACCCCGAGCCCCAGGTAGTCGCGCCCGAGCCAGTAGGCGAGGTTGTGCCGCGAGCGCAGGTCGCGCCCACCGGCACGCTCGGGCGCGAGGCAGAAGCTCGCCGTCTCGTACCAGCGGTAGCCCGCGCCGACGAGCGTCCCGACCACGCGCTCGAAGAAGTCCTCCATCGCCTCCTGCTGCTCGGCGAGCGCGGCGCCGAAGGCGTGCGCGAAGCGCGTGCCGGGCTTCGCCTCGAGCTCGTAGCAGGACAGGTGCTCGGGCGCGAGCGTGAGCGCCTGCTCGAGGTCGCGGGCGAGATCGTCCGCGCCCTGGCCGGGAATGCCGTACAGGAGGTCGAGGGAGAGGTTGTCGAAGCCCGCCTCGCGCAGCTCCCGGACCGCGTGCCGGGCGTCCTCCGGGCCTGCCCGCCGCTCGAGCACCCGCAGCGCCCGCCCGTCGAAGGTCTGCACCCCGAGCGAGACGCGGCCCACGCCGGAGCGGGCGAGCAGCCGGGCGAGCGCCGGCGTCACCGTCTCCGGGTTCGCCTCGACCGTCACCTCCCCGGCGGCCGGCAGCGACGCGAGCAGCCGCTCGAGCTCCTCGGCGACGAGGAAGGTCGGCGTGCCGCCCCCGAGGTAGACGGTCTCGAGCCGCGGCGCGAGCACGGCGCGCTCGAGCTCGAGCTCGGCGAGGAGCGCGTCGACGTACGCGGCGTGCCCGGCCGCCTGCCCGACGACCGTGACGAAGTCGCAGTACCCGCACCGGTGCGCACAGAAGGGGACGTGCACGTACAGGTGCCGGACGCGGCCGGCACCCGCCTCCCGCGCACCGGCCCAGCTGCGCGGCGTCGCCCGCTCGAGCACCGTCGCCTTCCCCCTCACTTCCTCGCCCCGTCGAGGTTGAGCACGGCGAGGAACGCCTCCTGCGGCACCTCCACCCCGCCCACCTGCTTCATCCGCTTCTTGCCCTTCTTCTGCTTCTCGAGGAGCTTGCGCTTGCGGGTGATGTCGCCGCCGTAGCACTTGGCGAGCACGTCCTTGCGCTTCGCCTTCACCGTCTCGCGCGCGATCACGCGCGAGCCGATCGCCGCCTGGATGGCGACGTCGAACATCTGGCGGGGGATCTCCTCGCGGAGCCGCTCGACGAGCTGGCGCCCGCGCTCGTAGGCTGCGTCCCGGTGCACGATCAGCGAGAGCGCGTCCACCTGCTCGCCGGCGACGAGGATGTCGACGCGCGACAGGTTCCCCTCGCGGAAGCCGACGACGTCGTAGTCGAAGCTCGCGTAGCCGCGCGTCCGCGACTTGAGCTGGTCGTAGAAGTCGAGCACGATCTCGCCGAGCGGCACCTCGTACACGAGCAGGACGCGCTCCTCGGACAGGTACTCCAGGTGGTCGAAGCGCCCGCGCCGCTCGTTGCACAGCCCCATGACGTCGCCGACGTACGCCTTGGGGACGATCACCTGCGCCTTCACGTACGGCTCCTCGACGCGCTCCAGCTCGCGCGGCATCTCGGCCGGGTTGCGCACCTCGACGAGCTCGCCACCGGGGCGCGTGACCCGGTAGGCGACGTTCGGCGCCGTCACGAGCAGGTCGAGGTCGAACTCGCGCTCGAGCCGCTCGCGGACGATCTCCATGTGCAGCAGGCCGAGGAAGCCGCAGCGGAAGCCGAAGCCGAGCGCCTGCGACGTCTCGGGCTCGTAGAAGAGCGAGGCGTCGTTCAACTTCAGCCGCTGGAGCGCGTCGCGCAGCGCCGGGTAGTCGTCCGAGTCGGTGGGGAAGAGCCCGGCGAACACCATCGGCTTGACGTCCTGGTAGCCGGGGAGCGGCGCCTGCGCGGGCCGCCGCACCGACGTGACCGTGTCGCCCACCCGCAGGCGGCTCACGTCCTTCAGGCCGGTGATCAGGTAGCCGACCTCACCCGCCCCGAGCGACTCGCAGGCGGTCATCGCCGGAGTCAGAAAGCCGAGCTCCTCCGCCTCGAACTCCGTGCCCTGTGCCATCGCGCGCAGCCGCTCGCCCCGGCGGAAGGCACCGTCGACAACCCGCACGAAGGCGACGACGCCGCGGTACTGGTCGTACGAGGAGTCGAAGATGAGCGCTCGCGCGGGAGCGTCCGCGGAGCCCGCGGGCGCCGGGATCCGCTCGACGACCGCGTCGAGCACCTCCTCGACGCCGGCGCCGGTCTTCGCCGAGATGCGCAGCACGCGCTCCGGCTCCTCGCCGACGAGATCGGCCACCTCGGCCGCGATCTCGTCCGGACGGGCCTGGGGCAGGTCGATCTTGTTCACCGCGGGCACGATCTCGAGGTCGTGCTCGATCGCCAGGTAGGCGTTGGCGAGCGTCTGCGCCTCGATCCCCTGCGAGGCGTCGACGAGGAGCAGCGCCCCCTCGCACGCGGCCAGCGAGCGCGACACCTCGTAGGTGAAGTCGACGTGGCCGGGGGTGTCGATCAGGTTCAGCTGGTGGCCCTTCCAGGCGACCCGCACCGCCCGGGCCTTGATCGTGATCCCCCGCTCGCGCTCCAGCTCCATCGAGTCGAGCAGCTGGTCGCGCATCTCCCGGCCGGGGACCGTCTCGGTCAGCTCCAGGATGCGGTCGGCGAGCGTCGACTTGCCGTGGTCGATGTGGGCGATGATCGAGAAGTTGCGGATGCGAGCCTGGTCCATGGCTTCCCGGCGATCGTAGCGGCCGTTCGGCGTGCGTCCGCCCGCGGCAGGATCCTCGCGCGCGGCCGCCCCCTCAGCCCTCGCGGGAGGCGAGCGCGCGCAGCGGGCGCAGCTCGCGCACGCCGAGCAGGAGGCACGCGACGAGGAAGGCAGCTCCGCCGACGGCGAGGCCGAGCGCGAGCGAGACGACCTGGCCGCCGAACGAGCGACCGAGCAGGGCGTCCGACCCCGCCCACACCTCGTGCGCCATGACGGCGAGGCCCCCCGAGGCGACGAGCACGAGCGCCGTCGAGCGCAGCGTCTCGGTCAGCTCGACACGGCCGATCTTCCGTCGCAGCAGGTGGAGGAGCGCGATCGTGCCGGCGATGTTGACGAGCGAGGTCGACAGCGGGATGCCCCACGTGCCGACCGGGTAGAAGGCGGCGTCGAGCGCGGCGTTCAGGCCGAGGTTGCCGAGCGCGACCGCCGTCGGGATCCACGGCGACTGCAGGCTGAAGAAGGAGCGGTTGAGCATGAGCATGGCCCCGTTGAAGGCGAGCCCGAGCGAGAACGCCGCCAGGCACTGGGCGACGATGTCGGTCTGGTCGGCGGTGAAGGCGCCCCGCTGGTAGACGAGCCGGACGATCGGCTCGGCGAGGGCGGCGCTGGCGGCGCTCGCCGGGATGAGCAGGAAGCCGATCTGGCGCAGGCCGACCGCGGACGTGCGCCGGAAGCCGTCGACGTCGCCGCGCGCCGCGAGCCGCGCGAGCGACGGGAAGAGCACGGTCGCGACCGCGACGGAGAACATGCCCTGCGGGAGCATGTAGATGCGGAACGCCTTGTCGATCGCGGTCGGAGCGAGCGTCGGGTCGATCAGCCGCGAGGCGAAGATCGAGTCGACGACGGCGTTGAAGTTGATCAGCCCGAGCCCGAGCGTGACCGGGATCATGAGCGTGAACACACGCCGGACGGCAGGGTCGCGCCAGTCGAGCACGACCCGCAGCCGCCCGTCGAGCCCGCGCAGCCACGGCACCGGCAGCAGCACCTGGATGACGGTGCCGATCAGGATCGAGAGCGCGTAGACGTACAGCTTCGCGCTCTCCGAGCCTGCCTGCGGCACCCCGACGGCGAGCCCGGCGATGATGGCGAGGTTCCAGGCGACCGGCGTCAGCGCGGGCACGCTGAACTGCTCGTAGCTGTTGAGGATGCCGACGATCACGCCGGAGGCGCCGAGCAGGGCGACGATCGGGAACATCACGCGCGACAGCCCGATCGCGAGCGCGCGGTCGCCGCCCGGATCTCCGAACGGCGCGATCGCGAACGGCGCGAGCAGCGTGAACAGCGCCGTCAGGCCGCCAAGCCCGAGCAGCATCAGCCAGAACACGCTGGCGGCCACCTGCCATGCCCGCCGCCGCTCGCCCTTCTCGAGCAGCTCGGTGAACACGGGCACGAACGCCGACGAGAGCGCCGCGTCGGCGACGAGCGCACGCACCAGGTTCGGCACCTGGAAGGCGACGGTGAAGGCGTTGACCTTGCCGGCCGCGCCGAAGTAGTAGGCGGCGACGATCTCGCGCACGAGACCGAGGACGCGCGACAGCCCGGTCGCGGCGGCGAAGACCGCGGTCGAGCGGACGAGCCGCCGCCGCTGCGCGCCGCCTCCCTCCGTCGGGGTGCCGTCCGCGCCGTGGGAGGCGCCCGATGTCACCACGGAGGCATCACCGCGCGAGAGCATAGGGGGACGCCCTGCGAGCGCGAACGCGCGAGGGGCCCTGCGAGCGCGAACGCGCGAGGGGGTTTGCTAGCATCGCCTCTGCCCGCGGCTCGAGCGGGCGTTTTCACGGAATGCCGAACATCCGCCAGCAGAAGAAGCGTGTCCGCAGCGCCGCACGGCAGCGGCTCGAGAACCTGCGCTACCGCTCGACGGTGAAGACGCTGACACGGCGGCTGCGGTCGGCCGTCGAGGAAGGCGACGCCGAGCTCGTCGCCCGCGAGCACGCCGACCTCGTGCGCTGGATCGACAAGGCGGCGAGTCGGGGCGCGCTCCACCGCAACACGGCCGCGCGCAAGAAGGCGCAGGCGGCGCGTCTCGTCTCCGGCGCCTCCGGCGCGGGCGAGTCGTAGCGAGCCGCTACGGCCGGGCAGGCCGGCGGCCGCCGCTCCGCGGCGGCGGAGTCCGCGGGCGCGTGATGTCGACGAGCGTCCGCTCGAGCTCGAGCTCGTTCGGAAGCCGCGAGCCGCCCTTCGTGGCGCGGTCGAGCTCCGCCAGGCGGACGACCGCATCCTCGAGCTCGGCTCGGGAGAAGTTCCTCGCCTGCGCCAGTGCCTTCTCCGCCGCGAACGGGTGCATCTTGAGCCGGGCCGCCGCGTCCCTCGGCGTGACTCCCTCCTCGTCGAGGGCACGGCAGGCCTGGACGCGCGCCACGTGCGCGTACAGGCGGCCGACGAGGGCCGCTAGCGACGCCCTGCCCCGCCCGTCGCCGCGCTCGAGCACGGCCTCGCAGGCGGCGAGCACGGCGCCGGCGTCGCGCCGGCCCCAGGCGTCGGTGAGCGCGAACGGCGGCGACGCCGCTCGTGCCGCGACCAGCCGCTCGACGTCCGCCTGCGTGATCTCGTCCCCGTCCGCCCAGGTCGCCAGCTTGTCCACCTCCGTCGCGAGCTCGACGAGGTCGTCCCCGACGAGCTGGACGAGCACCCGGCAGGCGTCCGTGTCCGCTCGGGCGCCGAGACGTGCGAGCTGCTCCGCCACCCAGCTCGCCACCCCGCGCCGCGCCACGTCGTAGACGAGCACGTCGCCGACCTTGGTGCACGCCTTCGCGAGCGGGGAGTCCTTCTTCATCTCGGCGCCGACGAGGGCGAGAACGGTCTGCGGCGCCGGGGAGGCGAGGTACGCCGCGATCGCCTCCGCGTCGGCCGCCTTCCAGCGCTCGACGCCCTCCACGAGGACGAGCCTGCCGTCGCCGCCGAAGAGCCCGAGCGCGTTGCACGCCGCCACGGCGTCGCTGCCGCTCGCCTCGGCGGCCGACAACCGCTCGAGCGCATCCCCGCCGAAGTGGCTGCGCAGGCGCTCCACCGCCCGCTCCACCTTCGGCCGGTCGCTGCCGGCGAGCAGGTAGACGGGCTTCAGGTCGGCGGGTGCCATCGCCGCCAAGCATAGGTACACCCGCCGGCCAGGCTGCACGCGAGCGCGGCCGCCGCCCAGCCCGAGCGAACCTGCGCGAACGGCAACCCCCCGACGGCGCGCGCGCACAGCGCCAGGTACGCGGCGCACCAGCCCGCCAGCCAGGCGAGCACGGCCGCCACGCTCGGCGCGAGCGGATGCAGCGCGGCGGCCGCGAGCGCCAGGCCGAGCAGCGGCGGCATCGCCGGGGCGGCGAGGGCGTTCGCCGGGACGGCGAGGAGCGGCACGGCGTGGAACTGCACCCACAGCACCGGCGCGGTCGCGAGGCCGCACGCGGTGGACACGGCCAGGAACCCGCCCACCTTGCGCGGTACAGGGTAGCCCTCGAGCGCGCGGGCGATGCGCGGGGCGAGCGTGAAGATCGCCGCCACCGCCGCGAACGAGAGCTGGAAGCCGGCGTCGAGCAGGGTGTACGGGTTCCAGGCAAGGAGCGCGGCGGCACCGACGAGGAGGAACCACCAGCGGTCACGCTCCCGGGCGAGCAGCCAGGAGAGCGAGCCGAGCGCGCCGGCGATGCCGGCCCGGACGACGGACGGCTGGGCGCCGACCGCGAGCACGTACGCACAGATGGCGGCGAGCGCGCCGAGCTCGCCCACGAGTCGCGGGATGCCGGCGAGCCAGGCGACGGCGAGCGCGCCGCCTGCCACGAGCGCGACGTTCTGGCCCGAGACGGCGAGCAGGTGGTACAGGCCGGCCGCGCGGAAACGGTCGCGCAGGCCCTGCGAGAGCCCCTCGTCTGCGCCGAGGGCGACCCCCAGGAGCACCGCCTTCCGCTCCCCTCCCGCGCCTGCCGCGACGCCGCCGGCGATCCAGCGCCGAAGCGCGTCGGCGAGGCCGCCGACGCCGCCGCGCCGGCCGACAACACGCCAACCGTCGACGCGGAGGACGACGTGGACGCCGTGCCTGCGCAGCCAGGTGCGCTCGTCGAAGCCCCCGTCGGGCCCCTTCGGCGGCGCAGCCACGGCCAGCACGTCGAGGACCTGCCCCTGCTCGGGCGCCCGCCCGTCGGCGAGCTGGAGCTCGACCGGCTCGTGGATGCGCACGCGTCCGAACCGCTCCAGCTCGGCGCCGACCCGGAGCGCGTACCGGGATCGTCGCGCCGGGCCCGTGACGACGACGCGGGCGCGCTCCGAGGTGCCGACGAACGCCGCCAGCGGGCTGCGGTCGAGCGCGGCGAGCCTCGCGCCTCCCCACCACCAGCCGGCGAGCACGAGCGCGGCGAGCAGCAGGACGAGCCGCGGCGCCCCGTCGACGAGCGCGGCGAGCGCCGACCCCGCCAGCGCGAGCCAGGCGGGCGCGGCGCCCGGCAGCCGGACGGCGGTCGCGGCCGCGATGCCCAGGCACAGCGCCGCCAGCAGCACGTGCGGCCAGGGGAGCGGCACGGCTCCAGTCAGGGCACGACGAGCGGCCGCAGCTGCTCCAGGCGTGCCGGCCCGATGCCGGGAATCGCGTCCAGCTCGTCCACCGACCGGAAGGCTCCGTGCCGCGCGCGGTAGTCGAGGATCTTCTGCGCCGTGACCGGGCCGACGCCCGGGAGCGCGTCGAGCTCATCCGCCGTCGCGGTGCTGAGACTGACGGGAGCGGACGGCGCCGGCGTCCCGCTCGCGCGGGTGGAGGCCGCGCCCGGCGACGCCGTCCTGCGCGGGACGACGACCTGCTCGCCGTCCGCGACCGGCGCCGCGAGGTTCACGCCCTCGAGGTCCGCCTTCGCGCTCGCCCCGCCGGCGCGCGCGACGGCGTCGGCGACCCGCGAGCGGGCCGGCAGGCGGTAGAGGCCCGGACGGCGCACCGCTCCTGCCACGTCGACGACGACGAGCGCCGCCCTCGGCGCTCGCGCAGGCGCGGTCGAGACGGGAAGCGTCGGCGCGGCGGCCCTCGGCGCTCCCGCCGGGAGCAGCACCTTCGCGGCGAGGAAGAGCGTGACGGCGAGCACCCCGGTCACGACGAGTGCCTGGCGGCGCGTGAGGGGGAAGGAGGCCATGCCGTCAATCCTGGCGATGAAGGCGTCACGTGCGCGTGACGCATGCGTGGCAAGATTGGAACGTGCGCCGGCTCGCCCGCGTGCCGCCGCTCCTCGCGGCCGCCCTGCTGGCGGCGGCCCTGCTCGCAGCCGTGGTCGCGACGGCCCCGGCCGCTCCCTCGAGGAGCGGCCTGTACGGCACCGTCAGGAAGGGCCCCGTCCGCCCCGTCTGCCGCGCCGGCGAGCCGTGCACCGTGCCGGTCGAGGTCACGCTCGTCTTCTCGCGCCAGGGCCGCGAGGTCGCCCGCCTGCGCTCGAACCGCCAAGGTCGCTACCGCGTCGCCCTCCCTCCCGGCTACTACCAGATCAGCACCGTCGAGCGGATCGGCATCCGCCGTCTCCCCAGGCCACACGCCGTGCACGTGCGCGCCGGCCACTGGGACCGCATCGACCTCTTCCTCGACACCGGCATCCGCTGACCCAGCTGAGCAGACCTCGCAACGGCACGGCCGCGGCCGGCCGAGCCCGGGTCGCCCGCCCCGGCGGCCCCGAGGCGCGAGCTAGTGCGGTCTCTCGTAACGTTGCACTGGAAACTCGTCCATGGTTCAGGCGGCGAGCTGGAGGCCGGCTGCAGGCTTGGCGGCGCGCCGCTGTCGCCGTCTGGCGGCCTCGAGCTTGCGCCGCTCGCGCTCGGCGGGGCTGTTGCGGTGGCGGACGTGGTCGGCGAGGGCGTGGCCGAAGGCGTCCCAGTCGAGGTAGTCGGCGTTCTTGCAGACGAACTCATCGATCGCCCCGA
>DASREE010000034.1:0-46175 GCA_035652235.1 Gaiellaceae bacterium | reverse complement strand
GATCTGCAAGCACTTCAACGACCTCCAGAACCAGGTCGTCGTCCCGAACGTCAACCCGATCGGGAAGAAGGCGACCCACGCGCAACGGGCGCAGTGGGGCGTCGCGATCAAGCAGCTCGGCTACCTCGGAACGCAGGAGGTGAAGGCGCTCGACAGGCTGAAGCCGCCGAAGGAGCTCGCAGACGATTTCCAGGCGCTCGTGACGACGAAAGCCGGCGCCTTCGCCGATCTCCTCCAGGGCGCCGACGCCGCGAAGCGAAATCACGTCTCCCAGATCAAGGCGCCGATCGACGCCGGCCGGGCCGCTCTCGCAAAGGCGACGACGCAGGCGCGCGCGCTCGGGCTGAAAGAGTGCGAGTAGCGCTTACTGCGTCAGCGCGTCCGCGCCGGCGACGACCTCGAGGATCTCCTGCGTGATCTCTGCCTGGCGGGCGCGGTTCATCGCCAGCGTCAGCGTGTCGATCAGCTCGCCGGCGTTCTTCGACGCGTTCCGCATCGCGGTCATTCGCGCCCCCTGCTCGGACGCGGCCGACTCGAGCAGCGCGCGGAAGAGCTCCGTCTCGACGTACACCGGGAGCAGCCGCTCGAGGATCTGCTCCGGCTCCGGCTCGTAGATGAAGTCGCCGAGCAGCGCCTGGCGATGCTCTTCCTCCTCGCCGGCGTCGAGCACCTCCTCCGGGATCGGCAGCACCTCCTGCTCGACCACCTGCTGGACGAGCGGCGAGACGAAGCGGTTGTAGACGACGACGACGCGGTCGACCTCCTCGCCGACGTAGAGCTCCGCCGCCTTGTGCGCGAGCGCCTGCGCGTCGGCGTACGCGGGCCGGTCGCTGAAGCCGGTCCACGCCTGGAGCACCTCCAAGCGGCGGAAACGGAGCGTCGAGGCGCCCTTGCGGCCGGAGACGAGCCAGCGCACTCTTTTCCCCTCCGCCTCCAGCGAGCGCGAGAGCGCGAACGCGTGCCGGAGCACCTGCGCGTTGAAGGCGCCCGCGAGGCCGCGGTCGCCGGTCAGCGGCAGGATCGCGACCGACCGCACGTCCTCGCGCCGCTGGAGCAGGGGCAGCCCGCGGACGGAGGCGCTCGCCCGCGCAGTGCCGATCATCAGCTCGAGCATCCGGTCGGCGTAGGGGCGCATCGCCTCGATCCGCGCCTGCGCGCGTCGCAGGCGCGCGGAAGCGACGAGCTCCATCGCCTTCGTGATCTTGCGCGTGTTCCGGATCGATCTGATGCGCCGCTTGAGGTCTTGAACCGATGCCATCTGCCGGCCTCTCTCTCGCTCGCTTCCGTCAGGAAACGAGCGATTGCGCTTCCTGCACGTTGAACCGCGAGGCGAAGCCCTTGATCTCCGCGTGCAGCTTCTCGGTCAGCTCGTCCGAGAGCTCCTTCTGCTCCCGGATCGCGCCCAGGATCGAGCCCTCGGTCTTCATGTGCTCGCGCAGCTCGTCCTGGAAGCGCGGCACCTGCTCGACCGGAATCTCGTCCAGGTAGCCGTGGATGCCGGCGAAGATCGCGACCACCTGCTCCTCGGCCGGCCACGGGCTGTACTGCGGCTGGTTCAGGGTGGCGACCATCCGCTCGCCCCGAGCCAGCGTGCGCTGGGTCGCCTGGTCGAGCTCGGAGCCGAACTGGGCGAACGCCTCCAGCTCACGGTACTGGGCGAGGTCGAGCCGCAGACGCCCGGCCACCTGCCGCATCGCGCGCACCTGCGCGTTGCCCCCGACGCGGGAGACGGAGATGCCGACGTTGATCGCCGGCCGCACGCCGGAGAAGAACAGCTCCGACTCGAGGAAGATCTGGCCGTCCGTGATCGAGATGACGTTGGTCGGGATGTACGCCGACACGTCGCCCGCCTGCGTCTCGATCACCGGCAGCGCCGTCAGCGAGCCCCCGCCCAGGTCGTCCGAGAGCTTGCAGGCGCGCTCGAGCAGCCGCGAGTGCAGGTAGAAGACGTCGCCCGGGTAGGCCTCGCGGCCCGGCGGCCGGCGCAGCAGCAGCGACATCTGCCGGTAGGCGTCCGCATGCTTGGAGAGGTCGTCGTACATGCACAGCGCGTGCCGGCCGTTGAACATGAAGTACTCGCCCATCGCGCAGCCCGCGTACGGCGCCATCCACTTGATCGGAGCCGCCTCGTTCGCCGGCGCGGTGACGATGATCGTGTACTCCATCGCCCCCGCCTCCTTGAGGCGCTCGTACACCTGTGCGACCGTCGAGGACTTCTGCCCGATGGCGACGTAGATGCAGATCATGTCGCCGCCGCGCTGGTTGAGGATCGTGTCGACGAGGATCGCCGTCTTGCCCGTCGAGCGGTCGCCGATGATCAGCTCGCGCTGGCCGCGGCCGATCGGGATCATCGAGTCGATCGACTTGAGGCCCGTCTGCAGCGGCTCCTTCACCGGCTGGCGGTCGACGACGCCCGGCGCCTTGAACTCGAGCGGCCGCGTCTCGCTCGCCTCGACCGGCGGACCGCCGTCGAGGGGGTTGCCGAGCGGGTCGACGATACGGCCGATCAGAGCCTCGCCGACGGGGACGCTGGCGACGCGGCCGGTGCGGCGCACCGGCTCTCCCTCCTTGACGAGCGGCCACTCGCCGAACAGCGCGGCGCCGACGTTGTCCTCCTCCAGGTTGAAGGCGAGGCCGGTGACGCCGTGCTCGAGCTCGAGCATCTCCATGGCGACGGCGTTCTCGAGGCCGTAGACGCGGGCGATGCCGTCGCCGACCTGGAGCACCGTGCCGACCTCGGCGAGGTCGGTCTCGACGGCGTACGCCTCGATCCGCTGCTTGAGGATGGAGGTGATCTCTTCGGGTCTGAGTTTCAAGGCTGCTCCTTCCGCTCTAGCTTCGCGTGACGAGTTGGCGGCGGAGGCGGTCGAGCCGGCCGCGGACGGAGGCATCGACGCGGAACGAGCCCGCCTGCAGCACGAAGCCGCCGATCAGGGAGGGGTCGACGGCGCGTCTCGCCTCGACCGGCCGGCCCGACGCCTTCGCGATCTGGTCGACGATCCGGCGGGCCTCCTCGTCGGACAGCTCGTAGGCCGTGGTCAGCGACACCGTCAGCTGCCCCTCCTCGCGCGCGACGAGCCGCTCGAACTCGCGCTCCACCTCCTCCACCTCGCCGATCCGGTTCTTCTCGGCGAGCAGGCGCAGGAAGTTGCGGACGAGCTCGTCGGCGTCCTCGAGGATCGCGTCGAGCACCGCCGCCTTCGCGGCGGGATCGAGCTGAGGGTTGCGCAGCACCGCGCGCAGCTCAGGCACGGCGCGCACCTGCGCGACGAAGTCGCCGAGCTCGCCGCGCACGGTGTCGACTCGACCCGCCTCGCGGGCGGCGTCGTACAGCGCTCTGGCGTAGACCCGGTGGACGACCGACATGCGACAGCGCGCCCCTACGCGCGCTCGCGCTCCAGCACGGAGAAGTCGAGCCCTTCGATCGCCTCGTCGATCAGGCGGCGGTGGTCGGCCTGGTCGAGCACCTTCCCCGTCACCTTGGCGGTCGCCTCCAGCGTCAGGTCGGCGACCTCCGAACGGATCTCCTCGAGCGCGCGCCTCGTCTCCGCCTCGATCTCGCGGCGGGCCTCCTCGAGGCGGCGCGTGCGCTCCGCCTCGAGCTCCTCCCGCAGCCGCTCGCGCTGCGAGTCCGCGACCCGGCGCGCCTCGGTCAGGATCGACTCGGCGTCGCTGCGCGCCCGGGCGACGAGGGCGTGGTGCTCCTCGAGCAGCTTGTGCGCCTCCGCGCGGGCGCGATCGGCCTCCTCGAGCGACTCCCGGATGCGCTCGCGGCGCTCGTCGATCGCCTTCTGGATCGGGCCGAAGGCATAGCGCTTGAGCACGAGGAACGTGATCGCGAACGAGATCAGCGTCCAGATCATCAGCCCCGGGACGACCTTGATCAGGCCGGACGAGGCGAGAAGGAGCGTTCCCGCCATCAGACGAGCACGTAGGCGAGCAGGCCGCCGATGAGGCCGTAGAAGACGACGGCCTCCGTCAGGGCGAAGCCGAGCCACTGGATGCCCTGCAGCTCGCCGCGCAGCTCGGGCTGGCGCGCGACCGACTGGATCATCGAGCCGAAGATGTTGCCGATGCCGACGCCTGCGCCGAGCGACCCGAGCCCGATGCCGAGGGCGAGGGCGATGGCCTTGCCGGCCTTCGTCACGTCACCCGACGTCGCAGCGATGAGCGTGTTCACAAAGTCCCTCCTTAGTGCTCCGGCTCGATCGCCGAGCCGATGTAGATGGCGGACAAGGCGGCGAAGATGAACGCCTGGATCGAGACGACGATGATGACCTCGAACAGGTAGAAGAGCGTCGCGAACGGGACGCCGAAGATGGCGACGGCGACGTTCTCGAGCACGAAGATCAGCCCGATGAAGGTCAGGATGAGCATGTGGCCGGCGAGCATGTTCGCGTACAACCGGACGGACAGCGAGATCAGCCGCATGAACTGGCCGAGCACCTCGAGCGGGACGATGAGCGGCAGCATCGCTCTCGGCACCTCCGGGATCCAGCTCGCGAAGTAGCGGCGCACGCCGTTCCAGCGGATGCCCTCGACGTGCGTGAAGACGAAGGTGATGAGGGCGAGGGTCAGCGTCACCGACAGCGTCGACGTCGCCGCGTAGATCGCGAACGTCGGGATGGCGACGCCGCCGATGTGGAACTTCTCGCTCGAGATCGGGAGCGGGATGAAGCCGAGCATGTTCACCACCCAGATGAAGAGCATGAGCGAGGCGACGTACGGGAACCAGCGCCCGATCGCCTTGCTCGGCAAGCCCTGCTCGGCCACCTGCGTCTGCGCGATCTCGTAGATCGTCTCGCCCACCGTCTGCCGGCTGCCGGGCTGCACGCCGAGGCGGATGCGCATGAAGACGATGCCGAGCAGCATCGTCAGCACCGCGCCGAGCAGCAGGTAGACGACGGCCTTGTTGATCGACAGGTCGAGGCCGCCGAGGTGGATCGGCACCCAGTCGTCGAGCTTCCACTCGTCCTCGGGATGGAACTCGCCCCTGGCCATCGCCGCCGGCGGCGCGGCGAGCGAGAGCGCGAGAAGGACGAGCGTCAGCCGCCGCAGCGACAGGCGCCTCACCGGCCCGCGTCCCCCTGCGGCGCGCCGCTGAAGTAGACGGCCAGCCCGAGCGCGAGCTCGGCCGTGTAGGCGAGCGCGAACACGATCGTGCCAGCCAGCGCGAGATGCGGTCGCGAGGCCGCGACCGCGACCAGCACGACCAGCACCGCGAGCGCCTTGAACATGAGTCCGAACGCCACCACGCCTGAGGAGGCGAGCCTACTCGCCGGCGCGCGCAGGCGCGCGAGCAGCAGTCCGAACAGGCGCAGCCCGCCCCACAGCACGGTGCCGAGCAGCCAGCCGGACAGGCTCCAGCCGGCGACCAGGAAGACCGGCAGCGCGACGAGCAGGACGAGCGCTGCGGCAAGCGCAGGGAGCAGCTTCGCCGGCTCGGGCCGGGGCGTGAGCAGCAGGCCGCTCCGCATCAGATCGCCCCGCGATAGCGCCGGTAGACCGCGTACACGCCCATGGGGACGCCGGCGATCGCGCCTGCGAGGACGCCGTAGCCGACGGAGCCGGCCGCCCAGCCGATCAGCGCGCCGGCGCCCACCCCCACACCGACCCCCGACATGAGCACCGCGCCCGCACCGGCCGGCTCGAAGTTCGGGCGCTCTCCCTCCATCCAGGGCGAGCATACCAGAGTGAGACGAGCACTTCGTAACACGCAAATAGCGCATGATCAGGGCGTTTCCGTCGAGTTTGTTCCTCTCGTGGGGCGTTCGCCGCGGCGCAGCCGGGCACGCTCGCAGAGCCGGCTCAGGCCGTCCGGCGGCGCGCCTGCCCGGTCGCTCGCTGTCGGCGCTCCTCGGCCTCCCGGCGGCGGATGCGGGGGTTCGCCAGCTTGACGATCTCGAGCAGGTAGACGACGTACACCGACGCCGCCACGGCGAGCGCGACGAGCAGACTCTCGGTGACCGTCGGCCAGGTGTGCCAGCGGCCGTGCTCGCGCACGGGGATGAAGCGGGTGCCGAGCGCGGCGGCGGAGAGGGTCGCGCACCACAGCCAGATCGTCACCGTCGCGCGGCGCTGCGAGAAGCCGATGTTGAGAAAGCGGTGGTGCAGGTGCTGCGCGTCCGCGCGCCACGGCGCGTGCCCGTACTTGAGGCGCTTCGCGATGACGAAGCCCGTGTCGAGGATCGGGACGGCGAGCACGACGAGCGGGAAGAACAGGGCGACGGTGGCCGCCGTCTTGAGCAGGCCCTGGACGGCGACGGTGGCGAGCACGAAGCCGAGCAGCATGGCGCCGGAGTCGCCCATGAAGATGCGCGCCGGGTAGAAGTTGTGGCGCAGGAAGCCGAGGCAGGCACCAAGCACGACCGCCGAGACGACGGCGGCGTTCGGCTTCTCGAGCGACAGGGCGATGACGCTGAAGGTGCCGCCCGAGATCGCGCACACGCCGGCCGCGAGCCCGTCCAGCCCGTCGAGGAAGTTGACCATGTTCATGATCGCCACGATCCAGAGCAGGGTCAGCGGGCGTCCCACCCACTCCGAGAGCCCGTGCACGCCGACGAAGGGGAAGGTGAAGTGGTCGATCCAGATGCCGGACCACACGGGGATGGCGGCCGCGGCCACCTGGCCGCCGAGCTTCTCCCACCAGCGCAGCCCGCGGAAGTCGTCGACCGCTCCGACCGTCGTCGCGACGGCGACGCCGAGCAGGATGCCGCGGGTCTCGCCCGCGAGCTTGAGGAACGCGAGCGCCGGCACGATCACCCCGAGGAAGAGCGCGAGGCCCCCGAGGCGGGGGATCGGCCGGGTGTGGAGCCGCCGCCCGCCCGGCTGGTCGACGACCCCGAGCAGCCGCGCCATGCCGCCAACCGCCGGGGTGAGGAGCACGACGATGACGAGCGCCACCAGCGCCCCCCACAGCACCTCGAGATGGTCGCCCAGCTCGTCCAGGAAGGACGGGTGCCCGACGGCGGCGAGCACCGGCGCATGGCCTGCGAGCGGCAGCATCATCGCGTCCCGTACAGCCGGTCGCCTGCGTCGCCGAGACCGGGGACGATGAAGCCGCGCTCGTCGAGGCCTCGGTCGATCGCCGACACGACGATCCTCACCTCCGGGTGGTCGCAGAGCACGCGACGGACGCCCTCCGGCGCCGCGATGATGGAGATGACGACGACCGAGCTGGCGCCCGCCGCCTTCACCGTCTGGATCGCGGCCGCGGTCGAGTTGCCGGTCGCGAGCATCGGGTCGAGCACGATCACGTCGCGCTCGGCGATGTCGGCGGGAAGCTTCACGTAGTACTCGACCGGCTGCAGCGTCTCCTCGTCGCGGTAGAGGCCGATGAAGCCGACGCGCGCGCCGGAGATGAGCGACAGCACGCCGTCGAGCATGCCGACGCCCGCCCGCAGCACCGGGCAGACGGCCACCTTCTTGCCGGAGATCCGCTCGACCGTCGTCTGCTCGAGCGGCGTCTCGACCTCCACCCGCTCGGTCGGGAAGTCCTTCGTCGCCTCGTAGGTGAGAAGCAGCGTCACCTCGTCGACGAGGCGGCGGAAGTCGGCCGTGCTCGTGTGCCGGTCGCGCAGCAGCCCGAGCTTGTGCCGGACGAGCGGGTGCGTGACCTCGGTCACGCTCACGCGCGCGTCCTCCATCTCACGTCAGCAGGTCGGCCACCCGCGGAAGCCGGGGTAGAGCGGATGCTCGCGGCACAGGGCCTCGCTGCGCGCCGCGAGCGCCCCCAGGTCGGCGTCCGCGGCGAGCGCGTCGCAGATGATGCGCCCCACCTCGGCGAACTCGTCCTCGCCGAAGCCGCGCATGGTCGCGGCGGGCGTGCCGATCCTGATCCCGGAGGCGACGGTCGGCGGACGCTCGTCGAAGGGCACGGTGTTGCGGTTGACGGTGATCCCGACCTCGGCCAGGCGCTCCTCGGCGTCCTTTCCCGTCCAGTCCGTGCGCCGCAGGTCGACCTGCAGCAGATGCGTATCGGTGCCGCCGGTGAGCACGTCGACGCCGCCCTGCTGGAGCGTCTCCGCGAGCCGGTTTGCGTTCGCCCGCACCTGCGCCTGGTACTCGCGGAAGGGCTCGCTGGCGGCGATCGCGAAGCACGTCGCCTTGGCCGCGACGAGGTGCACGAGCGGCCCTCCCTGCATGCCCGGGAAGACCGCGCGGTCGAGGGCCTGGGCGTGCTCTTCCCGGCAGAGCACGAAGCCGGAGCGGGGCCCGGCGAGCGTCTTGTGCGTGGTCGAGGTGACGAAGTCGCAGTGCGGCACCGGGTTGGGGTGCAGGCCGGCGGCGACGAGTCCGGCGAAGTGCGCCATGTCGCAGAGCAGGAGCGCGCCGACCTCGTCGGCGATCGCGCGGAAGCGGTCCGCCTCGACCGTGCGCGGGTACGCCGACCCCCCGCAGACGATCAGCCTCGGCCGGTGCCGCTTGGCGAGCGCGAGCACCTCGTCGTAGTCGACGACGTTCGTCTCCCGGCTGACGCCGTAGTGCGCGATCGTGTACAGGCGGCCGGAGAAGTTGACCTTGAGCCCGTGCGTGAGGTGCCCGCCGTGCGAGAGCGCGAGCGAGAGGATCGTGTCCCCGGGCTCGAGGCAGGCGAAGTACACGGCCATGTTCGTCTGGGCGCCCGCATGCGGCTGGACGTTCGCGTGCTCGGCGGCGAACAGCGACTTCGCCCGGTCGATCGCGAGCTGCTCGATCTCGTCGACGATCTCGCAGCCGCCGTAGTAGCGCCTCCCCGGGTAGCCCTCGGCGTACTTGTTCGTCGGCACGCTGCCGACCGCCTCGAGCACCGCCGGCCAGGTGAAGTTCTCGGAGGCGATCAGCTCGATCTGGCCGCGCTGCCGCTCGAGCTCGCGTCCGATCAGCTCGGCGATCTCCGGGTCGACGTCGGCGAGGCCCGCGGCGCGGAGCCGGTCGAGCGAGTGCTGCGCCACGGCCATCGAGGGGGATCGTACTCGCGGGAGCGGAAGCGAAGCCCGCCGGCGGGCGCGGGGGGCCGGCCGGAGAGCGGGGACCTGCTGCTCCCATGGGAGCAGGGTGGCGTCTTTCCTGCACGGCTGAGACCTGCTCGAGGACGCCGTACCGGCGCCGCGTCGACGCGCTGCTCAACGCCTTCCCCGTCCCGGAGCGAGCGCGGCGAGCGCCCGTTCGATCGCGGCGGCGGCGGGCGCCGCGCCCTCCCGGATGACGCGGGGCTCCGGCCCGGTGAAGTCGAGCACGGTCGAGGGGACCCCGGGCAGCTCGCCCGCGTCGACGACCGCGCCGCAGGCGGACCGCACCTCCTCCGGCACGTCGGCGAGCAGGCGCGGGTCGTGGCCGCCGTGCAGGTTGGCGCTCGTCGCCGCGACCGCGCCCACCCGCCGCACGATCTCGGCCGCCTCGGGCGGGAGCACCGGCACGCGCACGCCGATCGCCTCCGGGTTGGCGCCCGTGAGCCAGCGGAAGCGCCGCGCGGGGTTCGGCAGCACGAGCGTGTACGGCCCCGGGAGAAGCGCCCGAGCGATCGTGGCCGCACGGCCGCGCAGCTCCGGGACGCATTCGAGCAGGAGGTCGAGGTCGGCCGTGACGAGCGCCGTCGGCGATCCCTCCGGCTTCCCCTTGAGAAGCAGGAGCCGGCGGAACGGCTCCTCGTGGTAGGCGGTGACGGCGAGCCCGTAGACGGTGTCCGTCGGCAGGACGACGGGCTTTCCCGCCCGGAGCGCGGCGACGGCCTCCTCTACCCCGGCCACCGGCCCTCCACGACGCGCTCGCAGCCGGCGAGGTCGCGGGTGCGCGCGACGTCTGCGAAGCCGAGCGAGGCGAGGAGCCCGGACACCGCCTCCGCGGTTCCGTCCGCGACCTCGAGCACGAGCCAGCCGCCCGCTCGCAGGACGCGGCGGGCGCCGCGGGCGACCGCCTCGGTCGCCCCCGACCCGACGAGCGCGGCGCGTGGCTCCCAGTCGCGCACCTCGGGCGGCAGCGAGCCGACCTCGTCCGGCTCGACGTACGGTGGGTTCGAGACGACGAGGTCGAACGGCCCCGCGGGAAGCCCGTGCACGAGGTCCTGCCGCAGGAGCGAGACGCGGTCGGCGAGGCCGGTTCGCTCGGCGTTCTCGCCGGCGAGGGCGAGCGCGTCCGCGGACGAGTCGATGCCCACCACCCGCGCCCCCGGGTGCTCGTCGGCGATGGCGAGCGCGATCGCCCCCGATCCGACCCCCACGTCGAGCGCGCGCGGCTCGTCCACCGTCCCGAGCAGCGCGAGGCAGCGCTCGACGACGACCTCGGTCTCGGGGCGCGGGACGAGCGCCCGCCGGTCGACGGCGAGCACGAGCCGCCGGAAGCCCCACTCGCCGAGGACGTACGCGAGCGGCTCGCGGGTGCCCCGACGCCGGACGAGCTCCCGGCAGGCTGCGAGCTCGGGCCCGGTCAGCGGCCGGTCGTACTCGAGGTAGAGGTCGAGCCGGGAGAGGCCGAGCCCTCTCGCGACGAGGTGCTCCGCGTCCACGCGCGGGCTCGGCACCCCCTTCGCCGCCAGGAACTCCGCCGAGGTCCGGACGACCTCGCCGACGGTCAAGCGACAGTCTCGAGCGCGCGCCGCCGGTCCTCGGAGGTGAGCGCCTGCGTGAACTCGCCGAGCTCGCCCTGCAGGACGGCGTCGAGCCGGTGGACGGTCAGCTTGATCCGGTGGTCGGTGACGCGGTTCTCGGCGTAGTTGTACGTCCGGATCTTCTCGGCCCGCTCGCCGGTTCCGACCTGCGCCCGCCGGGCGGCCGACATCTCCGCCTCCTGCCGCTCGCGCTCGAGCTCGTACAGCCGCGCTCGCAGCACGCGCATCGCTTTGTCCCGGTTCTGCAGCTGCGAGCGCTCGTCCTGCATGGCGACGACGATCCCGCTCGGCAGGTGCGTGATGCGCACGGCCGAGTCGGTCGTGTTCACGCTCTGCCCGCCGGGGCCGGTCGAGCGGTACACGTCCACCTTCAGGTCGGCCGGGTCGATGTCGACCTCGACCTCCTCCGCCTCCGGCATGACGGCGACCGTGGCCGTGGAGGTGTGGATGCGCCCCTGCGACTCGGTCTCGGGCACCCGCTGCACGCGATGCGTCCCTCCCTCCCACTTGAAGATCGAGTAGGCGCCGTCACCCTTCACGGCGAAGACGACCTCCTTCATCCCTCCGCCCTCGTTCGGACTGGCCGAGATCGGCTCCCACGTGAAGCCGAGGCGCTCCGCGTAGCGGGTGAGCATGCGGAAGACGTCGTTCGCCCACAGCGCCGCCTCGTCGCCGCCGACCCCCTGACGCACCTCGACGATCACATCCTTGCGATCGGCGGGGTCCGGCTCGACGAGGGCGAGCTTCAGCTCCTCCTCGAGCTCGGCGAGCCGCTCCTCGAGCTCGGGGACGAGCTCGCGCAGGTCGCCGTCGTCGCGCGCCGCGTCGAGGTCGGAGCGGGCCTGCCGCCACTCCGACGCGAGGCGGTGCGGCGTCTCCAGCTCCTTCAGCCGCCGGCCCACCTCGGCCGCCTCCCGGTGGTCGTTGAAGACGGCGGGGTCGGACAATCGCTCCTGCGTCTCGCGGTAGGAGCGCTCCAGCTCGGCGACGAGGGCCTCGAAGTCGGCCATGCGACAAGGATAGCCCTGGGTCCCGCAGGCTCCACGCCCGTCTGGCGGGCGACGCCGATGGGCTGGCGCGCGCGGGGGGCCGCTTCCGCGCCCTCGGCATCCCCTTCTGGCTCGCTGTCACGCTGCTCGAGCCTCGCTAGCTCTCGAGCCGCGCCTCGAGCGAGATGTCGACGTTCCCGGCGAGCGCCTTCGACACGGGGCAGTTCTCCTTCGCCCCTTCGGCCGCCCGGCGGAAGGCGTCCTCGTCGAGCCCGGGAACGCGGCCGGTCACGTCGAGCTTCATCGCCGTGATGCCCGTGCCGGGGACGAAGGTCGAGGTCGCGCCGACGCGCAGGCTCTCCGGGGGCGTGCCCGCCTGGGCGAGCCCGTGGGAGAGCGCCATCGAGAAGCAGGCGGCGTGCGCGGCCGCGATCAGCTCCTCCGGGCTCGTCCGGCCGCTCTCCTCCGGCTCGGACCGAGACGCCCACGTCACCTCGAGGCCGCCGATCGCGCCGCTCCCGGTCGACTCGATCGTCCCCGAGCCCTCCATCAGGCTCCCGCGCCAGCTGACCTGCGCATGCCGTTCAGCAGCCATGCTCGCCTCCTCCGTTCGCTCGAGGTGTCCGAAGCGGCGAGTCTAGTGGCAGCGGCCGGGTGTGCGCCTCAGTGGTTCGGCTACGCCATCACCTCGACGCGCTGGGCGGCGGGAGCAGCCTCGCGCTCGCGGTCGAGCACGTCGCGCAGCGCCTGGATGGACACCTCGAGCTGGTCGAGCGTCGGCTGGCGCGTGGTCAGTCGCTGCAGCCACAGGCCCGGCGCGAGCAGCGCCATCAGCAGCCTGTTACGCTGGTGCTTGCCGGCGAAGCGGATCAGCTCGTAGGCGATACCGGCGATCACGGGCAGGAGCAGGACGCGCGTGGCGATGAGCCAGTACCAGGCCGGGCGCCCGAAGAAGGCGAAGACGAAGATCGCGATCACCATCACCCAGAGCAGGAAGGCCGTGCCGCAGCGCGGGTGGATGAGGCTGAAGCGCTGCACGCGCTCGGGCGTCAGGTCCTCGCCGGCCTCGTAGGCGTTGATCGCCTTGTGCTCGGCCGCGTGGTACTGGAAGACGCGGCGGAGATCCGGCAGCAGCGAGATGAGCGACAGGTAGAGGACGAAGATGGCGACGCGGATCAGGCCCTCGACGATGACGAAGGCGCCCGTCGAAGAGAGCCCGATGCGGCTCGTGATCAGCGCAGGGCCGACCTTGAAGAGCATGATCGCGAAGCCGATCGAGACCGCGAACGCGAACACGAGCTGGCCGCGCGTCAGCTCCGTCCGCACCTCCCCCCCGTCCGCGCCGTCCTCCTGCGCCGCGTACTGCGCCGAGATGGCGAGCGCGCGAAAGCCGATCGCGAGCGACTCCCCGAGCGCGACCACACCGCGCACGACCGGCAGACGGTAGATCCGCCGTCTCGCCATCGGCGAGGTGATCGGCCGGCACACCTGGGCGATCTGCCCGTCCGGCTTGCGCACGGCGACCGCCCAGCTGGACGGGCTGCGCATCATCACGCCCTCCAGGACGGCCTGCCCGCCGACGGTCATCCGCGGTCCGGAGGAAGCTAGGCGCGGCCGGCGCGCTCGAGCCGGCGCTGGAATCGCTCGACGCGACCACCCGTGTCGACGAGCTTCTGCTTGCCCGTGTAGAAGGGGTGGCACGCCGAGCAGATCTCGACGTGGAGCTCGGGCTTCGTCGACCGGGTCACGAACTCGTTGCCGCAGGAGCAGCGCACGGTCGCGAGGACGTACTCCGGGTGGATGTCAGGCTTCATCGGCTGCGCCCACGATAGCAGAGGCGACTTTCGGGTCTGCGTTCCCGCCCGAGACGACGGCGACCACGCTCGACCCCGGCTCGAGCGGAACCTTGCCGGCGAGGAGCGCCGCCGTCGCCGCCGCGCCGGCCGGCTCGCACGCCAGCTTCGCCCGCTGGTAGAGGAAGCGCATGCCGGCGGCGATCTCGTCCTCCGTGACGAGCACGACCTCGTCGACGCGCTCGCGGCCGACGGCGAGGGCGAGCTCGCCGGCGAACGGGGGCGCGAGCCCGTCCGCGATCGTCGGCTGCGACTCGATGCGAACGCTCCTGCCGGCCGCGAGGCCGGCGCTGAAGCCGGGCATGCGCTCGGGCTCGACGCCGACGACCCGGCAGTCGACGGCGATGGCGACGCCCGCGATCAGGCCGCCGCCCCCGACCGGGCAGACGATGCAGTCGACGCCCGGGACGTCCTCGACGATCTCGAGGGCGACCGTGCCCTGGCCGGCGATCACGTGCGGGTCGTCGAACGGGTGCACGAGCGTCCGTCCCGTCTGCTCGATCACGGCGAGCAGCCGCTCGTGCGCCTGCGCGGCGTCCTCGGACTCGAGGTCGACCGCGGCGCCGTACGCGCGCGTGGCGGCCACCTTCAGCGGGTTCGCCGTCCTCCACATGACGACGAGGCAGTCGACCCCCTCGCTCGCCGCCGCGTACGCGACGGCCTGCGCGTGGTTTCCGGCCGACCAGGTGACGACGCCGCGCGCCTTCTCCTCGTCGCCCAGCGAGCGCAGCTTCGCGAGCACGCCGCGCGGCTTGAACGAGCCGGTCTTCTGGAAGAGCTCGGCCTTGAGGAAGGCGCGGACGCCGAGGCGCCCGCCGAGCGCCGCCGACGAGAAGGTGGGCGTGCGCTGCAGCCGTCCCGCGATCGCCTCGCGAGCGGCCAGGACGTCGGCTCGGGTCGGAAGCTCAGCGACCATGCACGACGCCGGCGCCGGTGACACGGACCACAAGCTCGCTCTCGGCGGCGGCCCGGACGGGCTCAGCCGCGGGCTCGTCCTCCCGCCGCCTGAGCGCCCATACGCCCGGTACGAGCAGGACGAGCGCGGTCGAGACGACCACCCAGCCGGCCGACACGAAGAGCGTCGTACGGATGCCGATCGCATCCGACACGGGCCCGGCGAGCGCGAGCCCGGCCGGCAAGAAGGCGAGCGAGCCCATCCAGTCGTACGAGCTGACGCGCGAGAGCCGGTCGGGCGGGATCTCGCGCTGCAGGGTCGTCTGCCACACGGCCATGAAGAAGCCCATGGCGACGCCGGACGCGAGTTGGGCGGCGGCGATGGCGATGCCCGGCTCACGGAACGCGAGCAGGAGTGGCGTCGGCGCCGCGAGGAAGACGAGCAGCGAGCAAGTCGCCATCGGTCGCGCCGGTCGCCAGCGGAGCGCGAGCGCCCCGCCGCCGAGGCTCCCGACGGAGAAGGCGGCCAGCACGAAGCCCCACGTCCGGGCTCCACCGAGCGACTCCTTGGCCACGAAGGGGCCGAGCACCTGCACGGGCGCGGCGACGGCGAACAGGTAGGTGGCGGACCAGGCGACCAGCACCCACAACCACGTCCGCGACGCGAGCTCGCGCCAGCCCTCGCCGAGCTCGCGCAGGAAGCTCCGGCGCCCGGCCGGCTCCGCCCGCCCCACGCGCAGGAGCGCGAGCGAGACGACGCTGACGGCGAACGTCCCGGCGTCGACCGCGAACGCCCCGCCGGGGTTCCAGGCGGCGACGATCACGCCGGCGACGGCCGGGCCGAGGATGAACATCGAGCTCCGCGACAGGCCGAGGAGCGCGTTCGCCTGCTGCAGCCGCCCCGCGCTGACCGTGGCCGGGATCAGCCCCGTGGAGGCCGGTTGGAAGAACGCCTCGGCCGAGCCGTACAGGGCTGCGAGCAGGACGAGCTGCCACAGCTCGGCGGCGCCCGTGAGCAGGAGCACGGCCGCGGTCGCCTGCACCGAGCCGCGGACGGCGTCCGAGCCGAGCATGACGAGCTGTCGCGGCAGCCGGTCGGCCCACACGCCGCCCGCGAGCACGAGCACGACGAGAGGGACGACGTGGGCGGCGAGCACGTAGCCGACGTCGGAGGCGGAGCCGGTCAGGTCGAGGACGGCGAACGAGAGCGCCACCGGCACGAGCGCGTCGCCGAACACCGACGTCGTCTGGCCGAGCCAGAAGAGTCGGAAGTCGCGCTCGGCGAGCGCGCCGATGCGGCCTGCCGGCAGCACGGTCCCAGCCTAGCCCTCCTCGAGGCGGCAGGCCCTGGGCGCCGCCCCTGCGGACCTGCCCGTGGGCGGGACGCGAGCGCAGCCGCTCGCTCGTCGGCGCTAGGTCAGCGTGTACTCAGGCCCGGAGCCGCCCTCGGCCGGGGTGAGCCGGCCGCCCTTGGCGGTGATCGCGCCGCACTGGACGCAGTTCGAGGGGGTGACGAGAAGCTCGACCTTGCCCGCGTCCTCCGGCCCGACCTCGTACACCTGCGCCGGGCACATGTGCGCCCACAGCTCGGCGAGCTCCCGGGGCACCCGGGTCTCCACGCGGATGTGGTTGGGAGCGTCGTCGCGCGTGCGGTTCCCGCTCAGGTAGACGGAGGAGAGCTTGTCGAAGGTGAGCCTGCCGTCGGGCGCGGGGTAGCGCCTGGCGCGGCCGGTGCGGATCAGCTCCTGCTCGGCGTCGCGCTCGCCCGCCACGCGTCCGCGCGGGACGGCGCCGCGCGTCGCCGTCGCCGCGCCGGCCAGCGCCGCGCCGACGAGCAAGCCGTGGCTGAACACCTGCCGCATGTTGCGGACGCGGTACAGGTCGCGGCCGACGAAGCCGCGCCGCACCGCCTCGTCGTAGGGCGCGAGCGCGCCCGGCCGCCCCACCACCTCGCCCGGCTGCAGCGCCGCGAAGATCGCCTCGGCCGCGAGCCGTCCGGACTCGACGGCGTAGTGGATCCCCTTCAGCGCGGGCACGTTGACGAGACCGGCGGCGTCGCCGCAGAGGACGAGGCCGGGGGCGTGCAGGCGCCTGGGCAGCGCATACCACCCACCCTCGGGGATCGTCTTCGCTCCCCAGGCGACGCGCTCGCCCCCGCGCAGGATCCGGCGCAGCAGCGGGTGCGTCTTCAGCTCCTGCAGGAGGTCGTGCACGGACAGCTCGGCGTCCGTGTGGTCGAGCCCGACGACCATGCCGAGCGAGACCATGTCCTTTCCGAACGGGTAGACGAACGAGCCGCCGAACTCGCGGTAGCGCGCAGCGCCGCGCAGCGGCCAGCCCATCGTGTGCATCACCCGGTCGAGCGGCCGCTCGACCCGCCACACCTCCTTCACGCCGAGCGCCCACACCTGCGGGTTCTCGCCCTCGAGCCCGAAGCGGGCGATCGCCGCTCCGGTCAGGTGGCCCTGCGTCCCCTCGGCCAGCACCGTCGCCCGGGCGAGGAGGTCGACGCCCGGGTCGAACGTGGCGAGCGGCTGCCCGTCGCGGCCTCGTCCGCGGTCGCCCGTGCGCACCCCGCGCACCCGGCCGTCCGCCACGAGCAGCTTCTCGCCGCTCGTCTCAGGCAGGATCGTCACCCCCGCCTCCTCCGCCTGGGCCGCGAGCCAGCGCCCGAGCTGCGAGACGGAGGCGACGAGGTTGCCGTGGTTGCGCATCGTCGGCGGCGTCGGGATGCGCAGCGCCCGGCGCGGGGTCAGGTAGTAGACCGCCTCGCGCTCGACGCGGCCGGCGAACGGCATGTCCGCGACGCGCCGGCGCCCGGCGAACAGCCGCCGCAGCGAGCTCGGGTCGACGACGGCGCCGGAGAGAAGGTGCGCTCCCGGCTTCGAGCCCTTGTCGATGACGGCCACCGGCACGTCGCCGAGCCGCTCGGCGAGCGCGGGCGCCGTCTCGAGGAGCTGCGCGAGGCGGATCGCGCAGGCGAGGCCGGCCGGGCCGGCACCGACGACCAGCACCCCGACCTCGATCGGCTCCGCGTCCGAGGGGGCCGTGACCACCTCGTTCGGATCGAACGGCGGCGGGTAGTCGGCCGGACGCACGGTCAGGACTTCCGCGCCCGGACGAGCTCGGTCAGCTTCGGCACGATCGCGTTCACGTCGCCGACGACGCCGAGGTCGCAGAACTCGAAGATGGGCGCGTTCGGATCCTTGTTGATGGCGACGATGGTGCCGGACGCCTGCATCCCCACCTTGTGCTGGATCGCACCCGAGATGCCGCAGGCGACGTACAGCTTCGGCGCCACGGTCTTGCCCGTCTGGCCGACCTGCGCCGAGTACGGGTACCAGCCCGCGTCGACGACGGCGCGCGTGGCGGCGACGGCGCCTCCGAGCGCCTTCGCCAGCTCCTCGAGCATGGCGAACCCCTCCGGCTTGCCGAGCCCGCGGCCGCCCGCGACGACCACGTCCGCGTCCTCGATCGACGGCCCCGCCTGCTCCTCGTGCGCCTGCTCGAGCATGACCGCCCGGGTCGAGAAGTCCTCGAGCTCGACCGCCACCCGCTCCACCTCGGCCGCACCGCCCACGGGCACGGGGTCGAAGGCGCCGGTGCGGAAGAGCGCCAGCCGCGGCTCGCCCTTCCAGGCCACGTCGACGAGGACCGAGTCGGCGAGGGCGGGCCGCTTGCCGACGAGCTCGCCGCCTTCGACGACGACGTCGGTCAGGTCCCAGTTGAGGCCGGCGTCGAGCCGCGCCGCGAGCCCGGCGGCGAGATCGGCGGCCAGCACCGACTGGCCGAAGAAGACGGTGTCGAACCCGTGCCTGCGGACGAGCGCGGCGAGCACGTCGACGCGCGGCTGCGGCAGCGGTGTTGCGAGCGCCGGGTCGTCGGCGACGTACACCCTGGCGGCGCCGTACTCGCCTGCCTGCGCCGCCAGGCCTTCCACGCCGGAGCCGGCGACGACCCCCGCCACCTCGCCGCCGAGCGAGACCGCCTTCGCGAGCACGCCCAGGCCGGAGCGCAGCAGCTCGCCCCCGTGGTGCTCGAGGAACACCAGGGTCTTCATCAGATGAGCTTCCGCTCGGCCAGGAACGCGACGATGCGCTCGGGCGCGCTGCCGTCGTCCTCGATCCGCACCGTCTGCCCACGCGGTGGCGGGGGCGCGAGCGCGCGCACGATCGTCCGCGAGCCCTCCTCGCCCGCGCGGGCGGGGTCGATCGAGAGGTCGGAGAGCGACACGGTCGCCTGCGGCTTCGATTTCGCGCCCATGATCCCCTTGAGCGACGGGTAGCGCGGCTCGTTGATCGCGTCCGAGACAGCGACGACCGCGGGCAGCGGCGCCTCGATCCGGTCGTAGCCGAACTCCGTCTGCCGCTTCACCTCCACCTTGCCGGCGGCGACCCGCAGCTCGGCCGCCTGCGACACGAGCGGCCGGCGCAGGCGGTCGGCCACAGCCGCCCACAGCACGGCGCCGTCCGAGTCGTTCGCCTGCTGGCCGAAGAGCACGAGGTCGGGCTCCTCCGGTGCGAGCGCGGCCGCGAGCACGTAGCTCGTCGCCACCAGGTCGGAGCCGGCGGCGGCCTCGTCGCAGACGAGCAGCGACCGGTCGGCTCCCATGGCGAGCGCCTTGCGCATGCCCTCGAGCGCCCGTTCGGGCCCCATCGAGACGAGCAACACCTCGCAGTCGCCGACCTGCTCCTTGATCCGCAGCGCCTCCTCCACGGCGTTCGCGTCGAACGGGTTCAGCCCGGCCTCGCCGGAGCGGTCGAGGCGCAGCGTCTGCGGGTCGATCCGCCTGGCGGCGCCGGCCTCCGGGACGTGCTTGACGCAGACGGCGATCTTCACGGCAGCCCGAATCTAACCGAGGTCGAGCGCGCCGCGCGCCACGTGCGCTACCGGCCCGTAAACCGGGGCTCGCGCTTCTCGACGAAGGCGGCCATCCCCTCCTTCTGGTCCTCGCTCGCGAAGAGCTGCGCGAAGGCCTCGGCCTCGTCGGCCAGCGACGCGGCGAGGTCGCCCTGCAGCGCGCGGTTCGCGAGTTCCTTCGCCCGGGCGAGGACGAGCGGGCTCTTCGCGGCGAGCAGACGCGCGAGCTCGAGCGTCTTCGCCATCAGCTCGCCGGCGGGGAAGACGGCGTTCACGAGCCCGCGCTCGCGCGCCTCCTCGGCGCCGACCATGCGCCCGGTGTAGACGAGCTCCTTCGCCAGCCCGATGCCGCAGGCCCGCGCGAGACGCTGCGTGCCGCCCCAGCCCGGGACGATTCCGATCGAGACCTCCGGCTGCCCCAGCCTCGCCGTGTCGGATGCGTAGCGGATGTCGCAGGCCAGTGCGAGCTCGCAGCCGCCGCCGAGCGCGAAGCCGTTGATCGCGGCGATCGTCGGCTTCGGCATCGTCTCGAGCAGCCGTCCGGCCTCCTGTCCGAGCGCTCCCCAGGCGCGCGCCTCGTCCACCCCCAGCGTCTGCATGTACTTGATGTCGGCGCCGGCGATGAACGCCCGCTCGCCCGCGCCGGTGAGGACGACGACGCGGGCTGTCTCGTCGCCGGCGAGCTCGACGAGCCGGTCGCGAAGCTCGACGAGCGTGGGACGGTCGAGCGCGTTCAGCGCCTCCGGCCGGTCGACGGTGACGACGGCGACGGCCTGCTCGCGGGTGAGGGCGACCGCCATCAGGCGACCTTCGCCCGCAGGAACTCGACGATGTCGCGGGTCGGCGCCCCCGGCGTGAACACCTCGGCGACGCCGAGCCTCTTCAGCTCACGCGCGTCGTCGGTCGGGATCGTGCCGCCGACGACGACGAGCACGTCGTCGGCCTCGTTGGCACGCAGGAGCTCGAGGATGCGCGGAACGAGCGTCATGTGCGCACCGGACAGGATGGAGACGCCGACGGCGTCGGCGTCCTCCTGGATGACCGTTTCGACGATCTGCTCCGGCGTCTGGTGGAGGCCCGTGTAGATGACCTCCATGCCCGCGTCGCGAAGCGCCCGCGCGATCACCTTGGCGCCCCGGTCGTGCCCGTCCAGGCCGGGCTTGGCGATGACCACACGTGTCTTCCGACTCACCGGGGCGGCAGTATACGGCCGTGCGTCTGACCGTCGTGGGCTCCTCGCCGGCGTGGCCGAACCCCGGCGGCGCGCAGTCCGGCTACCTCGTCGAGGACGGCGCCCGGCGCGTCCTGCTCGACTGCGGGCCGGGCGTCCTCGCCCGCCTGCGGGCCATGGACGGTGGCTGGCCGCAGGTCGACGCCGTCGTCATCACCCACTGGCATCTCGACCACTGGGGCGACCTCGTGCCCTGGGTGTGGGGGAACATGGTCGGCCCCGGACGCGGCCGCAGGCATCCCGAGCTGTGGGTGCCGCCGGAGGGACGCGACCGTGTGCGCGACTTCGGCTCCCGCCTGGGCTGGGACGAGATGTTCGAGACGACGTTCGACGTCCGCGACTACCGTGAGGACGAGCCGTTCACGATCGGCGGCCTCACCGTCACCGCCCACCGCCTGCCGCACTACACGCTGCTCACCTTCGGGCTGCGGGTGACGAATGGCTCGAGCTCGCTCGCCTACTCGGGCGACTCGGGCCCGGACGAGGGGCTCGCGGAGCTTGCGCGCGCGGTCGACCTGTTCGTCTGCGAAGCGACGCTCGAGCGCGGCGAGCTCGACGGCCGGCCGCGGGGCCACCTGTCCGCCGACGAAGCGGTCGCCGCGTTCCGTGCCTCCGGCGCGCGGCGGCTCCTGCTCACGCACCGGCCGCGCGAGCTGCCGCTCGAGGGCGGGCTCGAGCTCGCCTACGACGGCCTCGTCGTCGACATCTGATGCGTCCCGGCCGGGCATCGCAGCCGGCGCCGGCCGTCCCCGCTTACAGCAACGGCCGCACCCGGCGCAGCCGGCGGTTGCGCAGGTAGCCGCGCACGACGAGCGACGCCGGCAGCAGCACGATCAGGCCGACGACGAAGCCGATCGGGCCGAGGATCCAGACGCGGCTGAGCTGGGACGGCGGCGGCAGGTTGCTCACCGGGCTCGGCGGGCCAGGACGCCCGATGCCCATCCCGGCCGGAGCCCAGGAGTCGACCAGCCAGCGCCGGTGTGCGGGCGGGCCGACGGCGGTGAGCTCGATCGCGAACGCCTCGTACGGCGTCTTCGCCTTCGGCTTCGGGAACATGGCCACGAGCAGCCCGACGCGATTCGCGTACGAGTACTGCAGCTTCCACCTCGAGAAGGCCAGGTCGGAGGCCGGGTAGGGGACGACGGGGATGGCGCCGCTCGCCCACTGCGTGCGCGTGAGCCCCTCGCGCAGCGCCGGAGCGACGAGGTCGTACGACTGCTCCACGTGGCGGCGCAGGACGGCCGTCCGGACGAACTTCGCCACGACGGGCTGGACCTGGCGCGCCGACCGCCTGAACGGTACCGTCTTCGGCGGCGGCGACGTCGTCGGCGCCCCCCCCGGCGTCGCCTTGGTCAGCCCCCTCTGACCGGTGTTCGAGAACTCGATCCCGATCACGACGACCCCGGCGGCGACGATCGCGATCCCGGCGGCCCAGGTGAGGCGACGGCGGCGGCGGCGAGAGGCGAGCAGCCGCCGCACCGCACCACGGACAGCGAGAGCCTGCGCCACGGACGGGCTTCCCCCGCCCCGCTAGGGCGTGGCGCGAACCGGGATCGGGACCCACGGCTGCCAGGTGTCCACGACCCAGTGCGCCGACGTGCCCTTCCCGAGGCGCTTCAAGCCGACGAAGACAACCTGGATCTTCGTCCGCTTGCCCTGCCGGTACGCGACCGCGACCTCGACCTGCGCACGGTCGGCGTACGAGTAGTCGACCTTGTAGATGGTGGCCTGCAGGATCGGCTGGGTGATCGGGACGACGGCGATGTTCCCGCTCAGGAACTGCCGCCTGGTCATGCCCTGCCGGATCCCCGGCCCGGACACGTTCCACGCCTGCTCGAGGTGCTTGCGGACGACGGCCGTCTTGATGAAGGTGGCGGTGGCCTGCCTCGCCTGCGCCGAGAGCGGCACCGTCCGCGGCCTCGTCGCCGGCCGCGCGGGGCTGTGCTTGGCGGAAGGCGTGGGGGCCGCCGGAGCGGACGTGTCGCTCGCCGTCCGGCCGAAGATCGTGACCAGGATCGCGATCACGCCCGCGACGAGGACGAGCACGGAGACGTAGAAGAACCGGCGCGTCGCCCGGTGCGATCTCAGCGTCGACGGAAGCGCGCTCACTCTTTCCGAGAGTAGACGAACGACAGGGAGCCGAAGTTAGCGCGGGGCCGCGGGCGCCAAGCGTGCGGTCGCTCCGGCTGCTCGACCGAGCTGAAGCGGATACGCGGGTCGATCTGCACGTACAGCAGGTCGACGAGCAGGTTGAGGACGAGGATGGCGGTCGTCGTCCACACGACGACCCCCGCGAGCATCGGCAGATCCTGCACGCGCAGGCTGTGCACGGCGATCTGGCCGAGCCCGGGCAGGCCGAAGACGGTCTCGACGAAGACGCTGCCGCCGAAGGCGAGCCCGATATCCATCCCGAGCATGGTCACGACGGGCAGGAGCGCGCAGCGGAGCACGTGCGCGCGCAGGACGCGGTGCTCCGGCGCGCCCTTGGCGCGCGCGGTGCGCACGTAGTCGTCGTCCAGCACCTCGAGCACGCTCGTCCGCACCATGCGCATGTACAGCGCCGCGAACAGGATGCCGAAGGTCGCCCAGGGAAGCAGCAGGTGATAGGCCCACTGCGCCGGCCCCGAGCAGCCTGCCGAGCTGACGGAGAAGCTGCAGTAGCCGCCGATCGGAAGCACGTGCCAGCGGAAACCGAGGAGGTAGGAGAGGACGAAGCCGATCCAGACCGGGTGCGCGGAGACGCCGACGAGGACGGCGATCGTCGCCGCCCGATCGAGCAGCGAGCGCGGCCGGAGCGCCGACAGCACCCCCACCGGCACGGCGACGAGCAGGCACACGACCGCCCCGCCGATGACGACCGACAGGGTCACCGGCGCCGCCGCGATCAGGGTCGCCGACACGTCCTGGCGGCTGACGAACGAGTTGCCGAGCGAGCCGTGCACGATGTGGCCGAGGAAGTGCACGTATGCCTGCCAGATCGGTCCCTCCAGCGTCAGCGGGCGCCGGTTGGTGTTGTCGACGAGCACACGCGTGCCCGTCGTCCGGTTCAGCGGCAGGACGAAGAAGATGATGTACGTCGCAAGGGTCAGCGCGAGGAAGACGACGACGGCGCCGAGCACACGCCGGACGACGTACGAGGGCATCAGCAGGCAGGGTACGAGAGAGGGTCGGGCGCGCCAACACCTACGCCGGCGCGGTCCGGCCGGATTGCGCTCGGCCGCCGCGGGCGCCCGGGCAGGCAGCGCCGGCGCGGCTACCATCGGCGAAGGTGACCCGCCGGCTCGCCTCAGCAGTCGCGGCAGCCGTGCTCGCGCTCGGAGTCGCCGCCGCCGCGCTCGCCGCGGGCGGCCCCGGTGGCCCCGTGTTCGGCTACGGCGCGTACCCGCGCGAGGCGCGGGCGATCGGCTTCTGCGCGCTGTACGCGGGCAGCGTCGCACGCTACCGAAGCTGCCTGGTCGAGCACGCGCTCCAGCTCGTGATCGCGAGCGGCGACCCGGCCGACGAGCTCCCGCGCATCGACCGGTACGTCCACTCCCTGCACGGCTGGCTCGAGAACAACTGCCACCTGCTCATGCACGCGGTCGGCCGGCGCTACGGCCGAGCAGAGCACGTCACGCTCTCCAGCCTCCTGCACGTCCTGCCGCGCTCGAACGACCCCGGCTGCTCCGCCGGGTTCGCGCACGGGCTTCTCACCTACCTCGGCCCGCAGATCGAGCGGCTCGGCCCGAAGGGTGCCGCCGCCGACTGCGAGCGGGCGCCCACCCGCTACCAGCGCTACAGCTGCATCCACGGGCTCGGCCATGCGTATGCCCGGCTGTTCCTCGACGCGATCATGCCCGCCCTCGCCGCCTGCTCCCGGCTCGGACCCGCGAACGCCCCCGACTGCGCGCAGGGTGTCTTCCACGACTACTGGATCGCCCTCTCCGGGCTCGACTCGGCGAAGCGGCCGCAGGACCCGGTTACCGACCCGCGCGCTCTCTGCGGCGGCCAGCCCGCCCGCTTCGTGCTGCCGTGCTGGTACCGCGCCTTCCTCGAGCACCCGCCGCGGCGGCCGGTGCGGACGTCGCGGGACGTGCTGGCCGTCTGCTCCGGGCTCCGGTCGCTCCAGCGCACGGGCTGCGTCGTCGGCGCCTCGCTCATCCTGTCGAGCGACCCCTTCGCGCAGCTCGCCCAGTGCCGGCGCCTGCGCGGCGCCGACGCGGACGCATGCGTGCGCGGCGTACGCGTGCCCGCGATCGCCGGCTACCCGCTCGCCGGCAAGCTGTCGCTGATCCGCGGCTGCGCCGGCTTCGCGCGCGACGCGCAGCGCGGCTGCTACACGTGGCTGGGCAAGGCGCTCAACGTCGTCGACAACGGCACCTTCGCCGCACGCGGCTGTCCGCGCCTTCGCTACGCGGCGACCCGACGCGATTGCCTCGCCGGCGCGAGGTCGTACGAGGGCGCGCTCGTGACCTTCAGCTGAGGCGGAGGGCCCGCCGGCGGATCAGAAAACGGGAGTCTCGCGCCAGACGCCCCACACCTGGCGGAGCGCGTCGCAGGTCTCCCCGAGCGTGACGTAGGCGCGGGCGCAGTCGAGGATCGGGCCCATCAGGTTGACGTCGTCGCGCGCGGCCGCCCGCCTGAGCTGTCCGAGCCGCGCCTCGACCACCCGCGAGTCGCGCCGGGCCCGCAGCGCCTGCACGCGCTCGACCTGCTTGCGCTCGAGCGCCGGGTCGATCCGGAGCAGCTCCGGCTGCGAGTCCTCCTCGACCGTGTACCGGTTCACGCCGACGATCACGCGCCGGCCCGACTCGACCTCGGACTGGTAGCGAAACGACGCCTCGGCGATCTCGCGCTGGAAGAAGTTCTCCTTGATCGCCGCCACGACGCCGCCCAGCTCCTCGATCCGCTGGAAGTACTCGTACGCCTGCCGCTCCAGCTCGCCGGTCAGCCGCTCCAGGAAGTAGCTGCCGCCGAGCGGGTCGATCGTGCTCGCCGCGCCCGACTCGTGCGCGATCACCTGCTGCGTGCGCAGCGCGATCCGCGCCGCGTCCTCGGTCGGCAGCGCCAGCGCCTCGTCGAACGAGTTCGTGTGCAGCGACTGCGTGCCGCCGAGCACCGCCGCCAGCGCCTCGATCGCCGTGCGCACGATGTTCACCTCCGGCTGCTGCGCCGTCAGCGACACGCCGGCCGTCTGCGCGTGGAAGCGCATCAGCCACGAGCGCGGATCCTTCGCCCCGTAGCGGTCGCGCAGCTCGCGCGCCCAAATCCGCCGCGCCGCCCGGTACTTCGCGATCTCCTCGAAGAAGTCGATGTGCGCGTTGAAGAAGAACGACAGCCTGGGCGCGAACTCGTCCACCTGCAGCCCCCGTGCCAAGCAGGCGTCCACGTACGCAAAGCCGTCCGCCAGCGTGAACGCGAGCTCCTGCGCCGCCGTCGAGCCCGCCTCGCGGATGTGGTAGCCGGAGACCGACACCGGGTGCATCCGCGGCAGCTCGCGCGCGCAGAACTCGATCATGTCCACCACCAGCCGCATCGACGGCTCCGGCGGGAAGATGAACTCCTTCTGCGCGATGTACTCCTTGAGGATGTCGGTCTGCACCGTCCCCCGCAGCCTGTCGCGCGGCACCCCCTGCTGCTCCCCCACGCACACGTAGTAGGCGAGCAGGACCGCGGCCGGGGAGTTGATCGTCATCGACGTCGACACCTGGCCGAGCGGAATGCCCTCGAACAGCGTCTCCATGTCGGCGAGCGAGTCGACCGCCACGCCTTCCCGCCCCACCTCGCCCAGCGCGCGCGGGTGGTCAGAGTCGTAGCCCATCAGCGTCGGCATGTCGAAGGCCGTCGACAACCCCGTCTGCCCCTGCGCGAGCAGGTACCGGAAGCGCTCGTTCGTCTCCTCGGCCGTGCCGAAGCCCGCGAACTGCCGCATCGTCCACAACCGGCCCCGGTACATGGACGGGTACACGCCGCGCGTGAACGGGAACTCACCCGGAAAGCCGAGATCGCGCCCGTAGTCGATCGCGACGTTGTCCGGCGTGTACAGCGGCTCCAGCTCGATCCCCGAGATCGTCGAGAACAGCTCGTCCTCGCGCTCCGGCGCCCGGCCGTACCGCTGCCGGCGCCACTCGGCGGTCGGATCGAGCTTGCGCCGATCCTCGGTCGTCGCCATGCGGTGGATTCTAGGGGCCGGGGTGCGCGCTACCGGTGGCGGCGGGCGTGCCAGGCCTCGGCGGCGGCGAGCGTCGCCGCCGAGACGCCGAGCTGCACGCCGATCAGCTGGGACGGGCTCCCGTGCAGCGCGGCGAACAGCGCGAGCTGCGCCGCCAGTACGGCCACGAGCCAGATCGCGAAGCGGGAGCGCCCGAGCGAGAGGAAGTGGTACAGGTAGACGGTGGCGAGCGCGTACAGCGCCATCGCCACGCTGAGCGGGCCGAGCCAGGGGGCGGCGTCGTCGTACTTGGCGCCGAAGGTGAGGTCGATCAGGGGCTTCGCCAGCGTCCACAGGAGCGCGGTCGCCGCCGCCGAGGCGAGCGCGACGGCGCCGAGCCCGGCGAGCAGGTGGCGCCGCTCCCGCCCTGGGTCGCGCAGCGTGGCCACGCGCGGGAACAGCACCGTCGTCACCGCGATCGGGATGAGGAGCAAGACGCGCGCGCCGACGGAGGCGGCCGCGTAGTCGCCGGCCCGCCCGCCGGCGAAGGACAGCTTGGCGACGAGCAGGTCGCTGCTGGCGAGCGCCGTCAGCGTGGTCAGCCCGGTGGCGGCGGCTGCATTCGGGAGCGTCGCCAGCCGGTGGCGCGGGAGCGCGCGGCCGCGGGCGCAGGCGAGCAGCCCGCGCAGTGGCACGAGCGAGGCGAGCGCGGTGGCGGCGGTGGCCGCGGCGACTCCGAGCATGACGGCGCCGACGCCTCCCCCGGCGACGCCGGCGGCGAGCCCGGCGGCCAGGCGCGTACCCGCGAACAGCAGCGTGGCGGCGGACAGGTCGCGGAAGCGGCCCGCTCCCTGCAGGCCGCCCCAGACGACGGGGATGCAGAGCGCGATCGCGACCGTCGCCGCCGTGGCGCCGATCGCGAGCGGGTGGCGCAGCCCGAGCGCCGCCCCGATCGGCACGAGCACGGCGGCGAGCGCGAGCAGCGCCGCCGTCCAGCCGAGCACCGAGCGCAGCGTCGCCCGCAGCAGCTCGGCGGCCTCCGCGCGCTCGCCGTCGGCGAGCCTGGCGGCGACGGCGCGCGCGGTCGTCGCCTGAAACGCCAGCGGCGGCACAGCGCCGATCAGGACGACCGCGAACAGGGCGGCGAGCAGCGAGTATTCGTCCCGCTCGAGGATGCGCGCAAGGGCGAACTGGAACACGGCGTTGAGCGCGTTCGCCACGCCGACGGCCAGGGCGAGCACGAGACCCGAGCCGATCAGCTCTCGCCCGGCTGCCGGCACGCCGCCCGCCCGGGCGACCCGCGTCAGCGCGACCCGCCGGGCCGCCACAGGGGCTCGTCGACGGCCGCCGACGCGTTCACAGCCCGCGCGAGGACGAACAGCAGGTCGGAGAGCCTGTTCAGGTAGACGAGCGCGAGCGAATTGACTTCAACCTGCCGCGCCGCCGCGAGGGCGTCCCGCTCGGCGCGCCTGCACACGGCGCGTGCGACCTGCAGCCGCGCGCCGGCCTCCGTCCCCCCCGGGAGGACGAAGCTCCTCAAAGGCTCGAGGCCGGCGTTGAAGCGATCGCAGTCCAGCTCGAGCCGCTCGATCGCCGCCGCGTCCACGCGCAGGCGCTCGCCGCCGCCGAGCGGGACGGACAGGTCGGCGCCGAGGTCGAACAACTCGTTCTGGACGCGCTCGAGCACCGCGCGCACCTCGGCGTCGACGTCGGCTGCGAGCGCCAGGCCAATCAGCGAGTTCAGCTCGTCGACTGCGCCGAAGGCCACGATCCGGGGGTCGAGCTTCGTCACGCGCGTCCCGTCGCCGAGGCTCGTCTCGCCCGCGTCGCCCGTCCGTGTGTAGATCCGCGTCAGCCGGACGGGCTCGTCGCGTCTGCGGGGCATGGTCCTAGATTACGGCGACGACCCGACGTGCGTGCGGTGGCCGCCCCGCCGCCTGTGCCGGCCACCGGGCGCTCGTGCCGGCGCCTCGCCGGACCCCCGCCCGGGCTCAGCCGGACGGCAGCTCGTGCGCCTTCAGGCCCAGGATCGACCGCGCGATCACGAGCCGCTGGATCTCGCTCGTTCCCTCGTAGATCTCGGTCACCTTGGCGTCCCGGTAGTAGCGCTCGACCGGGAACTCCTTCGTGTATCCGTAGCCGCCGAGGATCTGGATCGCCTCGCCCGTGTGCCGGCGCGCCACGCTCGAGGCGAAGAGCTTCGCCTTGGCGCCTGCCTCGCCGTGCGGCTCGCCCCGCTCCTTCAGCCACGCGGCCCGCAGGACGAGCAGCCGGGCGGCGTCGATCTCCGTCGCCATGTCCGCGAGCTTCCACTGGATCGCCTGGAACTCGCCGATGCGCCTGCCGAACTGGCGCCGCTCGAGCGCGTACGCCCGCGCCGCGTCGTAGGCGGCCTGCGCGATCCCGACCGCCTGCGCCGCGATCCCGATCCGCCCGCCGTCGAGCGTCGCCATCGCCACCGTGAACCCCTTCCCTTCCCGGTGCAGCAGACGGTCCGGCCCGACGCGGACCTCCTCGAGCACGATGTCCACCGTCGACGACGAGTTCAGCCCGAGCTTCTCCTCTGCCCGTGTCACGCGCACGTCGCCACCGTCGACGAGGAAGGCGGAGATGCCGCCCGGCCCGGGATCGGCCGGATCGGTCCTCGCGAACAGGAGGATGGTGCCGCCGAAGGCGCCGTTCGTGATCCACTGCTTCGAGCCCGAGATCGACCACCCGTCGCCCTCCCGCGCCGCCGTCGTGCGCAGCGAGCCCGCGTCGGAGCCCGCCTCGGGCTCGGTGAGCGCGAACGCCCCGATCGCATCGCCGCGCGCGAGCGGCGGGACGAAGCGCTCCTTCTGGGCGCCGGTGCCGAAAGCGAGGATCGGCAGCGTCGCCGCGCTCGTGTGCACCGCCACCGTCACCCCCACGCCCGCGTCTGCGCGCGACAGCTCCTCGAGTACGAGCACGTACGAGACGAAGTCGGCGCCGCCGCCGCCGTAGGCCTCCGGCACGCACACGCCGAGCAGGCCGAGCTCGCCGAGCTCGCCGAGCAGCTCGCGCGGGAAGCCGTGCTCGCGGTCCCAGCGTGCCGCGTGCGGGGCGATGCGGCTGTCGGCGACCTCGCGCGCGAGCGCCTGGATCTCGCGCTGCTCGCGCGTCAGCTCGAGGTTCACGACGCGTACTCGTAGAAGCCGCGGCCGCTCTTGCGGCCGAGCCGCCCCGCCTGCACGTACTGGCGCAGGAGCGGGCAGGGAGCGAACTTCGGATCGCCGAAGCCCGCCTGCAGCACCTCCATGATCGCGACGCAGGTGTCGAGCCCGATCAGATCGGCGAGCGCGAGCGGCCCGATCGGATGGTTGAAGCCGAGCTTCGCGATCGCGTCGATCGACTGGGCGTCCGACACGCCCTGCATCAACGCGTACGCCGCCTCGTTGATGAAGGGCATGAGGATGCGGTTGGAGACGAAGCCCGGGTAGTCGCGCGCCTCGGCGGGCGTCTTGCCGAGATCGCGCGCCAGCCCGACGACCGCGGCGGTCGTCTCGTCCGATGTGTCCAGGCCGCGCACCACCTCGACGAGCGCCATCACCGGCACCGGGTTGAAGAAGTGCATGCCGATCACCCGCTCCGGCCGTCCGGTGACGGCGCCGAGCGACGTGATCGGGATCGAGGACGTGTTCGAGGCGAGCACGGCCTCCGCCGGCAGCACGGCATCCGCCCGCCGGAACACCTCCTCCTTCACGGCGGGGCTCTCGATCACGGCCTCGATCATCAGCTCCGCTGGAACGAGGTCGTCGACCGGCGTGATCCGCTCGAGCACGCCCTCCGGGGCCGGCCCCCCCTTCGCCGCCAGCTTCTCGAGGCTCCGCCGCATCGTCTCGACGGCGTGCTCGGCGGCGCCGGGCGCCGCGTCGAAGAGCGAGACGTGCCGGCCGGAGGCGGCGACCACCTGGGCGATCCCGCCGCCCATCTGGCCGGCGCCGACGACGAGGACGTGCCCGAACCTCACGACCGGGAGGCTAACGCGCCGGCCGCGCGCTCACGCCGGGTGTGCGCTCCGCGGCTACACCTCGACGAGGAGCGCATCGCCCTGTCCGCCGCCGGAGCAGATCGCCGCCAGGCCGAGGCCACCGCCCGTGCGCCGCAGCTCGTGCACCATCGTGGCGACGATGCGCCCCCCGCTCGCGCCGATCGGGTGTCCGAGCGCCACCGCGCCCCCGTTCACGTTCGTGCGCTCCTCGTCTGCGCCGAGCATCCGCGTCGAGTTGAGCGCCACCGAGGAGAACGCCTCGTTGATCTCGACGCGCTGCACGTCGTCGATCCGCTTGCCGGCCTTGGCCAGCGCCCGCTGACCCGCGCGGGCGGGCGTGCGGGCGAGGTAGGCGAACTCGTCCGCGACGTACGCCTGCGCCAGGATCGTCGCGAGCGGCTCGAGGCCGCGGCGCCGCGCGAGCTCCTCCGAGCAGACGATCACGCACGAGGCGCCGTCGTTCACGCCCGGGGCGTTTCCGGCGGTGGTCGTCCCCTCGGGGTCGAAGACCGGCTTCAGCTTGGCGAGCGTCTCCACCGTCGTGTCGGGCCGCACGCTCTCGTCGGCCGCGAGCTCTCCGACCGGGACGATCTCGTCGGCGAAGCGCCCCGCCTCCTGGGCTGCCGCGGCACGCTGGTGCGAGCGCGCCGCCCACGCGTCCTGCTCCTCGCGCGAGATGCCGAGCTCCCTGGCAACCTGCGAGTTCTGCTGCACCATGTGCAGCCCGTCGAACGTGCACGTGAGCCCGTCCGAGACCATCGAGTCGAGCAGCTCGCCGTGTCCGAGGCGGTAGCCGAAGCGCGCCCGCTTCAGCAGGTAGGGGGCGTTCGACATCGACTCCATGCCGCCCGTGACGACGAGCTCGTGCTCGCCGGTGCGGATCATCAGGTCGGCGATCTCGATCGCCCGGATCGAGGAGGCGCAGACCTTGTTGATCGTGTCCGCCGGCGTCTCCGTCGGCAGCCCCGCTGCGACGGCCGCCTGCCGGGCGGGCGCCTGCCCCGCGCCCGCCTGCAGCACCTGGCCCATGATCACGTACTCGGGCTCGTGCGGCTCGAGCCCGATCCGTTCCAGGGCGGCGCGGATGACGAGCGCCCCGAGCTGCGGCGCCTCGTAGTCCTTCAGCCCGCCGCCGAGCCTGCCGAACGGCGTGCGCAGGGCGGCGACGATGACGGAGCGGGCCAACAGAGCGCAGCTTAGCCGCGACCGGGCGGTAGGCTGCGCGACGACGTGGAGGGGTACGGGAGCGAGACGTACGGCGACCGCATCGCCGACGTCTACGACGAGTGGTACGGCGATCCGGACGCGCCCGACACGCAGGCGGCCGTCGAGACGCTCGCCGAGCTGGCGGCCGGCGGCCCCGTGCTCGAGCTCGCGGTCGGCACGGGCCGGCTGGCGCTGCCGCTCGCGAAGCGCGGGCTGGCCGTGCACGGGATCGACGCGAGCGAGGCGATGCTGGCGAAGCTGCGCGCGAAGGCGGGCGGCGCGGCGGTCGCGGTCACGGTGGGCGACTTCGCCGACGTGGCCGTGGAGGGACGGTTCTCCCTCGTGTACGTCGCCTTCAACACCCTGTTCGCGCTGCAGTCACAGGACGACCAGGTGCGCTGCTTCGAGAACGTCTCCCGGCGGCTGACGGCCGACGGCGTGTTCGTCGTCGAGGCGTTCGTGCCGGACCCGGCCCGCTTCCAGAGCGGCCGGGTGTCGGTGGCGAAGGTCGAGCTCGACCGCGTCCGGCTCGACGTGACGGTCGTCGACCCGGTCGAGCAGCGGAGCGAGTCGCAGCACGTCGTGCTCGAGCCGGGCGGCGTCCGCCTGTACCCGGTGCGGGTGCGCTGGGCGTTCCCCTCCGAGCTCGACCTGATGGCCCGCCTCGCCGGGCTCGAGCTCCGCCACCGCTGGGCTGGCTGGCGGCGCGAGCCGTTCGGCCCGGCGAGCGGGCAGCATGTGTCCGTGTACGCGAAGGCGCGGAGCCGGACCTAGCCGGTCGGCCCGCCCTCGCCGGCGTGGACGACCACGACCGGTCGCGTCGCCAGGCTGAGCAGCCCGTGCGAGACGCTGCCGAGGACGGCGCTCGCGATCGTGCCCCGCCCGCGCGTGCCGGTGACGATCAGGTCGGCTTCGATCCCGTCGGCGATGCCGGCGAGCGCGGCCGCGATGTCCCCGGCGCCGTGCTCGTCGGCGATCTCGAGGTCAGCCTGGAGGCCGCGCGCGCGGGCGGCTTGCGCCGCGGCGCGGAGCACGGGGTCGGCCGCCTCGATCTGTGCCTGCGAAGGCCCGCTGTCCGGCGCGGTCTCGAACAGGTCCCGGGCGACGGCCGCGAAGTGGACGAAGGTGACCGCGGCGCCCTGCGCGGAGGCGATGTCGAGCCCGACCTCGACCGCCTTCGTCGCAGCCGGGGAGCCGTCCACCGCGATGAGGATGCGCCCGGCCATCGGCACGAGCATACTCGTCCCCCCGGCTCGCTCGCCGTCAGGCCCGAGCGGCGGCCGACGTCGGCCGGCCGCCGCCGGTGCCGCCACCCCACTCAGGCGGCGTTGACGAGGTCGTCGTCGCCTCCGACGAGACCCTCGAGCTCGCGCGCGAGCGCGCTCAGCGCGTGCGCCTCCAGCTGCCGCACCCGCTCGCGGGTCAGGCCGAGCTCGCGTCCGATCGCCTCCAGCGTCGCCGGCTCGCCGTCGAAGCCGAAGCGGAGCTCGAGCAGGCGGCGCTCGCGCTCGGGGAGCCCGCGCAGCGCACGCCGCACGGCCTGGCGGCGCAGCTCCTCGCTCGCGACCTCGGCGGGATCCTCGGCGGCTGGATCGGCGAACAGGTCGCCGAGCTCGTTGCCGTCGTCGTCGCCGACAGCCTGGTTCAGCGACACTGACGCCTCGACCGCTCCAAGAGCCTCCTCGACGTGGCGCAGCTCGAGCCCGGTCTCGGCGGCGAGCTCCTCGACCGACGGGACGATGCCGTTCTGCGCCTCGAGGCGCTGGCGCGCTCGCGTCAGCTTCACCTGGCGCTCGTGCACGTGCGTGGGCACGCGGATCGTCGCCGACTGGCTCGAGACCGCGCGCTGGCACGCCTGCCGGATCCACCAGGTCGCGTAGGTCGAGAACTTGTACCCGCGCCGCCAGTCGAACTTCTCGACCGCGCGGTTGAGCCCGATCACGCCCTCCTGCACGAGGTCGCCGAGCGGCAGGCCGCGCCCCTGGTAGCGCTTCGCGATCGAGACGACGAGGCGGAGGTTGGAGTTGATCATCCGCTCCTTGGCGGCCGAGTCGCCGCGCTCGACGCGCTTCGCGAGCGCGACTTCCTCGGCGGCTGTCAGCAGCGGGTAGCGCCCTGCCGCGTTCATGAACAGCGTCAGCGAGCTCGTCGCGCCCGAGACCTCGTAGCCCGCCGCCCCCGCGGCCTGGGCCTCGTCCTCGGCTGTCGACCGGGCCGCGCCCTCGGCGACCGCGTCGACGATCTCGACACCGTGCGACTCGAGCTGCGCGCGCAGGGCGCCGACCTCGTCCTCGTCGAGATCGTGCTCGAGCGCGAACGCCTCGAGCGCGTGCTCGGCGATCTCGCCGAGCTCCTCCGCTTCGTCGAGGAACGCGCGGGCGTCGGTTTCCAGCAGATTGGTCAGTGCAGTCACTCCTTCTCACTCTCGGAACAGATGACGACTCGGGTGTGAAGTCGCTCGAGGGGGGCGCTCCTCCGCGGCCGTCCCGGGTTCGAACGGCGCGCGGATCGGCCGCATTCCCGAACTCGGCTCTTCGGCGCCGCTACACCTCCGACTCGGCGACGCCCTCCGGCTGGGCGACGCCCTCCGGCTGGGCGACGCCTCCGAGCTCGACGCAGTGCTCGAGCCCGGCGTTCCGTGCGATGCGGCGGAGCAGATGCAAGAGCTGCGCCCGCTCGGCGTCGTCGAGCCCGGCGAGCAGTCGCGCCTCCACGGTCCGCACCGCCCCTTCCGCCGCCTCGAGCCGGCTCCTCCCGGTGTGCGAGATCTCGACGATGTGGCGCCGACGGTCGGCGGGGTCCCGTCTGCGGATGACGAGCCCGTCCCCCTCCAGGTCATTCAGGACGCCGACGAGCTTGCTCGCATCCAGCCCGACCGCGTCCACGAGGTCCTGCTGGCTGCGCGACCGCTGGCTGAGGCCGTACAGCGTGCCGGCGTGCCACAGCGTCAGGCCGAGCGCCCTCAGCTCCTCCGAGAGCCAGCGGTGCGCCACCTTCCCCAGCTTGACGAACAGCAGGCCGGGAGTGGCCTCGACCAGCAGCCTGGAACGTGCATCCGCTTCAGTCGTTGCCATGTGAACATCCTAGCATGGAGCGAATAGTTGCAAAGATTATATGGTTTGTGGTAGAAAACAACCTACCTCATCAAACTGTTTCAGAGGAGGAATAGATGGATGACGCACATACCGTAGCGGGCACGCCTGACGGCAGGCGCTGGTTGGCGCTCGCGGCCATCGTCGCCGCGCAGTTCATGGTCGTGCTCGACGTGGCGATCGTGAACGTCGCCCTCCCGTCGATCGAGACCGACCTCCATTTCAGCCAGGAGGGGCTGCAGTGGGTGATCACCGCCTACTCGATCCTCTTCGGCGGCGTGCTCCTGCTCGGCGGGCGGATGGCCGACCTGCTCGGACGCCGGCGCCTGTTCCTGGCCGGCCTGGCGCTGTTCACGGCCAGCTCGCTGCTTTCCGGCCTGGCCTGGTCCGAGGGCTCGTTGATCGCGTTCCGCGCCCTGCAGGGACTCGGCGGCGGCCTGCTGTCGCCGGCCGCGCTGTCGATCCTCACGACCACCTTCTCCGAGGGCAGGGAGCGGAACATCGCGCTCGGCATCTGGGGGGCGGTGTCCGGGAGCGGCGCTGCCGCGGGCGTGCTGCTCGGCGGCCTGCTCACGAGCTCGCTCGACTGGTCGTGGATCTTCTTCGTCAACGTCCCGGTGGGGGCGCTGCTCGTGCTCGCGACGCCGCTCCTGCTCCGCGAGAGCCGCGTCGACGTCGGCCACCGGCACTTCGACGTCGCCGGGGCCGCCTCGATCACCGCCGGCCTGATGCTGCTCGTCTACGCGATGACCCGGGCGACCGAGATCGGCTGGGGAAGCGGCGAGACGATCGGCCTGCTGGCCGGCTCGGCCGCCCTCCTCGCCGCCTTCGTCGCGATCGAGCTCCGCTCGCAGGCGCCGCTCCTGCCGATGCGCATCTTCCGCCTGCGCACGCTCACCGGCGCCAACGTCACCGGTCTCTTGCTCGGCGGGGCGCTCTTCTCGCAGTTCTTCCTGCTCACGCTGTACATGCAAGAGGTGCTCCACTACTCCGCGATCAAGACGGGCGTCGCCTACATCACCCTGACGCTGACGATCATCGTGCTGGCCAACGTCGCCCAGGGCCTCGTGACGAGGATCGGCGTGCGCAAGGTGATGCCGGTCGGCCTCGCGCTGGCCACCGTCGCACTCGTCCTGTACACGCGTCTCCCGGTGCGCGGGCACTACTTCCCCGATCTGTTCGCCCCGCTGCTCGTCGGCGGCATCGGGCTCGCGTTCTCCTTCGTGCCGATGACGATCGCCGCCCTGACGCGGGTGTCCGACGAGGACGCGGGCATCGCATCCGGGCTCCTGAACACGAGCCAGCAGGTCGGCGGCGCCGTCGGGCTCGCCGCCGCGACGACGATCGCGACGACGTTCACGAGCCGCTACGTGAACGCGCATCCAGGCGTGAGCGCTGCGAGCGGCGCCGCGCTCACGCACGGCTTCCAGATCGCGTTCGCGGTGCTCGCCGGCATCGCCGCCCTCGCGGCGTTGCTCGGCGCGGTCGTGATCGAGTCGGGGCCCCCGGGCGAGGCCGAAGTCGTCGCGTACGCGTCCGAGGCTCTCGCCGAGGAGGCGGTATGACGCCGAGCCGACCGGCCGCTCGAGCCGCGCGAGCGCGACCCTCGATGCGCAGAAGCAGGCGCTCGATCCTCGAAGCGCGTAGCGCGGAGGCACACACGCGGAGGCGGCACGCCGCCTCCGCGTGAGGCTCGGCTGCCCGGCCAGACGTCTACCCGCCGCTCGGGCGACGGCCGGGCGACCACTCGTACACGGTCGTCGCCAGCCGGGGCTCGTCGGCGATGCAGTGCTCCCACGACGAGACGAGCTCCCACAGCTCCGGCTCGGCGAGGATACGCTCGAAGGCCTGCACGCCCTCCTCGGTCTCGAAGACGAAGACGGCCTCGCGCTCCGTCAGGAACACCTTGTGGCCCGAGAGCCCGATCCGGCCCGGCTCGAAGGGCGGGCCCTCCTCGAGGAACGCCTGCACGACCTCGCACCTGCCCTCGACGAGCGGGACGACGACGGCGAGGCTCCGGTGGCCCTTCACCGCTCGGTGCTCCTCGTTCGCGTGCAGCGCCGCCAGCTTCTCCGACACCTCGGCGATGTCGATGTTGGCAGTCATGCTCCGCCTCTCACGTCAGCGGCGCCGCCTGCGGCGCGCTGCCCGCTGGATGACGGCGTCGTTGGACGGGTAGAAGATGCTCTCCCGACCGTCCTCCCAGCGGACGCGGTAGTGCTCGTGCCCTCGATCGCCGAGCACCTCGAGGATCTCGCCGACGCGGCGGCTCTCCCCCACACGGTGCTCCTCGACGACGACGACGTCGCCCGGCGCGGCCGCTGTCTCCTGTGCCTTCACGGTCTGCCTCCTCGTCGCTGTCCGGTCGAGAACAGGTTGCCCGTGCGGGGCGAGCGGTTCATCAGTGCATGCTCCGAACCCGGCTCCGTGGAAACCCGTCACGTCCGGGACGACGGTTAGGCTCCTGCGCCGTGGCGAGCGCAAGCGCCCAGCTGCGCGACCTCCACCTGCATCGGGTGGAGATGGCGGTGGGACCGCGGAGCTATGAGCGCGGTCGTGCCTATGCGCGCGGCGGTCGCGTGCTCGAGCTCGCCTGGGACGCCGGCGCGGAGGCGCTGACGGGCACGGTGCTCGGACGAGGGAGCCTGTACGACACGATCGCCTTGTTCGCGGCAGGTCACGGTGAGCTCCGGTTCGAGGAGGGTCACTGCAGCTGCCCGGTTGGCTACAACTGCAAGCACGTGGCGGCGCTCGTGATCGCCGCCGCGGACGCCCGCGTCGGTTCTCGACCTCTGCGCCTGGTACCCGCGCCCGAGGAGCCGCCGTCGTGGGAGCAGCCGCTGCGTGCGCTGCTGGACGAAGCGCCGCTGACGGGGACTCCTCTTGCCATCGAGCTGTCGCTTCAGGACAGCGGTCGCGGCGCCCTGCGCCTGCTGGCGCGCCTCAAGCGCCCCGGCGCGGGCGGCGGCTGGATCGCCGGCTCCCTGACCTGGGGTGGTCTCGACTACGTGCGGGCCGACTACCGCGCCGACCATCTCGCCGTCGCCCGCGACCTGTACGCACTCCACCGCTCGAGCCGCGCGCAGCCCTCATGGTGGTACGGCTCCGGAGCGGACAAGACGATCGACCTCGCCGGCTGCGGCCCGCAGCTGTGGACGCTGCTGGATCAAGCCGCACAGGCCGGGCTCGCGCTCGTGCACGCGCGCCGCGAGCTGGGCGAGCTTCCCCCGTACGCACGCGGCGACGTGGTGCTGGACGTGACGAGGGCGAGCGAGGTGCGAGCCCTGCTTCGCGTCGAGGGAGGCGACCCCTGGCAGCCGGTCCTGTTCCTGGGCGCGAGCGGGCACGGAGTCGTCTGCTCGGACGGCGCGCGTCTGCGCCTGGTGCGGCTGGCGAAGCCGGCACCGACGCCGTTGCAGCAGCTCGTGCTCGCAGGCGAGCCGCTGCCGGTGCCCTCGCACGAGCTCCCACGCTTCGCCGAGGAGCTCTGCCCGGCGCTTGCCAGGGTCGCGCCCGTGGTCTCGTCGGACGGCTCGTTCACGCCCCCGGAGGTTGGTCCGCCGGCGCTGGTGCTGCGCGCCCGCTACGGCGCCGGCCACGAGCTCGAGCTCGCCTGGGAGTGGGCGTACCGGGTCGGAGAGCGGGTCCAGCACACGCCGCTCACGCCGCCCGCGGGCGGCCCGGGCGTGCGCGACCTCGATGCCGAGCGCGCGCTCCTCGCCGGCACCGTGCTCACTCGCACCGGGCTGGAGCGCTTCGGCCTGCTCGACGAGACCGGCCGCCCCGTCGGGCAGTCTCTCACGCTCGACGGGCTCGACACCTTGCGTTTCACCACCGAGGCGCTGCCGCGTGTCCGCGAGCTCGCCGCCGTGACGCTCGAGCTGGAAGGGCAGCCGCCCGACTACCGGGACGTCGGGCCCTCGCTCGAGATCAGCCTCTCCACAGCCGAGATCGCCGGCGAGCGTGACTGGTTCGACCTCGGCGTGACCATCAGCGTCGAGGGGCGCGAGCTGCCATTCGCCGACGTGTTCGTCGCGCTCGCCTCCGGCCGCTCGCACATGCTGCTCGCCGACGGCGCCCACTTCGCGCTCGACGATCCGCGCCTGCAGTCGCTGCGGGCGCTGATCGAGGAGGCCCGTGCCTTGCAGGATGCCCCGCCGTCGGCGTCCTTGCGGATCAGCCGCTACCAGGCGACGCTCTGGTCCGAGCTCGCCCGACTCGGTGTCGTCGCCGAGCAGGCGCAGGCCTGGCGGCGGCAGGTGGAGATGCTGCTCGGGCTGGACACGCTCCCCAGGCACGATCCGCCCGCGACGCTCGCTGCCGAGCTGCGCCCCTACCAGCGCGACGGCTTCGCCTGGCTGGCGGCGCTGTGGGAGCTCGAGCTGGGCGGGATCCTGGCCGACGACATGGGCCTGGGCAAGACGCTGCAGACGCTGGCGCTCGTCTGCCATGCCCGTGCGCAGAACCCTGCGGTCGGCCCGTTCCTGGTCGTCTGCCCGACCAGCGTCGTCTCCAGCTGGGTCAACGAGGCCGCCCGCTTCGCGCCCAGCCTGCGTGTCGAGGCGGTCGGCGACACGCTGTCGAAGTCAGGCCGCGCGATCGAGGAGCTCGCCCGGGCCGACGTCGTGGTCACGACTTACACGCTGCTCCGCCTCGACGCCGACGCCTACGGCGCGGTCGAATGGGCCGGCGTCGTGCTCGACGAGGCGCAGTACGTCAAGAACCACCAGGCGAAGACGTACCGCTGCGTCCGCGAGCTCGCCGCGCCCTTCAAGCTCGCGCTCACCGGCACCCCGATGGAGAACAACCTGACCGAGTTGTGGTCGCTGCTGTCGATCACCGCGCCAGGCCTCTTCCCCAACCCGAAACAGTTCGTCGCCGACTACGCTCGCCCGATCGAACGCGGTGGCGACGCCGAGCGGCTCGCCCGCCTTCGCCGACGGATCAAGCCGCTCGTCAAGCGCCGCAGCAAGGAGCTCGTCGCCGCCGACCTGCCGGCCAAGCAGGAACAGACCCTCCTCGTCGACCTGCACCCCCGCCACCGCAAGCTGTACGACACCTACCTCCAGCGCGAACGTCAGAGGATCCTCGGGCTGCTGTCCGACTTCGACCGCAACCGCTTCACCATCCTGCGCTCGATCACGCTGCTGCGGCAGCTCAGCCTCCACCCCGGCCTCGTCGACGCGGGCCGCGACGGCCCCTGTGCGAAGCTCGACGCGCTCGCCGAGCAGCTCGCCGATGTCACCGGGGGTGGCCACCGGGCGCTCGTGTTCAGCCAGTTCACCCGCTTCCTCGGCATGGTGCGCGAGCGGCTCGAGCGAGAGCGCATCGGCTACTGCTACCTCGACGGCCGGACACGGCAGCGCACACGCGTGCTCGAGCGCTTCCGTGCCGGCGACGACCCCGTCTTCCTGATCAGCCTCAAGGCGGGTGGCTTCGGCCTCAACCTCACCGAGGCCGACTACTGCTTCCTGCTCGACCCCTGGTGGAACCCCGCCGCCGAAAACCAGGCGATCGACCGCGCCCACCGGATTGGCCAGACCCGGCCGGTGAACGTCTACCGGCTGATCGCTCGCGACACGATCGAAGAGAAGGTCGTTGCCCTCGCCGGACGCAAGGCCAAGCTCTTCCGCGGCGTCATGGACGAGGGCGACGTCTTCGCATCGAGCCTGACCGCCGACGACATCCGCGGTCTGCTCGAATAGCCAACGGATGCACGGAGGCAGGTCGCGCCGCTTCGCGCGCGCGACGATGCGAGATTTGAACCTGCGACCTCCGGGTTATGAGCCCGCTCCATGGGGGGTCGGGCAGGGTGCGATTTGGCTTGAACAAGCCATTTCTTGCGCTCTCAGAGCGGCTGACATCAGGTGGCAGGGGTACAAAATGGGTACAAAGTTCGTTGTCGGCAGCGGCAACTGACGGTCGTGAAAACGGGCGAGTTGGCGGATCCGCCGCCTGTGGCATAGGCGCCTCGATGTGGCAAGCACCGTCAGCCGCTGGCCGGCGTGCGCTCCAGCGTCTCCGTCGTCCGGAGCGGTTGCGCAAGCCGGTCGATCTCGGCCGCTGAGGTGATCATCCCGTCATAGCCGGCGTACTCAGGGTCGTCGGCCAGATACGGCTGCCTCTTCTCCGCCGTCGGCATGTGCGACTCAGCCTCCTCGAGGGTGATGTTCGCCAGTTCCGCGTACCGGTTCTTGTACAGCCGGTAACGAAGCTCACCGGGGCGGCTTTCGCTCGGCGTGAACGTAAGGATCGACTTCCAGCTCTCGTTGAGCTGTGCCTGAAAGCCGATGCCACTCTTCGAGGTATAGCGCCGCAGGGCGGAGACGGAAGCGAACGTGGCGACCGCGTGCTCGTAGAGCTCGTCAACCCCTGCCTCTTCGGCCTGAGCTTTGAGCTCCTCGTAGCTGAGCTTTGGACGGCGCTTCGAGCTGCCGAGCGTCCGAGTCTTCAGTTCAACCTCTGACGGTTCGATCAGGAAGATCCGCGCGAGGAGCTCCTTGCCGTCCTCCAGCCGGAAGTAGTTGAACGTCGCGGCGTTGATGTTCATCCCATGGACGCCAGAGAGGTAGCGAATGATCCGCTCGGAACTCGGGTCGATGACAGAGCCAACGATCAGGACGCGATGATCGCCGTTCAGGGTCTCCGGAACGTCCGTCCCGAACTTCGCCTCGAACGCGGTCCCGAAGTCTCCGCCGAGATGGGTCTCGGCGATCGAGGTCACTCGCTCGTGCGTCAGGTTGACAACCCACGATGCGTAGTCAAGAGCCTGCGCCGTGATCTCGCGCGGAGTCTTGTCGCGCTTCAGCTCGACGATGACGAGATCGCCGGTCGCGTCCACGCAGAGAAGATCGATCAGACCGCCGAAGTCGGTCTCGACCTGACGCCCGATCACGAGCAGCGCAGGATCAAGAATCGAGATGTCGACCGCGAGCCACTCCTCCAAGCGTGATTCGAGGTCGAGACTGGCTCGAGCAATCCGCGCCAGTCGCTCACCCGGGCGAACCTCCCGGAGATGAACCTCGTCGCTCACGGGGGCAAGTCTAGGTGGGCAACGTCGGAACTGTTCCTATCGTAACCGGATGCTCGCATCGGCTCAGGCGGCGGGCTTGTCCGACGTTCGAGGGGTTCTCCGTGAGCTGCGTCTCAGCCCTGACGGACGCTCCGATCGCGATAGCGACGAGATCGACGAGATCCCGATAGCGAGTCGAGGGCAAGCGCCGCGCGCCGTGGAGCTCGAACATGGCGACGACCTTGTCGGCAACGTGGTCGACGAGCGGGTAGGCGCGGTAGCCGTGCTGGTGGATATCGGTCATGTCGACCTGCGCAAGCGGCGGCACGGGCTCCGGCGCGCCGGTCATGCGCACGTCCGGGCCGACGAGATCGACGTGGAACGAGACCCACACGGTCGTGCCGATGTATGCCGTCACCGGCAGACGCGTCGCGGAAACGTCGTCGGCGATCGGACGAGCGACGCCAATCTCGAATGAGAACCAGTCGCCAATGTCCCGCGTCGCAGCCGCCCGCAGCTCCGCGTCGGCAACCTCTCGCGCCGCCTCCCGATGGACGTCGATGTGAATCGTCGCGCGCACGCCGATGTTGCGCGCGAGCAGCGCGGTCGCGCCCTTCACGATCCAGCCGTCGCTTGTGAGGTAGAGGCGCTCGAGGAGCCGGTCGTACGCCATCTGGCGCTGGAGTTGCGGCAGCGTCCACGGCCCCTCCTGCGCCTTGGCTCTCAGCTTGGCGGTGAGCGCCCGCCTGAAGGCGCCAGGGCTCGCGTAGCCACGCGTCTCACTCATCGGACGGCGGCCGGAGCTCGCTCGGCGTGCGCCCGTGCCTCCGTCATCCACTGCTCGGTTTCGGGATCGCCGACCAGATCCAGAAGCCAACCCAGGAGCGCGACGCCGTCGCGGCGTCGAAGCCCGAACTTCGCGGCGTGCGGAGCGAGAGTATCCGCGAAGGTGCCGGGATAGTCGTAGACGCTCCGGAGCGCGTCGGCGATGACATGGCCCACCGCTCCCGGATCCTCGCGATCGGCCAGCAGGTCGGCCGCGATCCTCGCCGGCCGGGTCACCGGGAGCCCGTGGAGCGAGATCCACTCCGAGTCGGCCACCTCCCGCTGATGGAGCCTCACATCTGGCCGGCGCGACTGCCGCCGCACCGGCAGGGTGAACTCGTGCCGGTCGGCTGGCAGGTCTCCGAGGCCGTACAGCGCGGCCGCCGATCGATGCGAGACGACCCCCTGCGCCGTTGTGCGTTCCCAGGCAGGCACTCCCGGCGCGAGCTGCAGCCACGCTGACCGGAGCTCGAGATGGTCAGGAGTCGGCGCAGCTGCAAGGCGGTACACGCCCTGCGCCGTGCGTTCGAGCACTCCCTCGGAGGCAAGCCGCTGAATGGTCGCTGGCGACACTCCGGCGTTCTCGGCCTGGCGACGAGTGACCAGCCCCCACTGATCCTGGGCAACCCCCGCGAGCCGGTTGAGTGTCGCGTAGCGGGCCATATGCTTCCCTTTAGCTCATTTCTGAGCGTGCTCGAAGTATGATATTGCCATAGAAGCTACAGAGTACCTCAAATATGAGCGGCATCGCAGTTGCTCTTGGCCGTCTAGAGGATCGGAGTTAGGTCATGGTTTCGAACTATATAGTTGTGCAAATGGATGTCCAGAATCGCTGGGAGGCCCTCGGCCGGGTCGCCGAGTCGCAGGCCGGCTACGTGACCACGAAGCAGGCAGAGGAGGCGGGCTTCCATCGGAACACCCTCCGGCACCACGCCCGCGAGGGCGGTCGCCTCGAGCACGCCGGCCGCGGGCTCTACCGCCTGCGCTTCTACCCTTCGTCGCCGTTCGACCACGTCACCGCCGCATGGATGCTCATCGGTGCGGAGATCGCGGTCGTCTCGCACGAGACTGCGCTGGAGCTCTACGACCTCTCGGATGTGATCCCGTCCAAGGTCCACCTCACGCTCCCCCGCCGCTACAGGCACCGGACGGCGCCCACCGGCGTCCGCCTCCACTTCCCGCGCGAGCCGCTCTCGGACGACGAGGTCCGCTCCATCCGTGGGCTCCCGACGACGTCGCCGGAGCGAACGATCCTCGACGCGCTCGAAGCAGGGACACAGCCGGAGCAGATCGAGATGGCCGTCGGGCAAGCGCTCGAACGGGAGCTGACCACGCCGAGTCGCCTGCGGGCCGCGGCGCAGGGTCGTCCAAGCCGAGCGCGAAGCTTGATCGAGCGTTTACTCGCGGACATCGGAACGACTGCGTCTGGACACACCCAACGGCCTACACGGATACTGCGCGCATGAAGACCCACGATCTGCGAGGCGCCTACACCGCCGACCGCGCGTCAGCGCTCTCGGGCGTCCCGAAGAGCACGATCCACTACTGGGCGCGAAACGAGATTCTCGTCCCGCGGATCTCGCCGGAACGGATCAAGCTTTGGTCCTACCCCGACCTCATGGCGCTTCGCACGATCTACTGGCTGCGCCAGTCGAAGACCGTCAGCGACGGCCGTTCGGTGCCGGCGACGAGCATGCCCGCGGTTCGGCGCGCGCTCGAGGAGCTGCGCGAGATCGACCTCGAGCTCTGGACCGAGGAGCGAGGCCCCAGCGTCGCCGTCGATCGCACCGGGCGCGTCTTCATCACCGCCGATGGGGTGAGCAGCGTCGACGGCCAACGCGTCCTCGATGGCGACATGCTCGACTTGATCGCGCCGTTCGAGACCGAACAAGGACGAGCACCGAACCTGTACCAGCCGCGACCGAGCCTGCGGATCATTCCCGGCAAGCTCTCCGGCTCGCCTCACATCGTCAAGACGCGCATCGAGACGATCGCGCTCGCAGCGCTCAGGCAACGCGGGCTGTCCGAGGCGAAGATCGCAGCCCTCTATCCGATCGCGCCGCGGAACGCGATCGCCGAAGCGCTCGACCTCGAGCGAGAGCTCCAGGGCAATCTTCGAGCCGTCGCGTAGGGGACGCCGCCGTGCCGCGGCGGCTGTTCGCCCTCGACCAGAACTTCCCGCAGCCGATCGTCTCGGCGCTCAGCGAGTTCATGGCGGAAGCCGAGCTCGTTGCGCTCGCCGACATCGACGCACGCCTCGCCGATCTGGACGACTGGAAGGTCCTCCTCGCGCTGCACCACCACGAACGCGAATGGGACGGACTCCTGACGACCGACGCCGGGATGCTCTCGCTCCCGCGCGAGCTGGCGGTGCTGATGCAAACGCGGCTCACCCTCGTCGTGGCGCACGCAGCGGGGCACGATCCCTTGAAGGCGACGGGCCTTGTCCTCACCTACCTTCCGTGGATCGCTGCGCACACCCGACGCGACGCGGCGCAGGTCTGGGTGCTCCGAGCCGCGAACAAGCCGGCGGAGGACCCGTGGTCGCACCTGGAGAAGATCGCGAGCCGGAAGGGGACGACCGCTACGGCGCTCTACGACGCGGAGAAGCTCACGAACGCCGAACTCGGACGCAATCCGCTTGAGGATTGAACAGTCAGGGCGCCAGCCGAGCTGATCGCACTGACCACCCGGCGACGCGCGTCAGCCGTTGGCTTCTCCGTTGAGCGCGACCCCCACGTCCGACTCCTTGAAGCAGACGTGGTGCGACCAGGTGCCGAGCTTTCCCCACCCGTTCACCGCCGCCACCCAGCGCTTCGACGCCGTCTCCTTCGCGTCGTCCTTCTCGTCCTTCCGGCCCTTCCCCTCGATCAGGAGCATGCGGCCGTTGGCGAGCCTGACGATGAAGTCGGGCCGGTAGCGGAGCGTCTTGCCGAGGTAGCGGTACGGGATCTCGAGGAAGAGCCGGTCGTTCTTCGCGTAGGCGACGACCCGTTCGTCGCGCTCCAGCTCGCGCGCGATCCCGACCTCGAGCGCGCTGTCGGCGACGACGTGCGAGATGTGCGACTTCGTCGTCGGCTCGCAGGGCTTGGCGGTCGAGAAGGCGATACGGTCGACGCGGCGACGGGCTTCCGCCTCGGCCGTCACACGCGCCCGGCCAATCTGCGCCCGCTCGGCGCCTACGTCGTACGAGCCATCGAGGAAGAGCTCCGCGCGGAGGGCTTTCCGCTCGCCGTTCTCGGCCAGCTCGACGCCGACGACGTCCATGTCGCGAAGACGTCGAGCCGGAGTGTGCTGGGGTTCATGAACGAGATGGCGTTCTCGCTCCGCTACCAGCTCGAATTCGGTGGCGAACTCGACGAAGCTGTAGTCCGCAAGCTCAAGCACCACCTCCGCCGCACGCCGCACAACCGCGGCGGCGTCTACGCGGAACCGCTCGACCTGGTCGCCGAGCGCCTCGCTTCCCCGTAGCCGAACATCCGATCACAA
>DASREE010000033.1:0-14250 GCA_035652235.1 Gaiellaceae bacterium | reverse complement strand
GGCGGCGGAGTGGCCTGCCGTGTAGCGATCCCGGGCGTCGAGGGTCGCCACGAGCGCCGTGGCGAAGGAGAGGTTGGCGCGCTCGAGCCTGACGTTCGCGGCCGCCAGGTCCCTCGCCAGCCGACGCTGATCCTGGTACATCCCAAATGATCGCTGAGCCGCCAGCGCCGGCACGAAGAACATGACGAGCGCCCAGGGGGAGATCTCGGCGTAGGCGTAGGCGAGCGCGGCGACAATCGGCGTGTACAGCGGCACCACGACCGCCACAAGTGGCCCCGAAGACCTCAATACGATCCGCGCTCCCCCCGTCCTTCGGAGTCGAAGCGTCAGCGAAGCGAAGATGACGTCCAGGCCTTGGGCAACGAGGGCGCCTACACCGGTCCCGATGACGTAGCTTCCGAACCGAGCTTCTCCCAATCGATGAACGACCTCATATGAAACGAGTCCTGTCATTGCCCCTGCGAGAGAGCGGCTCGCCATGTAGATCGCAAGCCTCAGGTACGGACTGGGGGCATTGCGGTTGTACCCTCCCAACATCGAAGTTCCCCAAACCACCATTGCGGCTAACGGGCCGAAGAGGGATCCAGCCAACAACGTGGGAAGGAGACAAATCGAGAACTGGAGGTTGCTCGTCAACTGCACGCGCCCGCGCTCCGCGATCACCGCGACAGCGCTCAAGCCTGCCAAGACTGCAATGTTCCCCGGGGTCCATCCTGTAGCTACCAAGGCTGTTGTTAGGGCAATGCTCCCTGCTACGAGGCATCCAAGCCACGCCAGAATGGGCGACTGCGCGTCGCGAAACAAGCGCGTCAGCGGGCGAGGTGGGCTCATTGGTGGTTGCGCCTCTCACCCATATGAGGTATAAGCGGCATCGCCGTTAGTCTCCTGGGAGAGGAGTAGTCTTGGCGATGAGCGTCAAAGGCCTCACCGGCTGGTAAGCGACACTTGATGCATACTGATCTGCACGCCTCCTGTTGAGAGCGCAGCGCAGATTCGACAGTCGAGCCGCAGCGGGTACGCGACGCCAAGTTTGAGCGATCAGCTCAGGATGCCGCGTCTGAAGCCGATTGCGACCGCGTGGGCCCTGGAGCGTGCTTGCAGCTTGGCGAGTAGGTGCCGAACGTGCGATTTGACGGTCTCCTCTGAGAGAAACAGGACCTTTCCGATCTCCCGGTTCACCAGACCTTCCGAGATCAGCTGGAGGACCTGGACTTCCCGTGGCGTCGGCTCCTGCTCGAGGTCACGGAGGGGGGCCGAGAACGGAATGATCTCCGCGCTCCGGCTCGAGCGACGCGCGGCAGCCGCTTCGAAACGCCGAGCGTGGTCCGCGTAGCGACTCAGGATCTCGTTGCGCTCGGCAGCGTCCACGCTTCCGCCTATCGGCCGAAGCGACGTGCGTCTTTAGGAGAACCGACCCCGCTTCGAGGGATGCAAGCGAACCCCCTGCTCCCGAGCCGGTGGCCGGCCTGGCAGGGCAGGCACGTTCGGAGCTACGGACTCGCGTCCGGGCGGCGGCTCAGGCAGCGGCGACGGTCTGCAGCTCGCGCAGGGCGGCGAGCCGGGCCAGGGCCTGGCTCTCGAGCTGCCGGACGCGCTCGCGCGTCAGGTCGAGCTCGTTGCCGATCGCCTCGAGGGTCCACGGCTCCCCTTCGAAACCGAAGCGAAGCTCCAGGATCCTCCGTTCGCGCTCCGGCAGCGCGTCCAGCGCCCGGCGCACGCCCTGCCGGCGCAGGGACTCTTCCGCCTCGTCGAACGGATCGGCCGCCTCGCGATCGGCGAACAGGTCGCCGAGCTCTCCCTCGTCGTCGGCACCCACCGTCTGATTCAGCGAGACCGAGGCATGCGCCGCTCCGAGCGCTTCGTCGATGTGCTGCATCGGCAAACCGGTCGCTTCGGCGAGCTCGTCCTTCGTCGCCTCCCGCCCCAGCTCGACCTCGAGCCGGCGCGCCGCCCGGCCGAGCTTCTGCTGGCGCTCGACCACATGCACCGGGACGCGGATCGTGCGGGCGTGGTTCGCGACTGCCCGCTGCACCGACTGGCGAATCCACCAGGTCGCATACGTCGAGAACTTGTAGCCGCGGCGCCAGTCGAACTTCTCCACGGCACGGTTCAGCCCGAGCGTTCCCTCCTGGATCAGATCGAGGAACGGCACTCCCAGCCCTCGGTAGCCCTTGGCGATGGACACGACGAGCCGAAGGTTCGACTCGATCATCTTCCGCTTCGCGACCGTGTCACCTCGCTCGATCCGCTTCGCGAGCGTGACCTCCTCCGCCGCCGTCAGGAGCTTGTGCTTCCCGACGTCGGCCAGGAAGAGCTGCAGGCTGTCCGCGGCACCCGAGATCTCGGCGGCCTCGAGATTCAGGGCGGGAGCGGCAGGCTCGGCGTCGTCGCCGACCGGCTGCCCGACCTCGAGCCCAATCGCCTCGAGCTCACGGGTCAGCGCCTCGACGTCGTCCTCGGCGAGGTCGTGCTCGAGCGCGAACACCTCGAGCTCGGCCGGGAGGAGGTAGCCGCGCTCCTCGGCGCCCTCGAGAAGGACACGGGCCTGCTCGCTCTCGAGCAGCTCCTGCAGCTGATTCTGGGTCAACGCTTGTGCTCGTCCTTTCGTTTCTGCGTCGGCGTGCGAAGCTCGTTCTGACTCTAGGCGGTAATTCGTCGTGCTGCCAGGAGAAGCCTTCCCCTGTTCCGGGGTTTCATACGTGGCGCAACGGGCGCCTCCGGGGGAGTATTCCGCTCCCTCCGGACGTCCGGCCTCCGCGTCGCCGGACCCTCACGAACACAGACGCGCAAGCCAGGCAAAGGTTTGCACGAGCCTGTTTAAGCGTCTGGGTCGGGGTGTAAACGTTTCTTGAACTATTCTTCCACAGGTGCGGCTTGCGGCTCGTCGCCGGCCGCGCCCGGGCTCCGGGCGACCGGCCGCGGCTCCCTTGCCCAGTCCTCGTCGAACTCGACCCGCCACTTTCCGTCGTCTGCCTGCACGAGCACGAGCTTGGCACTGAAGCTGCGGCCGGAGCGGCCCCGGAAGCCGCTGACGGGCTTCTCCGTCCGCCCCTTGGCCATCAGCTCCTGGACAACCGACACGGGCAGCGTCTTGCCGGCTTTCTTCTTCCAGATCACGAAGCCGCAGCCGGGATCGTCCTTCGTCCAGCAGGAGTAGCCCTTCCGGTTCTCGATCACGTCCCGCCCGCAGACGGGGCAGGGGCCCAGGTTCGCCCGCTCGATCGTGACGTCCTTGAGCTTGTCGAGGTCGGCGACCGTCTCCGCGGTGAACCGCTGGATGTCGTCCATGAACTGCTCGCGCCGATCCTCGCCGCGCTCGATCAGGCCGAGGCGGTGCTCCCACTCGCCAGTCAGCTCCGGTGAGGTGAGCGGGTGGCCGTTCAGCAGCCCGATCACCTGAACGCCCTTTGGCGTGGCGTGCAGGGCGCGTCCGTCGCGCTCGATGTAGCCGACCGAGATCAGGCGCTCGATGATCGCCGCGCGCGTCGCGGGGGTGCCGATCCCCGAGTCCTTCATCGCCTCCCGCAGTGTTTCGTCCTCGATGTCCTTGCCGGCAGTCTCCATCGCGGCGAGGAGCGAACCTTCTGTGTAGCGTCTCGGCGGCTGCGTCGTCTTCGCCAGCGACTCGACCGAGCGCGTCTCCACGTTCTCTCCCTGCTCGAGCCGCGGCAGCAGCTGGTCGCCTCCGGAGTCGTCCTCGTCGCGGTCGGGCGCCGCCTCCTCGCCGTAGACGGACTTCCAGCCCGCCTCGACGAGCACGCGCCCGCTCGTGCGGAAGACATGCTCGGCCACCGTCGTCTCCACGCGCGTGCGCTGGTACACGGCCTCGGGGTGGAAGACGGCGAGAAAACGCTTCACGACGAGGTCGTAGACCTTCTGTTCGTCCTCCGAGAAGCTCGCCACTCGGTGCTCCGCCTTGGTGGGCACGATCGCGTGGTGGTCGCCGACCTTGTCGTCGGCGACGACACGTCCGAGCGGAAGGGAAGCGAGCGAGAGCACATGTGCAGCCGCCGAGGCGTACGCCGGCTGGCGTGCGAGGAACTCCGCCGTCGGCCTGATCTCGTCGACGAGGTCGCTCGACAGGTAGCGGGCGTTCGTGCGCGGGTACGTGATCGCCTTGCGGTCCTCGTAGAGCTTCTGCGCCGCGGCGAGTGTGCGCCGCGCCGAGAACCCGAAGAGCGTGTTCGCGTGCCGCTGCAGCGAGGTCAGGTCGTAGAGCAGCTGCGGAAGCTCCCGTTCCTCCTTGTGCTCGAGCTTCGTGATCGTGCCGGAGCGGCCCGAGCACGCCTCGACCACGGCCGCCGCCGCCCGCTCCTCGAGCCGCTTCCCACCGAGATAACGGCCCGTGTAGAGGCGTTCTCCGCTCGCCTCGAAGCGGGCCTCCACGAGCCAGTACGGCTCGGGCTTGAAGTCTCGGATCTGCAGCTCTCGCGCGACGACCAGCGCGAGCGTCGGCGTTTGTACGCGGCCCAGCGAGACCGCGCCGTCGAACGCGGAACGCAGGCGGATCGTCGCCGCCCTGGTGGCGTTCATGCCGACGAGCCAGTCGGCTTCGGAACGCGAGCGCGCGGCCGCCTCGAGGTTCTGCATCTCCTCGGCGGGCCTGAGCCGCGCGAACGCCTCCTCGATCGCGCGCTTGGTCATCGAGTTGAGCCACAGGCGCTTCACCGGCTTCTTCACCTTGGCCGTCTCGTACGTGTACGCGAAGATGAGCTCGCCTTCCCGTCCTGCGTCGCAGGCGTTCACAACCTCGGTGACGTCATCGCGCGCGAGCAGGCCGTGGATGACCTTGAGCTGCTTGCGCGACCGCTCGTCGCGGGGGCGCAGCTTGAACGTCGACGGAACGATCGGCAGATCGGCATAGCGCCAGCGCTTGAACTTCGCTCCATACTCCTCGGGATCGGCGAGCTCGACGAGATGACCCACCGCGTAGGTGACGAGGTAGTCGTCCGACTCGAGGTAACCCTCGTGCTTTGCGAACCGTCCGGGTAGCGCCGACGCGATGTCGCGCGCGACGGACGGCTTCTCCGTGATAACGAGGGTCTTCGGCACGCGCGACACCATAGCGTCCGCGCCCCGGCGCGCCGAGGAGGCGAGGCAGCGGCGCGGGCCTTCGCCGCGTGGCCGATACTTGGTTCGCCGTGCCCACACCCTTCTACACCTTCGTCGGCGCCGTCAGCTGGCCGATCGTCTTCGGTGTCTACCGGCTCGAAGTCCGCGGGCTCGAGAACATCCCGCCGGGCGGATGCGTCCTGGCCGCCAACCACACCTCGAACTTCGACCCCTGGCCGCTCGGGCTGCCGCTGTGGCCCAGGCGCCAGCTGTTCTTCATGGCGAAGGCGGAGCTTTTCAACCCGCTGCTCGCTCCGGTCCTGCGCGCGGCCGGCGCATTCCCGGTGCGTCGGGGCGAGCACGACGTGCAGTCGATCGAGACGGCCATCCGGCTGTGCAAGGCCGGCCACATCGTCGCCATGTTCCCGGAAGGGACGCGGCGGTCGAAGGGGCTGCGGAAGCGGTTCACGGCGCGGCCGCGTGCCGGCTCCGCCCGCATCGCCCTCGCTGCGGGCGTCCCCCTCGTCCCAGCCGCGATCACGGGCACTGACCGTCTGCTCAGGCTCGCCCGGCTGCGCGTCGTCTACGGCCCCCCGATCCCCGTCGCCGATCTCGAGGGACAGCCGGTGAAGGACGCGGCCCGGACAGCCACCGAGCGACTCATGCAGGCGATCGAGGGGCTGCTCGACGACCGGTGAGACCGCTCCTCGCCGTCGACGGGGACTCCTTCGCCCATCGCGCCTACCATGCGCTGCCGAAGTCGATCGTCCGTGCAGACGGCCGCCCGGCCGGCGCCATCGTCGGCTTCGCGAACCTCCTCGTCCGGCTGTGGCAGCAGGAGCGTCCCCGGGCGGTCCTCGTCGGGTGGGACAGCCTCGGCGAGCCGACGTACAGGACGGAGGCATTCCCGGGCTACCAGGCCGGGCGCCAGTTCGACACGGCGCTGCTCGAGCAGCTCGCGCTCCTGCCCGACGTCGTCGTCGCCTTCGGCTTCGCCTGCGCGAAGGCACCGGGCTACGAGGCGGACGACTTCCTCGCGGCCGCAGTCGCCCGCCAGGAGGCCGAGGGTCGCAGAACGCTCGTCGCCACCTCCGACCGTGACGCCTTCCAGCTCGCCTCGGAGCTGACGACGATCCTGCAGCCGATTCGCGGCGTGTCGGTGCTGGCACGGATCGGCCCGCAGGAGGTGTACGAGCGCTACGGCGTCCGCCCGCACCAGGTCGCCGACTTCATCGCCCTGCGCGGCGATCCGTCCGACCGCATCCCCGGAGCCCGCGGCGTCGGTGCGAAGGCCGCGGCCTCGGTGCTCGAGCGGTACGGCTCGCTCGAGGCTGCGCTCGCCGCCGGGCGGTTTTCCGCACAGGCGGAGGAACTTCGCCTGTACCGGCGAATAGCAACGCTCGACGCCTCCGCCCCTCTCCCCTCCCTTGCCGATCAATCCCCGACCTGGGCGGAGGCGTCGTCTCTCGTCGGGTCGTGGGGCCTCGCCGGCCTCGCCGAGCGGCTGGCGGAGATCGCGGAAGACGGAGGCTCGCGATCGAGCTCGTGAGCCACGACGCGCTCGGTCGCCTGCACCCGACCGGACACCATCCGGAGACACCCGAGCGGATCGCCGTCCTGCAGCGCGCCTTCCCGCAGTGGACGCAGGCGCGCCCGGCGGGGGTCGAGGCGATCGTGCGCTGCCACGACGACCGCTACGTGGAGCTCGTCCGTCGGGTCGAGGCGCCGACCTGGCTCGACGGCGACACGCCCGCCTCACAGACGACGTTCGAGGCCGCGCTCCTCGCCGCCGGCGCCGCGCTCGAGGCGGTGGAACGCGAGGCGTTCGCGCTGATTCGGCCGCCGGGACACCACGCGCTGCGCGCGCGCGCAATGGGCTTCTGCATCTTCAACAACGCGGCCGTGGCGACGCGCCACGCGCAGGCGACGCTCGGCCACGAGCGGGTCGCCGTCCTCGACTGGGACGTGCACCACGGTAACGGCACGCAGGCAATCGTCGGCGGAGATCCGGGCGTGCTCTACGTCTCGCTCCACCAGTGGCCGTTCTACCCGGGAAGCGGCGGCCCGGAAGACCAAGCGGATACGATCGTCAACGTGCCCATGTCCGCAGGCTCGGGGGACGAGGAGTACCTGCGCGCGTTCGAGCACGTCGTGGCTCCTGCGCTGGAGCGGTTCGGGCCCGACCTCGTGCTCGTCTCGGCCGGCTTCGACGCGCACGAGGCCGATCCGCTCGCCGGCATGCGCGTCACCGCCGAGGGCTTCCGGGAGCTGGCGCGGCGCACCGCGGCGCTCGCGCCCCGGCTCGCAGCGGTGCTCGAAGGCGGCTACAACCTCGACACCCTTCCGACCCTCGTCGCCTCCACCCTCGAGGGGTTCGCCGCAGCATGAGCGAGCGCGCGCCTCGGCGCGGCCCGATCGACCCCGGCGCGACAATCGGCCACGTCCACCTCAAGGTGGCCGACCTCGACCGCGCTCTCGCCTTCTACTGCGGCGTGCTCGGGTTCGAGCTGCAGCAGCGACTCGGCGACGAGGCGGCCTTCGTGTCGGCGGGCGGTTACCACCATCACATCGGCCTGAACACTTGGGAGAGCCGGGGCGGATCCCCGCCTCCGCTCGGCACGACCGGCCTCTACCACCTGGCCATCAGGTATCCGAGCCGCGCGGCGCTCGCCGATGCGCTCCGGCGCCTGATCGCCGCCGGCATCACGCTGGACGGCGCGAGCGACCATGGGGTGAGCGAGGCGCTCTACCTCCGGGATCCCGACGGCAACGGCGTCGAGCTGTACTGCGATCGGCCCGCGGACGAGTGGCCGCGGGAGAGCGACGGCCGCCTGGCCATGGTCACGCGCCGCCTCGACCTGGAGGGTCTCCTCCGCGAGGCCACCGCCGGGAGCACCCTCGAGCCGGCTCCCTGACGGGAAGCCGAAGGCGTGGGTTCCCGGCGTACCGCGGAGCAGCCGCTGGTCGCGACGAGCAGCTGCGAAGGGGATCGGAGCCGGCGTTCCCTGGGCTTATCCTCCGCTCGTGGCCATCGACGCGTCGAAGCTGCGCCACGGGCGTGTCCGGGGGCGCTACTTCCGGGAGAACTTTGCTCAGGCGGGGATCGACCTCGCTCAGATCATCCCGGAGGTGGTGACGAACGCCGATGCTGCGATCGCAGCGGCCGGTCGGGAACACGGCCGAATCCAGCTTCGGATCGGCTTGGCAGATCCCGATTTCGTGCAGGCCTGGAAAACCGCGCTGCGCGGCCTGCGCGTGCCGGCGCTGCGCAGCTGGCAGTACGAGGTCGTCTGTCTGGACGACGGTGAGGGTCTCGACGCCGAGCTCGTCGATCGGCGTCTCGGAGCCCTGGGCGAGGCACCCGCGCACGAAGGGCAGCGTGGCCTCTTCGGCCGCGGCTTGCGCGACGTCTGGCTTGCCCAGGGAGGCGGGCGCATTCAGGGAGTGCGCGGCGAACGCGCGGTCGAGTCGTGGTTCCTCCCGGCGGGCGGCGACGAGCCGTACCTCTACATCCACGTCCTCGACGCTCCGGCGACGCGTGCCGTCCGCCACCAGCTCGGGATCCCCGACGAAGGCACGCGGGTGACCGTGCCGCTCGCGGGTGGCCGGCTGCCGCCGAGCCCGCGCCTGCGGCGGCTCGTCGCCGACCTCGTGCAGCTGCGGCCGATTCTCGAGGACGAGAGTCGTGAGCTCCTGCTCGAGCTCCCGGGAGAGCCGCTCCAGCTCGTGCGCTACGCCCCTCCTGAGCCCGACCCGGAGCGGCCGGTGCTGTTCGACGGCGAGATCGAGCTCGGTCGCGGCGTGGCGGCGCACGTTGTCGTGCGGCGCTCGGCGCAGCCGATCCCGCTCAGCCCCGCGCGAGCTTCTCGCCGCGGCGGTCTCATCGTCCTTTCCGGCAGGGCAGCGCACGAGACGACGCTCGCCGGCCTCGAGGCACGGCCAGGCGCCCGTCACCTGTACGGCGAGGTGCGCTGCGAGGCCATCGAGCGGCTGCAACGGGAGGCACTCGACACGCCACGGCCGCAGGTCGTCGTCCGGGTCGACCGCGGCGGCCTCAACGATGCCCACCCGCTCGTCCAGCGGCTCTATGCGGCGATCGAGCGCATCGTCCGCCCGATCGTCGAGGCGGAGGAGCGACGGGCGGGCGCGCGGCTCGTGCGCGCGGGCCGGGAGATCGCGGTCCGCGACGAGGTCGGTCTGCGCGCCCTGAACGAGGCCCTCCGAGCCGCGTTCGACGCCCCCGGACACGCCGGCTTCACCCGCGGAGGAGCGGGCGAGCAGCAGCCGGTCGAGGGAGGGCAGCAGCCGGCGCCATCTGGGACGCCGCCGCAACCGGGTTCGCCGACGGTCGGACCCGACGCGCCGATGCGCTTCAAGCAGTCGCCGGTCAGGCTCCATCCGGGCGAGCAGCGCGGCGTCTCGCTGCTCTTCGACCCGACCCGCATCGCGCCCGGCACGCCGATCGAGATCGCTACGGATCCCGGCCTCTCGCTGCGGCTCTGGCGACACGACGTGCCCGACCCGGTCCAGGGCGGCTGGTCGCGGGTCACCGGTACGCTGCGCGCCCGCGTCTCCGCCGAGCCCGGCTCGCGGCTGTCGGCGTTCACCGAGGCCGGCGGCTACGACGCCGAGCTCGTCGTCTACGTCGTCCGCCACCACGCATCGGGCTGGGTACGCGAGATCGCCCGCAAGGACGAGGATTCCCACGTCGAGGCCGAGTTCGAGCCCGAGACGGGTGTCGTTACCGTCTACGAGGGCCGTCGTGAGTTCAAGGCCCTCGAGCGCGCTGCCCGCCAGGCCGGCTTCGCCCGCGGCCGTGTGCGCGAGTACGTTCCCTACCGCATGCTCGAGGTCGAGGTCGCCGCCAACGCCGTCTACTGGTGGGCGGCCGAACGGATCCTCGAGCGGCGTCTCCCGGGGGAGCGACCGGCCGACCCTCTGGAATACGCTGCCGCCGTCCGCATCGAGGCGCAGCTGCTCCGCCATCGGACTCACGACAAGCTGATGAAGGCCTTTCTCGGCCCGGAGGTGTTCGAGGGTACCGTCGTCGTCGCGACGCCCGCGTCACGCTCCGGCCAGCAGCTCCGGCTTGCCTGAAGGGCTGCCTCGCGCGACGCTCTGGCTCATGCTTCGCCTCGGACGTGGCTGCCTCGGCCGACCGCTGTTCGCTCAGCTGCCGTGACGTGACCCCCTGAGATCGGTCCGGTCGTTCCGGGAGTCTTACCGCCCAGTCATGGGCAAGGAGGACAGTCGAAGCGATGGGACAGAGGAGACGGCGCCGGCACACGCCGGAGCGGATGATCAGGAAGCTCAGGGAGGCCGAGCGGCTGCTCGGGGAAGGCCGGGAGGTCGCACTGGTCGCCAAGCAGCTCGAGGTCTCCGAGCAGACGCTGCACCGCTGGCGCGCCCAGGACGGCGGCTTGAAGGCGCAGGACGCCAAGCGCCTGAAGGAGCTCGAGCGCGAGAAACGTCAAGCTGAAGCGGATGGTCGCCGACCAGCTGCTCGAGAACCGGGCGCTGCGGGAGATCGCGAAGGGAAACGTGGGGATGCTCGTCGCGCAGACGCGAGGCCGTAGCGATGCTCGAGGATCGTCTCGGCTTCTCTCGAGCGGCGGGCGTGCCGGATCGCAGGGCAGCACCGCTCGACCCAGCGCCATCGACTGCGGAAGGCAGATCGCGACGACGCCCTTCGCGCTCGCCTGCGCGAGCTCTCCCGCGCCCATCCGCGCTGGGGCTACCGCAAGGCCTGGGCTTGCCTGCGCAGCGAGGGCTGGGTGGCGAACCGCAAGAAGATCCAGCGCCTGTGGCGCGAGGAGTTCGTCGCCGCGCAGGAGGAAGATCCCGTCGCTCATGGCGAGGCAGGCTCGCGCCGCAAGCTCGCGGCGATCGCCGAGAACTCGGCCAGGGCGGCCTCGAGATCCTCCGCGATCTCTTGGGCGAGCACGTCGGGCGGCGGGAGGCGCTCGGAGTCGTCGAGCGACTCGTCGCGCAGCCAGATCAGGTCGAGGTTGACCTTGTCGCGCTGGAGGAGCTCCTCGTACGTGAACGGGCGGAAGCGCTCGCTCTCGGTCCGCGCGCGGCGATCCTCGGCGTTGTAGGCGCGGACGAAGTCGTCGAGGTGCTCGTAGCGGAGCGGGTTCTGCTTGAGCGTGAAGTGCATGTTCGTCCGCAGGTCGTAGACCCAGAGCGTCGACGTCGCCGCCGCCTCGGAGGCCGGCCTGCGCTCGAAGAAGAGGACGTTCGCCTTCACCCCCTGCGCGTAGAAGATCCCCGTCGGCAGGCGCAGGAGCGTGTGGACGTCGCACTCGTGCAGGAGCTTGCGGCGCACGGTCTCGCCGGCGCCGCCTTCGAAGAGGACGTTGTCGGGGACGACGATCGCCGCCTTCCCGCCGATCGTGAGCAGCGTCTTCACGTGCTGGAGGAAGTTGAGCTGCTTGTTCGAGGTCGAGGCCCAGAAGTCGTCGCGGACGATGACCAAGTCCTCGCGCTCCGTTTCGCCCTCGGCGTTCACGACCGTCATCGACGAGCGCTTGCCGAACGGCGGATTGGTGAGGACCATGTCGTAGCGCTCGCCGGGGTCGGCCTTGAGCGAGTCGTCGACCGTAATCGGGCTGTCGGCGTCCTCGGCGCCGATGCCGTGCAGGAGCAGGTTCATCACGCAGAGGCGCGCGACCGTGTCGACGATGTCGACTCCGCGCAGCGCGTCGAAGCGGAGGTGCCGCTTCTCGTCCGGATCGAGGTACGGGTAGGCGCGGGAGACGTACTCGTGCGCGGCGAGCAGGAAGCCGCCGGTGCCGCAGGCCGGGTCGCAGATCGTCATGCCCGGCTCGGGGCGCATCACCTCGACGATCGCCTTGATCAGCGGCCGCGGGGTGAAGTACTGGCCTGCCCCCGTCTTCACGTCCTCCGCGTTTCGCTGCAGCAGCCCCTCGTAGGCGTCGCCCTTCACGTCGGCGTCGAGCGTCATCCAGCGCTCGCGGTCGATCAGGTCGACGATCAGCCGGCGCAGCTTCGCAGGATCCTGGATGCGGTTCTGCGCCTTGCGGAAGACGACCCCGAGCATCCCCGGCCGGCGGCCGAGCTCGCTCAGGAGATGGCGGTAGTGCACCTCGAGCTCGTCGCCGTCGCGGGCGAGCAGGCTCTGCCAGTCGAGCCCTTCCGGGATGAACGCCGGCCGGTTGAACGGCGGCCTCGTCTGCTCGTCCGCCATCTTCAGGAAGAGCAGGTACGTGAGCTGCTCCAGGTAGTCGCCGTAGGAGAGCCCGTCGTCGCGGAGGACGTTGCAGTAGCTCCACAGCCGCTGGACGAGGCCGTTCGAGCTCATCAGGAGAAGATTCTTACGATCCTCTCGGCGTGAACGGCGTAGACGAAGGGGCCGGCCGCCGCGCACGCTTCTTCGATCCGAGCGCGGCTCCGGTCGAAACGCGCCGCCTGCTCGGCTGCAGTCAGGCTGCCGCCCGTGAGGACGAAGGCGCGGACGCCGAAGCGGCGGATCGCCTGGATCTCGGCGCGCCGGTACCGGAGGCGGCGGTCCTTCGTGAGCACCGGGAGGTTTTCGCGGCCGCAGAGCTCGAGCCATTCGATATCCGGAACCTCCTCGTCCCGGTCACCGTAGACCTCGTGGTGCGTTCGAAGCGTCCATCCGGCTGCGCGCAGGGCCTCGGCGACGCGGTGCCGTCCGAGGCTGCGATCGAGGAAGAACTCAAGCTGCTGCGGGGAGTGCGACACGGAGGATGTCCTCGACGTCCTCGGGAGGAACGCCGAAGTCCTCCGCGACCTCGGCCAGCGATTCGCCGGCGCGCCAGCGGTCGAGCACGTCCTCGACGCGCACGCCGCCGCGGATGAAGATCGGCTGGCCGAACGAGCGCTTGGGATCCGCCACGACGACCGGCCGTGGCGTGGCGGGCGATACGAGCTTCTCGGGCCACCCGTCGGAGCCATACGTGACCAGGCGGAGGTAGTCGCGGACAACGTCGGCAAGCACGCGCTGCTGCGTTACGACGTGAGTCAGGAGCTCCTCGTCGTTCTCCTCCGCCGCGTAGTCATAGAGGACGCTTGCGCCGTCCGTGAACAGACGCTGTGACGCCAGCGCGTGGTCGATCCCAACCTCGCGCTCGAGCACTGCAACTGCCTTCCGGATGTGCTGCAGGCTGACACCCGCGCGACGGAACGCCAGCACGACGAATCCCTCGGCGAGGCCGACGAACGGGATCGACGGGTAGTTGCGGGAAGCGTCGAAGGACGTGACGATCGGCCTCCCGACTACCGGCTTCCGGCTCTTGAACGTCGCCTTGTAGCCGCGCGCCCAGTTACCGAAGCTCGACGGAGGCACGCCGAGGAACCGCGCCGCCTCAGCGACCGTGTAGAGGGGAGTATCGAAGCGTCCGTTGGTCTTGCTGCTCACCGCCTCAGAGTTCGCCATGAGATCCTAGCCTCCGCCTCGGGCGGCAAGAATTGTCGTCCCAGAAAACGCTGCAGTAGTCCCACAGCAGCTGGACGAGGCCGTTCGAGCTCACTTGAGCTCCTCGAGGATCGCGCGGACCTTTGCCTCGAGCGCGGGAGCGGAGTCTTCGACCGCGCGGCGGAGGAGAGCGACGTCGATGCCGAAGTACCGGTGCACGAGGATGTTCCGCATCCCGACCGGCTGGCTCCAGTCCACTTCGGGGTGCGCGGCGCGCAGCTCCGGCGAGACGTTCGCCGCGGCCTCGCCGATGATCTCGATCAGCCGCTCCGTCGCGAGCCGCAACAGCACGTCGGACTCGAGCTGATCTCGCCGGGGCGCGACCTCTCCGCTGATGCTTTCGCACGCCTCCAGGATGTCCTCGAGACGCTCGCGATCGCTTCTCACAGCGGCTGCGCCTCCGCGAGAACGCGGTCGCGGATCCGCTCTCTCAGCCCGTTCCGCGTGACGACGTCGACCTCGCATGCGAGAAACTCCTGGAGGTCGACCAGGAGCCCGCCGAGGTCGAAGAGGCTGCGGTCCTCGTCCATGTCGACGAGGAAGTCGACGTCGCTTCGTTCGTCCGCGTCGCCTCTCGCGACGGAGCCGAAGACCGCGACGTTTCGCGCGCCCCGCGCGCTTGCGAGCTCGAGGATCGTGCTTCGTCGGGCACGCAACTCCTCGAGCGTCACACGGCGTTTGGGTGCGGCGACCTCCGTCATCTCGCCCGCATGGTGGCACGGCGGCGCCGACGGCGG